>JAZJZS010000001.1:0-307722 GCA_040389685.1 Actinomycetota bacterium
AGAACGAGGCATACCCGAAAACTACACCAAGAACCACTAATTGAACGGTATTGGGGCTAATGCTGCCCCAACCACGACTGCGCCGAGTGCGACGAGTCGGCCTTTTCTTGCTGTGAACATGTGACTGCTTCCTTACTGTGAGGGGGATTAACCCAGGGCCGCGCGAGACCAGGTCGATTTCGCGCGGACTTCCTGCGGCCGCCCGGCGGTGACTCCGGCGGGTACCACGAGCCGCTGAACTGTGCTGAAGAGGATTTCCGATGCGATGGCGAGCAGGATCACGAGAATCGAGCCGGCCAGCATCTGCGGGTAGCCGTTCTCATTCAATCCGTTCTTCAGCCCGCGGAAGATGAAGATCCCGAGCCCGCCGCCGCTGATGTACGCGGCAAGGGTTGCCGTGGCGATCACCTGCATCGATGCGGCTCTGAGACCGCCGATCAACAGGGGCAGCCCGAGCGGCATCTCGACGCGTGTGACGATCTGCCATTCCGTCATGCCCACCGCTCTCGCTGCATCCACGACGCCACGGTCGACCGCCTCGAAACCCGCATAGGCACCGGCCAGAATCGAGGGGATCGCGAGCACGACGAGAGCGAGGAAGGGCGCGGTGAGCCCGATGCCGATGCCGAGCCCGAGGAGGATGATCAGGCCGAGGGTCGGCAGCGCGCGGATCGCGCCGGAAGTGCCGATCGCCAGGGCGCGACCCCGACCGGTGTGGCCAACGATGTACCCGAGAGGAACGGCAATGGCGGATGCCGCGGCCACGACGCCGAAACTGATGAGCAGGTGCGCGAGGACACGGCTTCCGACTCCGTCGACACCGCCGAAGTTGGCCGGGTCGACAGCCCAGAGGATGCCCTGGATGAAGAGATTCACGCTGCCACCGCCCGGGACCGCCGAAGCGCGCGACGACCAGTTCGACCGGAGCTGACCGCGACCCATGGCATGATCAGGCGCCCGAGAAGCACAAGCAGTCCATCGACGGCGAGGGCGATCGCCATTGTGACGACTATGCCGGTGAGGATCTCTGCCGGGATGCCGCGCTGGAAACCGTCGGTGAAGAGCGCACCGAGGCTGGGGATACCGAGCACCGCACCCACCGTCGTGAGGCTGATGGTGCTGACGGACACCACCCGGATTCCGGCGAGCAGCACCGGACCGGCGAGGGGCAACTCGACCCGGAAGAACAACGAACGGGGAGAGAAGCCGACCGCGGTGGCGGATTGCCGGATGTCGGGGCCGACCGAGCCGAGACCGTCCGCCGTGGTTCGAACCATGAGCGCGATTCCATAGAGGGTGAGGGCGACGACCAGGTTGATCGGATCGCGCAGTCCGGTTCCGAGAAACAGCGGAAGGATGATGAACAGAGGGAGCGAGGGAATGGCGTAGAGCAACCCGAGCACGGTGAGCAGCGTGCTCCGGCTCCAGTGAAAGCGGTTGGCCAGCCAGCCGATCGGCACGGAGATCACAAAACTCAGGATGATCGGCGGGATGGCGATCGCCAGGTGAGCCACCACCAACTGGCCGACCATGTCGCCGTTGTTGAGCAACCAGGTCACCGGGCGACCCCATCCGATTCTGAGACCAAGACTCCCGCGGCGCGGCCCTCGGCATCGACCAGGATGTCGCCGGTCGCGGTGCGTCGAATGCTCAGCGCACGCTTGCCCTTTTCGGCACCGATGAAACTGGCGACGAAGTCGTTAGCGGGGGCGGAGAGGATCTCGGTGGGCGAGCCGACCTGGGCGATTCGTCCACCCTTCTCGAGGATGACCACCTGGTCGCCGAGCAGGAATGCTTCGTCGATGTCGTGGGTCACGAAAACCACTGTCTTGTCGAGTTCACGCTGCAAGCGGATGAGCTCGGTCTGTAACTCCGCGCGCACGATCGGGTCGACCGCACCGAAGGGTTCGTCCATCAGCAGGATGTTCGGATCCGCGGCGAGGCCGCGCGCCACTCCGACCCGCTGTTGCTGGCCGCCGGACAGTTGGCTCGGGTAGCGATCGGCTAGAGCGCGATCGAGACCGACCGTATCCAGCAACAGGAGGGCATCCGACCTGGCCTGTTTCTTCGCCACCCGGTTGAGCACGGGCACCGTCGCCACGTTGTCGATCACCTTGAGATGTGGGAGGAGACCCGAGTTCTGCATGACGTAGCCGATGCGACGGCGCAGCGCCACCGGCTCGAGGGTGGAAGTGTCTTCACCGTCGATCTCGATCGTGCCGGAAGACGGATCCACCATGCGGTTGATCATGCGAAGAAGCGTGGTCTTGCCCGACCCCGACGAACCGACAAGCACCGTCGTCTTGCGCGATGGCAGCACGAGGGAGAAGTCTTCGACGGCGACTGTGCCGTCTGGGAACCGTTTTGTGACGCTGCGGAATTCGATCATCGGGGCGGCTCATTCCTCGTGGGGTGCACGAATCGACACTTGCCGGACGCTTCTAGCTCAACACTATTCGCGGCCCCCGACATTCCCGGACACCGTAGCTTACGAATCCCTGACATTGCGGAACGCGGAGTCCGTCTCGGTCAACCGGATCGGGCGTTACGCCGAGGTTCGCCGATCGGCTAGGCCCCGCGGGGATCTCCATAGAAGCTCGTCAGGTAGGACTTCGAGATGGTGGTCGCTTCGTCGATGAGCGTCGGGTCGCCGTCCGAGTCGTAGGTGAACGCGCGGGACAGGAGCGAGTCGGCCACGACGATCACGACCTCGAGCCGATGGGCCAGCCCCTCGGTCGGCAGCCCGAACCGCTCGGCGAGAGCCGCGGCGCCGGCGGCGGCAACAACGGTGCTGCCCGATTGCGCGGAGAGTGCGGGGCGGACGTCGAGAACGTCGCCGAGCCGAAGCGATCGGAAGCCCGGCATGGTGCGGAACGCGTTAGTCATCCCGTCGATGCACGACTTCACCGCATCCCACCAGGTCTCGTGGGCGGGGTCGAGCATCATCGCCCGTGTTCCATCCACGAAACCACCGAGCGAGCGGGCGCTGAGGCTCTGGAGCACCACGATGCGGTCGGGGAAGTAGCGATAAACCGTGCCGATGGAGGCACCTGCCCGTTCGGCCACCATGGCAGTGGTCAGCCGCTCGTAGCCGATTTCGTCGATGATGGCCGCGGCGGCGTCGAGAAGGCTCGCGAGGCGTGCCGTGCTTCGAGCCTGGACCGGCTCATTGCGCAATAGTGCGGCGCCGCTGGGGGCGATATCCGTCGGGTTCTGATCAGCCAAGGCGGCTCCTCCAATTGTGTCAATGCGAATACTATCGCGCCCCCGAGACGGGGGCGCGACTATTCTGCGATTAATTCAGGAACTGTGCTGTTTGCCAGAGATGACGGGTCTCTGCACCGCACGCACCCTGCTGTCGGCAGCCCTCGGGATGCCCGCGCATGAAAGACTCTTCCCATGGCCACGACCCGAAAAAATCCCGGTGCCTCCCCGGGCGCCGAGCCGATCCTCCATCTCGCTGCGCGGGCCGAAGACGCGATGCACGATTTCCGGGAAAAGCAGGCCAGGCGCCGCGGCCACCTTCCCACCGTCATCCCCTACTCCGGTTACGGGGCTCCGGGCTGGGTCAGGGTGCTGTGCCGCGTGCTCCTCACCAAGCCGACCCCGGGAACGGAGCCGCGTTACAAGAAGATCCGCGGGTGGCGCAGCTTCGCCAGCGTGCCCGTCAGCACCATCGCGGTCACCATCGGGATCGGAGAAATCGAACAGCGCGTCGTGGCGGATCGCGGAGGAGTTGTCGACGCGGTGCTTGACGTCGACCTCGCACCGGGCTGGCACACGATCACCATCCGCACCGATGAAACGGAGAGTGTGGACGCGCCGGTGTATATCGTCGACCCGGCGGTCTCCGTCGGGATCATCTCCGACGTGGACGACACGGTGATGGTGACGGCCCTGCCCCGCCCGTTCCTCGCCGCCTGGAACACCTTCGTGCTCGACGAGCACGCGCGCCGGCCGGTGCCGGGTATGGCGGTGCTGTACGAACGGCTGACCCGGGCGCATCCCGGAATGCCGGTCTTCTATCTCTCGACCGGGGCCTGGAACGTTGCGCCGACACTCACCCGCTTCCTGTCGCGCAACCTCTACCCGGCCGGTCCACTGCTGCTCACCGACTGGGGTCCGACCCACGATCGCTGGTTTCGCAGCGGCCGCAATCACAAAGTGGAAACGCTAGGCCGCCTGTCGCGGGAGTTTCCCGACATGCGCTGGCTGCTGATCGGTGACGATGGGCAACACGACGAGGAGATTTACGGTCAGTTCGCCGCGGACCACCCCCGGAACGTTCGTGCCGTGGCGATCCGCCAGCTCTCCAACAGCGAGGCCGTGCTGGCCGGCGGGCGAAGCAGATCCGAAGCTCACTCGAAGCGATCGGCACCCTGGGTCTTCGCCCCGGATGGAGCGGGCCTGGCCGAGCGTCTGGATGGTGCGGGGCTGTTCTGACCCGGCGTACTCAGCCTCTGCTAAACATGGGTCATGACCTCGCGCATGACGGACGGATCGGCCGGTGATGCCGACTACTCCCGGATTGGTGCCGGGTACGCGCTGATCCGCCAGCCGGATCCCCGGATCGCCGAGCACATCCTCGCCGCCCTCGGCGACGCGCGCACCGTCCTCAACGTCGGTGCCGGCGCCGGATCCTATGAGCCGGTCGATCGCCTGGTCACCGCGGTCGAACCCTCGGCCTCGATGCGCGCACAACGACCCGACTGGCTCACCCCCGCGATCGACGCCACCTCCGACGACCTGCCGTTCGCCGACGACAGCTTCGATGCAAGCATGGCGACGGTGACAGTACACCAGTGGCCGAATCGTGCCGCAGGACTCGCCGAGATGCGCCGGGTGACCCGCGGGCCAGTGGTGATCATGACTTTCGACCCTGTACCGCCCGTGCAGTGGTGGCTGATGGATTACGCACCGGAGCTGCTCGAGGTCGAGAGCCACCGGATGCCCCCGCTCAGCGCGCTCGTCTCAGAACTCGGCGGCGACGCCGACGTCATCCCGGTGCTGGTGCCGGCGGACTGTGTCGACGGCTTCGGACAGGCCTTCTTCGCGCGCCCCGAACGACTGCTCGAACCGCGGGTGCGCCAGGCGATGTCGGCCTGGAGTTTCCTGCCGGATGAGACCGTCGCCCGGTTCACCTCCCGACTCGCCGAGGATCTCGCGAGCGGTGCGTGGGATGTCCGCTACGGGGAGTTCCGCCGTCTTGCCGAGTTCGATGCGGGACTTCGGCTCGTGGTGGGGCGTCCGTCAACCGGCGGCCGGAAATGACCTACCGCCAGGCCGTCGGCCCAGGCGAGCCCGCGCGATAACTGTCGATCGGCACGCCGTTCCTGCGCCAGGCCGCGAGGATCGGCGTCACGATCCGCCAGCATTCCTCCACCGCATCCGCCCGCACCGACAGCGTCGTGTCGTGCGAGAGGATGCCGTGAAGCACTTCGCCGTAGGGTCCGAGTTCCCCCGTGGCGAACTCCACCTCGAGGCTCACCCGGTCGAGACCGAAGGGGTCGCCCTCGCCGTTGACATTCAGGTCCAGCTCGATGCTGTCCGGGGTGAGCGACATCACGAGCCTGGCCGGTCCCGGCGTGCCGGTGAATCCGTAGGGAAGGTGCGGAACGTCTTTGAACGTCACCACTATCTGCTGGCGCTTGTCGGCGATCGCTTTGCCCGAGCGCAGATGGAAGGGTACGCCGGCCCAGCGCCAGTTCTCGATGCCGACCGTCACTTCGGCGAGCGTCTCCGTATCGCGTTCCGGCTTCACCCCGGCCTCTTTCACGTACGCCGGGAGCTTCCGGCCGGCGATCGTGCCGCCGGTGTAGCGTGCCCTGCGGCCGGCGGACACCGGGTCTCCCTTCCATGCGTGCGTGGCCCGCAGCACCTGCGCCATGGACCCGCGCAGGTCGTCCGCGTCGAGACTCGACGGGGGCTCCATCGCCGCAAGCGCCATCACCAGCAGCAGGTGGCTCTGGATCATGTCCACGAGCGCGCCAGCCCGGTCGTAGTATCCGGCCCTGCCCTCGAGTCCGAGGGTCTCGTCGAAGACGATGTCCACCCTCTCGATGTGCTCGGAATTCCACACCTGTTCGAAGATGCGGTTGGCAAACCGCAGGCCGAGCAGGTTGAGCACCGTCGACTTTCCGAGGAAATGATCCACCCGGTGGATGTTCTTCTCCGGCACGAGCTTTACCAGCTGCCGATTGAGCGCCTCGGCGCTCTTCAGATCGGTGCCGAAGGGTTTTTCGAGCGCGAAAATCGTGCCCTTCGGTAGCGCGACCTTCCCCAGGGCCGCGATGGAGGCAATCGTCACCCCAGGCGGCAGCGCAAAGTAGAGGGCGGGGGTTCCGGTGACGGCGGCGAGGATCTGCGTGAGGTCGGCGGGGCTCGTCACATCGGCCCTCAGGTAGACCGAATTCTTCGCGACCATGCCGGCCCTGGCGCTTGGCGTCCCGCTCGTCGCGAAGGATTCCCGCACGCGCTGGCGCCATTCGACATCCGTCATCGGGTCGAACCCGACCCCGATCAGCCGGAGGTCGACCCCGCGCGAGCTGCCGAGCAACTGGCCGAGACCCGGGAGGAGCAGCCTCCGGGTGAGATCCCCGCCCGCTCCGAAAATGACGAGAGTTCCAATGTGGTCAGCCATCTGCACAGGTTACCTCTGCGAGACTGGCGAAATGGCCTTGCGCATCGAGGATTACGCCCTCATCGGCGACTGTCACACCGCAGCCCTCGTTGGACGCGACGGAAGCATCGACTGGTTATGCCTACCGCGCTTCGACTCACCCTCCACCTTCGGCGCCCTGCTCGGCACGAAGGACCACGGGCGCTGGCTGCTCGCCCCCGCCGGCGAGGTGCTGTCAACCAGCCGACGGTACGAAGAGGACACCTTCATCCTCGTGACGCGCTGGGTCACCGAAGAGGGCGAGGTGGAGGTTACCGATTTCATGCCCTACGGTGACCGGCGCGCCGACCTGATCCGCCGGGTCACCGGCATCCGCGGAAGCGTGCCGATGACGATGGACCTCCGGTTCCGTTTCGGCTATGCCGATGCCCTCCCTTGGGTGCGCCAGGTGCCTGACGAGCACGGCCACGGCCTCGTCGCGGTCGCCGGTCCCGATGCCGTGATCGTGCGCGGGCCGGCGCTGCGGGCATCAGACCACACTCATGTCGCGGAATTCACGGTGACCGCCGGGGAGACCGTGGATTCCTCGCTCACCTGGTATCCCTCGCACCGGCAGCCCCCCGCCCGCCTCCCGATCGAGGAACGCCTCGCCGACACCATCCGCTGGTGGCGGGCCTGGGCTGCCCTCTGCGTCGCTTCACCCGTGTATCACGATGAGGTACACCGTTCGCTCCTCGTGCTGCGCGCCCTCACCCACGAAGACACCGGGGGAATCGTCGCGGCGGCCACGACGAGCCTTCCCGAACACTTCGGCGGCAGCCGCAACTGGGACTACCGCTACGTGTGGCTGCGCGACGCCTCGCTCACGCTGAATGTGTTGCTCGGGCACGGGTTCCACGACGAGGCTGGCTCCTGGCGCGGCTGGCTCTTGCGCGCGGTGGCAGGCGACCCGGGCGACGTGCAGATCATGTACGGGCTGTCGGGCGAACGCCGACTCGCCGAATGGGAGGTGAGCAGCCTGCCCGGCTATGACGGCGCCTCGCCGGTGCGGGTCGGCAACGACGCGTGGCAGCAATACCAGGGCGACATCTTCGGCGAGGTCATGATCGCCCTGCAGTCGGCGCGCGAGCGCGGGGTCGCCGAAGACGAGTTCTCCTGGCCGCTGCAGCGCGCCCTGATGGCTTTCGTCGAAGAGAACTGGCGCCGGCCGGACAACGGCATCTGGGAAATCCGCGGACCGCAGCGCGACTTCGTGTCGTCCCGGGCCATGATCTGGGCGGCCTTCGACTGCGCGATTCGCGCCGTCACGGACTTCGGCCTCGATGGTCCGGTCGAGCGCTGGAAGCGCCTGCGTGACGAGGTGCGGGCGGAGATCGAGTCCCGCGGGTTCGACCGGTCGCGGGGCACCTACACGCAGTATTACGGCAGCACCGGGGTGGATGCGTCACTCCTGCTACTGGCTCAGGTCGGCTACGTCGCGGCCGACGACCCGCGGATGCTCGGAACCGTCGCCGCGCTCGAGGAAGAGTTGCTGCACGACGGGCTGCTCATGCGCTACCGCACGGAGTCGGGCGTTGACGGGCTGCCTCCTGGCGAGCATCCGTTCCTCGCCTGTTCGTTCTGGTTGGTCGAGCAGTACGCCCGGAGTGGACGGGTGGTCGATGCGACGACCCTCATGGATCGACTGGTGGGCTTCAGCAACGACCTCGGCCTGCTCAGTGAGGAATACGATGTGGCCGCGTCGCGCCAGGCGGGCAACACGCCGCAGGCGCTCTCGCACCTCGCACTGGTTCGTGCCGCGGATGCGATCGCAGACGCCTCCGGATCTGCGCGCTAGCGTTTCTGGGAGAGATGCTCTGCGAAGAACGCGTCGATCCGCTTCCAGGCATCGGCCGCGGCCTCGGGATCCGGACCGGCACCGATGATGCGCTTCATGAGGAATCGAAGCGCCGGCGGCCCGCTCTCGGCATCGTTGAGGAACGCGTGTCCCGCCCCCGGGTACTCCTTCACGTCGTGCTCGATGCCGAGACGGGTGAGGGAGTCCTCCAGTTTTTCTGCGGCGCCCTTCAGTGACCGGTCCGCGCCACCGTAGCTTCCGACGATCGGGCAGGCTCCGGCGAGCGACGCGTCGAGTTCCTTCGGCAGCCGGCCATAGTTGGCGGACGCAACCCCGAAACCGAGACTCGCCGCGGCGAGGGCGAAGCCACCACCCATGCAGAACCCGATGATGCCGACTTCGCCGGTGCAGTCATCCCGGGCGATCAACAGTTGCCGGGCCGACTCGATGTCGGCGAAGGATCGGCCGGTGCCCGAAGTGAGGTCACGAAAGGTCTGGGTGAGGCACTTGCGCGCCCCGCCCTCGGTGAAGAGATCGGGCATCAGCGCGATGTAACCGGCGCGGGCGAAGCGCTCGGCCTGCCGACGCATCACATCGTTGATGCCGAATGCCTCGTGGACGAGCACGACCCCCGGCCAGGGACCATCGCCCTCGGGACGCACGAACTGCCCGGTGAGACCGGCGCTCGCGCCCGGAAGGCCGGGGATTTCGATCGTTGTTGCTTCACCGGTCTCTGGCACGGGTTCTCCTGGTGGGTTGGACATCGGCAATCAGACCACGGCGGTCAGCTCACTGAACTCATCATCCGTCAATTCGAGTCCGGCGGCCGCCACATTGTCGGCGAGGTGGTCCACGTTCGAAGTCCCGGGAATCGGCAACACCACCGGGGAGCGCCGCAACAGCCAGGCCAGGGCCAGCTGGGACGGGGAGGCGGCGTGCTTTTTCGCGAGCTCATCCAGCGGTCCGCCCGCCTTCGCGAGCCTGCCGGTGGCGAGCGGGAACCACGGGATGAAGGCGATATCGTTGGCTGTCGCGAAATCGAGCAACGGCTCAGCACTCCGGTCGGCGAGGTTGAAGAGGTTCTGCACCGAGACGATGGTCGCGAGCTTCCGGGCCGATTCGAGTTCGTCGACAGTCACCTCGGAGAGGCCGAGGTGCCGGATCTTGCCCTCCGACTGCAGTGCCACGAGTTCACCGAGTTGATCTTCGAGAGCCACTGTCGGATCGATGCGATGAAGCTGCAACAGGTCGATGCGCTCCAGGCCTAGGTGACGGAGGCTCAGCTCCACCTGCTGGCGCAGATATTCGGGGCGGCCCACCGGGATCCACCGGTCCGGCCCCTGCCGGGTGAAGCCTACCTTTGTGGCGATCACGAGTTCGTCCGCGTACGGATGCAAGGCCTCCCGGATCAGCAGGTCGGCGACCTCGGGGCCATAGGCATCCGCCGTGTCGATCAGGGTGACACCGAGTTCCACAGCGTGTCGGAGCACGCGAACCGCATTCTGCGGATCCGGAGACTCTCCCCACACGCCCGGACCGGGCAGCTGCATAACCCCATAGCCGAGGCGATTGACCGTGAGGTCTCCGCCGATCGAGAAGGTACCGGATGCCGAAGCGAGTTTTGTTGTCATTGATTCCACCGTACGCGCATGAGACCCCTCTCATCTTTGAACCGGCTGGGTGACGGCTCCCCGATAATGAGAGGATGCCCCGCCGACGCGCCGTCACCGTCTCCGTGCGGGTGCGCATCCTCGCCGCGATGCTCGTGGTCGCTGCCGCGGGAATGATGATCGCCGGCGGAACGGCCTTCCTCGTGCAGCGCGAACGGGTGCTTTCGCAGGTAGATCGGCGGCTCGAGGACACGGCGACGCGGTTGCGCTCGATCGGCACCGAGGGCAATTACACGAGCGTGCGCGACCTGTTGACGGCGGCCATCCGGCAGATCACTCCCGACACCAACGAGGGCATCCTCGGCATCATCGACGGCGCCTCGGCGGTGGTGCCGGGCAGCCGGGTGGGGGTCTCCCTCGAAAAGGACACGGCGCTCATCGCCCGAGTCAATCGTGAAACCCGGTCGGGAGGTGTTGTGCTCGGCACGCGCGTGGGATCTCGCGGCGCCCTACGCTATCTCGCGGTTCCCGTGCGTGCCGCCGGCGATAGCGCCACGGGCGTTTACGTCGCCGCCTACAGCATCGACGCCGAACTCAGGCCGATCGGGCAGGGTTTCACCACCTTCCTGCTGGTTGCCGCGGCCGCGCTGGCGGCGGTCGGGCTGGTCGGCTGGTTCGTGGCCGGTCGCCTGCTCCGACCGCTGCGGATGCTTCGCGACACCGCCCGGCGCATCACCGGCTCGGACGTCACGGAACGTATTCCGGTGACCGGTGGCGACGACGTGTCAGAACTCACCGTCACCGTCAACGAGATGCTCGATCGACTTCAGGCCTCCCTCGAAGGCCAGCGCCAACTCCTCGATGACGTGGGCCATGAGCTCAAGACACCGATCACCATCGTGCGCGGCCAACTCGAGCTGCTCGAAGTCGATGACGCACAGCAGGTGGCAGAGATTCGAGAGCTCGCCATCGACGAACTCGACCGGATGAACCTGCTGGTTGCCGACATCGCCCTTCTCGCGTCGGTTCAGCGCCTGTCCGGCGTGTCGATCGAGCCGACCGATGTGCGCAGCCTCACGGAGACCGTCTATCGCAAGCTCTCGGCGATTCCGGGGCGTGACTGGAGACTGATGGAAACCGCGGACGCGGTAGCGGAGCTCGATTCCGCCCGCATCAGCCAGGCGTGGTTCCAGCTCGCCGCCAACGCCCATCGCCACGGTACGCCGGGACTCCCGGTCGAGATCGGCAGTCGCGTAGTAGAGGATCTCGGTGAGGAATTCCTCGAGCTCTGGGTCACCGACTTCGGTCCGGGAATCGCCCCGGAAGCACACGAGCGCATCTTCGAGAGATTCCGCCGCGAGGAGGAGGGGCGGGGCGAGAGCGGTGCCGGGCTCGGCCTCGCCATCGTGACGACGATCGTCCACGCCCATCACGGGGTGGTGCGCCTGGAAAGCGCTCCCGCAATCGGATCGACCTTCACTCTGGAGTTGCCGCTCGGCCCGGCCCTTCGCTCTGATGAAACGCAGCCCGACACATGAGCGGAGTTCTCATCGCCGAGGACGAGGAACGAATCTCTTCGTTCATCGACAAGGGTCTGCGCGCCGCGGGATACAGCTCATCAGTGGTGGCGAACGGCGGCGACGCTCTGGACTACGCCCTGACCGGGTCATTCGACCTGGTGGTGCTCGACATCGGCCTGCCTGGCCTCAACGGGTTCGAGGTGCTGCGCCGACTGCGCGCCTCGGGGTCGACCGTACCGGTCATCATCCTCACGGCCCGCGATTCGGGCGCGGACACCGTCGCGGGCCTCGAGGGCGGTGCCAACGACTACATGTCGAAGCCGTTCCGGTTTGACGAGTTGCTCGCCCGCATCCGCTTGCGCGTGAAGGATGCCGGACCGCCCGAGAGCGCGCCGCTCACGCATGGGGACCTCAGCCTGGATACGCGAACACGGCGGGCGACGATCGGCACGCGCACGGTGAATCTATCGGCGAGGGAATTCGGCCTTGCGGAAGAATTTTTGCGCCACCCCGACCAGGTGCTCAGCCGTGAGCAGCTGCTGAGCCGGGTCTGGGGCTTCGACTTCGACCCCGGATCGAACGTCGTCGACGTCTATGTGCGTTACCTCCGCGCCAAGTTCGGTGCAGATCGCATAGAAACGGTGCGCGGGATGGGCTATCGATTGAGATAGCCGATCCCGCGCACCCGGTCGGGCCGACTGCTGTCAGCGCTTGCCGCCGGTGTCGTCCGAGCCGCCGTCGCTGTCAGGACCCGTCGAACCACCGTCGTCGCGGGGGCTACCACTACCCGAAGTGGAGCCACCCGACCCGCTCGTGTCCCCCGACCCGCCCGTTCTGCCGGACCGGTTCGTGTCATCGCTGACATCGGGCGCACTCCCATAGTCTGAGTCGCCGCTCGCACGAGCGTCCTCCACGTCTCCGTGTGCGTTCACGTAGACAGGATCCGCCGGCTCGACCGTCGTGGTCGCCCGGGGAGCATCCGACCTCTCTGCGGCCGGGGACTCACTCGGAGCGGGACTGGACGCGCCCGGCGTGGGATTGGTCGTACCCGTGATGACCGGGGTGATCCCTTGGACGGTGCCGGTGCGGTCACCGATGGTGAGCGTCTGCGCGACGGCCGCAGCGCCGAACGAACCAAGGGCGAACACCCCGAGGGTGACGGCGCCCGTGAGCACGATCCTGCGGGGGAATTTCATGGGCTCTGCCTTCCATTCACGTGCGGGGGGAATCTGCGTCGCGCCCGCTCGCTGGGGCGCCACTTCGTCTTCGGATGCCGACTGGTTTTGCACCTGTCATCGAGTCTCGGCTTCCACGGTGAGGAGAACAGGAGAACACCATGAGAAGCCTCTCATATCGATTTGGTAACGAGGCCGGCTATCACGGGCCGGATGAC
This sequence comes from Actinomycetota bacterium, assembly GCA_040389685.1. Lineage (GTDB taxonomy): Bacteria > Actinomycetota > Actinomycetes > Actinomycetales > Microbacteriaceae > Lacisediminihabitans. The sequence continues at coordinate 12,980 of JAZJZS010000001.1, forward strand.
GTGCAGTCGGCCGTAATCACAGGCCGGATTGCCGGTGTTTGCGGGCGGAGCGGGGCAAACCAGCTGACGCGCCCCCAGATTGGGGCACACACCCGCTTGCCCCGCGAATGAGGGGCTGGTACGTTCACTCTTGTCGATCCGATGTCCCCCTAAAGACGGACAGACCGACACACAGTTCATGTACCCGACATGAACCGTTCCTTACCCGAAAGGAACAGCCCGTAGATGAAAACTGCGCTTGCTGCCGCATACGCGGCGACCGATGCAATTACCCTGCCACTAGTGCTCACCTTCTCTCTTGCGACGGTAGCCCTCGTAGCCATCGCCCTCTATGTGAGGCGCTCGCGCCGAGCTGGACGGCTGACCGGAGTGATCGCGGCAGCAAGCGGAGTTTCAGCAGCAGGGATCCTCGCCAGCGCGCTGCTGGTCAGTGTCGCGCTCGGCGGGTCCGTTGTCGCTTCGGCCGATACGGGCTCCCAGAGCAGCCTCCCATCGAACGGGACCACCGGCCCGTCCATTGTGGAGGTCTCCCCCACGCTCGATCCGCCGACCACCGGCGACCTCAGCGGGCCTCAGCTACCGACCGAGTAGGCCATGCGCCACCGCCTCCAGATATTCTGGGGGGATGCGACTGATGGCTTCGCTGCGGGCCTCGTCGCGCAGCCCCCTGCTCCAGGTGCTCAAGACCTCGGTCGCGGCCATCCTCGCGTGGCTCGTCAGTGCGGCGGCTCTCGGCCAACCCCTGCCGATCTTCGCGGCGATCGCCGCCCTCCTCGTCGTGCAGCCGAGCGTGAACCAATCCCTCGCCAAGGGAATCGAACGCAGCGTCGGAGTGATCTTCGGGGTGCTGCTCGCCTTTGGGGCTGGCAGCCTTTTCGGGAATTCGAGCTGGATCGTACTCGGAGTCATCGTCGTGTCGCTGCTGTCCGCCTGGGCCCTTCGGTTGTCGCCGGGGTCGGCCAACCAGATTCCGATCAGCGCGATGCTCGTGATAGCGCTCGGCGCCAACACCCCGGGATATGCGCTCAACCGGGTGATCGAGACGGTGATCGGTGCCGTGATCGGATTGGCGGTGAACGCCATCATCGTGCCGCCGGTGCTGCTGGCGCCCGCCCACGATGCCGTCGTCGGTTTGGCCGAGAGCGTTGCCGACATCCTTTCCGCCTTCGCCACCGCTCTCAGCATGCCGCAGACCGGCCCGGAGCTTTCGGGGATGCTGTCGGCCGCACGGCGACTGCCGGAGCTACGCAACTCGGCCACCGACGCGCTGGTGCGAGCAGACGAATCCCTGATGCTCAATCCTCGACGCGCGCGGTATCGAGAGCGTCTCGAGCACGACCGTGACCTGCTCGACTCGCTCGGCATCCTCGTGACCCGCGTCACGGGCATGGCGCGCGCCCTCCACGACAACTACGATTCGCGCCTCACGGATGATGCCTTCGTCGCCTCGATTTCAATCGAGTTCGAACGGGCGGCGCACGACCTGCGCCTCCTCGCCCACGAATCGACGACGCTCGATCCGGCGCCGACCAGTTCGGAGCTCCCGGCACTGACCGCACCACTGACGATTGCGCTCCCCGATCCCGACAACTGGATCCTGGTCGGTTCCCTGCTCGAAGACCTCCGACGGGTGCGCGAGGTCATCATCGGCGAAAACGTCGCATGACCAGCACGATCCAGCGTGGTTACGCCCCGTTCGAACTCGTCTCGGATGCCGAATCTCTCGGTCTGGCCACCACCACCGTGTCGAGCCCGCTCGGCAGCTGTGTGGCGAGACACCCGGCGCGGCGCACCTCGACCCGCGCGACCCTCTTCCTGCACGGCGCCGCCGGATCGTGGACCACCTGGACACCGCTCCTGCAGGCAGCGGTCGCCGACCGAGTCGACCTCGGCGACATCGTGCTCTTCGACCTTTCGGGCTGGGGCGACGCCGCTCTCGCCGACGGTCCCCTCGACGACCCTGTGTTCGCGATCTGTTCCCTCGTCAAAGACATGGCGGAGGAGCTCGGGTACACCGAGTGGGATCTCGTCGGCCATTCGCTCGGCGGCTTCATCGCCCTGCACATGGCCTCGATCTGGCCCCAGGCCGTGCTTTCGGTCGGGATGGTGTCGGGCACGACCTTTTCGATCATCCACAGTGTGCAGCATCCGGTGCGCCGGTTCCTCGAGATCCCAGGATTCACGATGCTCTGGCGGGTCATGCAGTTTCTCGCGGTTCTCGGACCCGCCGGACCCGCTCTCGTGCGCGGGGTCGGAGCGATCGGCCTGCTGCGCGCGGCGACGTTCCCGCTCTTTCGCCACTGGCGCTCGGTGCCACGCTCACAGGGGCGCGCCCTGGCGATGGAGATCCGTCCGCGATCCTTCGCGACCGCGGCCGGCGTGACGAGGGGATACGACGCAGATTCCCGGTGGGCGACAATCGAATGCCCGGTGCGTGCCACCAGGGGCGACCACGATGTGTTCGTCACCCAGGAGGACCTCGACCATCTCGGGAGGTTGCTCCCCTCGAGCGTGCGCACGGTCATCCCGGACTGCGGTCACTTCGGAGTTGTCGAACGCCCGTTGGCCGTGCTTGTTGCGCTCGGCTACAGCGGGGGATGACGGGGCGGGTCAGTCGGCCAGTTCCAGCCAGGACAGACTCGCAAACTCGCCGTGGGTGAGGCCGAGGGCGTCGGAGTTGCCGGCGACCGCGGTGCGGAAGGCGTGTGAATCCGTTCCTTCCCGCACCACGACGTCGACCCCGGCTGGGGCCAGCACGGACTTGGCGAATCGGATCACCAGGATGTTCGAATCCTCCGACGCGCCGGCGACCGACCAGCGGCTCGTCACGACGGAGAACAGTCCGGTGCCGCGCCAGACGAAGCCATCCGTCCGAAATCGATCGATCCCCTCGATGCTCTTCTGCGCCCCCTCGCCGGTGGTGTAGGTCACGACATCGTGGAAGATGAGCGGATCGGCGCTCTTCAGGTCGTACCGGAACCGGGGCCGCAGGCGGTCACCGCGGAGCCAGACCGGAAAATTGGTCGCACCGATCCGCCAGGTGCCCGGAAGAAGTGCGGCAAGCACTGCGGCATCCGGGTCGAAAGGCATGACCTCCAACCTACTTGCCGGCGCTGGGCGTAGCGTTCAGGAATGCATGCCATCACTGTCCCCAATCCCGGGGGTCCCGACTCCCTCGTCTACGGCGAAATCCCCGATGTGTCACCCGGCCATGGTGAGGTGCTCATCGAGGTCGCCGCCGCCGGGGTCAACCGCGCCGATATCAATCAGCGGCAGGGCCACTATCCGGCTCCGGCCGGAGCATCAGCGCTGCTCGGAATGGAGGTCTCCGGCACCATCAAGTCTCTCGGTTCCGGAGTCGACGGATGGGCGATCGGCGATCGCGTCTGCGCCCTGCTACCCGGGGGAGGCTACGCATCGCTCGCCGTCGCCGCCGCCGGCCAGCTTTTGCCCGTCCCTGACACTCTCGATCTGGTGGATGCCGCTGGTCTTCCCGAGGCGATTGCCACTGTGTGGTCGAATGTCTTCCTCGCCGCGGCGCTTCGAGCCGGGGAGACGCTGTTGGTGCACGGCGGGTCAAGCGGTATCGGCACGATCGCAATCCAGCTGGCCAGGGTCTTCGGGAGTCTCGTCGCCGTGACGGCAGGATCACCCACCAAGCTCGCTGCCTGCGAGAAGCTCGGGGCCGAGATCCTGATCGACTATCGACGCGAGGATTTCGCCGGTCGCCTGTCGGAGGCTACCGAGGGTCGTGGCGTGGACGTGATACTCGATTCCATTGGCGGCGGCTACCTCGAACAGAACCTGAGGTCGCTCGCGCCACACGGCCGACTCGTCAACATCGCCAACCTCAGCGGTGAATCCGGCACTCTCGACTTCGGGCTGTTGATGCGCCGCTGGTTGTCGATTCACGGGTCGACTCTGCGGGCCCGGCCCGCCGCCGAAAAGGACGAGATTCTCGCGAGCGTTCGGGAGAACGTCTGGCCGCTCGTGGAGAACGGCCAGGTGGTTCCGGTGATCGACAGCCGATTCACCCTGTCGGAGGCCGCACGGGCGCACGAGCGGCTCGAATCGTCGGAACACATCGGCAAGCTGTTGCTGCTGCCGTAGATTCGCTTCCGGCTGCGATCATCGGGCTCGGTGTGTGCCGATGCCTCGGGTGAGCCGCCTCGGTCGCGCCTGATGCCGCTTCACAAGGGCGTTGCGGCGGGACTGCGCCTCCGCGGGATTGCGTTGCGGCGGGACTGCGTTGCGGCGGGGCTGCGCCTCCGCGGGATTGCGTCCCGGCGGGACTGCGTCCTCCCGGCGGGAGTCGTGCCTCCCGCCGGGACACCCCTGCGCCGCCGCGAGCCGAAACAACCCCCGCCGCACTCGCAACAGGGTGACTCGCGCCCTGCCGGAGCTCAGTTCTCCGAGAGCAACCCCTGGAGCGCGTCGGCGAGAGCGGTCGCCCCGGCCTCCGCGTCATCCGGTTCCACGTGTTCTTCGGGCGAGTGCGAGATGCCGGTGGGGTTGCGCACGAAGAGCATCGCCGATTCGACTCGTGCGCTCAGCACCCCGGCGTCGTGACCGGCACCCGTGGCAAGCTGCGGGCCGTCCGGCAGGATGCGCGACAGACGCTCGCGCAGCCCCGCCGGGAAGTCCACGGTGCCGCTCACCGATTCCTCAACGATCCGCACTGAGCAGCCCTCCTCGGCGGCGATCCGCTCGGCTGCGGCGGAGATACCGTACACGACCGCCGCGGTCGTCGCGTCATCCGGATGCCGCACGTCGAGCCAGAAGTCCACGCGCGAGGCGATCACGTTGGTGCCGCCGGGAACCGGGGTGAGTCGCCCGACCGTTGCGCGGGCATCCGGGAGGGCGAGGGCCGCGTCCCGCACAGCCACGATGATGCGCGCCGCGGCGATCATCGGATCGCGGCGATCGGCCATGAGGGTGCTGCCGGCATGATTGCCCTGCCCGGTGGCGGTGATGCGCCAGCGACCATGGCCAAGGATCGACCGAGCGATGCCGACCGGCCGGCCGAGGTCGATGAGACCGCGGCCCTGCTCGACGTGAAGTTCGAGGAAGGTGCCGATCGCGGCGAGGGTGCCGTCATCTGCTCCGATGAATCGCGGGTCGAGGCCGCTGCGGGACGCGATCTCCGCAAAGGTGCTGCCGTCGTCATCCGTCAGCGTGCGCGCCCGGTCGGCGTCGATCGCACCGGTGAGGAGTCGTGATCCGAGGCAGGCGACGCCGAACCTCGAGCCCTCCTCCTCGGGGAAGACCGCGATCGCCAGCGGTCGCCCGGGCCAGGCGCCTCGTGCCTTGAGCAGGTCGACGGCCACGAGGGCCGAACAGATTCCGAGCGGTCCGTCGAAGGCTCCGCCTCCCGGCACGGAATCGAGGTGGCTTCCGGTGACGACGGCGCCGCCGGAAGACAGGTCACCCATCGTTGCCCAGAGGATTCCGTTGTGATCGGTGTGCACGTCGAGTCCGCGTCGCTCGGCGTGCGTGGTGAACCAGTCGCCGAGATCCCGTTCCGCAGTAGAAAAGACCGGGCGAGAGTACCCGCCACGCTGGCGATCCCGGCCGACGTCGGCGATCTCGGCGAGGAGTCCGGTGACCGTATCGGTAGGGCGCGGGTCGAGCATGGTCCTCACCATACTGCGAGTGTCGCCACCGCCCGGCACGTACCATGAACGGATGCCCCCACCCCTCGGCGCCCTGGTGCTCTCTAGCCATCCCGGTCCGAGCGTTGCAGTGAGCGTGGTCGCCACGACGCTCGGCATCGCGGTGGGGCTCGATCCGTTGCGCGTCGCGTTGCTTGGCATCGCGTTCCTGCTCGGACAGGTGTCGGTGGGGCTCTCCAACGACTGGATCGACGCCGATCGTGATCGCGCCGTCGGCCGAACCGACAAGCCGGTCGCCGCCGGACTCGTGAGCGTCGGCACGGTTCGCGCGGCAGCCGTCGCGACGGCGATCGCGGCAATCGCGCTCACCCTTCCGCTCGGCTGGCTCGCCACCCTCGCCCACACGGTTTTCATCGTCTCGGCCTGGGGCTACAACCTGGGCCTGAAGAACAGCCCGAGTTCGGTGCTTCCCTACATCGTGAGCTTCGGATTGCTGCCGATGATCGCCACCCTCGCCCGGCCGGTGCCCGCCGCGGCCGCCCCCTGGGCCGTTGCCCTCGGCGCGCTTCTCGGAGTCGCGGCGCACTTCGCCAACGTGCTGCCCGACCTGGACGCGGATGCCCGCACCAAGGTCTCCGGCCTTCCGCATCGCCTGGGGCGCGGGGCATCCGGCATCGTGATCTGGGCCTCGCTCGCCGCCGGGGCCGCCGCAGGCTTCTTCGGTCCCGCGGGTGGCAAAACAGCTCTCCAGTGGGTCGGGCTCGCGCTGACTCTCTCGCTCGCCGCCGCCATCGCCGTCAGGTTGCGCCGACCGCCGACCCGCCTGTTGTTCCAGTTGATCATCGCCGCAGCGCTGGTGAACGGAGTGCTGCTGTCGTTCAGCGGGTCGCGACTGCTCGCCTGATCGACTGGCTACCCCCGGCCGGGCCGCGACGATGTCAGAGGGCGGTTGCTTCCGTGCCGACCACCGGCGCCTTCGCGACGGTGTTGCGGATCCCGGCCCACGACGCCACGCCACCCAGAACCAGCAGGATCGCGGTGACGACGACGCCCCGCTGGAACCCCGCGACGTCGAGCTGCGGCCCCACGATGAGTCCGACGAAGGCGATCGCGACCAGGCCGGCCACCCGTGCCACCGCGTTGTTGATTGCGGAACCGATTCCGGCCTGGCGTGGATCGATCGCCCCGAGTATGGCGCTGGTGAGCGGGGCGACGGTGATCGTCATCCCGAATCCGAACAGGATGACGCCGGGCAGGATCCGCGTCCAATAGTTCGGGTCCGACCCGGCGAAGGCATAGAGGAAGAACCCCGCCGCCGTGATGAACGGGCCAACCGTCATGAATATGCGCGGACCGTATTTGCCGGCGAGCGCGCCGACGCGGCTGGAGAGAGCGATGCTGATGAGGGTCACCGGCAGGGTCGCAAGCCCCGCGATGGTAGCCGGGTAGCCGGCCACCTGTTGAAGGTACACCGCGAGAAGAAAGCCGCCGAGCGAGATCGCGGCATAGACAAAGGTGGTGCTGAGGTTGCCCCCCGCGAAATTTCGCACCGTGAAGAGGGCCAGCGGCATCATCGGCTGCGTCGCGGTGCGCTCACGCCACAGGAAGGCGACGAAGGCGAGGATGCCGAGGCCAAGCGGCAAAAGGATGACCGGGCTCGCCCATCCGTAATTTCCCTGCTCGATGAGAGCGAACACGGGCAGGCCGAGCCCGAGCACGCCGAGCACCGCGCCGGGATAGTCGATTGCGACCGCCCGATCGCGCTCATCCCTCTGCGCCAAGCTGGCGAGCAGGACGAGGGCGACCACTATCGGCAGCACGTTGATCGCGAAGGCGAAGCGCCAGGTGGCGAGATCGACGAAGACACCGCCGAGAAGCGGGCCGAGGATGAAGGCTGCGCTCGTAAATGCGGTCCACTGGCCGATGGCCCTCGCCTGCGCGGGTCCGCGGAAGTGGGAGAGGATCAGCGCAAGCGAGCTCGGCACGAGCAGCGCACCGGCCACTCCCTGCACACCGCGGGAGACGATCAGCAGCTGGGCGGTCGGGGCGAGCGCACACAGCAGTGAGGCGACGCCGAAGCCGATGAGTCCGATCCGCAGGATCACGATTCGCCCGTAGACATCCGACAGTGAACCCGCGACGAGGATGAGGGACCCCAGCGTGATGAGGTAGGCATCCACCACCCACTGCTGGGTGCTGATGCCGCCGCCGAGCTCCCTCATGATCGCCGGCAATGCCACGTTGATGACCGAGCCGTCGAGGAAGGCCACGAAGGAGGCGACAACGGCGATGGCCAGGACGAGTTTCTGATGCTTCTCCATTGGCGTCATTCTTCTACCTCCGGCTCGCGATGGCACCCTCCACTGCGTCGAACAAGGCCGGGGATGACAGCGGTCGAAAGTGTCCGACCATCGGCAGGCGGATGTTGGTGGCACCCTCGAGTTCGCTCCCGCCCGGGATGAGCGGATCCAGACGGCTGTAGATGGAGGTGATTCGCGAATTCGCGGCGAGGTTGGCCGCGAGAGTCCTCACGGTCTCGTCGCGCGGAGAGAATGCGCGGAGGGTGCGCACCGGCGCCCAGTTGGCGAGCGTCGAGCCGCCGAACGGCGAGTTGATCGCCACCAGAGCATCGATGCGGCCCGCGAGATCATCGGCCACCATCATGTGCTTGGCGATGAGTCCGCCCTTGCTGTGGGCGAGAATCACCACGCCGGTGAGACCTTTTTCGTCGAGGTAGTACTGGGCGAGCTGCGCCGAGGCGACGATTGTGAGCCGGTTGAACCCGAGCCCGCGCAGCGCGTGGATCGGATGCCCGATGGCGTTGAGCCGGTCCGCTGCCGGCCGCAAGAACTGCCACGTTTCATACACGCCGGGCAGCAGCAGCACGGGGGCGAGGTCACCGTGGTCGTAGCGCTCACTCGGCGTGCGCCCGACGATGTGCGTGGCCTGCAGGCGCATCTGGTAGAGCCGGTCGGCGACGGCGGCTCCGGCATCCCGGGCGCTGATCACCGGCGGCCGGTCATTCGGCGTGCTTCACGATCAGAGCGGCGATGCGCACCGGGTCAGAGTGCATGACCACATGCGGACCGGTCACCTCGGCGAAGGTACCGTGCGGGAGAATTTCAGCCACGGTCTCTGCCCAGGAACGCGGAACGATCGGATCGGTGTCGCCGCGCAGCACGAGAGTGCGCGCCTCGATCAACGGAAGGCGATCCTCGATGCGATCCCCCAGCAGGTGCTTCAGCTGGGCGAGGAAGTAGGGGATACCGCAGCGCACGAAATAGTCGGTCGCGATGATGAGGTTGGAGCGCATGGACTCCATCGTGATGTCACGAAGGAGCGCCTTCGCCTCTGTGCTGAAACGCCGGTCGGGCGGATTGACGGTCGGTGCGATCAGCACGAGCCGGTCGGTCACCCGCGGCGAATCGAAGGCGAGCTGCGACACGACCTGCGCGCCCATCGAATGCCCGACGAGCACCGGATTATCGATGCCCGCGCGCCGGAGGAAGGCGCCGAGCACATCCGCATGGAGCCGGATCGAGACATCCCGTTTCGGATTCGGCGCCGAACCGTAACCCGCAAGATCGATGAGGAACACCTCGCCGCACTTCGCCAGCTCAATTGCCAGCGGATGAAAATACCGGGAGGACACGCCGATACCGTGAACCAGCACGAAGGGGCGGGATGAAACCGCTGTCGACGAGCCGGGGAACCGCTTGATCACCACTGCGAGGTCGTCGTAGAGCGGGCGGCTGGAATAGTACGGCACTCCGCCGCGCTTTCGCAGCCGTTCGCCGACACGGAGGTCATTAACTGTCACCCGCCCGACTCTACGCGGGCCGTGTGACGTACAACTGAAGGGCGCATGAAAGGGGCCCACCGCGAATTCTCGCGACGGGCCCCTTCCTGTCGTGGAGCGCGGAACAGCGGCGGCCGGAGCCGGGATGCTGGGCTCCGGTGCGGCACCGGCGGTGGAGGTGACTCCGGCGACGCCCGCGACGATAAGGGTTTGCTCCACCGGAAGACCTAGGCTCTGAGCATCGCGATCAGTGAAAGAAGGAACCATGAGCCCGGCGTCCATCGGTCGACAGGCGGACGACCTGACGGTCGATTTCAACCGGAGGGTCGGTGAGCGACTGGCCGCGGTGTTCACCACCGAACAGGAACGGCTGCGCGCAGACGGGGTGCCGCGCGTCTCGGTCACTCTCGGAGCAAACCTCCCCAACGCCCCGCTGCTCGACCGGGAAGGATCTCCGGCCTGGCTCTACGACGCCCTCGGATCCGACGCGGCGGTGATCGTCTTCTACCGCGGCGCCTGGTGCCCGTACTGCAGCCTCACCCTTGCCCACTACCAGAGGGAGCTGTTGCCGCAGCTGCTCCAACGCGGCCTCGGCCTCGTCGCCATCAGCCCCCAAACACCGAGCTCATCGAACCTCTCGATCGCCCAGGGTGCGCTCGAGTTCACCGTGCTCTCGGATCCGGCCAACTTTCTGGTGACGGCCCTCGGTATTCTCACCGAGCCGAGCCCGGAGGTGCGCTTGGCCCACAACGAGCTCGGATTCGATATCTCCGACAGCAACGCGGATGCCACCGGCGGAACGCCGTTCCCCACGGTTCTCGTTGTCGACACCGATCGCATCGTGCAGTTCGTCGACGTGCAGGTGGACTACACCCGACGCACCGAGGTCGTGGACATCCTCGCCGCGGTGGACGCACTGGGCTGACGCCCGCGGCTCCATTCATCCACCTCCCGTTTTTCTCTTCACCACCGGGTTCACACACTGCGGTGATCGCAAAAACGGGAGGTGGTTGCGAGGGAGATGCGGCGCTACAGCATGCCGACCGAGGTGACCCGCACGACGGCGACCCCGGCGGCATTGGACTCGGCGAGATCGACCGTGGCGGAGATTCCCCAGTCGTGATCCCCCGCCGGATCGTCGAAGATCTGCCGCACGGTCCACACGTGCGCCTCCTCGCGCGACATGAGCATCGCCGAGCTGCGCGCGTCTCCCCCGGTGCCGAGGTTGTTATGAGCATCGAAGTACGCCTCCATGGCGTCCGCCCAGGCGTCGGCGTCGAAGCCGGTCGCGGCATCCAGCTCGCCCAACTGCTCGTAGTCCTCGAGGGCGGCCAGCTGCACCCGGCGGAACAGCTCATTGCGCACCAGAATACGAAAGGCGCGGATATTCGTGGTCACTCCGTGCGGAACGGGCGGCGTGACCGGTGCCGACGCATCGATCGCGACACCATCCATAAGAGTCGCCGGGTTGACCAGCTGTTCCCACTCGTCGAGCAGGCTCGAGTCGACCTGCCGCACCAGTTCACCGAGCCATTCGATCAGGTCGAGCAGTTCCTCGGTCTTCGCCTCGTCGGGAATGGTCTGACGAGCGGCCTTGTACGCATCGGAGAGGTAGCGAAGCACGAGCCCTTCGGAACGGTTGAGCTTATAGAAACCGACGTAGTCGTTGAAGGTCATCGCCCGTTCATACAGATCACGAACGACCGACTTGGGACTGAGTTCGAAGTCGCCCACCCACGGCTGTGACGCGCGATAGGTCTGGAAGGCGGCATCCAGAAGCTCCTCAAGCGGCTTCGGCCAGGTGACCTGCTCGAGCAGCTCCATGCGCTGGTCATACTCGATCCCCTCGCTCTTCATGGCGGCGACCGCCTCGCCCCGTGCCATGAACTGCTGGGCGGAGAGGATGGGGCGCGGGTCGTCGAGGGTGGCCTCGAGCACCGAGATGAGGTCGAGGGCATAGGTGGGCGACCTCTCTGCGGTGATATCGGTGGTCGAGTAGGCCGCCTGCGGCCGTATCGAGACCTCGGCCGGCTGAAGCAGGTCGAAGACCGCGAGGGCGAAAGGCGACAGTGGTTGGTTGAGGGCGAAGTTCGGCTGAAGGTCGACGGTGAGGGAGATCGCGCCATCCGCGGATTGCCGCACGATCTCCGCTGTCCGCAGGGTGCGGTAAATCGCCAGGGCCTGCCGAGCGAGTTCCCGCTGCCGTGGCCGCGGCTCGTGGTTGTTCTCGATCAGCGCGCGCAACTCGTCAAACGGCTTTCCCCCGCGGCCGATCACGTTGAGCACCATCGCGTGATTCACCCGCATGCTGGAGGTGAGAGTCTCCGGCTGGGCGGCCACGAGTCGCGTAAAGCTCGGCTCCCCCCACGAAACGAAACCGTCGGGTGCCCGTTTGCGCACGATCTTCTTGATCTTCTTCGGGTCGTCCCCGGCTTTGGCGAGCAACCGCGCGTTCTCGGTCTCGTGGTCCGGCGCCTGCACGATCACGGTTCCGGCGGTGTCGAAGCCCGCCCGGCCGGCTCGCCCGGAGATCTGGTGGAATTCGCGAGCGCTGAGCTGGCGCATCTTCGTGCCGTCGAACTTGGTGAGCGCCGTGAGAAGCACGGTGCGGATGGGCACATTGATGCCCACTCCGAGGGTGTCGGTGCCGCAGATGACTTTTAGCAGGCCCTGTTGGGCGAGTTGCTCCACCAGTCGACGATACTTGGGCAACATTCCGGCGTGGTGCACGCCGATCCCCGAGCGGATGAGACGGCTGAGGGTGCGCCCGAAGTTGGTGGTGAAGCGGAAATCGCCGATGGCATCCGCGATCTCGTCCCGCTGCTCACGGCTCGCGATCCTCACGCTGGTGAGTGCCTGCGCCCGCTCGAGGGCGGCCAGCTGCGAGAAGTGCACGATGTAGATCGGCGCCTGGCCGGTGGCGAGCAGGTCTTCCACGGTCTCGTGCACCGGGGTGTTGACATACGAGTAGTGCAGCGGCACCGGGCGGTCGACCCCGGTGACTACCGCGGTCTCGCGGCTGTTGCGCTTCGAGAGGTCCGCCGCGAGCCACTCGACGTCTCCAAGGGTGGCGGACATGAGGATGAATTGCACGCCCGGCAGGGTGAGCAAGGGCACCTGCCAGGCCCACCCGCGCTCGGGGTCGGAATAGAAGTGGAACTCGTCCATCACGACCTGGTCGACCGGGGCATCCGTTCCGTGACGCAGCGCGAGGTTCGCCAGGATCTCTGCGGTGCAGCAGATGATCGAGGCATCGGCGTTGACGCTCGAGTCCCCGGTGATCATTCCCACGTTCTCGGCCCCGAAAATGTCGACGAGGGCGAAGAACTTCTCGGAGACGAGAGCCTTGATGGGAGCGGTGTAGAAGCTGCGATTGCCCTGTGCCAGCGCGGCGAAATGGGCGGCGATCGCCACCAGCGACTTGCCGGTGCCGGTCGGGGTGCTGAGAATGAGGTTCGCACCGGAGACGATCTCGATGAGGGCCTCGTCCTGGGCGGGGTAGAGGACGAGGCCGCGGCCCGCCGTCCACTCGACGAACTGCTCGTAGGCGGCATCCGGGTCGTAGGGTGAAGGGATGCGCTGCACGAGCAGGTCAGGCATGCTGCATGTTCTTCTGCATGGGTCAACCGTGCCACATCCCTTCGCGGGCGAACGACGGTGCGCAGGCGGTGACCCGCGTCAGCGCGGCGGGCTCACCCGCGCTCGGACGATTCGCGGGATGCGTCCGTACGAGGGCGCTCCGATCAGCGCCACCGCAGCCGTGATCAGTGCCGCGAACAATAATGGCTGCCCACCACCGGCGATCGAGAGCACCAGGGCGAGCGCCAGCACCAACGGCACACGAACGACGATTCCCCACCATCGAAGGCGCGGCACCGCGATGTGGTCATAGCGGCTGCTCGCAAGTCGCCGCTCGAAGCGCTGCCACAGAGATCCGTTCAGCCACAGCAGGAGGGCCGCTATCCCCGCGATCAGGATGGCGTAGGGCACCCACGGGACTCCGGTCAGCCAGCCGCCGAAACCCTCGCCGTCTTTCGACCTGAACACCCATCGGAGGACTGTCGAGATGTCTTCAGCCGGGCCCTGCGTGATCACACCGAGAAGGGTCGCAAAGGTCGGCAGCAGAAAGCTGAGGGCGGCGAGCACCAGCACCAGGAGCCTGTTCAGCGCCAATTCCTTCACGCCGCGAACATGCAGCCGGTTCTGCTCGATGCTGGCCGCGGCGAGCGGGCGGGGGGTCCCAGATTCCGTGGCCGGCGAACCGCCCCCTGTCTCCATGCCGAGGATCACGCGCGCAAGCGGATCGATGACCTGCACGATGTTCGCCGAATAGGACTGGTGGTCGCTGAACGCCGAGGCCGTGTTGTGCACGGGATGCTCCTCCGGTCCCAGCGCGGACGAATCGGCAGGCGGAGGCACCATCCGGGCCGCCGATCGGGGTTCCGTCGAATAGCTCGCCTCCCATCTCTCCCGTCGGGCGTCGGGCCCGGTCGACGTCGGACCGGACGGGACCACATCCCAGGTCGCGAAGAAGTCCAGCCAGCGCGGGCGGAGCGCGTCGTCCATTGCGGCCCAGGCTCGAACGGGATTGAGCCGCACCGACCGGCCCCTGGCCGCGAGTTCGATCGCCGTCAGTCGGCGAGAGGTGAAGCTCGGGCGACCGAGCAGTGACAACGCGCTCCCGACGGTGGCGAGGGCATCCACCCGAAAGCCGGGGATATTTACGCAGTCACCGAACATCAGGTTGGCCGTGATCGCCGCGCCTTCGGAGTGGGCCACCACGATGACCCGACCGTCGACCCCGGCTCTCGCCCGGGCCGCCGCTATCGCACCCGCCACGATCTGCCGCATGGCGGCGGCGCGCGTCGGCCGCTGGGTCCAGGCTGGCACGTCACCAACGAAGTCCACGAGGACATTGACCACGGGTTTGAGTAGGGGGCCGACAAAGGGCAACAACAGGAGGGGACCAGAGATGGCGAGGAACACCACGGCGACGACAGTGAAGATGCCGGCAACCAGCCACAGCATCGCGATCGCCACGATGGCCACGACACGGCCGACGCCAAGAAAGCCACGCGAGGTCACCCAGAACGCCGTGCTGAGGTAGCGGAGCAGGCGGCCGACCGCGCGAAAGACGAAGGTCAGCCCCCAGTTGAAAATTTGAGTTCGCGTCAGTGGGATGAAGGCTCCCGACCAGCGCGCTTCGCTGACGTGCAGGGTCACTCGGCGCGGCGTGCCCTCGAGGTCAAGGTAGGCAACGCTCGCAGTGACCTGGTCGTCGCCCGGGGTGCCGAGAACGACGGAGTCGAATTCAATCGCCGTCGGCTCGCCCTGCGAGTCATCGCCGGCTTCCGCCAATCCGTTTGCGGCCGTGAATTCATCCCGAATCCCCTCGTCTGGCGACCGGAGCGCCGACTCGTCCGCCTTCTGCTGGGCTGCGGTCGTCGCTCCGTTCTCTGTCGGATTCCCCTTGGCGATCCAGTCCATCCGCTGCAGGATCGGCTCGGCCCATTCGAGCAGGGTCTGGCCCGCGGTTTGCCGGCCCATGCCATGCACAACCACGAGTTCGACAGCGCTCGGTATCGCGGACTGGGAGGATGACGGCATGGTGTGCCTCCGATCGGGAAACGGATCGTTCGGTGCTGCACCCGGAGAACAGGTGACCACACAGTAGTCCCGCGGCACCGCCCTCGACCAGACCCCCGCCTCTCGAACCTCGGCCTCTCGAACATCGGCGGTCGCTTAGAATCTTGTGTGCCTTCCGTGCCTTCCGACAGCAATGCCGACCCGAGCAGTGCCATCGACCCGACCGAACTGCGGGTGACCCTGCGCGTACTCGCCGCTATGGATGCCATCGACGAGGACCATCCGGATTTCATCGCCGTGCGCCAGGCCACGGCACGCATGTTCAAATCGGTGAAGCGCAATCGCCGACTCGAGAAGCGCGCCGTCATCGCCGACGCCGACCGGGCCGTTGTGGCCAACACCGCCACCGGCGCCCCCGACCGCATCGATGACGAGACCCGCGGCATCCCGCTGGCCATCACCGTGGCGGCGACCACTGCCGGCACCCTGCTCAAGTCGCGCCCGTGTTACATCTGCAAGCGGCACTACACGCTGGTGGATGCCTTCTACCACCAGTTGTGCCCGGACTGTGCCGCTCTCAATCACGCCCGCCGGGACGCCCGCACGGATCTCACCGGCAAGGCCGCCCTCCTCACCGGCGGTCGCGCAAAAATCGGCATGTACATCGCGCTGCGACTGCTGCGGGATGGCGCACACACGACCATCACGACGCGATTCCCCCGCGATGCCGTGCGGCGATTCGCCTCGCTCCCGGATGCGGGCGACTGGCTGCACCAGCTTCGGGTGGTCGGCATCGACCTGCGGGACCCCGCACAGGTGATCGGACTCACCGACGCGATGATCGAGGCCGGCCCGCTCGACATCCTCATCAACAACGCCGCCCAGACGGTGCGGCGCTCCCCCGGCTCTTACGCCCCGCTTGCGGATGCCGAGTCCGCGCCGCTTCCGGAAGGCCCGCTGCCCGAACTGCTCACCTTCGGCCACACCAACGACGCGCACCCGCAGGCGCTGGCCGCCTCGGTGGGGTCGCACCCGATCCTCGCGAACGCGGGCGGGCTGAGTGCGGCGGAGCTCACCGAACTCGCCCTCGCCGCGGGGTCGTCGTCACTCGCCCGGCTCGCAGCGGGCACGGCGATCGACGCCGGAGGGCTCGTCCCCGACGAGCACGACCAGAACAGCTGGACCCAGTTCGTGCACGAGGTCGATCCGCTCGAGATGCTCGAAGTGCAGCTCGCCAATGTGACGGCGCCGTTCCTGCTGGTCTCCCGGCTCCGCCCGGCGCTGGCCGCGTCCACCGCCCACCGCAAGTACATCGTGAACGTGTCGGCGATGGAGGGGCAGTTCGGTCGGGGCTACAAGGGTCCGGGGCATCCGCACACCAATATGGCCAAGGCCGCGCTGAACATGCTCACGCGCACCAGCGCGAAGGAGATGCTCGAGACCGACGGCATCCTCATGACGAGCGTCGACACCGGGTGGATCACCGACGAGCGACCGCATTTCACCAAGGTCCGGCTGGCCGAGGAGGGCTTCCATGCGCCCCTCGACCTCGTGGACGGCGCGGCACGCGTCTACGATCCGATCGTGCGCGGCGAGGCCGGCGAGGACCTCTGCGGCGTCTTCCTCAAGGACTACGCGTCGGCCGCCTGGTAGCCCTGGCCGCACGGCGACGCCACCACGGGGGAACTTACGGTGCGATTGATCCCGTTCGTCACGATTGCGCCCTCTCGCGCAGGCGCAGAACTGACAAAGGGGGTCACTTGTCGGGGCCGCCGGGCGCTGACCCCGGCCGCGAGCGCCGCTTCGACGAGTCCTTTGCTACCGGCTCATTTGACGGTCGCCGCGGCAACCTCGTTAATCTGACTGACCGTCAACGGAACCCACGGCGAACTGTCGGGGTTGGCTGATGCCGCCTCCGGACTCGCGCCCTGGTTCCACCACTTCGCCTCGAACGGCACGCCGTCGAACAGCACGCGCGCGCCCTTGTCGTATTGGCCTGTCCCAGACCAGTTCGCGTAGGTACCCGCCGGGAGAGTCGGTAGAGGGATCGGCTTTTCTCCCGGAAGAACAGGGCCGACGAGAAGCCAGGGAGTCTCCCAATCGTTGAGCACCGGATTGTCGGGCACATTGCCGCGAGTCCACCACTTCGCCTGGTAGACGTTTCGATGCCACACAATCTTCGTGCCCTGAAGGTATGAGTTGGTGTCCTTCCAAATCGCGTACGGACTCGTGGCCGGGTTATCTTTCAGCTGGCTCGCATCGACCGGTTCCGAAGTCGTGACAACCGCCGCAGAGAATTTGGGGCTTCCCTTTATCGACGCGCTGAGCAGCGTTGCGAAGGACGCCTTGCCCTGATTGACTCCACTGCACGAGTCCGAGGCGATCTTGACTGTCACATAGTTCGAGCCGCAGGTACGGTCGCGATTGAGCGACCACATCGACAGCCGACCGACCTGCCGCGATCGAGCAAACTCGTTGAGGGCTGTCGCCGCCTGCAGGGTGAAGACCTCCCCCTGCACGTCATTCTGACCGATCATCGGGGTGGCGCCGATCTTGCTCCATAGTGTCTTGTCCGACAGCCGGATGCCGGCCTGGCGGTACAGCACGCCGAGTTGGCGCTGGGTGGCTTTGAGTGCCCCGATCGAGGCGGCGATTTCACTCGTGCCGGAAGTGAGACTCGATCCGTAATCCATCGTCATCACATTGACACCGGCGATGTCGAGCTTCCTCGCGAGGGTGTCCCGCACGGCTGACTGGCCGCTCTGGTCGAGGCCGGTCGGCGCAACTGGGAGAGTGAGCCAAATGGCGAGCTCCTTCCCCGCCGCACGCCGATCCTTCTGGACCATCGCGAGCGCAGCCGCGCGCCGTTCGTTCGCGGCGCGGTTCGTGAGATTCGCACCTTCGACGTCCACGTCGATCGTGGAGACCTTGTAGCGGTCGATCACCGATGTATAGGCCGCTGCGAGCTGAGTCACACTCGTGCAGTTGGTAGCCAACTCATCGTTGGCCTGACCACCGAATGAGACGGCCACCTCACCACCCTGCTGTTGCAACCGCGCGATCCGGCGATCAAGATCGAGCGAGTTCGCTGCGTCATCCATCGAATAGGCCGCGCCCCAGCTTGGAGTACAGACATCGCCCGGCGTCGAGACGATAAAGGCAAGCACCACGTTCTTGCCGGCCTTGGATGTCGGCGACTCGAATGCGAAGGTCGGAGTCGACGTGACATCCGCATAACCCGCGAACCAGGTCTTTGCGGTCGTCTCGGCAGACGCCGTGAGCTGTTGCACACCGACGAAGCCCCCGGCCGCGAGACCGGACGTCACCACGATTGCGACGATCAGTCGGGGAATCGACAGACGCCGACTTGTGTGCGGGCCACCGGAGAGCGGGGCGGTCACGCTGAGACCTGCCCGGGGTGAGAAGACGAGGACACAGGTGTGAGATCGTCCTTCATTCGCGGGAGAGAGCGGCTTGCGTCGCCGTGATAGAGAACAGCCCGCCAGTCCAGTCCTTCCGTGTCGGGCGCACTTTCGAGGCGGGCTCCGCGCGCCGGCTTCTCGACGAACAGCCATCCGGTTGCACCGAGCCAGACGTCGATGATGGAGTTGAAGACACCGATATAGGCGAGAATGGCCCAGGCTGCGAGCACCGCGTTGAATGCCGCGAACGCCGCATTCCCCCAGTTTTTCTCGAGTATGTCACGCCACAGGGTGAAAAGTGAGAAGGCCACGATCAAATAGGGGGCCACCACGTACAGCACGGGAGCAGCCGTTCGGTTTTTCACCTTCGGAGTGCGGGCGAATGGGATCTTCTTGCCGGTGACGGCCTGCTGGAGTGACTTGAGTACTCCCGCGAGGTTCACCGGAAGCAGGATCAGGTTGAACCCATAAATTCGAAGGACGTCGGATGCCCGATACCCGGTCGAGCGGAGATCGCTCGCCATCGCGAGGAAATACGGGAGTGCCGCGCAGAGCACCAGAGGGCTGAGCAGACGTGAATCGTAGGGATAGGCGAGCAGGAACAGCAGGCCGAAGCTCGCCCAGGCAATCGAGGACATGTAGTTCACCCGCAACATCACTTCGACCCGAGAGATGCGTTGACCTTGACGCTTTTTCTCCGCAAGCTGACGCCACAGCTTCGGAAGGATGAGAAGACCGCCGTTCGCCCAGCGGCGGCGCTGCACGATGAGCGAGCCGAAGTCGGGTGGAGTGGCGCTATAGCTGAGACGTTCGGGATAGTTCTTGAGCGTCCAGCCGTGGGTGCCGAGATCGATGCTCGACTCGGTGTCCTCGATCACCGTCCGGTCCTGCACGTACCGTTTGATCTCGAAACCGCCGACCTGTTCGACCTCCACGATGTCCTCGAGAGCTCGCCGACGGATCACGGCGTTGGCTCCGACCCAGAAGGTCGCGCCGAAGTGCGACATTCCCTGATGCAAGATGTGCTGCAGGTCGGTGGTGGCTCCCGCCAGTCGTTCGATGCGGGTACCCGCACCGCGAAACGACGAGTAGGGCGTCTGGGTCACCGCCACGCGTGCATTTTCCGGCTGTTCGAGCAGGTGCACCAAGCGAAGACAGTAGTCCCGAAGCAGCAAGGAGTCGGCGTCGAGAGTGAGCAGGTACTCTGTGTCCGGTACGGACAGGTCACCGAATTGCGAGTCATCGACTCGGCGGAGGATCGTTCCATCCGGGGTCTCCTCCCGGCGGTAGTTGCCGCCCATGAGGCCGATGTAGGCGTTGAGGTTCATCGCCTTATTCGCCTCATGGGAGACGGATGCATACAGCTTGCGTTCGAAAGTGCCGACCTCGGCAGTGAAGGTCCAAACCAAGCGACGGTACAACTCCACCAGCCGTTCGCGAGGAGGGGCCTCGTTCTCGCTTGCCGCCGCGGTCAAGGCTGTGGCGACCAAGCGCAATTCTGCGGCTAGTCCGCCAAGAACTTCATCCACGAAAAACCGGTCAACATGGTCTGAAGACTCTTCTTCATCACACATCCTCTCCAGCCAATCGGCGGCCCAAGCGTAGTGCTCGGCAAGAGTCAGCACCGACTCAATGTCGACCCAGCTCGATGGATTCAGCGGACCGAATGCACGCTCGGCCGCCGAAAATCGCTGCGCGGGTTCGGCGAGAGCCAAGGTGATCGACTCGGCCAACACTCGGGTGGCGTCGAGACGCGCAGCCACGCCAGGGTCTGAGGGGTGTGGCGGGTCGTCGAGCAGCAGCATGACACGCAACGACGGATACTCCTGAAGCGCAGCCGACCACAGCGTTTGGCGCACCACCTGGGGCTCTTCCGCGTAGCTTGGCACTAGCACGGTGATCGATCCCGTGTGCCGCGAGAAGTGGCGGTCGAGTTCAGCCCGCGGCACCCTGACATGACTACGAAAACGTGCAAGCGCCCCCTGGCGCGCTACCAGATACATCAGGGCCGAAAAGGTGAGGAAGGTGACGACGACAAGGTAGGAGATCGCTTCCATGGTGAACCGGAAGTCGTTGGTCGTATCGATGAACTGGCGAATGATCGTCGAAACCACATACGAGATCCATGCCAGCACGGTCGCGATTATCGCGAGGCGACCAAGGGTGATCTTTCGATCATTTGGAACTTCATGCACGCTAGGCAGCGGCATCGTGCGGCGTTCGGATCCCCACTGGCGTTTGCGGGCAGGCTGAAGAGCTTTCTGGGTCGTCATTGATTGTCCTTCGAGAGGCCAGCGCGGATTCGGGTCGCACTTCGGGAGGCCTGCGCAGAAGGTTATCGTTTTGTGTTCGCTGTGGCGTATCCCCTAAAGGGAGGCCAGGCGTCTTTTCCCGGAATCTCTGCGGGAGTCAACCGGCCTCCGCGCGAATTCCCAGCTGTCCCACAGCATATTTACCCCCGATCGGGGGGAACGCGTCTGGGTGTACATCGACTAACCCA
Source organism: Actinomycetota bacterium (assembly GCA_040389685.1). GTDB lineage: Bacteria > Actinomycetota > Actinomycetes > Actinomycetales > Microbacteriaceae > Lacisediminihabitans. The sequence goes on from JAZJZS010000001.1 coordinate 33,899, forward strand.
GTGTCGGCGCGTGGCGCTCCAGGAACTCGAAGACCTCGGTGCTGTCCACCCCGGGGAACGCCCCGGTCGGCATCGCCGCGTGCAGGGATGAGTTGAGTCTGGCGCTCGGCCAGGAGTGCTTGTCCCACTTGGCGGCGAGCGTGCTCGGGGGGGTGCGGCAACACGAGGGGTCGGGGCAGGTGGACGCAAATCTGTTGAGCGTGTCCCTGCCGCGAAAGAATTTCGCCTGCGCGAACTGCGTTCCGACGCTCACCGAGAACGCTCCGCGCGGGGACGATTGGATGCGTGAGGTACACCAATAGGTGCCGGCCGGTTTGTCGGTGTACTGGTGGTACGGGCTGAAGCGATCGGCGACATCGAACACGCGGCGAGCGCTCCAGAACCGGCAGACGACCTGTCCCTCGACCGCGCCGAGGGCATCCGTCGGCAGTGTCACGCTGTCGTTCTCGTAGGCCTTGGAGACCGTGCCGCTCTCGTGCACCTTGAGAAAATGCACCGGGATGCCGAGATGCTGGGTCGAGAGATTGGTGAACCGGTGGGCGGCGGTCTCGTAACTCACGCCGAAGGCGTCACGCAGGTCTTCGACCGACAACTCCCGGGCTGCTTTCGCCCGGGTGAGGAACTCGACGGCGCTCTGCTCCGGCACGAGAAGCGCCACCGCGAGGTAATTGGTCTGCACCCGCTGGTCGAGGAAGTCGGCGTAGTTCGAGGGCTCCTCGTGTCCGAGAACGTGGCTGGCGAGCGCCTGGAGCACCACCGACCGCGGGTCGGAGTCCGCGCTGGCCCCCTGCGGCACGTAGATGCGCCCGTTATTCAGGTCGGTGACCGAGCGCGTCGAGCCCGGGAGATCGGGCACGTAGTGCAGCGTGAAACCGAGGTGGGTGCCGAGGTCGGATGCCACGCGCTGCGAGAGTGGGCCGCCCGCATGCCCGACGGCCGCGAGCAGACCGCGCGCCACATCCTCCAGCTCGGCGAAGTAGTTGTTGCGGCGCCGCATCGCCTTGCGCAGCTCCGTGTTGGCCCGACGGGCCTCCTCCGGGGTCGCCGCACGCTCGCTGTGCACGCGCTCGAGTTCGCGATAGAGGCCGAGGATCGCCTCGATCGCCTCGTCGCTCATGGCCTTGCGCACGGCGAGCTTGGGTAGACCGAGCGAGCCATACAGGGGTCCGCGCTGGATGCGTTCGAGCGCGATCTCGAGTCCCTCCCGCCCGGTGGGCGGCTCGGAGTTCAACAGCTGGTCGATCGGCACCTCGAGGGCGCGGGCGAAACGCTGAAGCTCGCCGAGCTTCAGTTCGCGCTTGCCGTTCTCCACCACCGACACCTGCGATGCCGCGCGCCCGATCGCGACCCCCATGTCGTCGAGCGTCATGTGGCGGGAGGTGCGGAGCTGCCGGATGCGGCGGCCGATCGTCAATGAGTCGAGCATGTCTTCATCCTCGAGCGAGTCGAACGGCGGTAGTCCCATGGACCAAGGATGACACGCGACCTTCTTGCGGTAAACAGAAGAACGGTGGAATTTCTGCCACGAGTTTCGGAATCCTGTGTGCGAAACGGCCCCATCGTGGGATTTACGCAATCGACGAAGGAGTACCGATGACCAACCGACCCGGTGACCAGAACCAGACCGCCGCAGAGCTCGAGACGCTGTGGAAGACCGACGCACGCTGGAACGGTGTCGAACGGGACTACACGGCGGAGGACGTCATCGCCCTGCGCGGCAGCGTGCAGGAGGAACACACGCTCGCCCGCCGCGGGTCGGAGCGACTGTGGAGCCTCCTGCACTCGGAGGAATGGGTTCCCGCGCTCGGCGCCCTCACCGGCAACCAGGCCGTTCAGCAGGTGCGCGCCGGTCTCAAGGCGATCTACCTCTCCGGCTGGCAGGTCGCGGCGGACGCGAACCTCAGCGGCCAGACCTACCCCGACCAGAGCCTCTACCCCGCGAACTCCGTGCCGAGCGTCGTGCGCCGCATCAACAACGCGCTGCTGCGCGCCGACCAGATCGACACTTCGGAGGGTTCGCGCACCACCGACTGGCTCGCTCCGATCGTGGCGGATGCCGAAGCCGGCTTCGGCGGACCGCTCAACGCCTACGAGCTGATGAGCTCGATGATCGCCGCGGGAGCCGCTGGCGTGCACTGGGAAGACCAGCTCGCCAGCGAGAAGAAGTGTGGGCACATGGGGGGCAAGGTGCTCGTCCCGACCGGCCAACACATCCGCACCCTCAATGCGGCCCGTCTCGCCGCTGACGTCGCCGGCGTGCCGACGATCGTGATCGCCCGCACCGACTCGCTCGCCGCCAACCTCGTCACCAGCGACGTTGACGAGCGCGACCGCCCGTTCCTCGATGGCACTCGCACCCCGGAGGGCTTCTACGGAACCCGCCCCGGCATCGAGACCGTGTTGTCCCGCGGCCACGCCTACGCTCCCTACGCCGACCTGCTCTGGGTCGAGTCGTCGGAGCCGGACCTGGCACTCGCCCGAACCTTCGCGGAGAGCATCCACAGGGAGTTCCCGGGCAAAAAGCTGGCCTACAACTGCTCGCCGTCGTTCAACTGGAAGAGCCATCTGGACGACGCGCAGATCGCGACCTTCCAGCGTGAGCTGGCCGCGATGGGCTACGCGTTCCAGTTCATCACCCTCGCCGGGTTCCATGCCCTCAACCACTCGATGTACACGCTCGCCCGGGACTACAGCCAACGCCACATGAGCGCCTACGTGGATCTGCAGGAGGCCGAGTTCGCCTCCGAGGCCGACGGCTACACCGCGACGAAACACCAGCGCGAGGTCGGCACCGGGTATTTCGACCGAATCTCGACGGTTCTCAACCCCGAGAGCGCGACCCTCGCGCTCGTCGGCTCCACCGAATCCGAACAGTTCCACTAAACCGCTGGCCCAGAAGGAGATCCATCATGACTACGCACAACAGGATGGCCGTGCTCGGCACCCCCGAGAACGGCTTCGAGACGATCCTCACCCCCGAAGCCCTCGGCTTCGTTACGCGCCTTCACGACCAGTTTGCCGGCCGTCGCCAGGAACGCCTCAACGCGCGAATGGTGCAACGCAAGAACATCGAGAACGGCCGCAACCTCGGGTTCCTGTCTGAGACCGCCGCAATCCGGGCGAACTCCGGATGGCGCGTGGCCGGCGCCGGCCCCGGGCTCGAGGACCGCCGGGTGGAGATCACCGGCCCGACCGACCGCAAGATGACCGTCAACGCACTCAACTCGGGCGCGAAGGTGTGGCTGGCCGACCTCGAGGACGCCACCAGCCCGACCTGGTCGAACATCATCGGCGGGCAGCTCTCGCTCTACGACGCCATCCGTCACCAGGTCGACTTCACGAGTGAGGCCGGCAAGCAGTACACGGTGGGCGAAACGACCCCGACGATCGTGATGCGTCCGCGCGGCTGGCACCTGGTCGAGAAGCACCTGAGGTACACCGACCGGGCGGGCCTCGGCAAGGCGGCATCCGCGTCCCTCGTCGACTTCGGGCTGTACGTCTTCCACAACGCCACGGAACTCATCGCCGACGGTCGCGGGCCGTACTTCTACCTGCCGAAGATCGAGAATCACCTCGAGGCGCGCCTCTGGGACGACATCTTCACGTTCTCGGAGATCGCGCTCGGTCTCGAACACGGCGTGATCCGGGCGACCGTGCTCATCGAGACGATCACCGCCGCGTTCGAGATGGACGAGATCCTCTACGAACTGAAGGAGCACTGCGCCGGACTCAATGCCGGTCGCTGGGACTACATCTTCAGCCTGATCAAGAATTTCCGCGGTCGCGGCCGCCAGTTCGTGCTTCCGGACCGCGATCGCATCACCATGACGAGCCCGATGATGCGCAACTACACCGAGCTGCTCGTCGCCACCTGTCATCGCCGGGGAGCCCATGCCATCGGAGGCATGAGTGCGTTCATCCCGAACCGTCGGGACCCCGAGATCACGGCGGGGGCCATCGCCAAAGTGCACGACGACAAGAAGCGCGAGGCCACCGACGGCTTCGACGGCACCTGGGTGGCGCATCCGGACCTCGTCGCCACGGCGCAGGAGGAGTTCGATACTGTGCTCGGCGACCGCCCTAACCAGGTCGATCGCCAGCGACCGGAGGTGGATGTCTCGGCGGCCGACCTGCTCGACGTACGCTCCTTCGACCAGACCGTCACCACCGAAGGGGTGCGTCGCAATGTGTCCGTCGCGCTGCGCTACCTCGAAAGCTGGTTGCGCGGAGTCGGTGCCGCGGCGATCGACAACCTGATGGAGGATGCCGCGACCGCCGAGATCACGCGCTCGCAACTCTGGCAGTGGATCGCCCAGCGCGTGGTCACCGAACAGGGTGACCTGGTGACCCGCGAGCTCGTGGAGGGGATGCTGCAGCGCGAACTCGACGGCAGCGAGCGATCGACCGGTGACCGTTTCGACGATGCCGCCGCGATCGTGCGACTCGTGACACTGCAGGACGACTTCCCGACCTTCCTCACCATCCCGGCCTACACCCACTACCTCGTGGACACGGTGCCGGAGCGGGAGACGGTAGCCGCCTGACAACTGCTGGTCGAGTGGGTCGCTGAGCGACCGTATCGAGACCCGCCCCCGGTCTCGATACGCGCGCTGGGCGCGCTACTCGACCAGCGGCATCCGCGTAGACTGCATACCGCCCGGTCGGTTTCCCGATCGGGCGGGGCTACAGAAGGCATCGATGCAGATCACAGGCGCGGTACTCGAGCGCAGCGGGGCGGAGCCGCCATTCGCGGCATCCGCTCCCCTGTCGATCAGCCGACTGGAACTGGATGCTCCGGGTCCCGGTGAACTCCTGGTGCGCATCGAGGTGGCCGGCGTCTGCCACTCCGACCTCTCGGTCGTCGACGGAAATCGGGTGCGGCCGACCCCGATGCTGCTCGGGCACGAGGCTGCGGGCATCGTCGAGATCCTCGGCGAGGGTGTCACCGGCCTCGAACTCGGCGACCGCGTGGTCATGACCTTCCTCCCCCGGTGCGGCGCGTGCGCGGGGTGCGCCACCGGAGGCCGTCTGCCCTGCGAGGTCGGCAGTGCGGCGAATAATGCCGGCACCCTGCTCGGCGGCGCGATGCGGCTGCAGCGGGACGGCCATCCGGTCTTCCACCACCTCGGGGTCTCGGCGTTCGCGACCCACGCCGTGGTCAACAGCGCCTCGGTGGTGCGCGTCGACCCGGACATCCCCGCCGAGGTCGCGGCACTGCTCGGCTGCGCGGTACTGACCGGCGGTGGTGCGGTAATCAATTCGGCGAAACCCGAACCCGGAGAGACCGTGATGGTGGTGGGCCTCGGCGGTGTCGGTATGGCCGCGGTTCTCGTGGCCCTCTCCCTCGGCCATCACGTGATCGGCGTCGACGGTGTCGAGCAGAAGCTCGCGACCGCGCGGGACTGCGGCGTGACCGAGACCTATACCCCGCCGCAGCTGCTCGAGGCGGGAGTGCGAGCCCCCGTTGTGATCGAGGCCGCCGGCAATGCCCGCGCCTTCGAGACCGCGTTTGCGGCGACCGCCCCCGGCGGCCGCACCGTGACCGTCGGCCTTCCTGCACCGGATGCCCGCGCATCGGTCTCCCCGCTGTTGCTCACCGCCGAGGCGCGCACCGTGATCGGCAGCTACCTCGGATCCGCGGTGCCGTCCCGTGACATCCCCCTCTTCGCCCAGCTCTGGCGCGAAGGACGCCTTCCGGTGGAGAAGCTCATCTCCAGCCGTATCCGCCTCGACCAGCTGAACGAGGCCATGGATGCCCTCGCCGAGGGCCGCGCGCTGCGTCAATTGATCGTGTTCGAAACAACCGCACCCTCGAAGGAGTCCGCATGACCGAGCAGCGCACCGCAATCGTCACGGGAGGCGCCCGCGGAATCGGGGCCGCCATCTCGAAGCGTCTCGCCTCGGACGGCTATGCCGTCGCCGTGATCGACCTCCGCGAGGAGGACACCGCGGGCACCGTCGACGCGATCGTGGCGGCGGGCGGCCGGGCAATCGGCATCGGAGCGGATGTCGCGGACGCGGAGGTCGTCGTCGGCGCCGTCGCCCGCGCTGCCGCAGAACTCGGTGCCCCCACGATCCTCGTGAACAACGCCGGTATTCTGCGCGACAATCTGCTCTTCAAGATGACCGAGGGCGACTGGGATGCCGTGATGGGCGTGCACCTGCGCGGCGCGTTCCTGATGAGCCGGGAGGTGCAGAAGCACCAGGTCGAGGCGAAATGGGGTCGCGTGGTCAACCTCTCGAGCACCTCAGCCCTCGGAAACCGCGGGCAGGCCAACTATTCCGCGGCGAAGGCCGGGCTGCAGGGCTTCACCAAGACCCTCGCCATCGAACTCGGCCCGTTCGGGGTGACGGCGAACGCGATCGCCCCCGGGTTCATCGCGACGGACATGCTGCGCGCGACCGCCGACCGCATGGGAATCACGTTCGAGATCTTCCTCGAGGGCGCCGCACGGGATATCCCGGTGCGCCGGGTCGGCCAGCCGGAAGATGTCGCCTCGATGGCGTCTTTCTTCTGCTCGGAGGAGGCCGGGTTCATCTCCGGCCAGGTGGTCTACGTCTCCGGCGGACCGAAGGCCTGAGACGATGAGGACCTTCGCGAACCCCGCCGCGCTGCTCGATGCCGTCGGATCAGACCTCGGCACCACCCAGTGGCTCGAGCTCGACCAGCACCGCATCGACTCCTTCGCCCTCGCCACGGGGGACGAGCAGTGGATCCACGTCGATCCCGAGCGCGCCGCCGCCGGACCATTCGGCGCAACGATCGCCCACGGGTATCTCACCCTGTCACTCCTCGCTCCCTTCACCGCACAGCTGCTCGACGTGCGCGAGGTGGCGATGGCCGTCAATTACGGGCTGGACCGGGTGCGATTCCTGCACCCGGTGCGCAGCGGATCACGAGTGCGGGCATCCGGATCGGTGACGAGCGCCGAGGCGGTGGGCCTCGGCGTGCGTGTCGGTGTGAGGATGACAGTGGAGATCGACGGCGTATCGAAGCCCGCTCTCGTCGCGGACACCATCGTGCTGTTCGCCGCATCCACCCCGACTGGCACAAACCCAACTGACACTGAGGAGACCGCATGACCGAGGAAAAGGCACTGACCGAGAAGTCCCTCATCGAGCTCTGGACGAAGGCGCGGCTGCACCTGATCGTCTCGCAGATCGCCCCGACGCTCCTCCTGATCATCACGATCGGCCTGCTCGATGCGGGTCTCACCACCGCTGGGGCCAGCGTGCGGCTCGCCGCCGCCGGCATCCTGCTCGCCTCAGGGATCCTCGGCGCTCTCGCCCAGATCTCCGTGGCGGGTGAGGCCCTTGCGGTGATCGATGACCTCGACGCGATCGTCGCGCCGTCGGCGGTGTCGTCCCGCATCATCGCCTCCCGGCGCTGGATCGTCGTGCCGAGGTTCGTGACGCCGGCGATCTTCGTGCTGGTCTACATCGCCCTCCTCGTCTCCCTCTTCCTCACGGTTCGATGACACGGGACGACGTGCCGGAGGGCTACGGCTACGGCCGTGTGTTCGACACGCGCTGGAATGACAACGACGTGTACGGCCACCTCAACAACACGACCCACTATGCGGCGATGGACACCACCATCACGAGCTGGCTGATCGGGGTCGCGGGCCTTCGGACCGATGCGCATGACGCGATGGCGGTGGTCGTCTCGTCGTCCTGCACCTACCTCACGTCGGTGTCCTTCCCCGAGTCGCTGGTGGTCGGCCTTCGCGCCGGACGCATCGGAACGACGAGCGTCACCTGGGAGCTCGGCCTGCACGCCCAGTCCACCGGCGCGCTTGTCGCGACCGGGCAGTTCGTGCACGTCTTCGTGGATTCCGTGAGCCAGCGGCCAACACCGATTCCGAACGCCGTGCGTGACGCCATGCAGGCCGAGCTGGTGATGAAGACATGAGCCGCGAACCGCGCGGGCTCGCCACCGCGGCGCTCGAATCGTGGCTGCGGGCGGAGCACCAGTACCTCGTCGGAAACGCGGAGCTCGAAGCCACCCTGATCACCGGAGGGCGCAGCAACCTGACCTACCGCATCCTCGGCGGTCCGGCCCAGTTGGTGTTGCGCCGGCCGCCGATCGGGCACGTGCTCGCCAGTGCGCACGACATGGCAAGGGAATTCCGGGTGATCTCCGCCCTCCGCGACAGCACGGTACCCGTGCCGGAAGCGGTGCTATACCGGGACGACACCGACGGCACCGCCGGCGTCGGCACCCCCTTCTACCTGATGGGCTTCGTCGACGGCCAGGTGCTCTCCTCCCCCGCCGCGAATGCTCCCTTCAGCGCGGCCCACCTGCGAACGCTGAGCCTCGACCTCGTTGCAACCCTTGCAGAGCTGCACTCCCTCGACCCCGCGGCCGTCGGGCTCGGGGACTTCGGCCGCGCGGACGGCTACCTGGAACGACAGGTGCGGCGCTGGGGACAGCAGTACGACAAGTCCCGCAGTCGGGAGCTGCCCGAGCTGGATGCCCTGCAGGCCGCGTTACGCGAGAACGTGCCGACCACTGTCGGGTCCTCGCTCGTGCACGGGGACTTCCGCCTCGACAACGCCATCGTGCGACTGGATGCCGACGGCCGGCCGCGCATCGCCGCGATCCTGGACTGGGAGATGGCCACCATCGGCGACTCCTACACCGACCTCGGACTGCTCGGTCTCTACTGGGACATCCGCTCCGTCAGCGCGCAGGCCGCGGCCGTCGCCGCGAGCGCCGTCGATCCGGCGGCCGGCTACCCGAGCTTCGCCGAACTGCTCGACGCGTACGCTGCCACCCGCGGAACCCCGGTGCCCGAACTCTCCTGGTACCTCGCTTTCGCCGCCTACAAGCTCGCGATCATCCTCGAGGGGATCCACTTCCGCTTCCAGGCCGGCGAGACCGTCGGACCGGGCTTCGACACGATCGGCGGCCTCGTCACGCCCCTCGCCATTGCCGGGCTACGCTCGCATGCCGAAAGGACCCCGTGATGGATTTCGCCCCGGATGCCACCACCGTCGACCTGGTGAGCCGCCTCGAAGCGTTTCTCTCGGAGCGCGTCTACCCCGCAGAGTCCGTGCTCGAGGCCCAGCTCGCCGCGACTCCGGATGACTGGAACCTGCGCCCGATCGTGCGGGAACTGCAGGCCGAGGCCCGGTCCCGCGGCCTCTGGAACCTCTTCCTCCCGAGCGAGGGCCTCACCAACCTGCAGTACGCGACCGTCGCGGAATTCACCGGTCGCAGCCCGAAACTCGCCCCCGTCGCCCTCAACTGTGCCGCGCCCGACACCGGCAACATGGAGGTGCTCGTCGAGTTCGGCACGCCGGCCCAGAAAGAACGCTGGCTGGCCCCGCTGCTGGAGGGACGCATCCGCTCGTCGTTCTGCATGACCGAGCCGGAAGTCGCCTCTTCGGATGCCACGAACATCGCGACGAGCATCCGTCGCGATGGGCACGACTACGTGATCGACGGGCGTAAGTGGTGGTCCACCGGGGCGATGAATCCCGAGGCCGAGATCTTCATCGTGATGGGACGCACAGCCGCGTCGGATTCGGATGCCCCCCGCCACCGCCAGCAGAGCATGATCCTGGTGCCCCGCGATACGCCCGGCGTCACGATCGTGCGGCCGCTCACCGTATTCGGCTATGACGACCGGGATCACGGCGGACACGCCGAAGTGCTCTTCGAGAACGTGCGGGTGCCGGCGACCAACCTTATCGCCGGGGAGGGTGACGGCTTCGCGATCGCCCAGGCGCGCCTCGGCCCCGGGCGCATCCATCACTGCATGAGACTGCTCGGCATGGCCGAGCGCACCATGGATCTCATGCGGACACGCGCGAAGAATCGCGTCGCCTTCGGACGGCCGCTTGCCGACCAGGGGGTGGTGCGCGAATGGTTGGCGGAGAGTCGCATCGCCATCGAATCGCTGCGGCTCCTGGTGCTGAAGACCGCCTGGCTCATGGACACGGTGGGCAACGCTGGCGCGATGACCGAGATCCAGGCGATCAAGATCGCCGTGCCGCGGGCGGTGCAGCAGATCCTCGATCGCGCCATCCAGTTGCACGGCGGTGGCGGGCTCACGGCAGACGACCCGATCGCCGAGATGTTCGCCGGGGCTCGCGCGCTTCGTCTCGCGGACGGGCCGGACGAGGTGCACCTGTCGTCCCTCGGCAAGGCAGAATTGCGCCGCTGACGCCGGCGTTATCGCAAGACAGACCCGCTATCTCAGTACGGAACTGAGCAGCAGGCTGGTCTCGCTGTTCACCACGCCCTCGATCGCGCGAATCTGCCCCAGGGTGCGATCGAAATCGGTGAGGGTCTCGGTGCGCAGTTCGGCCACGAGGTCCCAGCCACCGTTCGTCGTGTGGAGTGCGCTGATCTCGGGCATCCCGCGCAGCTGGCGGATCACGCTAGTGGTGGTTCGCCCCTCGACCTCGATCAGGGCGATGGCGTGGATGGTGAGCGGGTCGAGTTCGTCACGCACGCGCACGGTGAATCCGACCACTGTCCCGGATGTCACGAGCCGATCGAGCCGGCTGCTGATCGTGGCCCTGGCCACGCCCAGGGTGCGCGCGAGGAACGCGACGGATGCCCGGCCGTCCTCGCGCAGGGCGGAGAGCAGGCTGCGGTCGAGGTCATCCAGGGCGGGCATGAACATAATGTACTACCTGCTGTGACAGATTGCTCATTCGTACACCAGAAACTCAGTCCTCTGTTCATACTCTGTGCATATCGTCGGAAACTAGGCTTGCTGTCTAGTGAAGTGGAGACGGCCGTGACGCGTTTTGTGGATGTTCGGAACATGGTGCGCTGGACCACCTCGACCGGGCCGGAGAGCATCATCGACGGCATGATCGGCTACCTTCGTGACGACTTCCGTCGCTGGGAGAGCTTCGACAAGACCGCTCGCGTCGCCAGCCACACCCCGCTCGGCGTGATCGAACTGATGCCGACAAGCGATCTCGAGATCTACGCCTTCAAGTACGTCAATGGCCACCCCTCCAACCCCGCCCGCGGGTTTCAGACCGTCACCGCCTTCGGCGTGCTCGCCGACGTGCACAACGGCTATCCGACCCTGCTCGCCGAGATGACCCTGCTCACCGCCCTGCGCACGGCCGCGACCTCGGCGATGGTCGCGCAGGAACTCGCCCGCCCGGATTCCACCACAATGGCGATGATCGGGGCCGGCAGCCAGGCCGAGTTCCAAGCCCTTGGATTCCGGGCCGCCCTCGGCATCGATCGCCTGCGCATCTGGGACACCGACCCCGACGCCCTGGCGAAGTTCGTGCGCAACCTTGCCCCGCTCGGCTTCGACATCACCCTCGCCACGAGTGCCGCGGATGCCGTGACCGGCGCCGACATCATCACCACCTGCACCGCCGACAAGGCTCTCGCGACCGTGTTGACGAGCGACCTCGTCGAGCCGGGCGTGCACCTCAACGCGATCGGCGGCGACTGCCCCGGCAAGACCGAACTCGAGGCCGCGATCCTCGACCGGGCCTCCGTCTTCGTCGAATACCCGCCCCAGACCCGCGTCGAGGGCGAGATCCAGCAGATGGCACCCGACTTCCCGGTGACCGAACTCTGGAAGGTGATCGTCGGCACCGCTCCTGGCCGCACCTCGGCCGACCAGATCACGCTCTTCGACTCTGTCGGCTTCGCGATCGAGGGCTTCTCCGCCCTGCGCTACCTGCGCGACTCCGTGGCCGCCACCGACTTCTTCGAGGAGATCGACCTCGTGGCCTCCCCGGAGAACCCGAAGGACCTCTTCGGCATGATCGGCGCGCTCTCCCCCGTCGGCGGCTGACTCCGGTGTCGATCCAGGCACCCTCGGCGGTCGTGCTGGTGCGGCCGCACCATTTCCGCCCCAACCCGCTCACCGCCGACGACAACGTCTTCCAGGTCACGGGAGCCGTGACCGAGTCGGCCCGTCTCGCGAACGCCGCCTACGACGAGGTGACGCGGGCGGCCTCGGCTTTGGAAGCCGCCGGCATCCGCGTGCATCTCTTCGACGATGAGAGCCCGGATAGGCCGGATAGCGTTTTTCCCAACAACTGGATGTCCACCCATCCGGGCGGTCATGTCGCGATCTACCCGATGTATGCCCCGAACCGGCGCGGCGAGCGGCGGTCGGACGTGATCGACATGCTGAAGATCGAGTACCGGGTACAGGACGTGATCGACTATTCCGGACTCGAGCTCGACGACGTGTTCCTCGAGGGAACCGGTGCGATCGTGCTCGACCATGTGTCGCGGGTTGCCTACGTCGCCCGCTCGCACCGCGCCGACCCGATCGCCCTTGAGCGCTTCTGCACGAACTTCGGCTACGAGCCGATGGTGTTCGACGCCGTCGACCCGACCGGTGTGCCGATCTATCACACCAACGTGATGATGGGGATCGCCACCGATTTCGCCCTGGTGGGTCTCGACCTCATCCAGTCTCCCAACCGTCGTGCGCAGGTGGTCGACCGGCTGACCGCCCACGGACGGGTCATCATCGATCTCGACTTCGGACAGGTCTGCGACTTCGCGGGCAACGCGATCGAGCTTCACGCGCCGGGTGGCCGAATCCTCGCGCTGTCCCGGCGCGCAGCCGACAGCCTGCGCCCGGACCAGCTCGCGATCATCGAGCGGTCATGCACGCTTCTGCCGCTCGACATCCCGACCATCGAGCTCGCCGGCGGTTCGGTGCGCTGCATGATCGCGGGCATCCACCTCGACCCGCGTCCCGTCTCCGTCGCGGCCTGAGGCGTCACGGCCTGCGCCACAAACCAACGGTGTTGCGCTTGGGGCGAGTGAAGGAAAGGCTGGAGTATGGCGAACTCCGTGGTGCACTTCGAACTCATCGGTCCCGACCCGGCGCTCCTGCGAGAGTTCTATTCCGAACTGTTCGGGTGGAACGCACCGGTGGGAGCCCCGGTCGCTGCAGCCGTTTCCGAGGAGACCGACTATTCGTTCATCAGCCCGGAACCCAGCTGGGGAGCAGCCGCTGGCGGAATCGGTGGCGGCGAAGGCTTTCCTGCTCACGCCATCTTCTATGTCGGCGTGGATGACGTGGCCAGCGCGCTCGAGGCCGCCGAACGACTGGGCGCGACGATCGCCCTTCACCCCCAGCGCAACGAACGCGGCCACGTGACGGTCGGGCACTTTCGGGATCCCGCGGGGAACCTGGTGGGAGTAGCCGGCCCCGTGTGACAACGCTCCTCAGCAACCGCAAGGATCTCATCGGGAAGTCGGCCAGCACGAACCTCGCGGCGCGGATCTGGTGATCGGAACATCACCGACCGGTGACCCTCCCAACGTGACATTTTGTCGGTCGACGGCAACGGCAACGGAATGTTGCGGTCATCGTGGGCTTGCGTCTCCACGAAACAGTTAAGGGCTGTCGAGTGCGTGGCCTCATCGTCCGCCGCCATAGCTGCTCCGATCGCGGGACCAGCGCCGCCTCGACGTCGCACTCTCCGCGCGAACAAACCTAGGGCGACCATCACTGCGGCGAGAGGCGACACGATCAACAATCCCGCCGGTATGTTCCCCACGCGCTCGACCACACCTCATCACCCGTCCGCCTTCAAGCGTCGATAGGCATCCTGCTGGCGATGCAGACATGCCCGATACTCGGAACGGATTGAGGTCTGAGAGATGTTGACCGTCCCCCACGGTGCCACGGACCGGACTATCAGCCTCCCAGCCCGGCCGCGATATGGTCGAGGCAACACCATCAATCGGAGGAACCTATCGTGCCTGTCATCGCCATCATCGGAGCTGGACCGGGACTCGGAGCGGCAGTAGCGCGAAGATTCGGGCGCGAAGGCTTCTCGATCGCCCTGATCTCGAGGAACCAGTCGAAGCTCGACGACATGGCCGCGGAGCTCGAGGCCGGCGGCGTCACCGCGCGTGGTTATGCCGCGGACGTGCTGGTGCCGGCCGCGCTCGAGGAGGCCCTTGTGAGGGCAGCAGCCGAGCTCGGATCCATCACCACTCTGCAATACAGCCCGCTCCCGTCGCGTGACTACCTGAAGCCGGTGCTCGACATGACGCCGGAGCTGGCACTGGAAGCAGTGCAGTTCTCGGCCCTCGGGCTCATTCACTCAGTGCGGACGGTCCTGCCATCGATGCGTGAGGCCGGAGGCGGCAGCGTCATCCTGGTCAATGGCGGAACGTCCGTGAAGGCACGCGCCGACTTCGCCGGCACCTCGGTCGCGTTCCCGGCCGAGAGTGCCTATGGTGAGATGCTCCACGACGCCCTCGAGGGTGAGGGCATCCGGGTCGCACAACTCGTGATCCCCGGAGGCATTCCTCAGTTGCAGCTTGAAAAAGGCATCGACGACGTCGCCGATCGCATCTGGGACCTCCACGCCGTAGCGGGTCCGTTCCGCACCATGCTCATCCCGCTCGAGGACGGCAGAGAGTAGCAGCGGTATCGGCGTTGCCCATCTTGCCGACGTCGACTTCGGGACCACCGCCTCGAACCGGCAGTCACTCAGCCCGTCAGATCGTCGACGCCGTGGTGATCGCCGCAGCAGTGCTGATTGCACTGGCAAACGCCGGATGGACCACCCTTTCCTATTAGTCGTCATGCACCCGGTGGGAACGGACCGTTGGGAATCGCCGGTGTGTGACCGTCGAATTTCGGGACACACACCCTTCCCCCTTTCGAACACCATGACCCCCAGACGACGACTGCCAGATCAGGCTCGACGCTCGTGACGCAGTGGCTTCAGGCGCTGGGGCGCGTCGGTTGCGGCGGGGAACTCGCAGGTGAACTCGCCCTCGTATCCGAAGAGGAATCCGAACACTCTGTTGTGCACCTCCATCCGGATTCTGTACACGCCGGCGACATCGTCGAAGCGTTCGTGCACTTGGGCCCGCCCGCTGAACAACAGGGGGAAGCGGAAGCCGATGAATCGACCCTCGTAGAACCGTTGGGCGTTGGAGGCGAAGCGAAGCGAACCGTCGTCGTCCACGACGATGTCCAGGTCGACGGCGAGATGCTGGTGGGTGCCGAGGTAGTCGAGAACTCGGCCATCGCTGAGGATCATCGTCGCGTCGAAACGGCTCGGCGTGCGTCGCACGCGATACTGGCGCACGAAGGTCACCGTCTCGCGCCCGAAGGGGTCGCGGTAGGGGTAATTCTCGATCGTGAACGGGACGTTTTCGCCCACATCGGGAATGAGGATGTTACGGAGCTTGCCGAGGTGGAGGAACGGCACCACCCACCACGGTCCCCGGCGGATCCGTGACATGACTCCGGTGCCGACGCAGGCATAGCCGGAGTCGAGCCCGACACCGAACCGCTTCTGCATCATGGGTGACAGTCGGGCGAAATCGTCGCCGAGCGCGGTTTCGAAGATCGACGTCATGGCGCCTCCAGGGTGTGAAGGGTGTCGGGCGAGTCATCCATGGCGCGACTTCGGCGCGGCATCCTCCGGCAGCGGGATGCGCGGGGCCGATCGGCTCTCCAGAACATCAGAGCCGACGAGAGCGGCCACGACTCCGGGGGAACGCCCGTTTCGGCCCAGATCCGCAGGCGGTCGAAGCTCCACGCCGTCATCCATCCGATGAGTGGCCGCAGGAGAAGCCGGTCAAGCATCCGCCCCCAGCCCGGCGAATACTCGTAGCCGGTGATGAAGACCACTCCCCCCGGGGTCGGAAGGTAACGCCAGTATCCGCGGCCCTCACGCAACGGTGACAGACGATCCTCGGTCGTGAAGCGGAGAGCGGATGTCCGGGTTCCGTCGGGCCTGGATCGCTCGCCGAGCGAGGTGCCCGTGCCGGCGATCGTGTGGAAGGGGAGGCGCCGCTCGTAACGGAAACGGCGCCCGCCCCGGGGAAGAGGCTCGGTCGGCGTGATGGAGCTGAACCTCAGATCCCATCGCGGATGCTCGGCCGGGTCCTGGGTGAGAAGCCAGACCCGATCCAACGGACTTCGAATCTCGATCTCGACGTAGAGAGCGTCGCTCACGGTGCCGTCTCCGCGTTACGTCGGGCGGGCGAGTTCCACCGCAGGCCCCTGAGGGATCGAGCGACTCGGAGATCGTTCAAACCGAAGGGTCCGGCATCGGGCAACGCGGACTGGATGCTCTCGTCGGTGAAGCGATGCGCGGGCCGAATTGCGGCCGGAGCCTCTGGAGCCCACGGATCGGGTTCGCTGACACCCTCCGCGAGCATCGTCGCCTGCGCCTTCGCGACCAGAGGCACGATCATCAGCCATTCGGTCAGCTGGGCAAGGAGGTGGATGGACCAGACCGGCACCGGGATGAACAGGGGGCGCCGGCCGACGACCCTGGCGATCCGTCGCACCGCGTCACCGAGCGGCAGTTCCTCGGCACCCATCACGGCGATCGTGGGCTCGGGGATTCGGCCCTCCACCGCGGCCAGTATGACGTCGACGAAATCGTCGATGGGAATCGGGCGTACGGCTCGTTCGCGAAGTCCGACGGTCGCAAAGACCGGCCAGGTCTTCACCGCGCGACTGACGTGGTCGACCATGTGGTCGCCGGGGCCGTAGATCATCGATGCCTTGAGGATGGTGTGGTCGATACCCGAGTGGCGGATCAGTTCCTCCGCCGCCCACTTCGTTTCGTGGTAGCCGGACCCGCAATCGGGGCGGGCCCGCAGGAAGCTGACCATGACGATCCGCTTCACTCCGGCGCGCTTCGCCTCGACGACGGCACGAGTGACGTCGACGTGCACCCGCTGGAAGGTCTGGTCCCCCAGCTCCCGGTTGATGCCTGCGGCGTGAACCACGGCATCGCATCCGGCGAAAGCACGGGCGAGTGCGTCGACATCCTCCACGTCGATTCCGGTCTGGCGAGAGACGATCACCGTGTCCGTCGGGCCCAGTCTGGCGGCAAGGTGTCCGCCCACGAATCCGGTGCCCCCTGTGATCGCGATGCGCATCATCCGCTCCCTGTCGTTGTCGTTGCTCACTGTTGCCCTCGAAGCCGAACGCCCGGGTGAATCGGGTCGACGAGGTTCCGAGATCAGTATGAACCTATTTTCGAACATGTTCAATATTGTTTTGAACGAGTTCGAAACAGCTAGTGTGGATAGCGGCTACAACGCGGAGGCCACACAACAAGCGGGGAGGCGAACGATGTCCAAGAGCGATGACACTCGGGCGAAGATCACGGAGACCGCGATCGAATCGTTCCGCGCACGCGGATACGACCAGACCACAATCCGACTGATCGCGCAGGAGGCTGACATCTCGGTCGGCAACGCCTACTACTACTTCCCCACCAAGAACCACCTGGTGCAGGAGCTCTACCTCCGCGTGCAAGGCGACCATCTCGAGCGCGTCCACGCGGCATTCGGAACGTCCACGGACGTCGCGAAACGGCTCGAAATCGCCCTCCTCTGTGGACTGGATGCAACGGGCCCGTACCATGACTCGGCGGCGGGATTCCTGGCGGCAGCGATCTCTCCGACCTCAGCGGTCAGCCCATTCGGGGCGGATTCGGCCGGACCTCGCGCCATGGCGATCGAGGTGTTCCAGGAGGTCGTCGACGGATCGACGACTGCCATTCCCGGTGCCCTCAAACGACAGCTCCCCGAACTGCTCTGGCTCGCCTATATGGGCCTCACCCTGTTCTGGGTGTACGACACCTCCGAAGGGCAGGCCAGAAGCCGTGCGCTGGCGCGAGGTGCATCACAGTTGTTCGGCACCGTCCTCCCCCTTGCGCGCCTCCCGTTTGCCCGCGGCCCCCTGAACCAGCTCCTGGAACTCATCCGCGTCGCCCGCCCGTGAGGGGGTAACCCCGGGAATCCCGTCAGACCGAGAGTGAGTACCTACGCCCGCTCCCCACGACGCTGGCCCTCAGAACCCGCGCGCTCAGGAGTGCGGGATCGCCGAGGTCATGCCGCCGTCGACCACGAACTCCGCGCCCGTCGAGTACGCCGACTCCTCGCTGGCGAGGAACACGACGAGTGACGACACTTCTTCGGGCTGGGCCGGGCGGCCGAGCGGCACCTGCTGGCTCGCGAAGTCGAGCTGCTCGGTCATCGGGGTCACGATGAATCCGGGATGCACGGAGTTGACCCTCACATTGTGCCGCCCGAGCTCCACCGCGACCGACTTGGTGAGCCCGCGCACCGCGAACTTCGAGGCCACGTACCCATGAAGGCCGGCGCTTCCGCGCAGGCCCTCGACCGAGGAGATGTTGATGATCGACCCGTGCTTCGCGGCCTTCATCACGGGGACGACGGCCTTCACGCCGAGGAAGGTTCCGGTGAGGTTCACCGCGAGCACGGAGTTCCACATCTCGAGCGTGTACTTGTCGATGGCGGCCATGTTGCCGATCCCGGCGTTGTTCACGAGCACGTCGACAGTTCCGAAGGCAGCGACCGTGGCGGAGACGACAGCCTCCCACTCGCTCTCCGAGGTCACATCGAGATGCTCGTAGCGCACGGCGTCGCCGAGCTCGGCGGCGAGGGCGGCGCCCTCGTCATCCAGCACGTCGGCGATCACCACGCGGGCACCCTCCTTCACGAAGGCGCGCGCATGGGAGGCCCCCATGCCTCGGGCACCGCCCGTGATGATCGCAACGGTGTTCTGCAGTCGTGCCATGGTGACTCCTTCGTCAGCCTGTTGTCATAGCGGATGCCGAGATGCCGGCGAGGAACAGGTCGGTGAGCTGGGCCGCGATGAGACTTCCGTCTTCCGGGCCATCCGCCGAATACCACTGCGGAAGGTAGTGCAGGTCACTGAAGAAGTTGGCCACGAGCACCGCCCTCGGGATGTCGGTGCGGTAGATGCCCTCCTGCTGGCCCACCTCGACCAGCGCGGCGAACCTGTCGTTGTAGTCGCGGCGTCGCTGCTTCACCTCGAGCTGTTTCTCGACCGGAAGCATGTGCGCCGAACGGAAGAACACTGTGCCCTCGTCGAGGAATTCGATCGATGTCTCGATCACGTCGACGCAGGCGGCCCGCAGCTTCTCAGCCGTCGTGTCGTCGGTCGAGACGATCGCCTCGAGGTGCTCGCCCTGCAGAGTCAGCAGGTGCTCGTAGATGCCGAAGAGCAGATCGTCCTTCGAACGGAAGTAGTGATACATCGCCCCCTTGGTGACCCCGGCCGCATCCACGATCTGCTGCACGGACGTGTTGGCGAAGCCGTGCCGCGCGAACAGGTCGACCGCAGCGGTGCGCACGGCATCCTTCACGGTTCCGGCCGGCACCATCAGATGACCGGACGGATGGATCCGCCGCCGTCGATCACGATGGTCTGGCCGGTGATCCAGGCGGCGTCCGCCGAGAGCAGGAACGCGACGACACCCGAGACGTCGTCCGGCACTCCGAGGCGGGCGAGCGGGTAGGTCGCAGCGACCTCGGCCTCGCGTCCGTCGTAGAGCGCCTCGGCGAACCGGGTCTTGATCACGGCGGGCGCCACGGCATTGACCCGGATGTGCGGCGCCAGCTCGAAGGCCAGTTGCGTCGTGAGGGAGATGAGTGCGGCCTTCGAGACGCCGTAGAACCCGATGCCGGGCGCCGACGTGATGCCCGCGATCGAAGCGATGTTCACGATCGAGCCGTTGCGGGCGCCGAGACCGGCCGCCACCGCATCCCGCGACCAGTCCAGCGCCGCCATCACGTTGATCTCGAGGATCTTGGCCATCGCCGAGTGCTCGGTGTCGAGGGTCGGTCCGTAGCTGGGATTCACCCCCGCGTTGCTGACGAAGTGGTCGAGCCCGCCGAATTCCCGCGCGAAGACCTCGAACACCTCGGCGCGGTGACCAGGGTCGTCGGCCTTGCCCGCGACCCAGAGCGCGGACGACCCGAGTTCTGCGGCCGCCTCGCGGAGCGCCTCTTCTCGCCGCGCGGTGATGAGCACCCGGGCGCCCTCATCCACGAGCCGCTTCGCGATGGCGAACCCGATGCCGCGGCTCGCGCCGGTGATGAGGGCGGTACGGCCGTCGAAGCGATTCACGAAAGGTCCTAACGGGGAGAATATGGTGGCAAACCGACTGTTCGGTATGCCCACCCTAGCGCTGTTGGGTACGCTGGATGCGCCGGCGCCGAACCCCCGGCCGTTCACGGAGACACCCATGACCACCACTGCATTCAGCCGCCAATGGCAACTGGCGAATCGACCCACCGGCGCCCCCACCAGCACCGATGTGAGATTCGTCACGGTGGAGCTCCCGCCCCTTGCCGAGAACGAGGTGCGCGTACAGAACGAGTTCATCTCGGTCGACCCCTACATGCGCGGTCGCATGAACGATGTGAAGTCCTATGTGCCGCCCTACCAGCTCGACCGGGTGATGGACGCGGATGCCGTCGGGCGCGTGATCGAGTCCCGATCCCCCGACCTCGCGGTCGGGCAGCTCGTGCAACACTTCCAGGGCTGGCGGGACGTCGCGCAGGGCGACGCGAGCCGGTTCACCGCCAGGGACGAGGTGCCGGGGATCGCGCCATCCGTCTATCTGAGCGCACTTGGTCTCACCGGGCTCACGGCCTGGGTCGGCCTGCTGGTGATCGCCGAGATGAAACCGGGCGATACGGTCTTCGTTTCGGGGGCGGCCGGGGCGGTCGGCTCCGCCGCCGGACAGATCGCTCACCTGCGAGGCGCCGGTCGGGTGATCGGTAGCGCCGGTAACGACGACAAGGTCGCGCTGCTCACGAGTCGCTACGGCTTCGACGCCGCCTTCAATTACAAGAGCGGAAAGGTGTCCCGGATGCTGCGCGAGGCGGCGCCGGACGGTATCGACGTCTACTTCGACAATGTCGGCGGCGATCACCTGGAGGCGGCGATCTTCGCGTTCAACGACGGGGGCCGTGCCGCCATTTGCGGGGCGATCAGCGAATATAACGCCGAGCATCCGCAACCAGGACCGCGCAATCTCGCCATGCTGATCTCCAAGGGACTGACCCTGAAGGGCTTCACCATCCCCAGCTATCAGCAGTACGCCCCAGAGTTCTTCCGTGAGGTGACCCCGCTGGTCGCCTCCGGCGAATTCGTGTTCGACGAGACCGTGGTCGACGGCATCGAGAATGCCTTCGACGCGTGGCAGCGGCTGATGCGCGGTGGGAACACGGGGAAGATGCTGGTGCGAATCGGCGCGAGCGCCTGAAACGGGGATGCGTCCCACGCGAACCCGATACCCGAAAACTACGATGAAGCGATGCTGGCTTCAGTGATCGCCGAGCTGCGTGCTGCAGGCTGCGTCTTCGCAGAAGAGGAGGCGGCGCTCCTCATCGAAGCCGTGTCATCCGATGTCGAGTTGCGACAGCTGGTCGAGCGACGAGTCTCGGGAATCCCGCTCGAACATCTTTTGGGGTGGGTCGAATTCTGCGGCCTGCGCATTTTCATCGACGCCGGAGTCTTCGTGCCCCGGCAGCGCACCGCGTTCCTGGTGGAGCAGGCGGTGGCATCGGCCGCTCCTGATGCCATCGTGCTCGACCTCTGTTGTGGCGCGGGAGCGATCGGCGCGGCGATCGCATCCCGGCTGCCGGGCATCGACCTGTATGCCGGGGACATCGATCCGAGGGCCGTCGCGAACGCTCGTCGCAACCTGCGCCCGTCCCGGGTCTTTACGGGTGACCTGTTCGATCCGCTGCCGTCGTCGCTGAAGGGACGGGTCGACATCGTGGTCGCTAACACCCCCTACGTGCCAACGGATGCCCTGGCCCTCCTGCCCCCGGAGGCACGACTCTTCGAGTCTCGCATCGCCCTCGACGGCGGAGCGGACGGGCTGGACGTGCAGCGACGTGTCGCGACGGGGGTGGGGCAGTGGTTGGCGCCAGGCGGGAGCCTGTTCGTGGAGTCGAGTGACGAGCAAGCCGAGCGCACCGCGGTCGTGTTCGAGGCGAACGGGCTCGTCGCGTCGATCGCGCATTCCGAAGAGCACTTTTCGACAGTGGTTTCCGGGACGCTTCCGTAGGCTCTCAACCGAGTTCGAGATGATATTCGGAGCTGTCGAAGTGCCGAACGGAGCGCCGGAACAGCGTGGCCCGATGCGGCCACAGGGTGGTGTTCCGACCGCCGGCGTCGAGATAGTAGCTCGAGCATCCGCCCCTCAGCCAGACTGAGCCGGCGAGGTCGGCCTGTACCCACCGGTTGTAGCGCTGCTGTGCCTCGATCCTCGGCACGACGGATGCCGCGCCGACCGACTGCATCGCATCGAGCGCCTTGAGCACATAGTCGATCTGCGCTTCGATGATGTAAACGATGCTGTTATGACCGAGGGCCGAATTCGGGCCGACGAGCAGAAACAGGTTGGGAAATCCCGCCACCGTCGTGCCTCGAAGCGCCTCCATGTGAGCCGACCACACCTCGGCGAGAGGGACTCCGCCGACTCCCCGCACCAGGCGGGCCACCGGCGGCTCGGTCGCATTGAATCCGGTGCCCCCGATGAGCACGTCGAACCCTCGTCGTCCGCCGTCGGTTGTGACGATCTCCCGCCCGTCGACGAACGCGATCGGTTCGGTGACGAGCTCGACATTGGCGCGGGTCATCGCCCGGTAGAACTCGCTCGAGATGAGGATGCGCTTGCACCCGATTCGATACCGCGGGGTGAGTTTTGCCCGCAGCGACGGGTCGGCCACCTGGTTGCGGAGATAGGTCGAGGCGAATCGCTCAATCAGGGCACCGATCGTCGCGCTGCGGAAGCCGGCGAACCTTGCCTCGGCCGTGCGGAAGACCCACGCGCGCGCGGCATGCCGGAGCGCCGGAAAGCGCCGGAACAGCCGCGATCGCCGCCCGGAGGTCGGCCTGTCTGCGCGCGGCACGATCCAGGGTGGCGTGCGCTGGAACACCGTGAGCTGTCCCACCACCTTCTGCAGTTCCGGCACGAACTGGATTGCGGATGCCCCGGTGCCGATCACCGCGACGCGGAGGCCGGCGAGATCGAGGTCGTGCCGCCAGCGGGAGGAATGAAACCGCTCACCGGCGAACTGTTCGAGCCCGGGGATGCGCGGCCAGACTGGTTCGATCAGCGGCCCGGCCCCGGAGACCAGCACCGTGGCAGTGAATTCTCCCGAACTCGTGCGCAGTTTCCACACCGAGGTCGCGGCATCCCACGCCGCTTCCTCGAGCTCGGTGTCGAAGCGGATCCGAGGCCGGATACCGAAGTGATCGGTGACCGAGCGCAGGTAGTCGAGGATCTCCGCCTGCCTGCCGTATCGGTACTTCCAGTCGAACGCGGGAGCGAAGGAGAACGAATACAGGTCGCTGCGGATGTCGCAGGCAGCTCCCGGATAGGTGTTGTCGCGCCAGGTGCCACCGACCTCGCTCGCACGCTCGATCACCGCGAAATCGTCGATGCCGTGACGGGTGAGTTGGATCGCCATGCCGAGCCCGGCGAAACCCGAGCCGATGATGGCGACTCTGACGTGTGAGGGCACGGGTCAGGCTCCTCGGCGGTGCGGCAGGCAGTGACGGCGGTAGGCAATGAGCGAATGGTACTCCGGGAATCGCAAAAAACCGGTCCCGCTCAGCATCTACCGAGGTCGGCTGGGATATGTTCTCGTATGACGCCGCATTCGTGGCGCGCGAAAGAGGTGTCATGGGTCGTCGATCTGCCGGGTCGGAATCTCGTCCCTCGCGCGCCAACGCGCCGATTCGTCACGGGCGCCAGCGCACATCCCATCCGGTGCGGGGCATCGCCAAGGCGCTTGCCGCCATGGTCGCCGTCGTGATCGTCAGCAGCAGCGCTGTCGGGGCGGTCGCCGTCTACGGCACGATCTCGAACATCAAGCCGGGCATCCGCCTCACCCATGCGGCCGGAGCTACTCCTCTGCCGGCCGCGCCGACCGTCGGTCCCATCGATGGTGAGGTCAACCTCCTCCTGGCCGGCAC
Source organism: Actinomycetota bacterium (assembly GCA_040389685.1). GTDB lineage: Bacteria > Actinomycetota > Actinomycetes > Actinomycetales > Microbacteriaceae > Lacisediminihabitans. The sequence continues at coordinate 57,676 of JAZJZS010000001.1, forward strand.
CGATACTCGCACCGGCCAGGCCGGATTCCAGAACAGGGCCGACCTCTCGGGGAGTTCGGGGATCGGCAACAATGACGTCACGATGTTGCTTCATGTGTCGGCCGACCACACGAGCGCCACCGTGGTCAGTTTTCCCCGTGACCTCGTCTCGTTCCCCATGTGCGGCAAAGGCATCTCGACTGCGATGTTCAACTCGACACTTGCCCGTGGTCTGTCCTGCACCGTGCAGTCGGTCGAGAAGATGACCGGACTCACCATCCCCTACGCGGGAGTCATCAGCTTCAACGGCGTCTCCGCCATGTCGAACGCCGTCGGCGGGGTGACGGTGTGCCTGGCAACCGCCGTCAAAGACAAGTTCACCAGCCCACAGCTCGATCTCGCGGCGGGCCAGCAGACTCTCGTCGGCGACATGGCGCTCTCTTTCCTTCGCAGCCGCCACGGGGTCGGCGATGGGAGCGACCTCGGACGCATCAGCAACCAGCAGGTGTTCCTCTCCGCCCTCACCCGCAAGATCACCGGTGAGGGAGTGCTGAGCAACCCGCTGACTCTCTACAAGCTGGCGAACTCCACGCTGTCCAACGTGCAGCTGTCCGACACCCTGACGAACCCGACAACCCTCGTGTCCATCGCGCTCGCGCTGAAGGGGATCGACCTGAGCAAGATCGTCTTCGTGCAGTACCCCACCGGCTCCGACCCGGCCAACCCGAACCGGGTGGTGCCTCTGGTTGGCCCGGCAGCCTCACTCGCCGCCGCGCTGAAGTCCGATCAACCGATCTCCCTCACCGGCAAACTCGGTCGAGCCGCCGTTGCCGACCCGAGTGCCGCGCCCCCCGCGCCGACCACGCCGGCGCCGGTCGCTTCGGGGTCCGCTGCCCCATCACCCGCAGCGACCCCCGCACCGACCTCGATCGCGCTGCCCTCAACGATCACGGGGCAGAGAGCCGACCAGAGCACCTGCACCACCGGAAACTAGGCCGGCAGCGCGGGGTCAGCGATCCCAGGCCCGCACGCACTCGGTGTAATTCTCCGCGACCCGGTGCACGAGCTCCGTTTCGGATGCCGCTCCGGCAAGGTGGTCGGCAAGCGGCTTCTCCCAGATGCTGCGTCCGATCGCGAACCCGCGAAACCCCTCGACGGCGGAAGCGACCTCCAGCCAGTGGTCCAGGCGCTGCGGCGAGGCATCCCGTCCCAGCACGATGCAGCCGACCGCGGAACGGCCGTCCCGCTGCGCCGCGGCCACTATCGCACGCGCGTCGACTTCCGACTCGAGACCTTCGATCTTCCAGATGCCGGGCTCGATCCCTTCGGATTGCATCTCCTCGATGACCTGCACCGTGAGCGCCGGCCGAAGTTCGATGTCGTACCGCAGCACGTCCGATCCCACCGATTCGAATTGCGACGGGGTGGCCGGCACCAGCAATTCGATGAGGAAGGCACGACCCGATGCCCGCAACGCCGTCGACACCGTGGCGAGCCGATCGAACTGCAGCATTCGGTTCGATGAGCCTTTGGGGTTATCGCGCACCAGCACCTTCACCTGGTCGGGGGCGAACTCGTCGACGTGTCGCATCCATTCCCCGTCGCCAAAGGTGCCGTATTCGAGCACGAAAAGCGACTCGCCGCTGCGTTCGATCGGCATCGCAAGGCCGATACCGGCGTCCTTCGCCCGCGCAGCGACGGCCGCCCCGTAGCGCTCATCGACGAGGACTCCGACACGCGAGGCATCCACTCCCTCGTCTATCGCCGTGAGCAAGCCGTCGAAGATCAGCGCTTTGTGGGCGGACACCCTCGCGATCTGCTCACCAGTAGGGTCGCCGTCGATTCCATAGACGTCTCGGAGGAGGGAGGCTCGATGATCCATCGCGAGGATGAGGAGGTCCGGTTTGGCGGTCACCGTTTCGACTGTACTCCGCCCCCGTCCTGTGTCGGACGTGGGCGTGAATCCCTCAGCGGGTAGGCACAACCAGCACCGGGCAGGTGGCCAGCTGCACGCACTGGCTGCTCACCGATCCGAGCAGGAGGCCGGCGAATCCTCCGAGTCCGCGCGGACCGACCACCAACATGAGAGCGGAAGCCGAAACCTCGGCGAGTAGCCGGGCGGGCTGTGCGAGGGCGGCGCGGTGGTGCATGGTTACCCTGGGATGCCGCGCGGCGATCGCCGCAGTATCCGCGAGCAAGGCTGCCCCCACCTTCTCGGTGACCTCCGCGAACGATGATACGTAACCGTGGCTGTACAGGGCACCGTGCGGGGCGGTGTCGATGCTCCAGGACCGCACCACCACGACATCCACGCCGAGCTTGTCAGCGAGATCGAACGCGACCTCGAGGGCGTGGTCGGAGTCCCTGGAACCATCGTGCCCGACGACGACGCTGCCGGGGCCTACGGGCGCAACGTCGATCGCCTCGGCGATTGCGGTGTTCTCATTCATTGCTGTGCTCCTTCATTGCGGGGATCTGTCGGTCGAGTGCGGGAGTCGTGCCGGAGCGGAGGGCGCGGAGCGCATTCAGGATGGTAGCGAGGTCGACGATCTCCTGAATTCCGGCGCCGAGCGTCGCGGGGATGAACCCGAACGCGGCGACTCCCATGAGCCCAATGCTCAGCGCGATGCCCAACCAGATGCTCTGGAGGGCGATCCGCACGGTGTCCTGCCCGATGCGGACGGCAAGGGCGACGACCGAAATATCGTCGACCAGAATGACGGCGACGGCGGACTCGCTCGCCGCGGTCGCACCGCGCGCGCCCATCGCTATTCCCACATCCGCCGCGGCGAGGACCGGAGCATCGTTGACACCGTCCCCGACCATGAGTACCGGCCGCTCGGTGATGTCCCTCACCGCGACGACCTTATCGAGCGGGAGGCAATTGGCTGTGAAGCTGGAAATGCCCACGGCGGATGCGACGTGTTCGGCCGTGGCGGGGGCGTCGCCGGTCAGCATCACAGTGTTTTGCACGCCCAGCGCGCGCAATTGGGTGATCGTGTCCCGGGCGTTCTCCCGCACGGGGTCGCTCGCGACGACGGTCCCGGCGAATCGTCCGGCGATCGCCACATAGATCGCCAGTTCACCAGGTTCCAGCGGGGTTGCTTCCGTGTCGGGCGCCGCTTCCGTCGCGAAGGCGAGAGTGCCGATCGCGATCGTCTGGCCGGCGATGATCGCAGAGACGCCCTGCGCCGCGACCTCGGTGGCCTGCTCAACAGGCTGAAAGGCCAGTCCGCGATCGCCCTCCGCTTTCACGATGGATGCCGCCAGCACATGGGAGGAGAAACGCTCAACCGAGGCCACGCGCGAAAGCAAATCGGCTTCGTCCCAGGGCGCGCGGGCGAGGATGCGGGTGATGGTCGGCACACCGCCGGTGAGGGTGCCGGTCTTGTCGAAGACCGTCGTACGCACTCGGGCGAGAGTCTCGAGTACTCCGCCCCCCTTCACGATGATGCCGCGGTGCGCCGCGCGGCTCATTCCGCTCATGAAGCTGACCGGCGCGGCGAGCACGAGCGGGCAGGGTGTCGCGAGTACCAGCACCTCGGCGAATCTCACCGGGTCGCCGGACACGATCCAGGCTGCCGCGCCGATGAGCAGGGATACTGCGGTGAAAGGGACGGCATAGCGGTCGGCAAGACGCACAACGGGAGCCCGATTTGTCGATGCCGCCTCCACCAGCGCGACGATGGCCTGGAACTGGCTGTCTTTGGCCAGGGCGGACGCCGTGATCACGGTTGACGTCACCCCGTTGACCGACCCGCTGAGCACCCTGTCGCCGGTCGTCCGCGTCACCGGCATGCTCTCGCCGGTGAGGGATGACTCGTCGAATGATGCACTCGCCGCCACCAGCAGCCCGTCGACCGGCACCACCTCCCCCGAACGGACGAGGATCGAGTCCCCCACCCGCACGTCCGCCGCCGTGATGTCCTCGATGGTATCGGAGCCCGATCGCATGCGATGCGCGACCTGCGGTTCGCGCGCCAGCAAGGCATCCAGTTCGCGTCGCGCGCGCCCCTGAGCGAAGTCCTCGAGGGCCTTCCCGCCTGCGACCATGAACACGATGATGATGCTCGCGAAGAATTCGCCGACCAGCACCGTCGACACGATGGCCACGATGGCCAGGATGTCGATGCCCACGATGCCGCGACGCAACTTGTGTGCCATCTGCACCGCTTCGATGGCCGCAACGAGAATGGCGAAGACGCTAAAAAGCCAGCGGGTGACGCTCGGCGCACCCGAGAACCAGAAGCTGAGCCCGATGACGCCGACCGCCGCCGTGATAGTCACGATCGGATAACGACGACCGAAATCGACGGCAGCGTGAAGCGGATTCACCCGTCGCTCGGGCTCACTCCGCACCGTTTTTCCTCTCGTCGGTCTCCAGCTTTGCGCGCTCCGGCGCACCTCGCCGGGTCGAAGGTCCCGCCCAGCACAAATGAGCCGATATTCGTGCGTCCTGTCAAGCCCTCCGAGCAAACAGGTCGGGCCGCATCGCCGTCAATACACTGGGGGAAGGGAGTGGAGTACATGGGCGTTCCAGCAGCAGGGAACCTGGCCGGTCGGCTGCTCGGGGAGCGCTATCGCCTCGAGTCCGCCATCGGATTCGGAGGCATGGCGACGGTCTACCGAGCGACCGACGAGGCGCTCGGTCGCTCCGTCGCTGTAAAGCTCTTCGATTCGGGCACCCTTGATCCGGCGCGCCAGGAGAGCGAACTCGCCGTGCTCGCGAGCCTCGACCATCACGGCGTCGTCAGCCTCTACGACGCCGGCGTCGACCGGGACGAGCTCGGCCACAGCCGGCGCTACCTCGTCATGGCCCTCGTCACCGGTGAGAACCTGCACGAACGAATTCAACTCTCCCCGATCGCGTCGCGCCACATCGCGGAGATCGGCTACGACATGGCGGAGGCCCTGGAATACATCCATGCCCGCAACGTGCTGCATCGCGACATCAAGCCGTCCAATATCCTGCTGGTCGATTACGGCAACGACGCACCCCGAGCACGAGCCACGCTCACCGACTTCGGCATCGCCCTCTCCGATGACATCGAGCGGATGACCGCCGCCGGCGAGACCACCGGAACGGCCGCCTACCTGAGCCCCGAGCAGGTCGCCGGAACGCCGCTCACCCCCGCCAGTGACGTCTATTCCCTGGGACTCGTCCTGCTGCAGAGCTTCACACGGGCCATCGAATTTCCGGGCTCGATGGTGGAGTCGGCCATGGCACGCCTCTCGCGCGATCCGGTGATACCCGACTTCCTCCCGCCGCACTGGAAAGACCTCCTTTCGGCGATGACGGCACGCGACCCCCTACAGCGACCGACCGGCCACGAACTCGTCGCCATGCTTCGGCAGGTGGTGATCGCCGACAGTGCGCGACACAAGGAAGCCGACTTCGACGCCTTCTACCCCTCCGACTCCCATCCCTCGATGGGTCGGGCTGCCATCCTTGACACGATCCCGGACCAGGCCCTGCATCGCGTCACGGCCATGGCGGCCCGCCTCTTTTCCGCTCCGATATCGATAGTGAGCGTCGTCGACCATGACCGCACCTGGTTCCGGTCACACTACGGGCCCGAGGTGGAACAGATCGCGCGCGAGGTCGACCTCCGCACCGCGACCATCCCCCAGGATGGACCGGTGATCATCGAAGACGGTCGCATCGATCCACGCGCTAAGGACAGCCACCTCGTCACCGGGCCGCTCGGACTGCGGTTCTATGTCGGAGTCCCTTTGAAGCGCGGTGACGGGCAGACCATCGGCACACTGTCGGTGCTCGACTTCAGCCCACGCACCGCGACGGCGACCGAAATAGCGAACCTCGAGGACCTCGCCGCGCTCGTCGTCGCCCAGTTGGAGACTCGTCACGAGGGGCTGCGCACCGTCGAGATGGCCGGTCCGATGCTGGCCGGGGCCGCCCAATCCGACCCGGGTGCGGCTTCCGTCTGACCCGACTGCCCAGCCCCGGTCCGCCACAGGCGGGTCTGTGATCGCAGAATTGCCCCGCTCGAGCGAACGAGCGGGGCAATCCTGACTTCTGTGGATCCAAGGGGATTCGAACCCCTGACCCCCTGCATGCCATGCAGGTGCGCTACCGGGCTGCGCCATGGACCCATGTCGACCCCCTTCGAATTACTCGCGGAGGCAACTACGCCAGATTACTACACATCGGGGACGGCGGTTGCGCCGGACCCCGCGCCGGCGGCTACAAGCCGTCTGCGCAGGGACAGCATCGCGCCCACCGCGGCCCTCAACTCCTGAAGGCAGTGCTCCGCACGAAACTGTTGCGTGAACTCGGCGAGGTCGTTCGCCTCCGCTCTCACTCCCACAGTTTCGACGGCCGCCCCGTGGTCGAGTCCTAGGATGCTGATCGCCACCGCCGATTGGTAGGGCACATAGATCGGCGTCGTCACCTGCAACACCGATCGTTCCGCGTGCGTCATCCGCTGCCCCGCCCAGAATCGATAGGTGTCGGCCGAATCCGCTCTCCGATGCACCGGATCCGAGGAGGGCGCCGCGAGCACACCCAGTCTCGGCAGGCCGTTCAGCTGCCAGCTGAGGTGCCTCCACGATAAAAACGGCATGCTTCCCGACCCTTCGACGAGCTCCGGGGTGCCAAGCGGTCCGAAGGCCAGTTCCAGGCCGGCCACCATCGCTTCGAATTCGTCCTCGGCCCGCATGCCGAGCGCTGCTGCGAGCCCGGCCTCCTCGCGTGAAAAGGTGCGAAACCCGCCGAGAAAGAGGATGTTGTCGCACTTGAGTCCGGCCTCGAGCAGTTCGGCCGCGAACCGTGGCTTCACGATGCAGGCGCGCACCATCCCGCCGGTCATGATGATCGTGTCGTAACGTCCCTGGCTCGGGCTCTCCCGGCCGGAAAGCCCAAGAACCGGCGCCCCAGCGAAGACGGCCTCGGTTTGAGCCGACGTCAGTCCGGACTGGCCGATCGATTCACGCTCTCTCCCCCGGCGAAAATCCCAATGAGCCCCGGCGAAACCGTCGAGCCAGGCCAGCCGGTCTGCGTTGCCGCCGGTCGGAACGACGCCCCCGAACGACGACACGATCGACGCGAGTGACGTTGACCCCGCCCAGGCATCGATGACTTCCAGGGTCCGCTGCCCGTCTTCCGGTGCCGCCCGCCAGGACGGCAACTCGAGATCCGGCATCCGATCGGTCTCTATTCAGCGGACTCGCGCACAGGAACGTCGATCGGGATCACCGGGCAGTCTTTCCACAGTCGCTCAAGCGAGTAATACATGCGGTCCTCTTCGTGGAAAACGTGCACGATGAGGTCGCCGAAGTCCAGGAGAATCCAGCGACCTTCGGCACGGCCTTCGCGGCGAAGCGGTTTGGATCCGTGTTCGATGAGCTTGTCTTCGATCTCGCTCGCGATGGCGATGACGTTGCGCTCGTTGCGTCCGGTGGCAAGAAGGAAGATGTCGGTGAGGGGAAGCGGTCCGGAGACATCGAGCGCGACGAGGTCCTCTGCCTGCTTCGAGTCTGCGGCTACCGCCGCAATCTGGAGGAGTTCGCGGGCATGGTCGGTCGAGGTCACAGGGTCCTTTGAGATGGGCGAAGACGAGGAGAAAAAGTCACGAGGATTAGAAGATCTTGAAGATCAACCCTGCGACAAGCAGCACGACGACGCCGACGCCCATTACGGCAGCGGAGACGATGAGTATGAGAGGTAGACGGCTGGCCTTCTGCGGCTGCATCGAATTGATGACGTCACCCGATCCCGTGTTGGTGCTGATGGCACGGATCGCCCGCACTGGCGCCGACTCGGTCTCTGAATCCTCACGGTCGTCCGCTTCAAGAAGCGAGTCGACATCGGAGTGATCGTAGCGGGCGGGATGAACTCCGGTCGAACCCATGCTGCTCGGCAGGGTGATCGATCCGGTGATGAGAATCTCTCCAGTGCCGCTGAGCGGACCCATGATGTCCTCTGCGGTGGGAACCGAGGGGAGCACCAGCGCACTGGTCGTTATCGCCCCGCTTGTCGCCGCAACATCCCGGCCGACGGTGTTCACCTGCACCTGCTCGTCGTCGTCGATCAGGGCCTGGGTAGACCAGTGACCCACGGGAGGCACATACCCGTCATCGGATGCCTCAGGGTCCCGGACGGCCGCGGGATCCGCAGCAACCGTTTCGGGAGTCTCCTGGTCGGTGAACAGGGCCTCGAAGGTTGTCGGGACGGCATCGGCAAGCTGAGGCTCCACCGTGGTCTCGATGGGTTGGCCACTCGGAAACAGCAGGTCCTCGAAGGCCGGGGCCTCATCGGCGTGCTGCTCAAGCTCTGCGACAATGACGTCGGGCTCCGCGCCGTCGTGAGTCGGCGCACCCGGCCCAGTGGTGAACACGGGGGTGCTGACGAGCGACACCGGCGGGTCGACGGCCGGCGCCGGCGAGGCCTCGACGAGCTCGGCGACCGTGATATCGGCCACGGGGATCGCTCCGGTGAAGGACGGGCGCATCGGCGGCTCGACGAGCGCCGGCGGCTCGACGAGCGCCGGCGTCTCGTGCGCGGCAGGGGTTAGCGCCTCTGCTGCGCATTCGGCCTCTGCGTCGACGGCTTCCCGACGTGCCCGGTCACGGAAGCGAAGCGGCTCTGCGGCGGAGACCGAGTCAACCGCCGGTGCCACAACAGGGGGGGAATCCAGCTGGGCGGATGCCGCGGCCGCACGCTCGGCTTCATCGGTCTCACTCGGGGAACTGACGAACCCTCCGATCCCGAGTTCGCGCATCTGACGACGCGTCAACACCGGCTCGGGTAGCCCTTCTCGGGGTTCCGCGGGCGCGGCGGCGGTGATAGCCGGAACGCCCGGAACAGGAAGGACGACTGGCGGCGCCCAGTTCAGCGGAGGCCCCGACGGCCGGTACGCCGATCGGCGCGAGTCCGGGCTGAAGTCACGACTGCGGTAGGAAGCACCATCAGAGTTGGGCGCCTCTGGCCGCCCCAGAGTGATGGGGGAAGGCGGTTCCGGCTGCCGTTCGCTCAGAACTGCATTGGTCGCGGGCTGCTGGGCGCGGCGGCCGCGGGTGGTCGCCACGTCGGCGACAACTTCCGGCGCACCCTGGGGAGCGGATGCACGACGTGCCTCGGCTTCCCATCCTTGACGGGCGAGACCGGCGAAGGAGTCGTCTCCGGGCTCATTCTCATCAGGGGTCGACGGAGAATCGACGGTGCCGTCACGTTCGGCTTGCCGCATGTGCCGCCGGCTTACGGGCGGCTGGTCGTGCCAGGCTGTCATGTCAGACTCCGATACAGGTGATGTTTGGAGATGTATTGAACGACACCATCGGGGACCAAATACCACACCGGGTAACCCCGGTTCACCCGGCTACGACAATCGGTGGAGGAGATTGCGAGCGCGGGCACTTCAAGCAAGCTTACGTCTGACTCCGGCAAACCGGAAATGGTGAGGGAATGGCCGGGTCGGGTCACGGCCACGAAATGGGCGAGCGACCACAGTTCGGCCGAGTCTTTCCAGTCCAAAATCTGCGTGATGGCGTCCGCGCCCGAGATGAAGAACAGCTCGGCCTCGGGCCTCTCGGCATGCAGGTCGCGCAGCGTGTCGATGGTGTAGGTGGGACCCGTGCGGTCGATATCGACCCGGCTCACCGTGAAGTTCGGGTTCGCAGCCGTGGCGATGACGGTCATCAGGTAGCGATGTTCGCTCGAGGTTGCGCCGGGTTTCTGGTAGGGCTGGCCGGTGGGTACGAAAACTACCTCGTCGAGATCGAAGGACTGTGCGACCTCGCTGGCCGCCACGAGGTGGCCATGATGAATGGGGTCGAAGGTGCCGCCCATCACACCGATCCTCGGGCGCCTTGGCGTGACTGTCGCCATTGGGTCGTCAGGACTAGTGATCGCTCGTGTGTCCGCTCGACGCCGAGCCGCCGGTCTTCTGACTGTGACGGTTGGCGACATCGCGGAAGCTCCAGACGATGAGGCCGAGCGCGATGAACACGGACGCCGAGATCAGGGGAAAGACCCAGGCCGGGAAGAACAGGGCGATCTTTGTATCTTCAGCCGCCTGCACGATCATGCTTAGCACCGACATCCACCTATCTTTGGTTGCGCGTTGTTCACAAAGAGGAAGCCTACCGGGCCGCGGATGCCTACTGCCTGACCTGGCCCGCGCCACGCACCAGCCATTTTGTGCTGGTGAGCTCACTCAACCCCATCGGGCCGCGCGCGTGAAGCTTCTGGGTGGAGATGCCCACCTCGGCCCCGAAACCGAACTCCCCGCCATCGGTGAATCGCGTCGAGGCATTCACCATCACCACCGCCGAGTCGACTTCGGCCAGAAATCGTTCCGCATTTCCGAGATCGTTGGTGATGATCGACTCGGTGTGGTGGGTCGAATACCGGCGGATGTGATCAATCGCCGCGTCGAGGGAACCCACCACCCGCACCGCGAGGTCGAGCGACATGTACTCGGTCGCCCAGTCGTGCTCGGTGGCGAGCACGGCATCCGCAAATATCGACCGGGTGCGATCGTCGCCGTGAATGGTGACACCGGATGCCCGGAGCGCGCCGAGCACGGAGGGCAACAGCCGTTCCGCCGCGGCTTCGTGCACGAGCAGGGTCTCTAGCGCGTTGCAGACGCTCGGGCGCTGCACCTTGGAATTGTGCACGATGTCGATGGCCAGGGCCTTGTCGGCCGACTCGTCGAGGAACACGTGCACGATGCCAGCGCCGGTCTCGATGACCGGAACCTGCGACTCAGCGACGACGGTGTTGATCAGGTCGGCGCTCCCCCGCGGGATCAGCACGTCCACCTGGCCGCGCGCCTTCATGAGCCGGCGCGCACCGTCGCGGCCGAACGCATCGATCGTCTGCACGGCGTCGGCGGGCAGCCCGACGCTCGCCAGCGCATCCTGGATGATCGTGGCGAGCACGCGATTCGTGTTCTCTGCCGCACTGCCCCCGCGCAACACCACGGCATTGCCGCTCTTCAGGGCGAGACTTGCGATGTCCACGGTCACATTGGGGCGTGCCTCGTAGATCACACCGATGACGCCGAACGGCACTCTCACCTCGCTGAGGCGAAGTCCATTGGGGAGGGTCTGGCCGCGTACGGTCTCACCGACCGGATCGACCAGGGTGGCGACGAGTCGCACCGCGTCCGCCAGGCCGGCCAGACGATTCACGTCGAGGCGGAGACGGTCCTGCAGGCCGACGCTCAGGCCGTTGAGTCGCGCGCTCTCGAGGTCGAGGTCGTTGGCCGGGATGATCCGATCCGCATGCTGGACGATGGCGGCGGCGATCGCCTCGAGTCCGCTGTTCTTGAGGGCGGCGTTCGCGGTCGAAAGCACGCGGGATGCGGCGCGCGCGGCATCCAGGATCTCGGCGAGAGTGCGGACGGCTACGGCGATCTCGGGCATGCTGCCAGCATAGTTGCGCGGCCGTCGCGGCCTTTGGGCAGTAGTGGACGCGGGCGCACACACCACCGGGGTGGTGCACCCACCGTCGGCTGCCTACTCTTCGGACTTCAACGCGAGTCCGATGGCGAAAAACGTCGGCGCCCAGTGTCCGATGAAAATTCCCCAGCGGTCGGACTGTGCCTTGTCGTCGCTCTTCTTCGCCCGCGAGACCAGCCAGGAGAGAATTGACAACCCGATCGAGGCGAAGCCCATCAGGTAGGCGTGATTGCTGCGGAGTCCGAGATCGTGCGCCTCACGGATTGGATTGAAGCTGACCTGTTCGATTGATTTCTTGGCCACGGTGTGTCCTTTCGACGGTTGACTGCTGCCGGGTTGGTTGGCACCAGTTGTCTTCAAGCTTCCCCCATACGGCACGCCATCGGGCTCCGTCGATGAGTTTCCCAGCAACGAGCACTGGCGCTGGTGACCAGTCAGGCGGGAGCAGCGGCGAACCAGGTGCCGAGCTGGGCGCCGTCGAGGGCCGCGGCGACATCACCTGTCGATGCGAGAAGAACCGGGGTTCCGGATGCCGCAGCGAGCTTTGCTGCGGCCACCTTGGTGCCCGCACCCCCGGTACCGACGCCGGCCGACCCGATGTCGCCGAACTCGACGCCAGCCAGGTCGTCGTCGAACGCCACCTCGGTGATGCGGCGTGCGCCCGGTCGCTCCGGCGGGCAGGTGTACAGCGCGTCAATGTCGGAGAGAAGCACGAGCAGGTCGGCCCGCACCAATTGCGAGACGAGCGCGGCGAGCCGGTCGTTGTCGCCGAACCGGATCTCGTGGGTCGCCACCGTGTCGTTCTCGTTCACGATGGGGAGAATGCGAAGGTCGAGCAGCCGCTCCATGGCACGCTGAGCGTTGCCGCGGTGAGTGGGGTTCTCGAGGTCTCCGGCGGTGAGAAGAACCTGGGCTGCGACGATCTGGAAGCGATCGAGACTGTCCTGGTAGCGGTAGATGAGCACGTTCTGGCCCACCGCTGCTGCCGCCTGTTGCGTCGCAAGGTCGGTGGGGCGGCCATCCAGCTTCAGGTAGGGCATTCCGGTGGCGATGGCTCCGGAGGAGACCAGGATCACCTCGGTGCCGCGCAGGTGGGCCGCGGCGAGAGCGTCGACGAGCGGTGCGATCTGGTCGACGTTGGCTCCGCTGATCGACGACGAGCCGACCTTTACCACGATGCGACGCGCTGCCGGGATGCCGCTGCGCGACAGTACCGGGTTAGTCATTCGCCGGAGAACTCTCGGGTATGGGCTCGGCGTCATCCTTCCCAGCGATAGCGAAGCCCTCATCGTCGTTCCACATGCCTGCCTCGCGCTCGCGGATGAGTTCCGCGCGTGCTTCGGCCTTGCCATCCATGCGGTCGAGGTAGTCCTGGCGACGTGTCTTCGAGGTCGGGCGATCGCTCTGCACGAGCCGCGGGTCCGTGCCGCGCGGAGCGGTCAGCAACTCTGCCGTTGACGTCAGCGTCGGCTCCCAGTCGAAGGTGACGGGGCCGATGATGACGGTCGAGCCGGCGACGGCACCGGCCTTGAACAGTTCATTCTCCACGCCGGACTTTGCGAGGCGATCGGCGAGGAATCCGATGGCCTCCTCGTTGTTGAAGTCAGTTTGAGCCACCCAGCGCTCGGGTTTGCCTCCGACGACGCGATAGACGTTGCCGCCGGAGCCACCCTCCATTTTGACGGTGAAGCCGGCATCGCCGCTGGCACGAGGCCGGAGCACTATGCGCTGCTTCACCGGCGCGGCGGCCTTCTGCGCACGCTCGGCATCCACGAGCTCGCCGAGCGCGAAGGAGAGCTCGCGCAGTCCTTCATGACTCACGGCGGATATCTCGAAGACGCGGTACCCCCGAGCCTCGAGTTCTGGGCGAACGAGGTCCGCGAGGTCGCGGGCCTCGGGCACGTCCACCTTGTTGAGCGCGATGAGCTGGGGGCGCTCGATCAGCGCACGCTGTCCCTCGGGCACCGGATAGGCGGCGAGCTCACCGAGGATCACGTCGAGGTCGGCGATCGGGTCCCGGCCCGGCTCGAGGGTGGCGCAGTCGAGCACGTGCAGCAGCGCAGAGCAGCGCTCGACGTGCCGAAGGAATTCGAGCCCGAGACCCTTTCCCTCGCTGGCCCCCTCGATGAGACCGGGAACATCGGCGACGGTGAAACGCGAGTCGCCGGACTCCACGACACCGAGGTTCGGATGCAGAGTGGTGAACGGGTAGTCCGCAATTTTCGGCTTCGCCGCCGAGATCGCGGCGACGAGGCTGGACTTGCCCGCGGAGGGATACCCGACCAGTGCGACATCCGCCACCACCTTGAGCTCGAGGAAGACGTCACCCTCCCAGCCGGGGATGCCGAGCAACGCAAAGCCCGGTGCTTTGCGCTTGGTGGAGGCGAGAGCGGCATTGCCGAGCCCGCCCTGCCCTCCCGGCGCGACGATGTAGCGCATGCCGGGTTCGGTGAAGTCGATGAGTTCCGTGCCCTCGGCGTCTTTGACGACCGTGCCAAGCGGAACCGCCAGTTCGATCTCCGCGCCGTCGGATCCGCTGCGATTGTCACCCATGCCCTGCCCGCCCTTGTCGGATTTGCGGTGGGGCGCACGGTGGAAGCCCAGCAGCGTCGTGACGCCCGGCTCGCTCACCAGAACGATGTCGCCGCCGTCACCGCCATTGCCGCCGTCGGGACCCGCGAGGGGCTTGAACTTCTCGCGTTTGACCGAGACGCAACCGTCCCCGCCGTCGCCGGCGCGGAGGTGGAGTGTTACCTGATCAACGAAGGTCGCCACAACGCATCCCTTCGTGACTCTTGCTGCTTAACAGGAAAGAGCGAGCCGTAGCCCGCCCGAACCCGAATGAATCGGTGGTCGAGTAGGTCGCTCAGCGACCGTATCGAGACCAGTCCGCTACGCGGCGACCACGATATTGACGACCTTGCGACCACCCTTGGCGCCGAACTCCACAGCGCCTGCGGAGAGGGCGAACAGCGTGTCATCGCCGCCACGGCCGACATTGACGCCGGGGTGGAAGTGGGTGCCGCGTTGGCGGACGATGATCTCGCCGGCGCTGACGACCTGGCCGCCGAAGCGCTTCACGCCGAGGCGCTGCGCATTGGAGTCGCGACCGTTGCGGGTGGAGCTTGCGCCCTTTTTGTGTGCCATGAGAAGTCGGTTCCTCTACTTGATGCTGGTGATCTTGATGCGGGTGAGCTCCTGGCGGTGGCCCTGGCGCTTCTTGTACCCGGTCTTGTTCTTGAACTTCTGGATGACGATCTTCGGGCCGCGCAGATCGCCGACGACCTCTGCGGTCACCTTCACCTTCGCGAGCGCCGAGGCGTCGTGGGTGATGGTGTCGCCGTCAACGAGCAAAACCGGCACGAGTTCGACGTTGCCGTCTTTGTCGGCCTTGATACGGTCGAGTACGACGATGCTGCCGACCTCGATCTTTTCCTGCCGACCACCGGCGCGCACAACTGCGTAAACCACTTGGGAACCCTAACTCTGTGAACTGTCACCGATGATTTCGGCAGAAGTCTTGGTGTGTATTCGGTTGCGGGCTTAGCCCAGCACACACCGAAGATCAACATTAGTCGATATCGGGTTGTGCGGTCAAACGCTGCGGCGCGTGTTCACGCCGCGTCGACAATGCCGACGATTTCGTGCTCGGAGGGATGCTGTTCCAGCCACATTCTCAGCAGCACTCCCACGAGGATCACCAGCGGCGCGACAGTGAGGAACTGCTCGCCCGCGCTCGCAAGAGCGGAGCCGAAGTGCTGCAGCCACTGATCCCCGGCGATCTGTCCGAATCTGATCTGGCCCAAGAGCCCGGTGGTGATCAGTGAGGCCGTCGATGTCGCCATGATGGCGAGGAACACGAGAACAGCTCCGACACCCGTCGCGAGCACGGAGCGAGTAATGACGTGCATCACGTGAAGGTCGGGTCCGATGGGCGCGACGAACCAGAGGCTGAGGACGACCCCGATGGACAGCGGCACCGCGACAGTGCCAAACTGCACCGCATAACCGGCCCACCACTGCCACTGCTGCGGTGCTCCGATGCCGAGATAACCCGCCTGCGAGACAAAGCCGCCGAGCACGTTCTGCACAATGCTGACGGCGAGTACCAGCAGGCCGGCAGCCAGCGCGACGAGAAAGCCGTGCTGTCGAACGACCCGGTGCGCGAGAGCAGTCATAATCCAAACCTTTCTGTCTAGAATCGGCCGATGACCGTCCTGATCGACCAGCCTAGGTGGCCCGCTCACGAGACACTCTGGTCTCACCTGGTGAGTGACGATTCTCTCGAGGAGCTGCACGACTTCGCCAGCCGGGTGGGCATCCCCCGGCGCGGTTTCGACCTGGACCACTACGACGTGCCGGAACACCGGTATGAGGAACTCGTCGCGGCGGGGGCGCAGCCGGTGAGCATCCGTCAGCTCGTTGAGCGGCTCACCGCCAGCGGCCTGCGCGTGACCCAACGCGAGCGCCGACGGCCCTGAGTGTTGCCCTTCCCCGTCAAGGCGAGCCCTGTCGCCTCCGTCTAGAGTGGTGCGCCACCGTCTAGAGCCGTGCGCCACCCTCGCGCCGGGGAAAACACCTCCCGGAGAGGCTCACGCGTCCCGGCGAGGCACCGTCGCCTCTGTCCAAACCCGTGCGCCACCCTCGCGGCGGGGAAAACACCTCCCGGAGGGAATCGTAAATCCCTCCGCGACGCATTTACTCCTCCGCGAGGGTGCATATCCCCCGCCGCGGCTAACGGTGCACCAGGTTTGCCCGCTACTCGGCGGCGGATCCCTCGGCGGGCCCGGAGGTGTGCACGGTTCCCGCGCTCGAGGCCCGACGCGAGACACGCGAACGGCCCTGTCCCGGCTGCTTCGGCTCGGGCAGCGCATCGAGCACGGAATCGAGGATCTGTTCGGCGTCGTGGGGGGAGATCCGCCGCGGGCCGCGCGTATTCTTCTTCACCGGGATGTCGAGGATCTCGACAGCGGCCTCTGCGACGACCTCTGCGGCTTCGACCCTCGGTGCTTCGAGGTCACCGGACTCGGGTGCCGGCGCTCCCCCGGCCGGCGCCGGCGCCGAGGCGGTGACAGTGGGTCGCTCGTCGGCCAGTGGGTGGGCGATGGTCGATGCCGCGATCTGGGCTAGCGCGTTCTTGACGTCGTCGGTGATGGCATGGGTTCCCGAATTGGGTTTCTGTCCGGCAGGCGAACCGTTGTTCGCGGAGCCGTTCGAACGCCCGGAGTCGTTGCCGCCTTTTCCGCGCCCGCGACGCGGGGTCTCCGGCTGCGCCGACTGGCGATGACGGGTGACCGGGTCATGGTGGATGATGATGCCGCGACCGGCGCAGAACTCGCAGGGTTCGCTGAACGACTCGATCAGCCCGAGCCCGAGTTTCTTACGGGTCATCTGCACCAGGCCGAGCGAGGTGACTTCGGCAACCTGGTGTTTGGTGCGATCGCGGCTGAGGCACTCGACCAGTCGGCGAAGCACGAGGTCACGGTTGGACTCGAGCACCATGTCGATGAAGTCGACCACGATGATCCCCCCGATGTCACGAAGGCGCAGCTGGCGCACGATCTCTTCGGCCGCTTCCAGGTTGTTCTTGGTGACGGTCTCTTCCAGGTTTCCGCCAGATCCGACGAACTTGCCCGTGTTGACGTCCACGACCGTCATGGCTTCGGTGCGGTCGATGACGAGGGAACCGCCCGAGGGCAGCCAGACCTTGCGGTCGAGAGCCTTCTCGATCTGTTCGGTGATGCGGTACTGGTCGAACGAGTCGACCGTACCCGAGTAGGTCTGGAGCCGGTCGACGAGGTCGGGCGCGACCTGCGAGAGGTAGCTGGTGATGGTGGCTTTGGCATCCTCGCCCTCGATCACCAGCTCGTGGAAGTCCTCGTTGAAGACATCACGCACTATTTTGACCAGCAGGTCGGGCTCGCTGTGCAACAGCGCGGGAGCCTGAACACTCTCGAGGGCGGCGCTGATTGCGGCCCACTGGGCGGTGAGGCGATTGACGTCGAGGGTGAGCTGCTCGTCGGTCGCGCCCTCCGCGGCGGTGCGCACGATCACTCCGACATTCTCGGGAAGCACCTCTTTGAGAATCTTTTTGAGACGCGCGCGCTCGGTATCGGGAAGCTTGCGGCTGATGCCGTTCATCGAGCCATTGGGCACGTAGACGAGGTATCGCCCGGGAAGGCTGACCTGGCTCGTCAAGCGGGCACCCTTGTGGCCGACCGGATCCTTCGTCACCTGCACGAGCACCTTGTCACCGGGCTTGAGGGCGAGTTCGATACGACGCGCCTGGGTCTTGCCGTCGGCCGAATTCTCCGCGGCGGCCTCCCAGTCGACCTCTCCCGAGTAGAGCACGGCATTGCGCCCGCGCCCGATATCGACGAAGGCGGCCTCCATGCTCGGAAGCACGTTCTGCACGCGCCCGAGGTAAACGTTACCGATGAGGCTCGCTTCAGCGGCCTTCGCCACGTAGTGCTCAACGAGCACGCCGTCTTCGAGCACGCCGAGCTGGATGCGGTTGAACTTGGAGCGCACGACCATCTTGCGGTCGACACTTTCCCGGCGGGCGAGGAACTCCGCCTCCGTGATCACCGGACGGCGGCGGCCCGCGTCACGACCGTCGCGGCGTCGCTGTTTCTTGGCCTCGAGACGGGTGGAGCCACGAACCTTCGTCGGCTCGTTGCTCAGCTCGGGTGCGGGTCGTGGAGTGCGCACCTTGACGACCGTGTTGCTCGGTGTGGACCCCGCGGAGTCACCCCCTGCCGAATCACGGTCTTCGTCTCCGGCGCGACGACGGGAGCGGCGGCGCACCGTGGTCTGCTCGGAGTCGTCGTCCCGGGGATCTCGGTCGTTGCCGCCGTCGGAGCCCTGGCCGCGCTCAGAGCGCGCATTGCGAGAGTTGCGGGGTGGACGGGCGGCGCGGGGCTCATCCTCGAAGTCGTCGTCAGGGGAACCCGATCGCGAGGCAAGCATCGGGAGGTCGGGAGCCTGGAACAGCAGCGAGGTCGTCGGGCGCGCGATCGGCGCACTCTTCTTCGGGGGAACGGCAGGCTCGCCAGCCGGTGCGGTGCCATCCACAGGCTCGCCAGAGCCAGGCGTCGTCGCGGCCGTGCGGCGCGTTTGGACCCGCTTCACGGGCGCCTCCGTCACCGAAACGGTGGCGGAGGGGACAAGGTCGGCCTTCGGCAGGTCTGCTTTTGGCGGGTCTGCCTTTGGCGGCTCTGGCGCTGCCGACTCTGGCGCTGCTGTGGCCTTGGATGCTCGGCGCGAGCCGAAGAGGCGCGAGCGCTTTTTCGGCTCGTTCTGCGCGGAACCGTCAGTGTTGTGTGCAGTTGTCTCCACCATCGCTGGTGCACTCCTAGCCCGGAACGGGACGCCGCGCGACCCGTCGGGTACTCTCTCGTCGCGGTTTTCGACCTCGGCGGTTGTGGCCTCGGTCTGTATGCCGCTAATTCTTCGCTTTCGAAACCGGCCCCCGGCCCCCGGTCGCTGTGACACGCTGGGGCTGGCTCTGGCTTCGTTCGCTTGTCTTGGTGGTTCTGTTCGGAACTCGCTATCCGAAACGCTCTCGATGGGGATCGATCTTTTCAGATCGAAGCCGATTCAGCGTTGCCCGGTGTTGCGTTTCCGAAACCCTTAAGGTCTCGTCGCGCAGTGCCCGGTAAGCATTCTTTGGCGTCAAATCGGGCGCGGCCCGGATGACTAGTTCAAATTATCGCATGCCTTGCCAGCTTCGCGGCATTCGGCCCTCGCGACAGTCCCCGCGAGTCACGACTCCTATCGCCTTCCCGCGAGTTTGGACGGGCGCGCACGAGGGACTATTCGAACCAGAGAGCGAGTTCACGGGCGGCGGACTCGGGCGAGTCCGAGCCGTGCACGAGGTTCTGCTGCACGCGAAGTCCCCAGTCGCGCCCCAGGTCGCCCCGGATCGTGCCGGGAGCCGCCGTGGTGGGGTCGGTCGTGCCGGCGAGAGCGCGGAATCCCTCGATCACACGCTCGCCGGTGACCCGGAACGCCACGATAGAGCCGCTCTCCATGAATTCCACCAGCGGCTCGTAAAAGGGTTTGCCGAGGTGCTCCTCGTAGTGCTTCGCGAGAAGCTGGCGGCTCGCCTGCACGATCTTAACGTCGACGAGCTGGTAACCCTTCGCTTCGATCCGGCGCAGGATTTCTCCAGTGAGATTGCGGGACACGCCATCCGGCTTGACCAGGACGAGAGTTTCTTCGGTGCTCATGGGGGGCTCCTAATTGGTGGGGGGTGAGGGCGTGTTGCGCAGGAAGGCGGCCTTCTGGCGGTCAAGGCGGCGACCGGTGACGAAGCAGTAGACCCAGATGGCCAGGAAGAGTGCGCCGATGAAGTACATCAGCGGCAACAGGATACCGATGGCGATGAGCGCGACCTGCAGCACCCAGCCCGTCCAGATTCCCAGCGGGCCGCCGGCGAGTCGCCGGGCCAGCAGGAGTAGCACGACGAACGTCGCTCCCCCGCCGAACACCAGAGCGGGCGGGAGCACTTTCAGCCCGTAGGCCACCATCACGATGAAGAACACCAGCACGGCCTCAAGCAGCAAGGCAATCGAGAGCAGCGATTCGGTGGCGGAGCGTTCACGCCGTACCCGCGTCCGCGCACGGCCTGCGGCATCCGGCTCGGTCACCGCGTCCAGCCTTCCGCTGCGGCGACCACGAGGGCGTCGCCGATGAGCGTGATCGACCCGGTGATGACGACTCCACGGCCGGGCGCCTTCCCTGCCCACGCCCGGGCCGCCGCAATTGCTTCGGTCGGGGTGTCGTAGTCGTCGACGGACGTGTCGGGGGCGACCTCGCGCACGAGCTCCGCGAGATCTTCGACGGAAACCGCGCGGTCGGAGCTCGAGGCGGTGACGAGGATGACCTCGGCGACCGGGGCGAGTGCCGCGACGATACCGCGGGCATCCTTGTCTTCGAGCACACCGAGCACGATGGCGACCTCGTCGAAAGTGAAGTAGCTGCCAAGGGCGGCCACAAGCGACTGCGCCCCATCGGGGTTGTGCGCGGCATCGATGATCACGGTCGGCTCGACGCCGATCACCTCGAGACGCCCGGGCGAGGTGGCTGTCGCGATTCCTTCGCTGAGCACATCACCCCCGAGCGCCTGCCGCCCTCCCCCGAGGAACGACTCGACGGCCGCGATCGCCACCGCCGCGTTCTGCGCCTGGTGATCCCCGAAAAGGGGCAGGAACAGATCGTCGTAGGTGCCCGCGAGCCCGCGCACCGAGATGACCTGCCCGCCGACCGCGACGGTGTTTGAGATCAGCTCGAAGGCGGTGCCCTGCACCGCGAGACTCGCCTCCATCAGCGCGCTGGCCCGCTCCAGCTCGGCAAGGGCGGCGGCCGGTTGGGCCGCCGTCACAACCGCCGCAGCCGGCTTGATGATGCCGGCCTTCGTCGCGGCGATCAGCGCGACAGTGTTGCCGAGGCGCGCCGTATGGTCGAGCGAGATCGGGGTGAAGACCGCGACCTGGCCATCGCCCACATTCGTGGCATCCCACTCGCCACCGAGTCCGACCTCGATCACGGCCACATCCACCGGGGCGTCGGCGAAGCTGGCGTAGGCGAGGGCGGTGAACGCCTCGAAGAAGGCCAGTGGGGCGTCTCCCGCTGCCCGGAGCTCGGCATCCACCATGTCGAGGTAGGGCTTGATGTCGCGGTAGTTGGCCACGAACGCCTCGTTGGTGATCGGCTCACCGTCGATCAGGATCCGCTCGTTCACCCGCACGAGATGCGGGCTGGAGAACAATCCGGTGCGCAGGCCGTAGGCGCGGAGGATGCTTTCGGTGACGCGGCTGGTCGAGGTCTTGCCGTTGGTGCCGGTCACGTGGATGATCGGGTACGAACGTTGCGGGTCGCCGAGCAACTCGACCACGCGTCGGGTAGCGGCGAGACGCGGTTGGGGATGCCCTTCGCCGATGCGCGAGAGCAGCTCCTGGTAGACGCGGTCGGCATCCTTCTGGAAGAGCGCGTCGTCGCCCAGCTCCGGGTCTTCTGACAGCGGGTTCTTAGACATCGATTGTCGCTCCATGGATCGTTACCTCGACGAGCACGTCGCCGCTGTTCGCGTACTGTCCGGCCCGGATGAGTGAGCGGAATGCGCCCGCCCGCCCGTGCTGCGCAGCGTACGCCTCGACGCCCCCGTCGGTCTCGACGGCGCTGATCGCCAGTGCGAGGGTCTCCTCGGCGATGGCGTCTTGAAATGGCAGGATGCCGGCCCGCTCCGACGACGACGCGAAATAGAGCGCGAGGTCGATGCGGTCGCTCACCTGGAAGCCGGCCGCCCTCCGGGTGTCCTGCACCCCGCGGATGAGGTCACGGGCGAGACCCTCCGCCTCGAGTTCCCAGGTGGTCACCGTATCGAGCAGCACGAAGCCGCCGCCCGGCAGGAAGGCGATCGCCTGCGCCTCATCCGCGGCCCGTGGCTGCAGGTCGAATTCGGCCGGGAGCAGTTCGATTCCGCCGACCACGACGTTCTCCCCGTCCAGAACCCAGTCTCCGGCCTTGGCAGCCTGGATCACCTGTTGCACCTGTTTGCCTATCCGCGGACCGGCCGCGCGGGCGTTCACTGTGAGAGTGCGCCGGATGCCGAACTCGGCGAGGCTGCCGTCGGCGAGCTCCTGCAGGACCACCGCCTTGACGTTCAATTCATCCCGCAGGATGTCGGAGAAGTCGCGCAGTTCGGCCGAGTTCTCGGTGACGACGGCCAGCTCCGCGAGCGGCAAGCGCACGCGCAGCCCGGTGGCTTTGCGCAGGCCGAGGCCCGACGAGGCGATCTCCCGCACCCGGTCCATCGCGGCGGCGAGCACATCCTCCTGCGGGAACGACGCGACATCCGGCCAGTCGGTGAGATGCACGCTACGCCCGCCGGTGAGCCCCTTCCAGATCTTCTCGGCGACGAGCGGCAGCAGCGGTGCCGTGAGGCGGGTGAGGGCTTCAAGTACCGTGTAGAGAGTGTCGAAGGCGTCGGCACTGTCGCCGCTCCAAAACCGGCCCCGGCTGCGCCGCACGTACCAGTTGGTGAGCACGTCACCGAAATCGCGGAGCGCACCCGCGGCGAGCGGACTGTCGAGGTTATCCAGGTGCAGGGTGACCTCCCCGATCAGCCGACGGGTCCTGGCCAGCAGGTAGCGGTCGAGCACGTCGGTCGAGTCGGTGCGCCAGGTCGCGGTGTGACCGGCGGCATTCGCGTACAGCGTGAAAAAGTAGTAGCTGTTCCAGAGCGGCAACATGAGTTGGCGCACCCCCTCGCGGATGCCCTCCTCGGTGACCACGAGGTTGCCACCGCGGATCACCGAAGGCGACATCAGGTACCAGCGCATCGCATCCGCACCGTCCCGGTCGAAGACCTCGGAGACATCCGGATAGTTGCGCAGCGACTTCGACATCTTCTGGCCATCGCTTCCGAGCACGATGCCGTGGCTGATCACATTGCGGAAGGCCGGCCGGTCGAACAGCGCGGTGGAGAGCACGTGCAGCATGTAGAACCAGCCGCGGGTCTGGCCGATGTACTCCACGATGAAGTCTGCGGGGTTGTGCTCCTCGAAGAATTCGGCGTTCTCGAACGGGTAGTGAACCTGGGCGAACGGCATGGATCCGGAGTCGAACCACACGTCGAGCACATCGTCGATGCGGCGCATTGTGGACCGGCCGGTGGGGTCGTCGGGGTTCTTCCGGGTGAGCTCGTCGATGTACGGGCGGTGCAGGTCGGTGACGCGCACGCCGAAGTCGCGCTCGAGCTCGTCGAGCGATCCGTAGACGTCGACGCGCGGATACTCGGGGTCGTCGCTCTTCCAGATGGGGATCGGCGAGCCCCAGTACCGATTGCGCGAGATGGACCAGTCGCGCGCGTTGGCGAGCCACTTGCCGAACTGGCCGTCCTTCACGTTGTCGGGCACCCAGTTGATCTGCTCGTTGAGTTCGCCGAGGCGGTCTCGAAACTTCGTCACACTCACGAACCAACTCGACACAGCCTTGTAGATGAGCGGGTTCTTGCACCGCCAGCAGTGCGGATAGCTGTGCTCGTAGCTCGCCAGGCGCAGCAGTCGGCCGTCGGCGCGCAGCTTCTGCACGAGCGGCTTGTTGGCGTCGAAGACCTGCAACCCCGCGACATCCGCGACCTGGGGCAGAAATTTGCCGCCGTCGTCGACGGAGATGATCACCGGGATGCCGGCCGCGGCGCAGGTGACCTGGTCGTCTTCACCGTAGGCGGGCGCCTGGTGCACGATTCCGGTACCCTCCCCGGTGGCGACGTAGTCCGCCACGAGAATCTGCCAGGCAGTGCCGGTGCCCCAGGTCTCGACATCCGCGTAGTAGTCCCACAGGCGGTCGTAGGTGACCCCGCCGAGCTCCGCGCCGGTCAGCGTGCGGCCGATCGCGGCGACAGCCGCCTCGGGCGAGCCGTAGCCCAGGTCCTTCGCGTAGGCCGCGACGGTGTCCGCCGCGAGCAGATACGCGGCTCCGCCCTCCGCCGAACCGTCGGATGCCCCGAGCGGCCCGCTCGGAACAACGACGTACGAGATGGCCGGGCCCACTGCGAGGGCCAGGTTGGTCGGGAGCGTCCACGGTGTCGTGGTCCAGGCGAGAGCCTTCACGCCGGTCAGGCCGAGCGTCTCCGCTTTCGGTCCGTCGAGCGGGAATGTGACTGTGACCGACTGGTCCTGCCGCATGCGGTAGACGTCGTCATCCATCCGCAGCTCGTGATTGGACAGCGGCGTCTCGTCGTGCCAGCAGTACGGGAGCACGCGGAAGCCCTCATAGGCCAGGCCCTTGTCGTACAACTGCTTGAACGCCCAGATCACCGACTCCATGTAGCTCAGGTCGAGGGTCTTGTAGTCGTGCTCGAAGTCGACCCAGCGCGCCTGCCGGGTGACGTAGTCCTCCCACTCGCGGGTGTATTCGAGCACTGACTCGCGCGCCTTCTCGTTGAAGGCCGCGATGCCCATCTCCTCGATCTGGCGCTTCTCGGTGATGCCGAGCTGGCGCATGGCCTCGAGTTCGGCGGGAAGACCGTGGGTGTCCCAGCCGAATCGGCGGTGCACGAGCTTGCCGCGCATGGTCTGGTACCGCGGGAAGAGATCCTTCGCATAGCCGGTGAGCAGATGCCCGTAGTGAGGGAGGCCGTTCGCGAAGGGTGGACCGTCGTAGAAGACCCACTCGTCGCAGCCTTCGCGCTGCGCCACTGACGCCGCGAAGGTGTCGTCATTCTTCCAGAAGGCGAGGATGCCGTTCTCGATCGCCGGGAAATCCGGGGAGGCACTCACGCCTTCGGTGTCATCCACATCACCGGTGGTCAGGGGGTAGGTCATGGGTCTCCAGGTCGCAGGTTCAACTGGACGAGGACGTGATCCGTTGTCCATCCGGATCCCGCGGTACCACCCCGCTTGCCGTCCGGTGAAGGACGACCGCTTGTTCGTTGGCGATGACGGGCCAGTCCCGTTCGGTTCTACCCGGCTGCGTTCCGTGGTCGGCTGCCGCTCTTCCGAAGACTCCCCGGTGATGGCCGGATCGATGTCGTTGCGAACGATTCTAGCCGAGGTGACAGACTGAATCGGTGACCGAACCCGTGCCGACCGCAGCCGCGGGCGCATCCCGTACTGTCCTGATCGCGCTCGGCGCCAACCTTCTGGTGGCCATCGCCAAATCCGTCGCATCGGCGATCACCGGGTCAGCCTCGATGGTCGCCGAGGCCGCACACTCCTGGGCCGACTTCGGCAACGAGATCTTCCTGCTGATCGCCGATCGCCGGTCGGGGAAGCGACGCGACGAGCGGCATCCGCTCGGCTACGGCCGTGAGGCGTACATCTGGTCGATGTTCGCGGCCTTCGGGATCTTCAGCGCCGGCGCTGTCGTGTCGATCTGGCGCGGCATCCAACAGCTGCTCGCACCGGAGGATGTCTCCAACTTCGGTATCGCCTACGCGGTGCTCGCCGTGGCCTTCGTGCTGGAGGGCATCTCGTTCAGGCAGGCCTTCCGCGAAGCTCGGGCCGGCGGCAAGAATCGGGGTACCAGCACCGGTCGCTACGCCCTCACAAGCTCCAACGCCACCCTGCGCGCAGTCTTCGCCGAAGATGCCGCGGCTCTCGGCGGTCTCGTCATCGCATTCCTCGGCATCCTGTTGCACCAGCTCACCGGGTTGGCGATTTTCGACTCCGCCGGCTCGGTCCTGGTCGGAGTCCTTCTCGGCATCGTCGCGATCGTGCTCATCGATCGCAATCGCCGTTTTCTTCTCGGCGAGACTCCGGATGCCCGGCTGCGAAAC
Source organism: Actinomycetota bacterium (assembly GCA_040389685.1). Taxonomy (GTDB): domain Bacteria; phylum Actinomycetota; class Actinomycetes; order Actinomycetales; family Microbacteriaceae; genus Lacisediminihabitans. Next base: position 83,363 of record JAZJZS010000001.1, read on the forward strand.
GAAGTGCTGTCCGGGTTGCTCGCCCGCGCCGAGATCGAGCGGGTGACCTACCTGCATCTCGAATTCGTGGGTCCTGGCACGGTGTTCCTCGTCGCATCCGTCGACATCGTCGGTGACGAGACGGAGACTCATGTGGCCTATTCGCTGCGCCGCATCGAGGCGGCCCTGCGCGAAAGCGAGCACATCGAAGAGGCACTGCTGTCGCTGTCGACACCAGACGAGCCGTCACTCGTCGTCGCGTGATGCTCAGTCGGTAGGGCTGGGGGTCTGCTGCGGATGGTCCTCGTCGCTGCGCGCGTCCTCGACCGCATGTCGTCGCGTGCGACTCACCCGGAAGATGTAGAGCGCATCGAGAAGACCCGCGGTGTTGCTGAGCAGCAGCGCGACGAACCACGGCTTGCTGTCATCCTTCGCCGCATGCCAGAGCGAGGCGCCTTTCCAGGCGAGAGTCCAGGCGGCGAGCACCGAGATCAGCGCGACCTGTGCGGGCTCGGGCCGTTTGCGTTTCATCCATTGTCCCATGGCAGCAATTCTGCGCCGCCGACGCAACTCCCGTACAGGGTCTAACGTCACGCTGGTCGAGTAGCGCGGTCTGCCGCGCGTATCGAGACCCGCCCGCCCCGCCCCGCTGGTCGAGTAGCGCGGTCTGCCGCGCGTATCGAGACCTGCCCGCCCCGCCCCGCTGGTCGAGTAGCGCGCCCCGCGCGCGTATCGAGACCTGCCCGCCCCGCCCCGCTGGTCGAGTAGCGCGGTCTGTCGCGCGTATCGAGACCCGCGCACCCCTGCCCAGCCGGTCTCGATACGGTCGCTACGCGACCTACTCGACCAACGACACCAGCCGGTCTCGATAGGGTCGCTTCGCGACCTACTCGACCAACGGCGATCTTCGCGGCGGCTTCCGGCTGAGGCCGTTCAACCGGTCAAAGCGGCCCTCAATAAGCGCGATCCGCTTTGCCCGGCTCCAGCCCTGCACCTGCTTCTCGCGCGCAAAGGCCTCGTCGATCCGAGCGAACTCCTCCGCAAATACCAGTCGCACCGGACGGCGACGCCGCGTGTAGGCCGCGCCCTCGCCAGCAGCATGCTGCGAAAGGCGTCTTTCGAGGTCGATAGTGCTGCCGACGTAGAGGGAATTGTCCGCGCACTCGAGAATATACATATGGGGCACGCTGAAAGAGTGCTGCACGAGGGAAAAGTCTGCAGAAGTTATCCACCGGTCTCGATACGGTCGCTACGCGACCTACTCGACCAACGACACCCACCGGTCTCGATACGGTCGCTACGCGACCTACTCGACCAACGACACGGTAAGCCCGGTCGAGACGACGTCGAAAGCCTCGGACATATACGCGGCGAGGGGTCGGCGACCGATCCCGTCGCGTGCCCAAACGGTCCAGGCAGCCGAGATCGCACCGGAAAGGGCATTTGCGGCGCTGAGCACGAGCAGGTCGTCCGAGGCACGGTGCAACTGTCTCGCGAGGAACCCGGCGATCAGGTCTGAGCGCCGAGCGAGCCGAACGAGACCGGACACCCGGGTCTCTTCCGTGGTTCCCATCACGTCATCCTGGGTGAGGGCGAGGGGAACCCGATCGACCCCGATATCGGCGACCACCCGCAGCGTCGCTGCGCGCACCTCTTCCAGCGCGGGTCGGTCGTGCGGTACCGACTGCAGTTCGAGTGCGAGCCGGTCGATCGCGGCATCCAACTCCACCCAAAGAAGGTCGCTCTTGGCGCCGAAGTAGTTGAAAAAGGTGTTTCGGCTGACGCCGGCACGCTGAGTGATCTGCTCGATCGTCGTCAACGCGTAGGTGTTCTCGAGAAAGAGTTCGGCGGCGGCATCCTCGATCACAGCGCGGGATGAGGTGCGCGGGCGACCGACGGAACCGGAGCGCGGGACGGCCATGGCTCCTCCCGATAGTGGGGCCCAAATTCGGTGTGATACTGGATCGAGTCCAACAATACTGCCGAGGAAGTCGCCGCTGTGAAACGTGTCATCGCCCCCACCTCAATCGTTCTCGCAGTGGCGTTGCTCGCCACCGCCTGCAGCGCGGTCTCGAAACCGGCCGGCACGAAGCCGGTGAGCGGTGGAACTCTCGTCTATGCGACGGGGGACGCCGAACCGGACTGCCTCGACCCGCACGTCGGGGGCAACTACCCGCAGGCACTCATCGCCACGCAGTACCTCGAATCCCTCGTCTCGAAAGACGCGGCTGGCGCGATCATCCCCTGGCTCGCGACCAAGTGGACGGAATCCGCCGACGGTCTCAGCTGGGACTTCACGCTCAAGAAGAACGTGAAGTTCACCGACGGCACCGCCCTCACCCCCCAGGCGATCGCGGCCAATGTTGCGCATCTACAGGACCCGGCCACCGGATCCTCCACCGGCTATTTGGCCCTGCTCAAAGTCACCGCGGTGACCGCGGTAGGAGCGGATGTCGCGCGCTTCACCCTCGCGACGCCCGACAGCGCACTGCTCGACTCCCTCTCGCAGCCCTGGCTCGCGATCGAATCCCCGGCAGCGCTGAAGCGAAGCCCGGCGGTGAACTGCGAGTCGCCGGTGGGTACCGGACCGTTCGTGGTGAAAAAGTGGACACGGCAGCAGTCGATCAGCCTAGTTCGCAACGAGGGGTACACCTCTCCCCCGGCGGATGCCGCACACTCCGGCCTCGCCTACTTGAAAGCAATCGACTGGCGCTTCTTGCCCGACTCGGCGTCGCGCTACGCCGCGCTGCAGGCCGGCACCGTCGATGTGATCGACAACGTGCAGCCTGACACTCTTGTCGCCGCCAAGAAAGCCACGGGACTCATCGCCATCGACGCACCGCGCCCCGGGGCATCCAATCGAATCGAACTGAACTCCAGCGTCGCGCCCTTCGACGATGCGCGGGTTCGCGAGGCGTTCATCCGGTCGGCGAACGTGAACGACGCCGTCACGAGCCTGTTCTTCGGCACGGCGAAGCGCTCGTACTCGGCGCTGTCCAGCGTGGAGAAGACGGGACTCTCGAAACCCGCCGTGTTCGGCTACGACCAGAAGTCGGCGGCGAAACTCCTCGATGAGGCGGGCTGGTCGACGAAGAATTCCGAGGGCTACCGCACCCGGAACGGTGCCGTGCTCGAGCTCACCTTCCCGGTGAGCACCAACCAGTCGATCCCGGCGGAGCAGTCCCTGTTCGAACAACTGCAGGCCACCACGAAGCAAGCCGGTTTCAAGGTCGACCTCAAGCCGATGGACCTGTCCGGCTGGTACGACGCGCTCGGCGCGAACCAGTACAACCTGGTCAGTGCGCCCTACACGAAGGTCGGCCCCGATGTGCTGCGAATCCTATTCGACTCGGCGGGCACAGTGCCGGCCCCGAGCGGCTATTTCGCCAACCACTCCCAGGTGAAGGACCCGGCGCTCGACGCGTTGCTGGCCAGGGCGGCAGAGTCCTCGGATGCCGCGGAGCGTCTGTCGCTCTACCGGCAGGCGCAGGAGATCGTGCTGAACGGCTTCTACATCCTGCCGCTCTACGACCAACAGAACTATTACCTGCAGCGCTCCGTCGTGAAGGGCTTGCGGGCGATGCCGACGGTGTCGACCCCCACGATGTACGACTCGTGGCTCTCCAGATAGGCGGGACACCGAGGTCAGGCACCCGTCGCAGCTGGATGCCGTGGGCGCTGCTCCGCCTCGGGGGTGTAGCGTTCGTGCTGCTGGCTGCGGCGACCGTCACCTTCTTCGCCATCCGGCTGATTCCCGGGGATCCCGCCCAGGCCATTCTCGGCGGTCCCGGATCCCAGGCGAGCGCCGCCGCCCTCGCCCAGGCTCGCGCGGATTACGGACTCGACCAGCCGGTGACCATCCAATATCTGCAGTACCTCGGTCGATTGCTGCGGGGTGACCTCGGCGTCTCCTACGCGCTCAAGCAGCCGGTAGTTAGTGTCATCGGCGACAACCTGGGCGGCACCCTCCTGCTCGCGCTCGTGTCGCTGGCTGTCGCAGCGGCAATCGCGCTCGGGCTGGCGGCGTGGTCCGCGCAGGGCGGGCGGGTGGCATCCGCAGTCAGCTGGGTGCTCGAAGTCGTGGCGGCTGCCGTGCCGCACTTCTGGCTGGCGATCAGCATCATCCTGCTGTTCTCCACGACCCTCGGCTGGCTTCCCCCGGTGAGCGTTCCCGGACCTCTCGGACTCGTGCTGCCGGTGCTCACCCTCGCCCTGCCGCTCTCCGGCTTTCTCGCCCAGGTGATGCGGGAGTCGATCCTCGACGCGCTCGCATCGCCATTCGTCCTCGCCGCCCGGGCCCGCGGAGAGGGATCCGGCGGAGTGTTCTGGCGTCACGCGCTCCGCCATGCCGCGATCCCCGCCATCGGGCTCGGGGGTTGGGCCATCGGCTCGCTCATCAGCGGAGCAGTGGTGGTCGAGACAATTTTCGCCCGCCCGGGCCTCGGCCGCAGCCTGCTCACCGCCGTGCAGCAACGGGATGTCCCGCTCGTGCTCGGCGTCGTGTTGGTCGTCGCCCTCGGTTACGTGCTCGTCACGACGCTCACCGACCTCGGCGACCGCCTGATCGACCCCAGGCTGCGCGCCCGGTGAAACACGTGCCGCTGTGGATCGGTCTGGCCCTTATCGCGTTCCTCGGGCTCGCGGCCGTCGTGCCCGGGGTGCTCGCACCGGGGGACCCTCTGGCCATCGATCCGATCCAGAGTTTTCGGGGACCGTCGCTCGCGCACCTCTTCGGCACCGACGAATCCGGTCGAGACATCTATACCCGCATCATCCGCGGCACCGGACCCTCCCTGTTGATCGGCATCTCCGCAACGGTGATCGGAGTGGGTCTCGCCCTCGTATTCGGGCTGCTTGCCGGGTTGGGACCACGCTGGGTCGACTTCGGCACGACCCGATTTCTCGAGGTTATGTTCGCCTTCCCCGGCCTGCTGCTCGCCCTGCTCTTCATAGTGATCTACGGGCCGGGGGCAGTCACCTCGACGATCGCGGTCGGAATCGCCACCGCGCCGGGTTATGCCCGCATCATCCGCAGCCGAGTGCTGGTGGTGCGGCGCGCGCCGTATCTCGAGGCGGCGAGCGTGCTCGGGCGCGGCTGGTGGTTCCGACTGTCTCGACACCTGCTGCCTAATGTGGCCGGGTCCCTCTTCGTGCTCGTGACCCTCGGAATCGGCCAGTCGATAGTGTGGGCCGCCTCCCTCAGCTATCTCGGTCTCGGCGCGGTGCCGCCCGCCGCGGAATGGGGCGCGATGCTCTCAGCCGGTCGCACTTATCTCAGCTCGTCCTGGTGGATGACGTTCTTCCCCGGTCTGTTCATTCTGATCAGCGCGGTGGCGACCACCCTGGTCGGGCGTGCGCTGCAAGAACGGAGTCGGCAGTGACTCCCCTGGTGAGTGTGCGCGACCTTGCGGTGCGGTTCGGTGCCGCGGAGGTCGTCTCTGGCGTGTCCTTCGATATCGCGTCGGGGCAGTGTGTCGGAATCGTGGGAGAGTCCGGGTCGGGCAAGAGCGTCACCGCACGGTCACTCATCGGCCTCACCGGTGGTCGGGTCACCGCCTCGACGCTGCGCTTCGACACTATCGACATCGCGGATGCCTCTCCTCATCGGCTCCAGCGCTTGCGCGGGCGGGACATCGGCTTCATCTCCCAGGGCGCCCTCGTCGCTCTCGACCCGCTGCGTCCGATCGGGCGGGAGATCGCTGATCCGCTGCGGTTGCACGGCTCGCTCACCGCGGCGGAGCGCCACGAGCGCGTGCTCGAACTGCTCACGGAGGTGGGGGTCCCGAACCCGGCGCTGCGGGCATCCCAGCGGCCGGACGAGCTCTCTGGTGGTCTTCGTCAACGTGCTGTCATAGCGTCCGCGATCGCGCTTCGTCCGCGACTGCTGATCGCCGATGAGCCGACCACCGCCCTCGACACGACAGTGCAGGCCGGCATTCTCGACCTGCTCGAGAGCCTGAAGGACGGCGGTGCAGCCATCCTGCTGATCAGTCACGACCTGGCGGTGGTGAGCCGGTTGGCGTCCCACCTGCTGGTGATGACCGAGGGACGGGTTGTGGAGAGCGGCCCCACAGCGCGCGTGCTCGCCGAGCCGCAGCATCCGTATACCTGCCGCCTGATCGCGTCTGTGCCGACCGGGCGTCCGCGGTTCTCCCGGCTGGCTGGCGCGGTGGGGACAGCGCGGACGGCATCGCCCGTCTCATTCGAGTCGCACGAGGTTCTCGCCGCCCGCGGGCTGTCTCGGAGTTTCGGCTCCGCGCTCGCCGTCGACGATGTGAGCTTCACGCTGCGGCGCGGTCGAACGCTCGGAATCGTCGGCGAATCCGGCTCGGGCAAGACCACCCTCGCCCGGCTGGTGCTCGCCCTCGATCGACCCGATGCGGGAGCGGTCTCCCTGCTCGGCGAGCCGTGGACCGGCGTCGCCGAGTCAGCCCGACGATCCCGCCGCCCACGCATCGGGGCGATCTACCAGGATGCCCTCAGCTCGTTCGATCCGCGCTGGACGGTCGGTCGGATTCTCGCGGATGCCCTGGGCGGAAAGGCCGGTGTGCCCGCGCTCATGGAGTCGGTCGGGCTCTCCCCCTCGCTTGCGGGTCGCCGGCCGAGGCATCTCTCTGGCGGCCAGCAGCAGCGCGTCGCGATCGCGCGCGCCATCGGGCCACGCCCCGACATCCTGGTCTGCGACGAACCGGTGTCGAGCCTCGACGTATCGGTGCAGGCGCAGGTGCTCGACCTGCTCGACGACCTGCAACGATCCCTCGGGCTCGGGTACCTGTTCATCACCCACGATCTCGGTGTCGTGCGCCACATGAGCGACGAGGTGCTCGTGATGCGCCACGGTCGCGTGGTGGAATCCGGCCCGACCCAGGAGGTGCTCGGGTCACCCCGGCAGGACTACACGAGGGGGTTGATCGCGGCGACACCGCGCCTGCCACTCATCCGCTGACGCGACTCGACCACCCATTGCGCCGGGGTGACCCTGCCGCGGGCGCTCTACGGCACCGCAGTCGTCCCACGTTCGAAATCCATGCCCCGTCGGGTGACTCGCCGTGGATGGCTGCCACTCCTGGCGTGTCGGCACGTCGAGCATGGATTTCGTACGGCGAGAGTGAGGCCCGCAGCGAAAGGCGCTGACTCGAAGCCTCCGATGATCGCGTGAAAGACTTGACCGGATGAGCATCGACATCCCTCCCGCCTGGTGGACTTCCGCAGTCGTCTACCAGATCTATCCGCGCAGCTTCGCCGACTCGACGGGAAACGGCATCGGCGACCTTGGCGGAATCCGCAGCAAGCTCGACCACCTGCAGCAGTTGGGGGTGGATGTCGTGTGGCTCTCCCCCATCTTCCGGTCACCGCAGGCCGACAACGGCTACGACATCAGCGACTACCTGGACATCGACCCGTTGTTCGGATCGCTCGCGGAGTTCGACCTGCTGCTCGCCGAGGCCCACGCCCGCGGCATCAAGATCGTGATGGACCTCGTGGTTAACCACACCAGCGACGAGCACGCCTGGTTTGAGCAGTCACGAAGTTCCCTCAGCAATCCCAAGCGCGACTGGTACATCTGGCGGGACGGGGTGGATGGCCGCGAGCCCAACCTCTGGCGCAGCATGTTCGGCGGCCCGGCCTGGAAACTCGATGCGACGACAGGCCAGTACTACCTGCACCTCTTCGCAGTGAAGCAGCCCGACCTCAACTGGCAGAACCCCGAGGTGCGGTCCGCCGTCTACTCGATGATGAACTGGTGGCTCGACCGGGGCGTCGACGGCTTCCGGATGGACGTGATCAACCTCATCGCGAAGGTGCAGTCCGACCTCGTGGGCGACAGTGCGGGCTTCGTGATGGGCGACCAGGTGCACGACTACCTGCAGGAGATGAACCGCGAGGTCTTCTCCGGGCGCGAGGCAGACCTCATCACCGTCGGCGAGACGCCCGGAGCCACCGTGGATGACGCCATCCGGTTCACGAGTTCCCAGCGTCTCGAGCTCGATATGGTATTCCAGTTCGAGCATGTGGGCCTCGACCACGGACCACGCAGCAAGTTCGACAACGTGCCGTTGACGCTGATTGACCTCAAAGCCTCACTCGGCCGCTGGCAGTCCGGGCTGGCAAAGGCCGGGTGGAACAGCCTCTACTTCGGTAACCACGACCAACCACGTTCGGTCTCCCGGTTCGGTGACGACGGGGTGTTCCGGTACGAGTCGGCGACACTTCTTGCCGCCATCCTCCACTTGCACCGCGGCACGCCCTACGTCTACCAGGGCGACGAGATCGGCATGACGAACGCCGGATTCACCTCCATCGGGCAGTACCGGGACATCGAATCGCTGAACTATTACGCCGAGGAGGTCGCGGGCGGGGCATCCCCCGCCGCGGTCCTGGAGTCGCTCGCCTTCCGCAGCCGGGACAACGCGCGCACGCCGGTGCAGTGGGATGCCACCCCCATGGCCGGCTTCACCACCGGCACGCCGTGGATCGAGATCACCCCGAACCACACGACCATCAACGTGGCTACCGACCGCGCGGCGGGGCCTCGCTCGATCTTCGAGTTCTACCGGCGACTGATCGCGCTGCGCCACGATTCCCGGGTCGTGTCACTGGGTGATTTCGTGATGCTCGAGCCGCAGCATCCGAGCCTCTACGCCTTCACGCGGTCGCTCGAGGGCGAGACGTTGATGGTGGTGGGCAACTTCTCGTCAGGGGCGCTCGAGCTGCCACTTCCTGTCGTGGGCGACCTCGTGATCGGCAACTACCCTGACGTCGAGGACGTCGCGGGGTCGCTGCGGCCGTGGGAGGTGCGGGTGGTTCGGCGGAGTGTGGGTCTTGCCTGATACCAATACTGGGCCAATCGGAAGTCCCTGGAGGAACGAATCGAGAGTGCGCGCGGAAGAAAGTCGGCGGAGAGAAGTTGCCGACAGGAATCCTGCTCTGCTCCGCACGATCAGAGAAAGGACCATGGCTTGATCTCGAGCGAAGCGGCTGATTCACAGCGACCCCGAATCGACCCGTGACTTCTCCTTCCCTCTCCAAGAACTTATCCACAGATTGTAGTCATTTCTTCGAAGATATGTTCTAATGTGCGAGAATAGAGGCATGGAAAACCTCGTACTGCACTTCACGGAATCGGCGGCCAACGTGGCTTCTGTGACCGTGGATCACGAGGCGCTCCGCCGGCTCGATGACGATGCGCTTGTCTCGGCTAACGAACAGATTTCCGCTCATCGTCGCTATCTCGATCTCTACGCGGTGGCTGTTGCCGGCGAGTTGGCCCGTCGGTCTCGCCGCGAGCTCGGCTTCGCTGGACTCGCGCAACGCAGGGGGTTCACCAGCACAGAAGCACTCGTGCAATCCCTCACGCAGCTGTCCCGGGCCGAGGCGAGCAAGCTCGTGCGGGTGGGATCACTTCTGTCGGAGGTCGCTGCGGCAGAGGCGGAATCGACCGGCGAGCGTCCCGCCGGCGCCGTTCCATGGCAGGCCTCGCTCGTCGCGGCAATCTCTGCCTCCACCGTCACGACGGATGCTGCGGACGCCATCCGTCGCGGCCTCGGAGACACTGACACGGCCATCACCGGCGACAGGTTGGCAGAGGCCACAAACGCGCTCCTCCTCGACGCGCCAGGGCTGACGGTCGACCAGCTCTTTCGCAGGGCCCGCGAAGTGCGAAACGGTATTGATGAAGAGAGCATCGCCCGACGAGAGAAGCAACAGCGCGACGATCGCTGCGTGAAACGGTGGATCAGGAGCGATGGCATGTACGCGTTGTCTGGAGTGCTCGACCCTGAGAGTGGCCGGGTGATCTTCGCCGCCCTTGACGACGTGATGAGCCCACGACGCGGTGGGCCTCGATTCGTCGATTCGACGGAGGTGGGTAGCGTAAATCAGACGAGTGCTGATCCACGCACGGACGAACAGGTGATGGCAGATGCCCTCGTCGCGATGGTCCGCATCGCGGTGGATGCCGACCCAGGAACTCTCTTTGGAGGTAGGCGGCCTGCTGTGCGGGTTCTCGTAACCGAAAGGGCGATGCGAGCGGAGTCGGGCCACGGCTACATCGAGGGAACTGCGGATGCTGTCGCCTTCGAGACCGTCAGCCGCTACATCTGCGAGAACGGCATCGTCGGCGTAGAGTTCGATGATAATGGCCAGTGCATCAACGTGGGCCGTGACAGCCGTCTCTTCACGTCCCGACAGCGCACCGGCCTCGCGGCCCGAGACGGCGGATGCTGCTTCCCCGGTTGTGATCGGCCGCCCTCCTGGTGCGAGGCCCATCACATCGTGCTCTGGCATCGCGACCAGGGCCGCACCGATATCGCCGATGGGATTCTGCTGTGCCGGTTCCACCACCTGCTCGTACACAACAATGGCTGGCAGATTCTTAGGGATGGCGCCGAATACTGGCTGAAACCTCCCGTGAGCGAAGACCCGATGCAGATCCTTCGACCGATGCCGAGCAAGAGTCCAGCGCTCGCGGAGTTGCTGTCGCGTCAGTTAGTGGTCTGAGCAGCGGGTGGCCTCATCAGCTGGCAGCGCAAGTCGCGGCCACGACCCCTCGGATAGCCCGCCTGTAGAATTGGCCTACCCACACATTCAGGTACCTCTTCATCGACTCGGTGCCGTCTATACAGAATCGGAGAACGCCATGGCGTCCGAAAACTCGCGAAGTGCGATCCCAGACAAGCCGGCCCTCGAAGGGCTCGAAGCCAAATGGGACGCGGCGTGGGAGACCGCTGGCACGCACCGGTTCGACCGGGCAAACGCGACCACAGACAATGTCTTCTCCATCGACACCCCGCCGCCCACGGCATCCGGAAGCCTGCATATCGGGCACGTCTTCAGCTATACGCACATGGACCTCATCGCGCGGTACCAGCGCATGCGCGGCAAGAACCTCTTCTACCCGATGGGCTGGGACGACAACGGCTTGCCCACCGAACGCCGCGTACAGAACTACTACGGCGTGCGGTGCGACCCGACCCTCTCCTACGACTCCGCATTCACCCCGCCGCTCGAGGGCGGCACTGCATCGGACGGGTCTCGCGCATCGTCCAAGACTGCAGACCAGCTGCCGGTCTCCCGCCGCAACTTCATCGAGTTGTGCGAGCGCCTCACTCTCGAAGACGAGAAGCAGTTCGAAGACGTCTGGCGCAAGCTCGGCCTCAGCGTCGACTGGACACAGAGTTACCGCACTATCGGCGACGAAGCCCGGACGGCGGCCCAGCGCGCCTTTTTGCGAAATCTCGCGCGCGGTGAGGCCTACCAGGCGGATGCCCCGACACTGTGGGACATCACGTTTCGCACCGCCGTGGCCCAGGCCGAACTCGAAGACAAGGAGCAGCCGGCCGCGTACCACCGACTCGCGTTCCATGCAGCAGACTCCGAGGTCTTCATCGAAACCACCCGCCCCGAACTTTTGGCGGCCTGCGTGGCGCTGGTGGCGCATCCGGATGACGAGCGATACCAGCAACTCTTCGGCACCACCGTGACCACTCCCCTGTTCGGCGTAGAGGTTCCCGTCCGCGCGCACCACCTCGCCGAACGGGACAAGGGTTCGGGCATCGCGATGGTGTGCACCTTCGGCGACGTCACCGACGTGGTCTGGTGGCGGGAACTCGACCTCCCGAATCGCACAATCATCGGCCGCGACGGACGCCTCGTGGCCGATGCGCCCGAGGCGGTCACCGGGGACGGTCCGCTCGCGGCCTACGCCGAATTGGCGGGCAAGACCGTTTTCAGCGCGAAGGCGAAGACCGTGGAACTCCTGAAGGCCAGCGGGGAGATGATCGGCGACCCGAAGCCGATCATGCACAACGTGAAGTTCTACGAAAAGGGCGATAAGCCGCTCGAGATCGTGTCGACTCGCCAGTGGTACATCCGCAACGGAGCCCGCGACGAAACCCTGCGCGACACCCTGCTCGAGCGCGGTCGCGAGGTTGCTTTCGCCCCAGACTTCATGCGGGTACGGTACGACAACTGGGTCAACGGCCTCACCGGCGACTGGCTCATCTCCCGCCAGCGATTCTTCGGCGTGCCGATCCCAGTCTGGTATGAACTGGATGCCGAGGGCGAGAAGGGCACGGTGATCGTGCCGAGCGAGGATGCCCTGCCAATCGACCCAGCATCCGCCCCCGCCCCCGGATTCGACGAGAGCCGACGCGGCGTGCCCGGGGGGTTCATCGGCGAAGTCGACATCATGGACACCTGGGCCACGTCCTCACTCACCCCGCAGATCGCGGGTGGCTGGGAACGGGACCCGGAGTTGTTCGACCTTGTCTTTCCCTACTCGCTGCGCAGCCAGGGGCAGGACATCATCCGCACCTGGCTGTTCTCCACGATCCTGCGCGCGGAACTGGAAAATCACAGCGTGCCGTGGAAGAACGCCGGAATCTCCGGATTCATCGTGGACCCCGACAGAAAGAAGATGTCGAAGTCCAAGGGCAACGTGGTCACCCCCGCCGGAATGCTCGAAGAGCACGGGTCGGATGCGGTGCGCTATTGGGCGGCGTCGAGCCGGCTGGGAACGGACGCGGCCTTCGACCCGCAGAATCCCAAGCAGATCAAGATCGGACGACGGCTCGCGATCAAGGTGCTGAACGCAGCGAAGTTCGTGTACGGCTTTCCCCTTCCGGCCGACGAGTTCGCCGGCCCGGCCGTGAACCCGCTCGACGTCGACATGCTCGCCGAACTGTCGACAGTCGTCGCGACCGCGACCGCGGCCTTCGATTCCTTCGATCACGCGAAGGCGCTCGAGGTGACCGAGAAGTTCTTCTGGATCTTCTGCGACGACTACCTCGAACTCGTGAAAGAACGTGTCTATTCGGTCGACTCGCCCGAGGGCCAGGCTTCCGCAGTCACCGCCCTTCGCACCGCACTCGAGGTGATGCTTCGCCTGTTTGCGCCGTTCATCCCCTTCGCGACGGAGGAAGTCTGGTCGTGGACCCACGACGGCTCCGTGCACATCACACCGTGGCCCACCGCGCCGACCGAGGCCCAACCCACCGGTCTGCTTGCCCTCGTCGGCGAGGCGCTCATCGGCATCCGCCGCGCGAAGACCGACGCGAAGGCATCGCAGAAGGCGGATGTGACATCCGCGACCATCAGCGGGCCGGCCCAGCTTCGGCTCGCCCTCGATGACCTGCGGGACGTGGGCAGGATTGCTACCATCGACTTCATCGAGGCGCCCGAGATCGCGGTGAGCGATGTTGTGCTCGCCGAAAGCGTCGCAGCGAAGGCGGAGGGCTGATCATGCAGATGGGAACACGCTGGGCCGTTGGTGCCGAGCCTCCCGCGCGTCTCCCGCAGCCTGTAGTCGACGCAGTGCGGGCGGTCGAAGCCGAGCTTCGGGGCATCGACACGAGCCTGTTGCGGTGGACGCTCACCTGGCTCGAGGGCAACCCGGTCGTCGAGCTCGACGATGGCACGGTCATCCGCTTTTCCGGTGGCGAGGTTTTTGTAGTCGCGCCGACCGACTGACGGACTGACCGACGGGGCGCCCGGTCGACCCGAGCGTAGCCGGACACCGGGCATCCCGTTTCCGGATGTCGGCGGACTGCATGTGCGCGCTTAGGCTGAAGCAATGGCTGAACAGAATCCCTTCTTCGCGCCCAGTACTCTCCCCTACGGCCTGCCGCCCTTCGCGGACATCAGGGATGACCACTACCGTCCCGCTTTCGACCGCGGTTTCGAGGAGCAGCTCGCCGAGATCGCGGTGATCACCTCCGGAACCGAGCAGCCCACCTTCGAGAACACGATGATTCCACTGGAGAAGTCCGGCCAGACCCTTGAGCGTGTCGCGGTGGTCTTTTTCAACAAGAGTTCGGCCGACAGCACCGACTTCACCAACGACCTCGAGGAAGAGATCGCTCCCCTGCTCGCCGCCCACTCCGACGCGATCAGACTCGATCCCCGGCTCTACCGGCGAATCACGACAATTCACGACCAACTCGCCGTGCTCGGCCTCGATGCCGAATCCCGCTACCTGGTGGAGCGCTATCACTCGGAGTTCACTCTCGCCGGAGCCGGACTCGACGAGGCCGAGAAGGCGAAGCTGCGGGACTTCAACCAGAAACTCTCCACCCTCACCACCCGATACGAAAAGAACCTGCTCGCGGACACCAATGACCTGGCCGTCGTGATCGACGATGTCGCCGACCTCGACGGTCTCGACGCGGGCGAGATCTCCGCGGCAGCAGAAGCCGCGAAGGAACGCGGCCTCGAGGGCAGGTATCTCGTGACCCTGGTGCTGCCGACCGGGCATCCCTACCTCGACGCCCTCACCAATCCCGCTGTGCGAGCGCGAATCATGGATGCCTCTCGAGCGCGCGGCAGTCGCGGCGGAACCCACGACAATCGCGAGCTGGTGCTCGAGATCACCCACCTGCGCGCCCAGCGCGCTCGGCTTCTCGGCTTCGGCAATCACGCCGCGTATGTGACGGCGGACGAAACGGCGAAGACCCCCGACGCTGTCGCCGCCCTGCTCGGTCGGCTCGCCCCGGCCGCGGCACGAAACGCACGAAACGAACAGGATGACCTGCAGCTGCAGGTAACGGACGGCACGCCGATCACGTCAGCCGACTGGGCGTTTTACGCCGAGAAGGTGCGCGTGGCCAAGTACGACGTAGACACGGCGCAGATGCGCCCCTACTTCGAGGCGGATCGGGTTCTGCACGACGGCGTGTTCTTCGCCGCGAACCGGGTCTACGGGATCACCTTCACCGAGCGAAAGGACCTGGTCGCGTACCATCCGGGTGCCCGTGTCTTCGAGGTGCACAACGACGACGGCTCCCCGGTAGGCCTTTACGTGCTCGACCTCTACACCCGCGACTCGAAGCGCGGCGGTGCATGGATGAACCCGCTCATCTCACAGAATTCCCTGCTCGACCAGCCGGTGACCGTGGTGAATAACCTCAACGTGCCGAAACCGGCCGCCGGCGAGCCGACGCTGCTCACTTACGACGAGGTGAACACCTTCTTCCACGAATTCGGGCACGCCCTGCACGGGCTGTTCGCGCGCGTCACCTACCCGAAGTTCGCCGGCACGAACGTGTATCGCGACTTCGTTGAGTTTCCGAGCCAGGTCAACGAGATGTGGATGCTCTGGCCCGAAATCCTCGCGAACTACGCCGTGCACCACCAGACCGGCGAGCCGATGCCCGCGGCCTTCGTCGCGAAGATCCAGGCGTCGTCAGCCTTCAACGAGGGCTTCAAGACCAGCGAATATCTCGCCGCGGCGATGCTCGACCAGGCCTGGCACCGGCTCTCGGCCGACGACACCGTCGATGACGTCGCCGAATTCGAGGCCGAGGCCCTCGCGGCGGCGGGTCTCGACAATCCGGCCGTGCCCCCCCGGTATTCGAGCGCGTACTTCGCCCACACCTTCGCCGGTGGCTACGACGCGGGCTACTACTCGTACATCTGGAGCGAAGTGCTGGATGCCGACACCGTCGACTGGTTCACCGAGAACGGCGGCCTCACGAGGGCGAATGGCGACCGCTTCCGCGACCGGCTGCTCGGCGTCGGCGGGTCGAAGGATCCGCTCGAGGCCTACCGGGACTTCCGGGGCCGCGACGCCGTGATCGAGCCGCTGCTCAAGCGCCGCGGACTGCTCGGCGCCTGACGTCGAACAGCGGGAGACGTGTTGCGGGTTCAGCGGGCAGGGCGACGCCAGCCGAGCCACAGCATCACGACGGCACCGACCAGCAGGCCCCAGAACGCCGACCCGACACCTCCCACGACTATTCCGGATGCCGTGACCACGAAGGTCAGCATTGCGGCCACCCGGTGCCCGGCATCCTCCACCGCGGCGACCACCGCGCCGATGAGGGCGCTGAGCAGCGCGAGCCCGGCCACCGCCTCGATGAGCAACGGCGGCGAGGCGGTCACGAACGCCGCCACCACCCCGGCAAGGAGACCGAGCACGATGTAGGTGACACCCGCGGCGACCGGGGCTATCCAACGACGCTCACGGTGCGGGGAGGCCTCGGGCCCGGCGGTGAGCGCCTGCGTGAGCGCCGCGAAATTGACGGTGATGCCGCCGAACAGCGCACCGACCCCGGACAGAGCGCCTGAGGAGATCAGCGCCGAACGCACCGGGGCGCGATATCCGAAGTTATTGAGGATGGCCGCACCCGGAATATTCTGCCCGGCCATGGTGACGATGAACAGCGGAATTGCGAGGCTGGCTACCACAAGAGGGTCGAAAACCGGTTCCACGAAAACGAGCTGCGGGGCGAGGTGCGCACCGGTGAGCCATCCGGACCCGGCGGTCATCGCAAGCAGCACTCCGGCGAGCAGGATGGCCGCCGGCACCGCCCAGCGTGGGGCGATGCGGTAGAGCACGAGCCAGACCAGGATCACGGGGATCGCCAGCAGTGGGATCGCGACCGCCGCTTTCACCGGCGCGAGGACCAGCGGAAGCAGGATGCCGGCAAGCATCGCACTCGAAACCGGTCGAGGAATGCGCGCGATGAGCCGCTCGAGCGCCGGCCACAGCCCGACGAGCACGATGAGGGCAGCCGCGACGATGAAGGCAGCCACTGCCTCGGCGAACCGTCCGGTCACTCCTGCCGTCGCGACGAGGAGCGCCGCCCCCGGGGTGCTCCAGGCGAATTTCACCGGCACTCGGTAAATCGCACTCACCGCGATGGAGAGCACGCCCTGCACGACACAGATAACCAACAGGCCCGATTCCGACTGGGACTCCGACGCTCCAACGGCGGCGAGACCGGCGAGCACGATCGCGAACGAACTCGAGAATCCGGTGATGGCAGCGACGATTCCGGCGATGATCGGCTGGACTATGGGCTATCGGACTCTCTCATCGGGGGTGGTGCCCCCAGCATAGGGGCGAGCGCACGCCCGCGTCCCGGGCCAATCCCGCACCCGTGGCCTGCGCGCCGCGTCATCCGCGCCTGCGCGCCGCGTCATCCGTGCCCCCTCTTGTCGCAAATGCAGGAGTCACCGTTACCAGAGTGGCAGAAGAGCCCCACCAGTCACACCAGTCACACCCGGTCCTGCATTTCGCACAGGGACCCCCGCGGAAACGGGCTGCGCGCCACCCCCGCGGAAACGGGCTTCGCGCCACCACCGAAACCGGCTTCGCGTCACACACCGGGGAACTGCGCCGGCCGCAACCCGTGCTCGTCCCCGCGCGCGCTGCAAATCAGGCCGACTTCTCCTGGCGAGCGGCCTTATGGTTCACGATTGTAGGCAGGGCATTCTCGAGCACGGCGGCTTTGGTCACGATCACCCGGGCTATGTCATCGTTGGACGGCACGTCGAACATGATCGGACCAAGCACTTCCTCCATGATCGAGCGGAGGCCGCGAGCGCCAGTCTGACGCAATACGGCAAGATCGGCGATCGCTTCGAGTGCGTCCTCTTCGAAGTCGAGGGTCACGCCGTCGAGGTCAAACATGCGCTGGTACTGGCGCACGAGCGCGTTCTTCGGCTTGGTAAGGATCTCCATGAGAGCCACCTGGTCGAGAGGCGTGACCGTTGCGACGACGGGAAGCCGCCCGATGAACTCCGGAATGAGCCCGAACTTGTGCAGGTCCTCCGGCAGGACCTCACCGAAGAGGTTGACGTCGTCGCCCTTGCTGTGCAGGGGCGCCCCGAAACCGATTCCCTTCTTGCCGGCGCGCTGGGAAATGATCTCCTCGAGCCCGGCAAAGGCACCAGCCACAATGAAGAGCACATTGGTGGTGTCGACCTGGATGAACTCCTGGTGGGGATGCTTGCGCCCGCCCTGCGGCGGAACGGAGGCGACCGTGCCCTCAAGGATTTTGAGCAGGGCCTGCTGCACGCCTTCGCCCGAAACATCCCGGGTTATGGACGGATTCTCCGCCTTGCGGGCGATCTTGTCGATCTCGTCGATGTAGATGATGCCCGTCTCGGCACGTTTGACGTCATAGTCCGCGGCCTGGATCAGCTTGAGGAGGATGTTCTCGACGTCTTCGCCGACGTATCCCGCCTCGGTCAGGGCCGTTGCATCCGCCACGGCGAACGGCACATTGAGACGCTTCGCCAGTGTCTGGGCGAGGTAGGTTTTGCCGCAGCCGGTGGGGCCGATGAGCAGGATGTTGGACTTGGCGATCTCCACGTCGTCGATCACGGCATCCGCGGCGGAGATCGTGGTACGTGACCGGATGCGCTTGTAGTGGTTGTAGACCGCGACCGAGAGCGCCTTCTTGGCAGCCTCCTGCCCGATCACATATTCCTCGAGGAAGTCGAAGATCTCGCGCGGCTTGGGCAACTCGAACTCGCTGGAGGCCTCCTCGCCCGCTTCGGCCAGTCGTTCCTCGATGATCTCGTTGCATAACTCGACGCACTCGTCGCAGATATAGACACCAGGACCGGCGATCAGCTGCTGCACTTGCTTCTGGCTTTTGCCACAGAAGGAACACTTGAGCAGATCGGCGCTCTCACCTATTCGAGCCATGCCCTGCCTCCTTCTGGTCTCGGCCCGTGCCACGCCCCGCTGTTTGGGGACCACAACCCTGCTCTCGGCAGACTGTCTGACACGACCGTGGGTCAGATACAGAGCCTAACCCGAGTGGACGACACTGGTCGAACCATGACGAATTAGACCCCCGGCGAGCCGCGTTCGCGGCGCTCGGTCGCCGCGTTGCGAGGGTGAGGTTCCGAGTCTCCTACCTGGCGATCGCCGGGATGTTCTTGCGCGAAACGAGCACCTGGTCGACGAGTCCGTAGGCCAGTGCCTCTTCGCCGCTCAGGATGTTGTCGCGGTCAATGTCCTTGTTCACCTGCTCCATCGTGCGGTTGGAGTGACGCGACAGAGTCTCCTCGAGCCACGAGCGCATCCGAAGGATTTCGCGCGCCTGGATCTCGATGTCCGAGGCCTGGCCGCGGCCCGAGTCGCCAGTAGACGGCTGGTGGATCAGGATGCGCGCATTCGGAAGCGCGAGGCGCTTACCCGGCGTCCCGGCGGCGAGGATTACCGCTGCCGCCGATGCCGCCTGGCCGAGCACCACGGTCTGAATCTGCGGCCGCACATACTGCATCGTGTCGTAGATCGCCGTCATGGCGGTGAATGAGCCACCGGGTGAGTTGATGTACATCACGATGTCACGGTCGGGGTCCTGGCTCTCGAGCACGAGGAGCTGGGCCATCACGTCATCCGCCGAAGCGTCGTCGATCTGCACACCGAGGAAGATGATGCGATCCTCGAAAAGCTTGGCGTACGGGTCCTGGCGCTTGTAGCCGTAGGCCGTGCGCTCTTCGAAGGTGGGGAGGATGTACCGCGCCTCGGCTGTGGGACCCGCGAGTCCCGTCGGCATGTTGCTGCTGAATTCCATGTCTGTTTGCCTGTCCCTAGTTCTTGGTCACGGAGTCGTCGGTGCCGCCGCCGCCGATGACCTCGGAGGCGAACTCGCGAAGGTGGTCGACGAAGCCGTACTCGAGGGCCTGCTGGGCGGTGAACCAGTTGTCCCGGTCGCCGTCGATGATGATCTGCTCGGGGGTCTTGCCCGTCTGCTCGGCGGTGAGTTCGGCCATCCGCTTCTTCATATCGAGAATGAGGTTGGCCTGCGTCTGGATGTCGGCAGACGTGCCGCCGAACCCGCCGGACGGCTGATGCAACAGCACTCGGGCGTTCGGGGTGATGTACCGCTTGCCCTTGGTGCCCGAGGAGAGCAGGAACTGCCCCATCGACGCCGCCATTCCGATGCCGACGGTCACGATGTCGTTCGGCACGAACTTCATCGTGTCGTAAATCGCCATGCCCGCCGTGATGGATCCACCGGGTGAGTTGATGTAGAGAAAGATGTCGCGCTTCGGGTCCTCTGCCGCCAGCAACAGGATCTTTGCGCAGATCTCGTTGGCGTTGTCGTCACGCACCTCTGAGCCAAGCCAGATGATGCGGTCCTTGAGGAGTTGGTCGAAAATGCTCGAGACCAATGCCGGTTGGGCCATTGTTGCGCTCCGTTTCAGTTTGTCGCTGATGTCGAATCTATCGGAGCCCCAGCGGCGAAACCGCCGTGTTCGCCGTGGGCAGAGCGCGGCTTCGACGGGATCAGTCGTCGCCCGACAGCCGCGCGTTTCGTACTCGACCGTCGTCGGCCACTCGACGTCGGACCTGTGCAGCCGCAGCGATACGATCCCGTTCAGCGCAGCCCAGACTCGAAACGCGCCGACGGATGCTTCGGCCGGATCTGTCCCGCGCACCGTGGGCCGCGGAGGGCGAGACGGAAATGGCGTGCGCACCCGCCCGGAGGGAGGGCCGTGCGATTGACGGCGGGCTTATCAGCAACCGGCGCGCAGCATCCACCGGTTCGCGACGGAGGTGGTCTCCCTTGCCACGGGAATTCGGCTCGCCTTTCATCTCGCTTTTCATCGCGGAGGAATCTCCCGAGCGCCCGTGATGGAGGCGATCGGCTGTCCCGAAGCCGTGAGCGACGCAAGATCGTCGAGGATGCTCGAATGACCGGCCTCGCGAGGTCCGATCACATCGACTGCGGGATGGAGCGGTCCTTGCTATTTGTGATCGTGTCCGTAGTGCTCGTTGTTTGCCGAACGACCGTGAGCGTCTGTGGCGCCTCCATGGCTGTGACCCTCGTGATCACCGGACTCGCTTCCGGCGCTCGCCTCTACGAAGTCCTCGCCATCGGTGGGGCCGGTCACGGGAGCGGTGAACTCGGTCATGTCAACATCGACGCCGTTCGTGTCGATGACCTTCACCCGAGACAGGACTATGGCCAAGGCCTTGCCGCGGGCGACCTCACCGATCATTCCGGGGATCTGGCCGTTGGAGTCGAGCACCTTGATGAACTCGCCGGGCTCCATGTTGTACTGGGCGGCTCCCTGGATCAGGTACTGGGTGAGCTCGTCCTGACTCACCTTTACCGCTTCGGTTTCGGCGATCGTGTCGAGAAGGATCTGGCTGCGGAACGTCTTCTCGCTCGACTCGGTGACCTCGGCGCGGTGCTCCTCGTCTTCGAGCCGGTCCTCGTTTTCGAGGTGACGGTGCACCTCGTCGAGCACGAGCTGCGGGGGCACCGGGATCTCGACCGACTCGAGGAGCTTGTCGACGACCTGGTCGCGCGCCTGGGTACCCTGGCCGAACAGCTTGGAGCGGCTCACCTGCTCCTTCAGGTCTTCTTTCAGCTCGTCGATTGTGTCGAACTGGCTGGCGATCTGGGCGAAATCGTCATCCGCAGCTGGCAGCTCTCGCTCCTTCACGGCGAGAAGCTTCACGGTGATCTCCGCCGACTCGCCCTCGTTGTCGCCGCCGAGAAGCTTCGACTCGAAAACTGTGGTCTCGCCGGCACTGAGGCCGTCGAGCGCCTCGTCGATGCCGTCGATCAGGTCGCCCGAGCCAACCTCGTAGGAGATCGCGTTGGCCGTGTCGACCTCGTTGCCGTCGATGGTGGCGACGAGGTCGATCTGGGCGAAGTCGCCGTTGGCCGCCGGTCGGTCGACGGTGATGAGAGTGCCGAAGCGGGTCAGCAGGTTCTGCAGCTCCGCCTCGACCTCGTCATCCGTCACCTCGATGGCGTCGACGGTGAGGGTGATGCCGTCGAGGTTCGGCACGGTGAACTCCGGACGCACGTCCACCTCGACGGTCACCTCGAGATCGCCGGAGAAGTCCTTCGTGCTTGGCAGGCCGGTGACATCCGCTTCGGGGCGTCCGAGCGGGCGGATCTTCGCCTCCTCGATGGCCTGGCGATAGAACTTGTCGAGGCCGTCACTCACCGCGTGGTTGAGCACCTCGCCCCGGCCGACGCGCTGGTCGATGATGGGCGGCGGAACCTTGCCCTTGCGGAAGCCTGGGATGTTGACCGACTCGGCAATATGGCTGTACGCGTGATCAATGCTTGGCTTGAGCTCGTCGGGCGTCACTGAGATGCTCAGTTTCACTCGTGTCGGGCTCAGCTTCTCGACCGTGGTCTTCACGTAGTTTCTCCTGCTTGATCTTGAGGGTGTTCGGTTGATGTCGGGATGACAGGAGTCGAACCTGCGACATCTCGGCCCCAAACCGAGCACTCTACCAAGCTGAGCTACATCCCGATGGGCCAGTCAGACCCGGTGGCCCAGCGACGGAACGCCGCTAAGCGCCCCAAAATAGGCCTCAGTCAGCCTATCGCACGGTTCCTGCGCTGGTTCTCGCTTCCGCACTCGTGTAATACAGTAGGAACCGCGCGATCGGCACTGGCCGCCCGCAAACGGGGATGTAGCTCAATGGTAGAGCCTCAGTTTTCCAAACTGATGGCGCGGGTTCGATTCCCGTCATCCCCTCCCCCATGAACCCTCGGATGCACGCAAACGAGATCCCCGTCGATGAGCAACTCGTTGGTGGCCTCGTGCGTGAGCAGTTTCCGGACTGGGCGCACCTTCCGGTATCGCTCGCCGCAACCGGAACCGTCAATGCGATGTATCGCCTCGGCGACTTGATGGTCGTTCGACTGCCGTTCGTGCCGGACTCGAGCGGTATCGACTTCGAGGCAGAGTGGCTGCCGAGGCTCGCGAGCGGGCTCGGAGTCGCAATCCCGTCCGTGCTCGGGATCGGCGAACCGACCGCCGCCTACCCGTTCCGGTGGCTGGTATTGGAATGGCTGGAAGGCACCACCGTGGTGCCCGGTGGGCTCGAGAATCCCGATGGGCTGGCCGCCGATCTGGCCGATTTCATTTCCGGGATGCGGCGGCTCGACCCGATCGGTGCGCCCGCCGGCTACCGCTGCGGTTCGCTGTACCCGCTCGACGGTGACGTTCGAGAATGCCTATCGCAGGTTGGCGATCTTGTCGACGTCGCTGCGCTGCTTCCCGCTTGGGACCGCGCTCTGGCCGCCGGGCCCTGGGCCGGCAGTCCCACGTGGGCCCACTGCGATCTGCTGTCCGGCAATGTACTCGCGTCGGGTGGGCGGCTCAGTGGCATCCTCGACTTCGCGGGGGCAGGAGTGGGCGACCCGGCCTGCGATCTCATGGCGTGCTGGAGCATGCTCCCGTCGACTTCTCGAGGACTCTTTCGCGAACGACTGGCCGTTGACGATGACGAATGGGATCGCGGTCGCGGTTGGGCCCTGTCGCAGGCGGCGATCGCGCTGCCGTACTACCGGGATACGTTTCCCACGATGGCGACGGCATCGCTGCACATCCTGAGAGAGCTCGGAGGCTGAGAGAGCTCGGAGGCACGAAGTGCGGAAATGGACACGGCCTGAGCAGGCAAGCTGAGCGGCGCTCGCGCAGGACCGTCCGGGAGGGATGGGACTGCTCCCGTTCGTCAGTACTGCGCATGCTCGTGGGGGCTCAAACCTGACGAGGGGGAGCAGTCACGGGGTCAGGGTCCGCGCGACCTCGCGGGAGCGGCGACTCGCGGCGTTCGTGCCCGCCAAAGCACTAGCGTTGCACCATGACCACCCCCGACACGACCGTGAACAGCGAGGCCGACACCGCCTCACCCGCGAAGACCTTCGCCGACCTCGGGCTCACCGACGCCGTACTCAAGGCACTTAGGGATGTCGGCTACGAAACTCCGTCGGCCATTCAGGCCGCGACCATCCCTCCGCTGCTGGCCGGGCGGGATGTCGTTGGTCTCGCCCAGACCGGCACGGGCAAGACCGCAGCCTTCGCCCTTCCCATCCTCGCTCGTCTCGATCTCGCCCAGAAGACCCCCCAGGCCCTGGTGCTCGCCCCAACGCGCGAACTCGCCCTGCAGGTCTGCGAAGCCTTCGAGCAGTACGCCTCCGGAATGCGGGGCGTTCACGTGCTCCCCGTCTACGGCGGCCAGGCCTACGGTGTGCAGCTTTCCGCCCTGAGACGCGGCGTGCACATCGTCGTCGGCACGCCGGGACGCATCATGGACCACCTCGCCAAGGGCACTCTCGACCTGTCCGAGCTCAAGTACCTGGTGCTCGACGAGGCCGACGAGATGCTCAAGATGGGCTTCGCCGAGGATGTCGAGACGATTCTCGCCGATACCCCCGACGACAAACAGGTGGCTTTGTTCTCCGCGACGATGCCCCCGCAGATCCGCCGCATCGCAAAGAAGTACCTGCACGATCCGCAAGAGATCTCCGTGGAGAACAAGACCACGACCTCCGCCAACACGACGCAGCGTTACCTGATGGTCTCGTATCCGCAAAAGGTCGACGCCCTCACCCGCATCCTCGAGGTGGAGAATTTCGAGGGGATGATCGTGTTCGTCCGCACCAAGAATGAGACGGAAACGCTCGCCGAGAAACTGCGGGCGCGCGGGTACTCTGCCGCGGCGATCAGCGGTGACGTGGTGCAGGCCCAGCGCGAACGTACCGTCAACCAGCTGAAGTCGGGCAAGCTCGACATCCTGGTGGCCACGGATGTCGCGGCCCGCGGCCTGGACGTGGAGCGCATCAGCCACGTGGTCAACTTCGACATCCCGATCGACACCGAGTCGTATGTGCACCGGATCGGCCGCACCGGACGAGCGGGTCGTAGCGGCGCCGCGATCAGTTTCGTCACACCCCGTGAGCGTCGGCTCCTCGACGCCATCGAGCGGGCCACCCGCCAACCGCTCACCCAGATGCAGTTGCCGAGCGTCGACGACGTCAACATCACCCGCCTCACCCGCTTCGACGATGCGATCACCGAGGCGCTCGGCCAGGGCGATCGGATCGCGGGTTTCCGCGACATCATCAGCCACTACATCGCACACCACGACGTGCCCGATGTGGATGTCGCCGCGGCCCTCGCCATCGTGGCCCAGGGCGAAACACCGTTGCTTCTCTCCCCGGAACGGCCGCAGCGCCATGATCGGGCCGAACGAGCCGACTGGGGCGACCGAACCGAGCGTCCCGGCCGCCCGGAGCGGGCCGACCGAACCGAACGTCGCGCCCGCCCCGACGCCGGTCCCATGTCGACCTATCGCATCGAGGTCGGCAAGCGCCACAAGGTGGAGCCGCGCCAGATCGTCGGAGCGATCGCCAACGAGGGAGGCCTCAGTCGCGAAGACTTCGGCCACATCAAAATCCTCCCCGACTTCTCGCTCGTCGACCTGCCGGCGAACCTGCCCGGCGACGTGCTCGACAGGCTGAAGGGCACCCGTATCAGCGGCAGGCTGATCGAGATCCGCGCGGACCGCGGCGGCGCTGCCCGCAAACCCGACCGGGGCGATCGGCCGACGCGCACCTCGTACCGCGACTGAGCGGTCGGCGCCGTCGCGGGCTCATAGCCATCGCCCGTGTTCCGCCCCCGTTACTGGGAGAGGATGAACCGTGAGAATCGTGCCCGGGATGACCGTTCGTGACCTTCCCGACCCTCCGAGCAACGACCGGGTCATCGAGGCCTTCAGTGCCCCGGTCCTCACCCTGGTGCCCCAACCGCATCTTCGGGAGTCCTCCTGGGCCTCGATGGCGTTGAACGATGTGTCCGTCGAGGTGAGTGCATCGTATTGCTTCTTCCGTCACCCCGCCGACCTCGCCGACCCGCTGAACTATGCCGACGACATCGAGGCCACGCTGGGCTACATCGAAAAAGCTCTGTCGGACAATCAACCGGACTGGTTCCTCGACCGGCTGAGGGACAACCGCTACCCGATGCTGTGGGAGACTGTGCGCACGACCAGGCTCGGAGTCGACCCGGACCGCTCCTTGGCGGAACGCCTCGCCGAGCATGTCAACCACGTGTTGATCAACACCGTCGGCCATCGGACTTCGTGGAGCGATGACGGGCCGCCGATTCTGGACCACGAGGTGACGGCGCGCCACGCGCAATCAGGGTTCTCGTTGATCATCGACGGCGTCGAATGCGACGCCCTCATCATCGACACCGATCCCGACGTCATCGGGTGGGCGGTTCAGCTGACCACCGTCGCCGTGACCGTCGCGATCGACCGAGACCGAGCTGCGATGATCGACCTCGTCCTCGAGCGCCGAAAGGTCGCTCCCGGGGCGCCCGACGGCGTCGGAGAGAACTGACCCCGTTAGCGCCATTCCGATCGTCATCGTCGTTCTGGAGGTCGCGGTGGTGGTCGGGTTTCGTGCGGGCGACCCCGCACATCATCGTCACGAATAGTCTTTTCTTAGAGAACTCTTGGCGAGAGTTGGGGAGACTCGGCAGCACAACCGACGCATTCGAAGGAGATTCCGATGCCCGATCCCCGGCCCCGGCTCCTGCTGCTCGAGGACGACCCGCAACTCGGCCCGCTTATGCGACAGGTGCTGGATGAGGTGTACGCCGTCACCCTGGTCGATGACGGAACGGCCGGAGTCGCCCGGGCCCTTGAGGGCAGCTTCGATGTAATGATCGTGGATCGTCGTCTCCCCGGCCTCGATGGACTCGGAGTGATCGAGACGCTTCGCCGCAAGCGGATCACCACGCCCATGCTCGTTCTCACCGCCTTGGGCACGATTCAGGACAAGGTTCGAGGCCTCGATGCTGGAGCGAATGACTATCTCGTCAAGCCCTTCGAATTCGACGAACTGTTCGCAAGACTCCGCGCCATCCGCCGGGTCTATACCGGAGAGGGCCCTTTCGTGCGGATCGGCCTCTGGGAGTTCTACCCGGAGAGCCGCACGGTGTACTCGCCCTACGACGGACGCACGATCCTCACCGAGCGTGAAAACGAACTGCTCCGACTCTTCGCTGAAAACCCTCACCGCACGTACTCGCGGGAGCAGATCCTGAACGAAGTGTTCGCTGCCAGCGACCAGCCCGGCACGGTGGACACTTACGTGCACTACGTTCGCCGAAAGACGGACGCGGAACTGATCACGACAGTGCGGGGCCAGGGCTACCGTTTGGGGGCGCTGTGACGAAAGCACCGGGCGGGCGGGCGGATGATTCGGACGCTCGCGCAATCCGTCGGGCCTCGCGAGCCGTTGGCCTGCAGATCACCGTCACATCGAGCCTCCTCGTGCTTGCCGTTTTGATCGCCACCTTCGCCTTCGTCTTCGCTCGTATCACCCCCGGTCGACTGTTCACGGCGAGCGGATCATCCGAGCGCACCATCGATATCGGTGGCTGGGAAATCCTCGTCGGCGGCATCGTGATCGGTACGATCGCCATCGTCCTTGCCGGAACGATGAGCTGGTTCGCGACGCGCCGGGCGGTGCGTCCGCTCGGTGACGCACTGCGCCTCCAGCGAGCGTTTGTCGCGGATGCCAGCCACGAATTGCGCACCCCGTTGACCGTGCTCGACGCACGACTCCAGCTCCTCCAGCGGGGCCTGCCAGTGGATGACCCCTCCATTCCTACCGTTCACGAATTACGCCGAGACACCACGACCCTCATCGCAATTGTCAACGATCTTCTCGCGTTGGCTGAGGCGGACGGAGACCTCGCCGGCGGCGAAGCCGTCGAACTCGCACCGATCGTCGAGCGGTCCGTCGCATCCATGACGATCCTCGCGGCCGAGCGCTCCGTCACCATCCGCCTCCAGGTGACAGGTCGGCCGGCGACCGTGGTCCCGGCGGCCAGCATGCAGCGATGCATCGTGGCGCTGCTGGACAACGCTCTCGATTTTTCGCCTTCGGGATCCACGATCGATGTCTCGGTCACCCGGATCAAGACGTCTGTAGTCATCCGCGTGCGAGATCACGGTGCAGGGATCACCGGAATCGAACCGAGCCGTATCTTCGAAAGGTTCGCTCGCTCCGGTGACGCGGTCGGCGGAGGCGGATCGAGCCGCACCGGATTCGGCATCGGGCTGTCCCTCGTGCGGGATACCGTCGCTCGCTTCGGGGGCACAGCGAGCGTCTTCGAGACGTCCTCGGCCGGAACGACAATTGAATTGCGCATTCCGGAGGCTCGAACCACGTAGCGGGCCCGGTGTTGGTCCTCCCCCGGGATCAGCCGGGCTTGACCTCGCTACCGGTGTATTCGACGACCGTGAACATGCCACCTTCGCCGGTGGAGCCGTTATTCGTCACGTGATGCGGCAGGTGGCAGTGCAGCGGCCAGCGACCGGGGTTCGACGCGGTGAACTCGATGTCCTGGGTCCCGCCGGAGACCGCGAGAACGGTGTTCGCGGTAATCGGGGCGGGCAGAGCAGCGCCGTCCTGCGCTGTCTGTTGAAAGTATTGGCCGTGCATGTGCATCGGGTGATTGAACTGGCTGATGTTGACGAACCGAATCCGCACCCTTTCCCCCTTGCTCACGACGAGCGGGTCGGTGCTGGGATAGGCCTTGCCGTTGATGGTCTGGAAATTGAACATCCCACTCTCCGGGTTTTCGGGGAAGGTGCCGGCAGTGACGTTGGAAACCGGGTCGAAGGTGCTGACCCCTTGGTCTGGTCCCTGTTCGGCCAGGCCGGCCGCTTCCATGCTTCGCGCTTGGGGAATCGCCCACGACTGCAGAATCTGCACGTAGTCCCGATCCAGGCGATGATCCTCGCCGTTGCGAGGCTGGATGGTGAACGCGCCCACGAGGCCAAGGTTGTCCTGCTTGGTGGTGTTGACGTGGGAGTGGTAGATGTGCGTGCCCGGTGGGTCCACGATGGTGAATCGATAGGTGTACGACTCGCCCGGCTTCACCAGCGGTGTCGGTTCGACGTCGGGAACGCCGTCCTGCGAATTCGGAATCGTGAGGCCGTGCCAGTGGATGCTCGTGGCTTCCGGCAGATCGTTGCGTAGCGTCAATTCCACCCGATCACCCTGCTTGACGACGATGGTAGGTCCGGGGGTGCCCCCGTTGTAACCCCATCCCTTCACCTTCAGGGTTTTCCCGTTCACCTGGTCGATCAGCGTCTGTGTCACCACGCTCGCCGTGACCGTGCCGCGCACGCTCGGGCCGGAGCGGGCGAGGGGAAGGTTTGCGACGCCGGGGGTCACAACGGGAGGCGAGTCATAGGTCTTCGGTGGCTGAGAATGTCCCACGGCCGACGACCCACTCGCCGCGACCAGGGAAATCGCCGCGACTGTTCCGATGACCATCGCCAGGGCCTTGCTGTGCATTTCATACCTCCAGGGGTTGCGGGCTGCAGGCGCACGCCCGTCCGGCTCTTCGAGTACAGGTGTTCGAGTAACAGGAGCGACGACCGCCGCTCGCGCGTCACGGTACCCGCGTACGCGGCTGACGGCAATAGGTTGGAGGCACGCGTTGACGAGTGCCCGGTTCGACGCCAGGCGATGCGCTTCTCGGCCGCCACGGACGCTGCGGATCGGGAAGTCGGGACCTTGCAAAGACCTGAGATCCTCGAAAATTGGGAACTTTCTGAGAACCGCCCTGTGCACACTGGATAGACCATGACTCCCTTTCTGCTTTCCACCGGGCTGCTCGATCCGCAATCTCTCATCACCGGGGCGGGTGTCTGGGGGCTCGCCATCGTCATGGGCGCGGTGTTCGCCGAGACGGGTCTTCTCATCGGATTCTTTCTCCCCGGCGACACGCTGTTGTTCTTCACCGGAGTGCTCACACTCAGCGGAGCCATTCGCCAACCGCTCTGGCTGGTCATGCTTCTTGTCGCGGTTTCTGCGGCGCTCGGCGACCAACTCGGGTACACGATCGGACGGAAGTCGGGCCCCGCGGTGTTCGAACGTCGCGAGTCCGGGGTCTTCAGCCGAAAGAGCGTCGTGCGCACCCAGGGTTTCTTCGACCGGTTCGGACCGGCCGCGGTGACGATCGCCCGATTCGTGCCGGTCGTGCGCACATTCGCCCCGGTCGCCGCGGGCGTCGGGCACATGCCGCGTCGCGTGTTCACCGTCTTCAACCTCGCGGGCGCCGCGATTTGGTCGGCATCGATCATCCTGCTCGGGTTCGCGCTGGCAAAAGTGCCGGGCGTCACCGACTTCGTCTCGTCGTACATCGACCTTGTGTTGGTCGGAATCGTCGTTCTGTCGGTCGTGCCCATCCTCTTTCGCACCATCGCCATCCGGCGGCGAAGCGCCCAGTAGCGGTCAGCCGGCAGCGGCTCCGCCGTTCGGG
Source organism: Actinomycetota bacterium (assembly GCA_040389685.1). Taxonomy (GTDB): domain Bacteria; phylum Actinomycetota; class Actinomycetes; order Actinomycetales; family Microbacteriaceae; genus Lacisediminihabitans. The sequence continues at coordinate 113,192 of JAZJZS010000001.1, forward strand.
CCGACGACCGCCGCGTAGAATTCGGCGACGGCGTCGCGGTTGTAAGCGATTCCGTCGAGCGCGGATGGGGGCACCCCACCCCGAAGGAAGTCGCGCATCCCCTCGGCGAGCGCCTGATCGGTCTGCGGCACGATGTGGATCGTCGGGGCCGGCAGGGCGTCGCGAGCGGAGTCGAATTCGACCGATACGATCGGCAGCCCGGCCAGAGCCGCCTCGAGCAGAACCATCGGCTGACCCTCGTAGTTGCTGGACAGCACGAAACAGTCGGCCGCGGCAAGCAACGGGAAAGGGTTGGGGAACGGTCCGACGACGAATGCGACCTCGGCCAGGCCAAGGCTGTTGATCAGATCGTTGAGCGCCGTGCGAAGCGGGCCGTGGCCGACGATCACCAAACGGACGAACGGCGACTCCCGATGCAGCTCCGCAAAGGCACGGATGAGTCGGGCCTGATTCTTTTCCGGAGAGAATCGTCCGATGGTGACGAACCATACGGCGCCATCGTGGCGCTGCATTTCTTCGATCCAGCGACGGTCATGCTGTTCGGGACTGCCCTCTTCGACGTCGTAGCTCACGATCGACGACAGGGGCGCAGCCAGACCATCGCGAACATGGGCCTCATCGACGAGGTTGCGGGCGGAAACGAAGGCCGAGGCGTCGAGGCCGTACCGCGCACCGAGTGCGGCGCTGTTGATCCGGCTGAGACTGTCCGACACTGACACCAGGGCATCAAAATCGCGGTACACGCTGAAGACCGCTGGCAGGGTGCGCTTCATCCGTTGACGGCTCCCGACGAGCCGACTGGTTTCCAGGGCGAGGTCGTTGTGCAGCCAGATGGATCGGAAGCCCCCGGGCGAATGCAGCAGGACCGAGGCCCAGAAGGCGGTGTAACCGCTGAATTCGATGACGGAGTCGAAGCGGGTGTCGCCGAAGCAGCGCGTCCACTCTGCCTGCCACATCCGTCGTTCGCTCGCCGTTTCCGGTCGCCTTCTCAGCGCCGGGTAGTGCTCCTGCAACCGGCGGAACACGTGCGTGAGTTTGCTCCCGTTCATCCCACCGACCCGGTGGAACTGACGCACCGCGTGCGGAATCCGCTGCTGGTTCGACAGTTGCTGTACGCGACGCGGTCGGTTGAAGACCACCGACACGTCGTAGCGCGTGTGATCGATCGCACTGAGCAGGTTCAGTGCCGAATTGGTGATGCCGTTGGATCGCATGCCGCCAAGGCTCAGAAGCATCGACAGTCGTTGGTCTTCCGCGAGCGACACCGTTCGGCTGTTGGCGAGGTTGCCACGGAAGACGATGTCCACGATTCGGCTGGCCGCTGCACCGTCGTCGTCGGGTGCGAAGCGATGAGTCCAGTCGGCCGCGGCGGCCCGTCCGCTCGCAGAGTCGCCGACCCGGATCGCCTCGACAAGCTCCGGTAGGGTGCGGACCGTCGGGCCCGGAAGCTCCGCCAAGGGAAAATACAGGCCCCTCGATGTCGAGTAGTCCGGGGCATCCGGGGTGAAGAAGACGATGGGGCGTTCGAGCGGGAGAAAGTCGAAGAAAATCGACGAATAGTCGGTGATGAGGATGTCAGTGATCCCGAGCACGACGTTGGTTGGCACGTCGTTCGAAATGAGCATCTTGCGCAGCCCGGGTCGATCGGCGGCGAAACGGTGCACGACCTGATGGGTTTTCAACAGCACGGTGAAGCTCGGGCCGAGTTTCTCCTGCAGCCCACGCGCCTGCTCGAAGAGCTCTTCGGCGTCATCCGCTGGGGAGCTGAAGTCCGTGCCCTTCCAGGTCGGCGCGAACAGGACGACCCTGCCGTCACCAAGCTCGACCCCGTCATCCTGCAGCCGTGACCGCGCCCGAACCGCCTGCGCCCCGCTGAGAAACTGTCGATCCACCCGCGGATACCCCGCTTCGATGACCAGGCCGCGGAAGGCACCGCGGAGCCTGTATGCCTTCTCATACATCTGCTCGGTCATGAACGGGTTCTGCGAGAGCAGGAAATCGGCGGCGACGAAGTTGCGGAGGGTGTTCGCGGAGTCGAGGGCACCGTTCGGCATGTCGTAGCCCATCCGCTTGAGCGGGGTGCCGTGCCAGGTGTTGAGGTAGACCTGCCCGTCACGCTTGCTGAATTCGGCCGGGAATGTGGCGTTGTTGACCAGATATTGGCTGGTCGCCAAGGCGCGGAAGTAGGCGAGCGAGCGACGACGCACAAACTCTACCCGCGGGTCATCGGCGAATTCCGCCTGGATCTCCCGGTGCTCGTGCAGGCTGTCCAACGCCCAGATGTGGCGGTGCTTCGCAAGGTCGGGTGACCGCAGCACCTCGCGGAAGATCGCTTCGGGATTGCACAGCGCTCCGTTGCCGGCGAAGGACTCGTAAAGCACGGTTCCCCGTCGGATGCGTCCTCGTCGAGCGAATGCCTGGAGTTCGGCCCGGCCGGCCGACCCCACCTTTCGAACCAGCACCCGCACTCGGCGAAAAAGTTGTCTCATGTCGCATCCTGACTCGAACCGACAGCACGGCCTCTTTTCAGCATCACCGTACACCCTAGAGAGAGGTCTAAAGCTGGGGGTACTGTCTCGGCGCGCTGGCTCACCGTCTTTGAACTATCTGGGGCGGTGCCTGCGAGGATTGCGCGGCAGGTAGCGAGCGACGGGAAGGCGTGACATGAAATGGTGCATCGCCGCCGGGCTCGTCGCGGTGATCGTCGGCACCTGGGTGATTGTGGCGTTGTTCGCGGAGGTCAGCGACGAGCAGGACGCAGCTCCGGACGAACCCGAACTCGAACTGGCCCCCGAACGGAAGCGGACGCGGAGCCGTGCAACGCGTTTCTGAACTCGGCGATCGGGAAACGTCGGTTCTGGCCCGGGTCGAGCCCGGGCGGCTTTCAGTTCGGGCCCTCTCGGCGATTTCCCTCGGAGCGCTGGCAACGGGCCTATCCGCCGTCGGATCCTGGATTCCGTCACTGTGGGGGGATGAGGCGGCAAGCGTCCTCTCCGCCCAACGGTCGCTCCCTTCGCTGTTTCGGATGCTCGGCAACGTGGATGCAGTCCACGGCACGTACTACCTGTTCCTGCACTTCTGGGTGCAGCTGTTCGGGGCATCCGCGTTCTCGGTGCGGTTCCCGAGTGCGATTGCCGTTGGTATCACCGTGGCGGGAATCGTCGTGCTTGGCTCCCGGCTCTCTGGCACCCGGACCGGCGTACTGTCGGGCATCGTGGCGCTGGCACTGCCCCGCGTCACCTACATGGGCGAGGAGGCCCGCGGCTATGCGATGAGTGCCGCCGCCGTTGTGTGGCTGACCATCCTGCTGCTGTACATCGTCAGTCTCGACAGACCGAAACGGCGCCTCTGGGTGTTGTATGCGCTCGGCGTGGCGGTGAGCGGTTATGTCTTCCTATTCAGCCTCCTGATCGTTGTGGCCCACGCCGTGGTGGTGCTCCACTCCCGTCGACGGCTCATTCGCACAGCCTGGGGGAAGGCGTTGCTCGCGGGCGTGGCAGTGGCCGGTCCGGTCATCGGATACGGGATCGGCGAACGTGGACAGATCGCGTTCCTCGCCAACCGGGATTCGACCAACATCCGAACGCTGCTGGTGACGCAGTGGTTCGGAAACGATGCGATGGCGCTTCTCGCCTGGGCTCTTATCCTGGCCGCCGTGGTCGTCTGGGCCGTCGGTTCGATCCGCGCCCGCCGCGCCGCTGACGGCAAGGTTCCATTTGCTTCCGTGGCTGCCGGCAGCGCACGCGCGGGGGGCGTGCAGTTGGTACCCCTTGCAGTGACCTGGCTCTTGGGACCTCCCGCCATTCTCCTCGCGGTCAGTTCAGTTCAGGCGGTGTATTCGTCCCGTTACCTGTCGTTCGCCGCACCGGCCGCCGCGCTTCTCATCGGGTGGCTTCTGGCTCGAATTCGACCGTCCCTCGTCATGATCGTCATCCTCACAGCCGTCATCGCCACCTCCTCGACCAGCTATCTCAGCCAGCGAACGCCCTATGCGAAGAACAACAGCGACTGGTCTCAGGTCGCCGACACGATCGCCTCACGCGCACAAGCGGGCGAGGGGATCCTGTTCGATGAATCCACCCGACCGTCTCGGTCCCCGCGGTTGGCGATGCGCACCTATCCGTCCGCGTTCGCCGGCTTGAGGGATGTCGCACTCAAGACCCCGTGGTATGACACGACCAACTGGCGGGATGCCGTCTACCCCCCCTCGTCGCTTCCCTCGCGTCTCGGTTCTCTGAAGTCGGTGTGGTTGGTCGAGCTTCGCTGGCCGGGCACGACCGCGAGCACCTACGACCGATCGGTGTTGTCTTCGCTCGGTTTCGTGGTCGTGGCCGAATATCCCGGATACAGCAGCCTGGTGCTCCAGCTCACGCGCCCCTGACCGCCCCGATCGCCCGATAGAACGAGGCGACCGCGTCCCGGTCGTGCCGTCGCCACTCGACGGAGGAGGTTCCGACCTTGCCCGCCAGGAAGGCGATCATGCCGTCGGTGACTGCCTCGTCGTGCGCCAGCACCTCGAGTACACCCTCCGGCGGACCGTCACCACCGTATCCGCAGGGCACGGTCACGATCGGCATTCCGAGCACCCGAGCCTGAAGGATCACCCGGGGCTCTCGCGCACGGTGGCCCGTGAAGACGAGGCAACCAGCACGACGGAGCAGCGTGAAGGGGTTCGTGCGATACCCCGCAAGCCACACCACTGCGGTCAGCCCGAGGGCGGAGACCTCCGCCGCTAAAACGGAGGCAAGCGGGCCCTCACCGATGACAATGAGGCGGGAACCCTGGTCGATCGCGTGCACGGCCGCGAATGCCCGAATCAGTCGCTGCGGATCGTTCTCCTCCGAAAGGCGGCCGAGGCTCGCGAAAATTCTCGATCTGCCCGTGGACTCGGCGTCGGTCGCCCAGTCCGGTGGCGGCGCATCCCCAGCACGAAGTTGTTCGCGATCGATCGCGGCATCCGCCAGGATCCGGTCGCCTCCGATCAGGGACCGCGCAGAAGTGAACGACTGTGGGCCAGCGAATGCGTGAAGGGATGCCGCATTGGTCGCCTCGAGTTCTGGCGAGGGAGAAACCAGCCGGTCGTAGTCGGCATACAGTGCGCAGATCCTGCGGAGCTCTAGTGCCCGGCGTGCCCCGAGCAGACGTTGGTCTGCCCACACCTGCGCCCTGTCGTCGTGAAGCCAGATGGAGCGGCGGGCATCCGGAGCCTGAAGCAGGAGCATCGCCCAGAATGAGCTGGTGCCGCCGAAGTCCAGGGCGAAGTCGAAGGTGGTCGCACCGAAGAGGCGAAGCCATTCGTCGCGCCAGAGTTGCTTCTCCCGCTCCGCAGCTCTCCCCGCGCGACGTGGCCGGCCCCTGCCGCCACGAATCCGTGCCAGCGACAGTTTTGAACCGTTCATCCCCCCCACCCGCACGAATTGCCGGACGCGGGAATCCAGCCGACGTTGCTGGTCCACCACCGACCGCACCCGGGTCGGGGGGAAAATGACCGAGACGTCGAATCGACGGTAATCGATCGCATCGAGCAGGGCAACCAGGGCCGAGGTCACTCCATTCGGCCTCAGGCTGCCGGCGCTGATGAGCACCGTGCGGCGCTCATCGTGCCTGAGGGACCCGATGGCATAGCCCGCGCGCTTTCCCCGGAACACGATGTCGATCACCCGCTGCGTCGCGTGGCCGTCCTCCCGCGGAACGAACCTCGACAGCATGGCGCGATGGTTCGCGACGACCTGGCCGTCCACACCAACCCGGTCAAAGTCGTTCACCGCGCTGGCGAGTTTCTCCACGGTGTCGACAACCGGACCCGGCCATTCCGCGGGGTCGAGATACAACCCGCGGTAGCCGGCATAGTCCGCCAGATCCGGCGCCAGGAAGAAAATGGGGCGTCGGGTCGCGAGGAAGTCGAAGAAGATACTGGAATAGTCCGTGACCAACAGACCGGTAATGCCGAGGATGACGTTCGAAGGAATCTCGTTCGGAACCAATCGAACGGCCAGGTCCGGGATGTCCGAGGCGAAACGATGCACCACCTGGTGGGTTTTCAGGAGCACCACGTATTTCGACGCGTCGATCAGGGCTTCCAGCTGCCGGACCCGGGACACCAGCTCGCGGATGTCATCCTCCGGGCGCGAGAACGAGGTTCCCTTCCAGGTGGGGGCGTAGAGGATGATCTGCCGCCCGCCGAGGGTGATGCCGCCAGCCTCGAGAGTCGCTCGGGCCGCGGTCGCGGCCGCATCATCCAGGAACTGCCGGTCGATTCGTGGATATCCCTCCTCGATGATCATTCCGCGGTAGATCGGGCCGAGGAGGTGAGCCTTCTCGTACAGGTGATCGGTCATGAACGGATTGGCGGACAGCAGGAAGTCTGCCGAGAGCAGGTTGCGCACCACGTTCGCGACGCGGGTCGCGGGGTCGCCGATGTCGTAGCCCATCCGTTTCAGCGGAGTTCCGTGCCAGGTGTTCAGGTACTTCTGCGATGGTCGCTTGGAAAATTCAGGCGGGAAGGTCGCATTGTTGATCAGGAAGCCGGACGTTGCGAGCGCGCGGTAGTAGGAGGAGGAACCGGGGCGCACGAACCGCACGGACCGCGATCGCGCGAACTCGCGCACCACCGCGGGGTTCTCCCGTTTGCTCGTCAACACCCACACATGGGTGAGGTGCGCGAATTCCGGCTCCGTGACGAGGGCCCGGAAAATAGCCTCCGGGTTGCAGAGCATGCCGTTGCCGGCGAATGACTCGTACATGACCACCGTCGGACGCACAGCGCGCCGCCGCCAGAAGGCATAAATTTCGGTCTTCGCCGCCTGCCGGAGTCGTGGCCACACGGCACCGAGACGTCGCCGCAGTGCCCGCAGTCGTGATCTCACTACCTCACTATAAAGTCCAGGCGCGCGCCGAAAGCGACCGCGGCTCTTGCCGCGGTCGCTTCATCGGGGCTCGGTTACTTCTCCGCTGCGCCACCCTGGTTGTTCACGTCGACGCCTTCGGGGTCGGCGTGACCGCCGTCGTTTCCATCGCTCGGCGTCGCCGACTCGGTGGCCGACTCGGTGGCCGACTCGGTGGTGGACTCGGTCGCCGACTCGGTGGTGGACTCGGTCGCCGACTCGGTTCCCGCAATCTCGGGCGCGGTCGATGAGTCGGTGGCCGGAGTGGAGACCGGCGAAGGGGTCGTTACGGCAGGGGCACTTGCCATTGCCGAACCGGCGCCGACTCCGGTGAGGGCGAGCACGAGCAGGCCGGTTACAACCACTGACTTCTTGTTCATTGTGTTTCCTTATCCTTGACATCATGCTCCCCGGGTTGAATGGCTATGAGCTCTGACGACGACTCCGCCAGTCCAATGCTCGTGTTCCGATCCTGATGTTGACGGCAAAAGATGGGGAGTTCGACGAAGCGGATGCCCTCGACTTGGGGGCGGACGACTTTCTCAGGAAACCCTTCTCCTTCGTCGTTCTCCTCGCCCGCCTCAGGGCGCTCCTCCGACGAAATTCCGGGAGTCGAGAGCCCGTACTCGTCTCAGGCACGCTGCGTCTCGACCCCTCCCAGGCCAAATGCTGGCGCGGAGAGGTCGAAATCGTTCTCACGGCGCGCGAATTGGCGCTTGCCGAGTTTCTCCTTCGGCGAAAGGGGCACGTCGTCAGTCGCACTGCCATTGCCGAACACGTCTGGACTGCCGATCTCGACGTCGATTCGAATGTCATCCAGGTCTACATCGGATACCTGAGGCGAAAGATCGACCGCCCGTTTGGTAGCGCCGACATCACCACCGTTCGCGGCCTCGGTTACCGGCTCGAGGACCACCCAGTGCCAGGAACGGAGGATCGACCATGAGGCCCCGCCTCTTTGCAAGCAGTATCCGCTTTCGCGTCACCCTCGCGACGACAACCGTGGTTACCATCACCCTGGCGACCGGGGCCGTTGTACTGGTCATCCTGCTGCGCCAGTTGCTCATTGGCGGTCTGGACAGTAGTCAGACCGCTCGGGCCATCGAGCTGTCCAGCCAAGCGCGAACCGGACTTGTGACGGGCACCATCCCCGGATCTGCCGTCGACACCTCGCTGGTGCTAGTGGTGTCCTCGAACGGCGTCGTGGTGGCCTCGACCTCCAATATCTCCGGAGAATCCCCCATTCTTTCGAGCTTCCCGCTGGCCCGCGGAAGGATCGCGCTCACCATTTCCGACGCTCCTCTCGACACGGGAGCGCCGTTTCGCGTCATTGCCGAACCCGTGAGTCTGCCCCAGGGACAGGGTTGGATTTACGTCGCCTCTTCCCTCGGTCAAGTCGATACCGCTGTCAATCAATTGACAACTCTCTTTCTTGTCGCGATTCCCGTCGCCATACTCTTGATAGCGGCGATCGGCTGGCTTGCGGTTCGCCAGTCGCTCAGGCCGGTTGAGAGCATCCGCCGTCGAGCCGCCGCGATAACTTCAGCCGACCTCTCGCAACGGGTACCGATCCCGTCGGGGTCGGATGAAATTGCTCACCTGGCCACAACGATGAATGACATGCTCAGCCGCATCGAACACGCGGCGAAACGCCAGCGAGAGTTCATGGGGATGCATCTCACGAGCTACGCAGCCCGCTTGCCGCCCTACAACTCCAGATGGATGTCGCGCTGTCTCAACCGAATGAACGGATCCTTTCGCGACCTTTCCCGGATGCTTCGGAATCTCGGCGACAACGCCCACGACCATGCCGAATCGAGCATCGAGATGACCCTGGCCCGCAACGATGGCTACGCCGAAATCATCGTCGTCGATGACGGAGGCGGAATCGGCGAGGCCGATCGAGAACGTATTTTTGCGCGCTTCAGTCGACTGGATGACTCCCGAGTTCGCGACACACGAGGCGGGGGAAGCGGGCTCGGCCTGGCGATTTCGCGCCGGATCGCCGAATCATCGGGAGGGACGCTCACGGCCCGCATTCGCTCGGACGGCCGTCGCGGCGCCGAGTTCGTCGTGCAACTGCCGTTCAACGTCGATACACCCTGACGCCGCCCGGGAGGTGCGGAGTTTCGCGCGCCACTACTCGCCGGTGCCCGACCTTTCCTCCCGAAAGATCTGCATGGCCTCCCGCGCGGCGTAAAAGACAATCACGTAGCCGGCGATCGCGTCGGTCATCCACCATCCGAAGCTCGCGTCGAGCACGACCGCTGCCAGGACGGCGACCGCGAGTATTCCATCGATGAAAGTCACCCGCGCTTCGGTCTCGAGCACAGTATTGCCGAGTTCGCGGCCGGTACGACGCTTTCCGAAGGCCAGGACGAACATGACCAGCGCGGTGCTGCCCGTCCAGGCGATACCGCCGATGCCGGGCGTGGCCCGGTGCGCGGTGAGCAGCGCGAGACTGGACTGCGCGAACAGGTAGACCGCCAGGATGGCGAACGCAACACCGATCAGGTGGAGCGCACGCTGGCGTCGCTGTGCGCCTGATCCGGACAGCTCCCAGATCACGACGATGCTGGCACCGATCTCGATCAGGCTGTCCAGTCCGAATCCGACGAGCGCTACGGATGACGCCCCCGCGGCAAGCACGGCAAGAACGACGACCCCCACCGCGTTCCAGCCGAGGGTGACGAACTCCAGGCCGAATCCCCGTCGCCGGAGAAGTGCGGCCCGGTCCTCAGACACCGGCACCTCCGGTGGCCCCGACCACTCCGAGCACGACCAGCCAAGCGAACACGGATGTTCCACCCAGGCTGAGCAGGACGTACCTGCGCTCGGCGGCGGGGAGCGCACCGGTGGCAGCCACCCGCTGCTCCCGCCACTGGCTGAGGAAATGGGCCAGGTAAAACACCAGCATCGTCAATGTAATGACACGCGCCATCACGGAAGGCGGGTCGCCCACGATCAACGCGCCGACCTGGTGGTACGCGATCACTCCCCACGGCACGATGCCGATCGCCGCGGCGAACCAGAGCGGAAGCATCCGCCCTGTCGTCTCCGGAGCCCGGTCCTGAAGCACGCTGAACAGGGTCACGCCGCTGGTGATCGCGTAGCTGAGCACGAGCGTGCCGACGTCGCTGATGCCGTTGAGCTCTGCGACGAGCAAGACCGTGATCGACGAGCTGAAAGCGAACTCGATTCGGCGGACCGCGCGCCCGTTGGACTGCAGCGCGTCGCCATAGAGCGACATTCCCTTGGGGACGGCCGTCACGAGCCTGGCGACAGCCACCAGGACGCAGAGCACGACCACCCCGACCCCCAGGTCGAGCCGGGCGAGCACGAAGCGCTCGGTGCTCCCGTCCTGACCGCCCGACAGCAGGGCCGTGATCGGCAGGAGCACCTGAGACTGAGTAGCGGCGAGGATGATCGCCAGCACGATCGCCTGCACCAACAGCAGCAGGCCGGCAAAGGTCGAGGCGCGGCGAAGGGCGGGGTCGGTCATGTCGAATGGAGCACGGTGGGAAGCGCTTCGGGCGAGCGGCGAAGCTCTCGGTGCCGTGCGCAGTGCTCGGCCCGGACGGCGGCATTGGCGACGCCCCGGAACGTCGGCGTGCACGGGAGGGCCATCTGCCCAGAATAGTGCGACCGGATTGCGGCCTCGACGAAGTCCGGGGCAGCAGGCATCCCCATTACGGGATGTTCTCGGTCGCGACATGGCCGGACCCGCGCGCACCGCCGACAGCGGCATCCGCCCTCCGCACTGTCGCAAATGCAGGACCGGACGGGCCGAAGGTGCATCACCAGTCTCACGCGTCCCACCTGTCACGGAGAGTCCTGCATTTCGTACGGCTCCCGCAGCGGTGCGACGCCCGCCCCACCCCATCCGCGGCCCGGCGGTCTTCCCTAGGATGTCATCGGAACGAATGCGGTGTCGGCGCCGCGTTCGAACGATCGACGAAAAGAGACCGCTTGTCGAATCCCCTCTCCTCTGACCCGATCGCCGAGGCCCAGCGGCATTGGCACGAGCATGGTTGGACGGATGCCGCAGACGGCATGGCCGCAATCACCGCCATCATGCGCACCCAGCAGATCCTGCTTTCGCGCATCGAGACGGTGCTCAGAGAGTTCGATCTCACCTTCTCCCGCTACGAACTTCTCACCCTCCTCAGCTTCACCCGCAGCGGCGCGCTGCCGATGGCAAAGGCGAGCGCTCGCCTGCAGGTACATCCCACGAGCGTCACCAATGCCGTCGACCGCCTGGCAGCGGCGAGCCTGGTGCGCAGGGTCGGGCATCCGACGGATGGGCGCACCACACTCGTCGAAATCACCGCCGAGGGCAGGGCCCGCACCCTCGCCGCCACCCACGAACTCAATACCAAGGTCTTCGCCTCCTCCGGCTTCGATGACCGGGACCTCGCCCAGCTCAACGAGACTCTCGCCCGCTTTCGCCGCAATTCCGGCGACTTCGGGGCACCCGACCAGGCCAAGTGATCGGGGCCCCCGACCCGGCCGGGTGATCGAGGCCCGATCGGCTCAGTCAGGTACGGACGGTGCCCAGGTGAACGCGGGTGGCTGCTTCGCGACGAAGGCTGCGGCTCCGATCGCCGGGTCCTGGCTCTCCGCCACCTCGGCCTGCCACCGACCGTTCAACGCGGCCGCATCCCCGTGCGACGCGAGGGTATCTACGAGTTGCTTCATCGCGTGGATCGAAAGCTGCGATCGCGACGCGAGTCGCTCGGCGAGACCCACGGCCTCGCTCCACAGCTCCGAGGGCTCGACCACTGTCGTCACCATCCCCCAGCTCGCCGCCGTCGCCGCGCTGACCAGGTCACCGCTGAAGAGGAGGTATTTCGCGACAGCGGGGCCGGCGATGCTCACCAGTCGCTCGATGCCGGAGAGCGGATAGACGATCCCGATGCGCGAGGGGGTGACGCCGAAGGTGGCGCGGTTCGACGCGATGCGGATGTCGCAGGCCGCCGCGAGCTGCCATCCTCCTCCGACGCAGTATCCGTCGATCGCCGCGATGGTGGGTTTCGGAAACCGAGCGAGGGCATTCTCGCCCTCGGTCAAGTAGCCCCCGTCGCGCCCATCCGGGGTGTGCAGGATTCGGTCGAGCTCGCGGATGTCCGCACCGGCCGAAAAATCATCCCCGGCTCCGCGCACGATGAGCACCTTCACGGACGGGTCCGTCGCAAGCGCACCGAGCAACGGATCGAATCGTTTCCACAGCTCTGCGGGAAGCGCGTTGCGCCGCCCGGCGTTCTCGATCACGAGGGTCGCGACCGCTCCGGTTCGCTGCAGCACGAGATCCGGCATGTCAGCCGGCTGTCGTGACGATGCCGGCTTCGAGCAGTCCCGCCACCTGTTCCGTGGTGAGGCCGAGCGACGCGAGCACGGCCTCGGTGTCCTCGCCGAGGGCCGGCGGCGCTTTGCGAATGCGCGGAGCTCTGCCGTTCACCGAGATCGGGCCGCGCAACAGCGGAAGGTCGGTGCCATCGGACCGGGTGACCTGCTGCACCATGTCGAGGTGGCGCACCTGGGGGTCGTCGAAGACCTGGCGATAGTTGTAGATCGGGCCGGTGGGGATTCGGGCGCCCCGCAGCACCTCGACCCAGTCGAGCCCGGGACGTGCCGAGAGAGCCTGTTCGAGCCTGGCGGTCAGCGCGTCGCGATGGGTGAGGCGCAAGGATCCCGTGGTGTAGTCCGGGTCGACGGTGAGCTGCGGGTCCCCGACGAGCTCGCACAGGTCCCGCCACTGCTTGTCGCTGCCGACGGCGATGATGATCGGGATGTCCCGGGTCTGGAACATCCCGTATGGAGCGAGCACCGGATGATTGTTGCCCTGGGGTTCCGGCACAACGCCGGTGCTGAGGTACCGCTGGCCCTGGAAGGCCGAGATCGCGATCGCCGCTTCGAGGAGGGATGTCGATACCTCGAATCCGCTGCCGGTGCGTTCCCGGCCGACGAGTGCTGCGACAACGCCGACGGCCGTGAAGACTCCGGCGTAGATGTCGACGATCGGGATGCCGACCCGGTACAGTTCGTCCGCGTTCTTTCCGGTCACCGACATGATCCCCGACATCGCCTGGGCCACCTGGTCGAGGCCGGCGGTCTGGCTGAGCGGTCCTGTGCTGCCGAAGCCACTCACCGAGGCGATGACGAGCGAAGGCTTCTCGGCGCGGAGGCCCGCGGCATCCAGTCCCATCTCGGCCATGACCCCGGGGCGGAAGTTCTCGATGACCACATCGGAGGCGAGAGCCATCCGGCGGAGGAGGACCCGGCCCTCCGGACTGTAGAAGTCGAGGGCGATCGACGATTTGCCGCGGTTGACGGAGTCGAAATACAGGCTGTGTTCGCCTTCGAACGGTGGCCAGCCGCGGGTGGAATCGCCGCCCTTCATGCTCTCGACCTTGGTGATCGTGGCGCCGAGGTCGGCGAGAAGAGCGGTCGCATAGGGGCCGGCCAGTGCGCGCGTGAGGTCGAGCACCGTGATGCCATCGAGCGGAAGGGAGGGGCTCATCCCTTGAGCCGCACGTTGACCTGCTTCGTCTGGGTGAATCCGGCCAGCATGCCTTCGAGCGAAACTTCGCGGCCGATGCCGCTCTGCTTGTAGCCGCCGTAGGACTGGCCGACCACCTGCCCCCCGCCCTGGTTCACCTGCACCCACCCCGCCTCGAGTCGATGGGCGGTGTTGAGCGCCGCATCGAGGTTGTGGCTCCAGACGAAGGCCGCGAGCCCGTAGTTCGAGTCGTTGGCCATCCGCACCACGTCCTCGGTCTCGCGCCAGGGGATCGCGACAAGCACCGGCCCGAAGATCTCCTCCCGAGCGAGACGGAAGTCGTTTCGGGCCCCGGAAAAGACGGTCGGCAGGTGGTAGAAACCCTCGGTGAGCGGACCCTCGGTGGGCGCGGAGCCGCCGAGCGCCACCGTCATCGCCGGATTCGCGCGACCGTCGGCCAGGTACTCATCGATCGAGGCGTGCTGCTTGCCGTTGATGATGGCGCCCATGTCGGATGCCTCATCGAGCGGGTCCCCCACGACCAGGGCACCGAGCCTGCCGATGAGCCGGTCGAGCACCTCGTCGTAGATGTCCTCGTGCAGGAAGAGCCGCGACCCCGCGGTGCAGCTCTGTCCCTGGCGGGTGAAGCGGGAGGCGAGCAGCAACCCATCGATGAGGTCCTCATCGACGGCGTCGGGGAACACGATCGACGGATTCTTGCCGCCGAGTTCGAGCGATACATGCGCGAGCCGCTCGCCGGCCTGGCGACCGACGCCACGACCGACCTCGGTGGACCCGGTGAAGGAGACCTTGTCGACTCCGCGATGGGTCGCCAGCGCGGATCCTATGAGGCTGCCGCGTCCGGTGAGCGCGTTGACGACTCCGGCGGGGAGGTGGCGGTTGCACACCTCCGCGAGCAGCAGGATGGTGAGCGGGGCGTCATCCGCCGCCTTCAGGATCACCGTGTTGCCCGCGGCGAGCGCCGCAGGCACCTTGAAGCCGGCGATCATGAGCGGCGAGTTCCACGGCAGGATGCACGCGACGACGCCGAGCGGTTCGAGGCGGGTGTATTGCAGCTGGTTGTCACCGGCCGGCAGAGTGGTGCCCTTCACCTCCCCCGCGATCCCGGAGAAATAGCGGAACAGTGCGACCAGGGTGGTCACCTCCGGGCGCGCCTGGGTGCGCAACGCATTGCCGGTGTCGAGTGCCGTGAGCCGGGCGAATTCCTCGGCTCTGGCTTCGATCTCGTCGGCAATGAGCGCGAGTGCCCGCGCCCGCTCGGTGAAGTGGCATGCGCGCCAGGCCGGGAACGCGGCCCGCGCTGCTGCGACCGCGCGGTCGACATCCTCGATTCCGGCCGCCGGCACGCGGCAGATCACGCTTCCGCGGTGGGCGGGATTGCCGACCTCGCGCCACTCCCCCGTCGCCGAGGGCACCCGCTCACCGCCGATCAACATCGGCTGGTCGGGTCCGGGAGCGGTTGTGAAGGTGTCGACACCGTCGGCGGGACTGGTGAGGTGAGTGGGATCGGTCATGCGGCGGTTCCTATCGGTTCGTGAAGGCCTAGCGGTTCGTGAAGGCCGGGGGGCGTTTTTCGATGAAGGCGCGCATCCCTTCCTTCTGGTCGTCAGTGGCGAAGACGGAGTGGAAGACTCGGCGCTCGAAACGGATGCCGGCATCCAGGGTGGTCTCGAAGGCCGCGTTCACCGCCTCTTTCGCGAGCATCGCGATGGGAAGGGACATGCCGGCGATCGTCGTCGCCGTGGCGAACGCATCGTCCAGCAGCGTGTCGGCGGGCACCACCCGGGCGACGATTCCCGCGCGTTCTGCCTCGGTGGCGTCGATCATGCGCCCGGTGAGTACGAGTTCCATGGCCTTGGCCTTTCCGACCGCTCGGGCTAGACGCTGGGAGCCGCCCATGCCGGGGATCACCCCGAGCGTGATCTCCGGCTGGCCGAACTTCGCCGTGTCCGAAGCGATGATGAAGTCGCACATCATCGCCAGTTCACAGCCGCCACCGAGGGCATAGCCCGACACTGCGGCGATGAGCGGCGTCCGCACCGCGGCGACCCGGTCCCAGCCGGAAAACCAGTCGGCGAGATACATGTCGAGGTAGGACTGCGACGACATCTCCTTGATGTCGGCCCCGGCGGCGAAGGCGCGGGCGGATCCGGTGAGCACGATCGCCCCGATGCCGGTATCTGCGTCGAGCTCGGTCGCGGCCGCCACCACGTCGTTCATCAGCGCCAGGTTCAGCGCGTTGAGCGCCTCCGGCCGGTTGAGGGTGATGAGCCCGACCCGTCCGCGTCGCTCGAGCAGGATGTTCTCGTAGTCGGTCATGCCGCGGTACCTCCGGAATTGGCGCGGATAGCGGTGATGATGGCCGAGAAGTCGAGACCGGCCCCGCCGTCGTCGGCGAATCGTCGATAGATGGATGCCGCGAGCGGCCCGAGTTCGGCCGCGGTGTCGGTCGCCTCGAGCGCCCCGAGCGCCAGGCCGAGGTCCTTCGCCATCAGGGCGGCGGTGAAACCGGGATGATAGTCGCGATTTGCCGGGCTCGTCGGCACCGGACCCGGCACCGGGCAGTTCGTGGTGAGCGCCCAGCACTGGCCGGATGCTGTGGACGCGACATCGAACAGCGCCTGGTTCGACAGGCCGAGCCTCTCGCCGAGCACGAAGGCCTCGCTGACCGCGATCATCGAGATGCCGAGGATGAGGTTGTTGCAGATCTTCGCGGCCTGCCCGGCGCCCGGGTCGCCGCAGTGCACGATCCGTTTTCCCATCACGTCGAGGATCGGCCCGGCGGCGGCGAAGTCCGCCTCCGTCGCGCCGACCATGAAGGTGAGGGTGCCGGCAACCGCCCCTCCGACGCCGCCGGAGACCGGGGCATCCATTCCGCGGTGTCCCGCGTTCACGGCGAGGGAGCGTGCCGTGCGGGCATCCGCGACATCGATCGTCGAGGAGTCGATGAACAGGGTGCCGGGTGCCGCTGCGGCCAGGAGCCCGCCGGAGTAGGCCTCGATCACGTGCGTCCCGCTCGGGAACATCGTGATCACGATCTCCGCGTCCGCCACCGCGGCTTCCGCGTCGGAGGCGACAGCCACGCCGGCGACCTTAGCGTGATCGAGGGCGGCCGGAACCGGGTCGAACCCCGAAACCGTGTGGCCGGCCGCGACGAGGTTGGCGGCCATCGGACCGCCCATGTTGCCGAGTCCGAGGAAGGCGATTCTGGTCATCCGGTTCTCCTGTCTTCGTCGCCCGTCGTCGATGACAGGCCGAGTTCACCACGCCCGAGGCCCTCGAAGTAGGCCTCGACGTCTGGTCGTGGCACCTCGGCAAGGGTCCGCGGCGACCACTGGGGCGTGCGGTCCTTGTCGATCACCTGGGCGCGCACCCCCTCCACGAACTCGGTCCCCTGCGCGAAGCGCACGGACACGCGATACTCCTGGTCGAGCACCTCCTCGAGGGTGCCGAGAGCCCGGGCCCGGCGCAGCGACTCGAGGGCGACGCAGACGGCCGTCGGTGACTTGGTCAGGATGGCGGATGCCGCGTCTCGGGCCGCCTCGACCGGCGAGGCCGCCAAACGCGCGACGATCTCCGTCGCGGTGTCCGGGGAGTAGCACGCGTCGATCCAGTCCCGCTGGTCGAGGATCGCGGATGCCGGTGGGGTCGTCGCGAACCGAGCAATGGCCTCCGCGGCGGACCGGGTCTCGAGGGCCGTCGCGAGGTCGGCGAGCCGGTCGCTTGAGACGTAATGATCGGCGAGGCCGAGCGTGATCGCATCGGCTCCGGTGACCGCGCCGGCGGCCAGCGCGAGGTGGGTGCCGAGTTCGCCCGGCGCACGAGACAGCAGGTAGGTGCCCCCGACATCCGGCACGAAGCCGATGCCCGTCTCCGGCATCCCGAGCCTCGTGCGCTCGGTGACGACACGCACGGAGCCGTGGGCGGAAATGCCGACTCCGCCGCCGAGCACGACCCCGTCCATGAAGGCGACGTAGGGCTTGGAGTAGCGGGCGATGTGCGCATTGAGCGCGTACTCGTCCGCCCAGAACCGGGCCGAACTCTCGCCCCCGGAGGTGGCATCGCGGTAGATCGACACGATGTCCCCGCCGGCGCACAGCCCGCGCTCGCCGGCCCCGGTGATCAGCACGGTCCCCACCGAATCGTCGGTTTCCCAGTGATCAAGAGCCTGGGCGATTGTGATCACCATCTCGTGCGTCAGGGCGTTGATGGCCTTCGGCCGGTTGAGCAGGAGGTGACCGAGGTGGCCGCGCTGTTCCACCACCACCTCACCCGCGCCCGCATCCGCCATCAGGCTTCCGCCAGGCTTCGGCCGATGATGAGGCGCATGATCTCGTTCGTCCCTTCGAGGATCTGGTGCACTCGCAGGTCTCGCACGATGCGCTCCAGTCCGTACTCCGCCAGATAACCGTAACCGCCGTGAAGCTGGATGGCCGCGTTCGCGACGCTGAAACCCGCGTCGGTCGCGACCCGTTTCGCCATCGCGCAGAGACGCACCATGTCGGCGTCGCCCCGGTCGAGGGCCTCCGCGGCGCGGGCCAGCAGGGTGCGGGCGCTTTCGAGTTCGGTGTCCATGTCCGCAAGCTGGAACAACAGGGCCTGCTGGTCGATGAGCGGACCACCGAAGGCGGTGCGCTCCTTGAGGTAGGCGACCGTCTTGTCGAGGGCGGCCTGCCCTCCGCCGAGCGAACAGGCGCCGATGTTGATGCGCCCGCCGTTCAAGCCGCTCATCGCGATGCCGAAACCATCGCCCTCCTTGCCGAGCAGGTTATCGATGGGCACCCGCACCCCATCGAAGAAGACCTGGCGGGTCGGCTGTGCATGCCAGCCCATCTTCTTCTCGAGCGGTCCGAAGCTCAACCCGGGTGTTCCGTCCGGCACGACGATGGCCGAGATTCCGTGGCTGCCGGTGTCGGCGGTGCGGGCCATCACAACATAGAGACCCGAGGACCCGGCCCCCGAAATGAACTGCTTCACACCGTCGATCACATAGTCGCCGCCGTCGCGCACCGCCCTGGTGCTGAGGGCGGCGGCATCCGATCCCGCCCCCGGCTCGGTGAGGCAGTAGCTGCCGAGAGCCTCCATGGTGGAGAGTGCTGGCACCCATTCGGCGCGCTGGCTGTCGTTGCCGAAGCTGTCGATCATCCAGGTGACCATGTTGTGGATCGAGATGTAGGCGGCGATCGTGGTGTCGGCCTTGGCCAGCTCCTCGAAGATCAGCACAGAATCGGCGCGGGTGAGGCCCGAGCCGCCGAAGGCCTCCCGGCAGTAGATGCCGCCCATGCCCAATTCACCGGCCTGGCGCAACACATCCACGGGAAAATGGTGGGTCTCGTCCCACTCGGCCGCGTGCGGTGCGAGCGATTCGGTGGCGAATTGGCGCACCATCTGCACGATCGACTTCTGGTCTTCGGATGGTCCGTACATCGGCCGCCTTCGCCCTGTGCTTTCGAATGGTTCACGCCAGCATTCGGGGGAACGACTGTGCGTGGCGATCAATTTACGCCGTCTACTATCTACGCCCCATCAATTTACTAGGACATCCAAGTAATTGCCAGCAAAATGTCGGACACTATAGGCTGATGCGCGGCTGGTCTTGTTGCGATGATGACCTTTCGACGACGAAACCGGAGAACGTGATGAAGATCGCAGTGCTCGTGAAAGAAGTCCCCGACACCTGGGGCGATCGAGCGATCGACCCCGTGACGAAGCGGGTCGATCGCGGCGGCGACATGGTGATCGACGAGATCAATGAGAAGGCCGTGGAAGCAGCCCTGCTGGTCAAAGAGGCCCACTCGGGCAGCGATGTGACCGTGGTGACCATGGGGCCGAAGAGCGCCCTCGACGCGATTCGCAAATCGCTCGCCATGGGTGCAGACCGCGGCATCCACATCATCGACGACGGGCTGCGCGGTTCGGATGCCGTGCAGACCTCCGCAGCACTCGCCGCGGCCCTCAAGGGACGCGATTTCGACCTCGTGATCGCCGGCAACGAGTCGACCGACGGCCGCACCGCAGCCGTGCCGGCGATGCTCGCCGAACGACTCGGCGTCGCCCAGCTCACCTTCCTGCGAACGCTTGCGGTCAGCGGGGACACTGTCACCGGCGAACGGGTCACCCCCGACGGGCATGTCGACGTGCGAGCAACTCTTCCCGCACTCGTCTCGGTGACGGAGCAGATCGCCGAAGCACGATACCCGAATTTTCGCGGCATCCTGTCGGCGAAGAAGAAGCCGGTGGAGGTGCTCGCCATCGCCGACCTCGCCTTGGCCGCCGGTGACACCGGGGGCGACAACGCCTGGTCGGTCGTGGCGGATGTCACCGCCCGCCCCGCCCGAACCGGCGGCACCATCATCACGGATGACGGCACGGGCGGCACCCAGCTCGCCGAATTCCTCGCCTCGGCGAAGCTGATTTAGGAAGATAGGCCCGATGTCGCACGTACTCGTCCTCGTCGAAGTCGCCAACGGCGCGCTCGATTCCAGCACCCCGGAACTGCTCGCCGCCGCGGCGGTGCTCGGCGATCCGGCCGCGGTGCTCGTCACCGAGCCGGGGGAAGCGGATGCGTTCGTCGTGGAACTCGGCGAGCTCGGCGCCGCTGTCGTCTTCACCGCCTCTCTCGCCGGAGTGGATTCCATGCTGGTCACGCCGCAGGTCGCAGCCCTGCACGCTGCCGTTACGGCATCCGGTGATGTCAGAGCGGTGATCGTCGGCAATTCGCCGGACGGCCGTGAGGCAGGCGCGCGATTGGCGATCCGCATCGATGGCGCCTACCAGGGCGACGTGGTCGGCATCGAAGCCGACAACGCCAGCGGAGGCGTGGCGGTGACCCAGCAGGCCTTCGGCGGGTCCTACACCGTAACCGCGGGCACGGGTCGAGGCATACCGGTCATCTCCCTTCGCCCGCATTCCATCGACGGCCGGGCGCCGGCCGCCGCCGGCATCGTCACGGAGATCGACATTGCGGGCGACACCACCGCGTGCGCGGAAATCTCGGCCACACACGAACAGAAGCAGGCCTCGGAGCGCCCCTCGCTGCAGGGCGCCGACATCGTCGTCTCCGGCGGTCGTGGACTCGGCTCGAAGGAGAAGTTCGTGCTGGTCGAGCAACTGGCCGATTCGCTCGGAGCCGCTGTCGGGGCATCCCGTGCCGCGGTGGACGCCGGATACTGCGACCACAACCTGCAGGTTGGGCAAACTGGCGTGACGGTGTCGCCGAACCTCTACATCGCACTCGGCATCTCGGGGGCCATCCAACACCGTGCAGGCATGCAGAGCGCCAAGACGATCATCGCCATCAACAAAGACCCCGATTCCCCCATCTTCGAGGTCGCCGATTTCGGAGTGGTCGGAGACCTCTTCACCGTCGTGCCGCAGCTCATCGATGCCGTCAATGCCCGGAGGGGCTGAGTGGGCGCGTTCCGCGAAAGCCGGTGGTTCCGGCTCGTCTGGATCGTTCCGGCGATTCTCGTGGGGGTGTTCCTCATCGTTCTCGCCGCCCGCGGCATTCGCGGGCTCACCCCGGTGCAGTCGTTCATGCGCGACTTTCCGGGAAAGTCGGCGCTTCCGAACGGTGCTCCGGTGGGTTTCCCCGCCTGGCTCGGTTGGCAGCACTTCCTCAACTCGTTCTTCATCCTGTTCATCATCCGCACCGGCTGGCAGGTGCGCACAACCAAACGGCCGCCGGCGTACTGGACGCGCACCAACACGGGGATGTTGCGCACCAGGAACCCGCCGGTGCGCATCGGACTCCACCTCTGGCTGCACCTGAGCGTCGACATCCTCTGGGTGCTCAACGGGGTGATCTTCTTCGTGCTGATCTTCGCCACCGGTCAGTGGGTGCGGATCGTGCCGACCAACTTGGACATCTTCCCCAACGCGGTCTCGGTCGCCATCCAGTACGCGTCGTTCAACTGGCCGACCGAGAACGGTTGGGTCAATTACAACGCGCTGCAGACCTTCTCCTACTTCCTGGTCACCTTCATCGCGGCACCGCTCGCCCTCATCACCGGCATCCGGATGGCTCCGGGGCTCGCCGACCGGTTCAGGAAAATCGACCGGGTCTTCCCGCTTCCGGTCGCCCGGGCCATCCACTATCCGGTGATGCTGTTCTTCGCCGCGTTCATCGTGGTCCATGTGACCCTGGTGCTCACCACCGGCGCGCTGCGCGCCCTCAACCACATGTACGCCGGACGCGACGACTACAGCTGGTGGGGAGTGGGTATCTTCGCGCTGTCGCTCATCGTCATGGCCGCGGCCTGGATCGCCGTGCGACCGTCGATCCTCAGCTCACTTGCCGGACTCACCGGGTCGGTTCGTCGCTGACCGCCAGGATCGCGAGAATGAACGGCGTTTCGGCAACCGGCGGGACCATCGTGTCCGTGAGCCGGGATGCCCGGCACGGGTTCAGCAAACCGGTCGTGCCCGAAATCGTCCTGCTCGGTGGCCTCGGAATCGAGGGGGACGCGCACTGCGGTGCGACCTCGTGCGAACGGACCCCACGCGCGTCAACCTCTGCCAGGTGCACCTGATCGGCGTTGAGTTGTACGAGGATCTCGCCCGTGATGGTTGGGCGGTCTCGCTCGGCCGACTCGGCGAGAATGTGACAACGCGCGGCCTCGAGCTGATGTCGCTGCCCACCGGCAGCATCCTGCACCTCGGTGCTGAGGCACGGGTCGAGATCACCGGCAAACGCAGCCCCTGCCGCCAGATCAACGGCTTCCAGCCCGGTCTACTCAAGGCGGTCTTCGGCCGGGATGAGTCGGGGCGCCTTGCCGCCCGGGCTGGTGTCATGGGCATCGTTCTCACAGGGGGAATCGTCCGGCCGAGCGACGTCGTGCGGGTGGAGCTGCCGACCGGGCGTTCCGTGCCCTGGTCGCCGTCTGACCACGTTCCGGCGAAGCCCGGAGCGGATATCAATCGACGCTGACACCGAGGTGCGCTGCGAAGAGGGGCGCGAACAGGGTCAGCTGGTAGTCATCGATCGTGACGCCGCGCAGTCCGTCCAGCCCGTTGACCGTGGAGAACGAGGTCGATCGCAGGTCGACATCCCTGAGGACAGCGCGCGTGAGATCGAGCGTGCCTATCCGACAGTCGCGAAGCGCGATCCGGGTGCCACGACAGCCGCCGAGATCGAGGTCGGTGATCGTCGACGTGCGCAGATTGAGGTAGTCGATCTTGCCTCCGCGAACATGCACCGACCTCCGATCGCCCTCGAAGATCTCCGCGGAGCCCCAGCGCGGATTCTCGAGGAATACGTCCCGCCAACTCGTTCGCGCGGCCAGCAGGGAAGGCGCGAAGGATTCGGTGAACCGGCCCTCGACGAACCGTGATCCTCTCAGCTGGGCATCGTCGAGGGTGACCGATGTGAACTCGCACTCGGTGAAGGAACTGCCAGTGAGGTCGAAGCCGGTGAGATCCGGGGAGCTATAGCGGAAGCGGGCACGGCGTCCACTCTTCCACGTCGGAGCGAACCGTCGCCGAGTCCACAGCCGCGCGAGTTGATTGATCCTCGCCGTCCCGACACACTAGCCTGAGCGCACGACCGTTCGAAGGGGGAACCAGGACATGGCCGCACCGGGCCCGGGCACGCCGGATGCAACAGAAGCGCGGCACACCGGAGACGATGGCGCCCCCGGCGTCGACTACCGCCGCTTCGCCGGACGAGCCGTGTTCCCCAGCTCTCCGGCCGAGCTCACCGATACCTCGCGCTGCCCCGCGTGCTACACCACACTGCTGGAAAAGGTGTGCCAGGCGTGCAAGCTCGATCTGTCGCATCCGGCGGCCGCGGAGATCGCCGATCTCTCGCAGGAAGCGGCGACGCTGATGGACGAACGCCTCGCGGCCATCGGCCGGATCCGATACGACACAACGCAGGCTCGAGGGGATGCTCCGGAAGCCAACCGGAACACGGCCGCACCGCCCGCCTCCGGTGCCCCGCCGATCAACGCGCTGCCCGAGTCCCCCGCGGTGGTGTTTTCTGTGCCGCTGGCGCTTCCGCCGAACCTGCAGCTTCCGCGCCCCGCGGATGGCCCGCCCGAGACCCACGCCGCCCGTCCCGACGCCAGAGCCACAGCTCCGCGCCGCTCGAGCGTTCAGGTGATCCTCCTGATCGTCGGAATCTCGCTGCTCTCGGTCGCGGCGATCTTCTTCCTGGTCTACGCGTTCCTCAACTACGGCATCCTCGGACGCTCACTCATCATCGCGGCAGTCACCATCGCCTGCTTCGTGATCGCCTCGAGGCTGCGTACCCGTTCGCTCACCGCTACCGCAGAAGGCATCGCCGCTCTCGCCGTGGTGCTGGTCTACCTCGACGCGTTCGCGATCCGCGCCAATGATTTCTTCGGGCTCGGCACGGTAGACGGTGCCGCCTTCTGGGGCGCCGCTCTGCTCGTCACCACGACCGGGTTTCTCACCTGGCACCGGTTGTCCGGGCTTCGCACACCAAGCATCGTCGGCTTCGCCGCCCTCCTGCCCGGAGTCGCGCTCTTCGTCGGTGGCGTGGCGGGCCCGGCGGACGGCAACAGTCGCCTGTTCGCCGCGTTCGCCGCGGCAGCTCTCGCCGGCACCGCACACCTCGTCGTCTCCCGCCCGGCGACCACCACGCGGCCCGCGTTCGACGGTCATCCCGAGCGAATCATCCTGCTCGGCCTCACCGGCGTCGCACTGCTCGGCGCGTTCGGCCTGGCCGCAACGATCCTGCCGGAGCGGCCCTGGGCATCCACAGTCGGATTCTTGGTCGTTGCGGCCCTCGCCGCCATTCACGCCGGGCTGATCGGCGCGGTCGGACACCGTTCCGTCGCATTCGCCGCTCCCCTGTTCGCTGCGCTCGGAGGCACAGCGGCCGCGGTCTCCGTGGCATCCGGAGCGCTTCGCCTTGGGGACATCGACACGATCGTCATCGCTCCACCGGTCGCTGCGACCGTCGTGGCCCTGAGCCTCGAGCTGGTCCGCCAACGACTGGGCGGCACGACGAGTGCCGTCCGTTCCGGTCGGCGCAGTGCTCTCGTCTCTTCGATCGCCGCGGCGACCGTCGCCGTGGTCGCCCTGATGCCTGCCCTCGGCTTTGCGGGAGTGTCCGTGGCGACCACGGTGTCGCGGGCGCTGTCCTCCTCGTGGAGGCTTTCTCCCGGCGACTCGCTGATTCGCCCCGATGGCCCCATGGGGTTGTCCGTCGCAGCGCTCGCGCTCTGCGCGCTGATGCTCGTCGTGGCCTGGGGGCTCGGCCGCACGCTGCGCCGCCGCGCCTGGATTCCCGGCTGGTTCGGGGCGCTCATCCTCGTGGTTTCGGTGCCGCTGCTCGGCACCGTCGGCGCGATGCTTGCCGGGTGGCTCGTCGTCGCCTTCGCCGCCCTCACCGCTCTGCTCTGGATGCGCCGGAGGTCTCTCGTCGCGTGGTTCCGTATGCCCCTGCTGGCGCTCCTCGCCGTCTCCGGCACCCTCGGATACCTGGTCGGCTGGGCCACGACCTCCACCTGGTGGATCGGGTCCATCGTCGTTGTCGCGCTGCTTCTCGCGTGTCGGATCGGCACCACCGACCCACTCGGCCGGACTCCGGTGCTGGGGATCGCCGCCCTGGTCGTGGTCGTCGCAGCATCTGCCGGTGCTCGTCAACTCGCCCTTCCGTCTCTCCCGAACTCGACCTCCGACCTCGGCAATGCACTCCGCGGCGCGAGCATCGTCGCCATTGCGCTTCTCGCCCTGTGCGCCTTTCGAATCCACCGAGGTCTTTCCGTTCTGGATCGCCGAGTGCTCTTCTGGGTGGGCGCCGTATCGACCGCGCTGTCCGTCATCCCGCTCGCCCTGATAGTCGGATCACGCCCTCCCGGGGCGCGGATGTCACTTCTCCTGGCCGAACCGGGCACCAGCCTCGCGGCAGACGCTGCGCTGCTGGGCGTCCTGCTGATCCTGGTGTCGCGGCCGCCGGCTTCTCGGCTGCCCCACGAGCGCCTCGTCGCATCCGTCGCGCTCGCCCCCACTCTCACTCTCGTGCTCGATCAGCTCGCCCCGGTGATCGGTCTGCCGGAGCTCACGCGATCGGTCGGCTCCATCGCGGCCGCCCTAATCGCGGCGGTGGGAGTACTCGCCGCCGCGAGCATCCGGGCCAGGAGGCCTGTGTTGCAGCGCGGCGAGCCATGGCCGGACGGCGAACCAGGATGGGGAGTTCCCGGCCGTGATCGCCTGACTCGGGAGCTCGGGATCCTGCTGGTCGCGGTGCCAAGCGTCATCGCCGCAGTGGCCAGGAACGATTCGGTGACCTGGCTCGTGCTCGTGCTCGCCTCCCTCGGCGCACTCGCCGGCGCGACGAGTCCCGACGGGCTGTTCGGATCGTCCTCCCCCCGCCGCCAGCTTGGCTGGGTCGCGCTCGCCCTGGCGACGGCGGGACTCTGGTGGCGACTCGGAGACGCGCGAGTCCTCGCGCTCGAACCCTACGTGTTACCCCTTGCCGGGGCGCTCCTTGTCATCGCCCTGATGGTCTGGCGGCAGAACCGATCGACCGCCCGATCCACACCGGATCCGGTCTCCCCGGTGATCATGCTGGCCGGCCTTCTCGTCGCGATCCTTCCGCTCGCCGGCGCTGCGTCCACGGGGGCGCTGCTGCGCGCCGTCCTCGTCTTCGCGGCCTCCGCAGCGTTGATGATCCTGGGGAGCATCGCGACCGGAACGACCCGGTCGCGACCATATCTCGACTCGATGGCTCTCGCTGGCGCCCTCGGCGTGCTCACCGTCGTCGTCGGCCGCAGCACAGCACTCGGCACCCGGCCGGAAGGGCCCGACCTCGGACTCGACGCGTGGCTGGCTGGCGGGTTGCTCGTCATGCTCACCGCCGCATTCGGCCGGGCGCGGGATCGTGGCGATCACAGCGGGCAATGGAGGGTGTTCACCAGTCAGGTTCTCGGGGCGCTCGGCCTC
Source organism: Actinomycetota bacterium (assembly GCA_040389685.1). GTDB lineage: Bacteria > Actinomycetota > Actinomycetes > Actinomycetales > Microbacteriaceae > Lacisediminihabitans. The sequence goes on from JAZJZS010000001.1 coordinate 139,508, forward strand.
GTCATCGTGCTCGGATTCGAGGTCTCGGCGTTCGAGCACAGCTCGCTGGGGTCGCTTCGCGCCATCGCGGTGATCCTGCTCTTCTCCGCCGTTCACGTGGCCTGCTTCCTCGTCGACCGCGCACCGTTCACCCCCCGCGTCGGCTGGATCGCGATCTCCGGGGCAGCCGTCGCCGTGATGGCGGGCCTCATCACCGGCGCTCTTGAGCCGGTCGAACTCGGTACGCTGCCGGTGGCGGCGGCCCTTTCCGTCACCGGAGCGCTGACCCTGTCGCGGCTACGGACGGCGCGCACCTGGGCGTGGCTTGCACCGGCCACAGCGGTGCTGCTGGTTCCCTCCCTGATCGCCACCGCCGGAGAGGCGCCGGTCTGGCGGCTCGTGGGGCTCGGCGTCGTCGGCGTCGCGATCATCGTGGTCAGTGCGATCCAGCGGCTCCAGGCCCCGTTCCTCATCGCCGTCGTCGTGGTGCTGATCCACGCGATCGCGACCTTCGCTCCGCAGATCCGGGCCATCTACGAGTCCGTGGAATGGTGGCTCTGGTTCGTGCCTGTCGGCATCGCCGTCGTCGTCTTCGCGGCCCGATTCGAGAAGAGCATGCTGCGGATGCGCAGTGTCGCGATGCGCATCCGGGCGCTGCGCTGAGGGCCGAGGGATCGCCCGACACGAGGAATTCCCACACCCCCCGTTCGGGGGTCTGTGCTGTCCCCCCTTAGGGGGACTATCGTGATCTCACCGCACCCGAACAGCCCTCCGCGGTAGGGCACATTCCCACAGGAGCTTCCCGATGCCTTCAGTGAACAACTTGCCCGTGCCCGCCGGCTGGTACCGCGACCCGCTCGGCCTTCCCCAGCTGCGCTGGTGGAACGGCCTCAGCTGGACCAACCGCGTCGAAGACCACCGCCCCGAAATCCAGTTGGCGGCCGCCGAGTCCGTCGAGTCGAACCTGGTCGGCGCAAGCTAAGCGAGCGGTGTCGACGGCCTGAGACTTCAGCGCTGCAGCCAGGCCAACACCGCGAGCACCCGCCGGTGGTCGTTACCCGAATCGTCGAGCCCCAGCTTCTGGAAAATCGACGTGACGTTCTTCTCCACCGCACCGGTACCCACGACCAGGGCGGCCGCGATCGCCGCATTGGTGCGTCCTTCCGCCATGTGGGTCAAAACTTCACGCTCTCGTGGCGTGAGCGAGCCGAGCGGGTCGTGTCGGCGCCCGAGCAACTGTGCGACGACTTCGGGGTCGAGCACCGTTCCGCCCGACGCGATCCGTTCGATCGCTTCCTCGAGCTCGGTCAACGATGCGACGCGGTCCTTCAGCAGGTAGCCGATCCCCCCGGTGCCCGACGACAGCAGTTCCTGGGCATAGGCGATCTCCACATATTGCGACAACAGCAGGATGCCGAGCCTCGGCATCGCTTCGCGTGCTCGGATGGCGGCGCGCACGCCTTCATCCCGGTAGGACGGGGGCATACGAACATCGAGCACGACGAGATCCGGGCGCTGCAACTCGAGGTCTGCGAGCAGTGACTCGGCATCCGCATACGATCCGGCCACCTCGAGTCCTGCCTCGGTCAGAACCCGCGAGAGGCCTTCTCGCAGCAACACCGAGTCGTCAGCGACCAGCACCCGCAAGGGAGCTGCTGTACGGAGCGGGACTATGGTCACGCCACCACCCTAAAGGGCCGCACGTCAGGCGACCGGCAGCAGCGCGGTCATCACGGAGGGCCCGCCGATGGGGCTGTCGGCGACGAGACGCCCGCCGAGTCCCCGCAACCTTTCCTCGAGACCGGCGAGGCCGTGGTCGGCCGTGGTCGAAGCACCGCCGACACCGTCATCCGTCACCGTGAGCTCGAGCTCTGATGAGTCGGCGCTGAGTCCGAGGCGGAGGCCGATCGCGGTGGCCGAGGCGTGCTTCGCCACGTTGGTGAGAAGTTCGCTCGCCACGAAGTAGGCGTTCCGTTCGATCTCCTGGGGAAGCGCCACAGTGGTCGGCAATTCGGTGGTCAGGGTCACCGGCACGGTGCTCCGCGCCGCGAGGGACTCCAGGGCCGCCACCAGCCCTCGGTCGAGCAGGATCGGCGGTGCGAACCCGCGAGAGAGCGCCCGGAGCTCTTCGAGGGCCTCCTTCGACTGGCCCATCGCCTCCGCGATGAGGGTGCGGGCGGCATCCGGATCGCCGGCAAGCTGGCGATCGGCGGCGGCCAGATCCATCTGCAGGCGCACCAGTCTCTGCTGCGGCCCGTCGTGGATGTCGCGCTCGAGCCGACGGAGGGCCGTGCCTTCGGCGGACACGGCGGCGGTGCGGGACGCCGAGAGCTCGGCGACCTCCTGTTCGAGATCCCGCGAGCGGAACCCTCCGAGAAGCAGCCTGTCGAGCAGGAAGTGCAGCCGCACGAAGGAGCGGGTGAGCAGCGGCAGTAGCGCGAGCAACAGCAGCCCGACGATGACGCTGATCACGATGATCACGGCTTCGTCGACGCGGAAGTATGCGGCAGCCCGATTCCACGGGATTTCCAGGTGCACGCTGTCGGGCAGAATCGAGCGATAGGCCGGGTAGAACACCGCCGCCAGCGCCGCGGTGATCCAGGAGAGCGTCACCGAGGTCGTCAGGATTCCGAGAATCGGCAGCAGCAGGAGCGCGTGCAACAGGTAGAGCCAGTAGTGCGGGTCACCGAGGGCGGAGAAGATGCGGAAGAACGCGTTCTGGCCGGTGCCGCGATTCCAGTGCAGCGGGCGGATGTCGCGGGGCTCGGCCCACCGGATGCGGACGAGCTCGATCCGCCCGAGGAAACGCGCCGCATAGAGCGCCGCCAGCACGAGAAAAATCCCGACGATGGCGGCGATCGAGCCGATGCCGCCCCAGAAGAGGGCGTACAGCAGGGCGTAGGCGGTCGGAAGCAATACGGCGGTGAGGCCGAGATAGCCGAGGTCCCGGGGAAGGCGACGCCAGGCCTCGCCATAACGGTTGGCCCGGGGAGCGGGAGCGGTCACAGGGTCAACAGTGGCAGAGTCGGAGAGGGTCATGGGTCAAGCATCCCGATCGGGTACGCCGGGCGACATCCGGCAGCCCACCGATCAGGAGTGGGGTTAGCCCCCGCATTTCCCGGGTTAGCCGAGCCTCAGCTTGCTTGTCGGGTCCGGGCGGGATGGCTACCGTGGGGGCATGACCGATGCCGCCGCCTCCACCCGTGTAGTGCCAACCTCCTCGACCGACCCGGATATCACCTCCGGCGTCGCCCAGTTCCTCTCCCCCGTCGTGATCGACCTCACCGCACTCGCGGTCGATGGCAAGCAGGCGCACTGGCATGTGCGCGGCGCCAATTTCCAAGCCGTCCACGAGCTTCTCGACACGATCGTCGACCACGCCCATGACTATGCCGATGTCGCTGCGGAGCGGGTCGTCGCCCTCGGCCTGCCGATCGATGCCCGCATCTCCGCGGTCGCCGCCAAGACCACCACGCCGGCCCTCACGGACGGATTCCAGTCCTCCGAGGTCGTGATCGCCGAGATCATCGCGCACATCGATGCCGTGCTGGCGACAGTGCGTACCGCGGTCGCCGAGCTCGCTGATCTCGACGCCGTGAGCCAGGATGTGGCGATCGAGATCGCTCGCGGGCTGGAGAAGGACCGCTGGTTCCTCTTCGCCCACATCAGCGCCGCGTAACGCTACCCCAGCACGGAATGGGTGATTCGGCCGGCGATCAGGGTCGCCGATACCGGCATCGCCCGTAGTTCGTCCGCTGTTGCCGTCAGCGGGTCGATGTCGACTACACACAGGTCCGCCGTTTGGCCCTCGGCGACGCGCTGCCGGCCGTGGGCGGATGCCGCGATCGCTTCGGCCGCGTCGATCGCCTGTTCCGGATGCCAGGCCGGCATCCCGTCCCGCGCGCGACCGACGGCAGCGGCGATCGTGATCCACGGGTCGAGCGGCGCCACCGGGGCATCCGAACCGAGCACCACCGTCGCCCCGGCATCGATCAGGCTGCGGAGCGGAAACGCGCGGGCGGTGCGGCCGGACCAGTAGCGGTCGGCGACATCGCGGTCATCCATCGCCTGCTCGGGCTGGAGGCTCGCCGTGACTCCGAGCGCGGCGAACCGGGGCACATCGGCGTGCCGCAACAGTTGGGCGTGCTCGATGCGTCCGTGGCATCCCACCGCCTCGAAAGCGTCGAGGGCGATGCGGTTGGCCTCATCACCGATCGCATGCACGGCGGGCAGCAGGCCGGCCCCCGACGCCTTCCACAGCAACGGCACCAGGGTGTCGGGTGACACCGTGAGCAGGCCGTGGGAGTGCGGATGACCCCCAAGCCCCGGGTATTCGTCCTCGCAGTAGGCCGTGCGGGTGTTGAGTGAGCCGTCGATCAGAATCTTGAACGGACCGACCTCCAGGAGCCCCCCGGTGCCGGCGATGACAGCGCCGGTGTGGTGGCCGGCCGCGATCGCGGCATCGAGGTGCTCGGTGTAAATGCCGGCCGCGATCCGCAGCGCGTCGGATCCGGCCGCGATGCGCCGCCTCCAGACGGCGAGATTGTCGGCCATCTCGAAGTCGACGACTCCCACCACTCCGCGGGCCGCGGCGGTCGCGCAAACGTCCGTCACCCAGCCGTCGAGAACGCTGTCGGGCACGTCGTGAAGCGACTCAGAGATGAGAAAGGCGTCGTCTTCACGCAGCATCCCGGTCGGATGGGCACCGACACCGAACCGTTGGAGCGCTGCGGTGTTGAGCCAGCAGCAGTGCAGGTCGCCGCTGACCAGCACGGTGGGCAGGGGGCCGGTGGCGATGTCGAGCACCGCGGCGGTCGGGATGTCGCCCCACAGCGCATCCCGGAAGCCGAATCCCACGAGCGGAAGGCCCGGATCCGGGGGGCGCACCATAGCCGCGGCAGCCATGATCGCGGCGGCCTCGGCGGCGGAACCCGCCGACGAGACGTCGACCCGGCGCTGGGCGAGGGCGTGCTGGCTGAGGTGAACGTGGTCGTCCCACAGACCGGGCACGACGTGACGACCCTCGAGGTCGATCGAGTGTTCCGCGACGAGCCCGCTGCCGATCCGCACGATCGAGCCGCCTTCGATCCGAAGGTCGACCGGTTCTCCCCCGTTGACGTTATTGATGCGACCGTTGCGCAGCGTGAGTGCCGTCACGGGGCGATGGCGTTCGCGCGACGCATGTCCCGGGCAAGGGGCGCACTGGAGTACGCGCCATCGCCCTCGAGCTTCTCGATGACGCGCTCGACGACGGCCGGCTCCTTGTTCTGGCTCAGTTTGAGCCGAGCGTCGAACCGGGTGACCCGCAGGCGAAGGCCGACGGTGCCGGTGGCGATATTGCGGGCGGCGCTCTCGTCGATCCGGAGGGACGCCGGCTGCGGCATCCGCTGTTCGAAGTGGTCGACCAGATGCTCGAGAACGGCGAAATTCTCATCGTCGGACAGCAGTTCGGGGGTGCCGTAGAGGTGCGCGGTCACGTGGTTCCAGGTGGGCACGAAATCCTCGGACTCGTACCAGGTGGGCGAGATGTAACCGTGTGGGCCCTGGATGATCACCAGCACCTCGTGCTGACCGAGCTCATGAAGCCGCTCGTCGGGACGCCCGACATGGCTGAGGATGCTGATGCCGTCGGCATCCTCCTCCAGTAGCACGGGATAGTGCGACGCCACGATACCGGTCGACGTGCTGGAGACGATCGTCGCCCATGGGTTCTCGCGGATGAGCCGCTTCACCTCATCCGGGTCGGTGAGCAGATAATGGGGCGTGTAGCGCATTGACCCATTCTGGCGCAGCGAACCGCTAGGCCTGATCCGTGGGACACCAGTACAGCTTCCGACCTCCGAGCTCCTCGAGCAGGATGTTGGTGCCACAGACCCGGCACGGCAGTCCGGCCCGGTGATACACCCAGTGCCGGTCGTCCCGGTGCGCGAGCGCCCGACGGTAGGCGGCAGGCTTCAGAGAGTCCATGGTGAGCATCTGGCCGGTCTTCACACCGACGGCGAGCAACAGACACCAATCCCTCCAGAGCGCACTCAGGGTCTCCTCCGGTACGAGCCTGCCCGGAGTGTGCGGGTTGAGTCGGGCTCGGAACAGCAGTTCGGCCCGGTACACGTTTCCGATGCCGCTGACGACCGCCTGGTCCATCAGCAACAGCGCGATGGCCGTCGGCTTCTTGCGGACGACGCTCACGAAACGCTCTTCGCCGACCGACTGGTCGTCCACGAGCGGATCCGGACCGAGCTTCGCGATCGAGGCATCCACCTGCTCGGGGGTCTGCACCTCGCAGGCAGTGGGTCCGCGGAGGTCTGCGACCGTGTCATGGGTGAGCAGCCGCACGCGAACGGCGCCGATCGGTTCGGGCGGGAAGCTGGTCTCTTCATTCTGAAGCACCTCCTGCTCCGACATGCGCAGCCGGGTGCGCCGGGGAGCGCCGATGCTCGACAGCGAGTCTTCGGCGGCATCCCGGTCGAGGATCGTGCCGCGCTGGTTGGTCTGCCCCATGCGTCCGCCCGCCGAGGCTATTGTGGCATCCGCCGTGAAGTCGCCGGCGAAATCCCAGGCTCCATAGAGCCCGAGGTGCACCCGAAGCCACAGGTGATTGTCGAATTGCAGGAACATCTGCTTGCCGACGGCCCGCGCGTCGATCATGGTGTGCCCGTCGAGCAGTGTCGCTCCCTCAACAAAACGACCCTGGGGAGATGAGACAGTGACTTCTTTGCCCACGAAATGTCGGGCGAACTGGCGAGCAATGCGGTGGACGGAATGGCCCTCGGGCACTGTCAGTCGATCTCGTGGCCGGCGATCAGCCCGGTCGCTTCGTACTCGGCGAGCTGGGCGATGCGGCGGGCGTGGCGCTCCTCGCCAGAAAACGGCTCTCCGATGAAGGTATCGATGAAGAGCTTCGCCTCGTCGACGCTGTGCTGCCGAGCGCCGATCGCGATGAGATTCGCATCGTTGTGCTGGCGGGCGAGGAGGGCCGTGGACACGTTCCAGACCAGCGCGGCCCGGGCGCCGAGCACCTTGTTGGCGGCGATCTGCTCGCCGTTGCCCGAGCCCCCGATGACGATTCCGAGGGCGTCGACCCCGGCATTCTGGTCCACGACGGTACCGCGTGCTGCGTTGATGCAGAAGCTGGGATAGTCATCAAGGGCGTCGTAGACCTTCGGGCCGTGATCCACGACCTCGTGACCCGCCGCTCGCAGGTGCTGCTGCAGGTCCTCGCTGAATTCGAGCCCGGCGTGGTCTGTGGCGATGTGGATGCGCATGCCTCCCAATTTAGGCGATATGCCCGAAAGGGTCGAAGCCTTCATCCGGTGGCCAGCGACGAGATTCAGAGGTAGCTGCAGATCCGGCCGGAGTCGCAGGCTGCGGGATCCGCTGCGACGGTCGCATCATGCAGGTCGGCGACCGTGGAGCGAAGCGCCACAAGTTCGGCGATTTGACGGTCCAGATCGGTGATCTGGTTGGCGAGCAGGGCGCTGACGTGCATACAGGGCGCCTGCCCGCCGTCGCGGACTTTCAGGACGTCGCGGATTTGGGCGAGGGTGAGGCCGGCGACTCGTGATCGGCGGATAAAGTCGAGGCGCGCGAGAGTGTCGTCGCCATAGTGGCGGTAGCCGTTAGAGGATCGGTCGGCTGACGGGAGCAAGCCTCGGTCTTCATAGAAACGTAGCGTCTTCGTGGTCAATCCGGTTGCCGTGGCCACCTCACCGATTCGCATCATTCACCATGTTTTTCGCCGAGTTTCCCGCTACCTCTTGACCTTCCAGTGTAGTGGAAGGTGCAGCATAGTGCACAGCCCGACCAGAACCGTGAAGTTCTGATTGGGGTTCGATCCTGTTTCGTCGTAGCCCTACCTGTGAGGTTTCATGCCCGGCACATCCGATGTTCCATTCGACCTGGCCATCATCGGCTCCGGTGGTGGCGCGTTCGCGGCCGCCATTCGGGCCTCGAAGCTGGGCAAGAGGGTGGTCATGATCGAGCGAGGCACCATTGGTGGCACCTGTGTCAACACGGGCTGCATTCCCTCCAAAGCGCTGCTCGCGGCCGCTGAAGCCCGCCATGTTGCACTGGACACTGGACGGTTTCCGGGAATCGCCACCAGCGCCGAGGAAGTGAGCATGTCGGACCTGATTGGCGGCAAGCGTTCCCTGGTGGAAGCGTTGCGGTCTGAAAAATACGTCGACCTGATCAACGACTACGAGTGGGACCTGCGCCACGGCACTGCCGTGTTCGCGGGAACCGCCGCCGAACCCGTACTCGAAGTGACCGGTGCGGATGGCTCGGTCGAGACTGTCAGGGCAGCCCACTATCTTGTGGCCACCGGAGCAGCCCCCTGGATTCCACCGATCGAGGGCCTGGACGCGGTGAACTACCTCACCTCCACAACCGCGATGGAATTGGATGAGGTTCCGGAGTCACTTCTGGTGCTCGGCGGCGGCTATGTCGCTTTGGAGCAGGCGCAACTATTCGCGCGACTCGGTTCGCGGGTGACGATGCTCGTCCGTTCCCGACTGGCCTCCGCCGAAGAGCCCGAAGCGGCACGAACTCTCGCCGGTGTCTTCACGGACGAAGGCATCCGCCTCATTCGACGCGCTGTGGTCACCGAGGTGAGCCTCGACGCAGAGACCGGTGGGGTGATCGCTCACGCGACGAGCACCGGTGGGCACGAAGCGTTACGCGCCGCGAAGATCCTGATCGCTACCGGACGTCGACCGGTCACCGACGGGTTGAACCTTGCTGGCGTCGGCGTTGGCATCGGCACCAACGGCGAAGTCGTGGTCGACTCGATGCTCGCCACCGCGAATCCCCGCATTTGGGCAGCAGGGGATGTCACTGGGCACCGCGAGTTCGTCTACGTGGCAGCCAATCACGGAGCTCTCGTGGTCGAGAACGCATTCAACAACGCTGCCCGCTCAGTCGACTATTCACACCTGCCACGAGTAACCTTCACCAGCCCTGCCCTCGCGGCTGTCGGAATGACCGACAAGGAAGCCAACGAGGCAGGAATCCGCTGCGAGTGCCGCGTTTTGCCCCTGGAGTATGTGCCTCGAGCCCTCGTTAATCGCGATACCCGCGGCTTCGTCAAGATCGTCGCCGATGCCGACACCGGTCGCATTGTGGGAATCACCGCCGTAGCGAAGGACGCCGGAGAAATCGCCGCAGCCGGCGTCTACATCCTCGAAGCCGGGATGACCGTAAGCCAAGTCGCGGCCATGTGGAGCCCCTACCTCACCATGGCCGAAGGCATCAAGATCGCCGCCCAGTCCTTCACTACCGACGTGTCGAAACTGTCCTGCTGCGCGGCATAAACCCCACCCAACCATCAATCAAAAGGAAACTCATCGTCATGACAACCACCCTCGATATCACCGAACGACTGACCTCCGAAGCAACGGGCCTTGATCCCGAGCTATGGCTGCCTCTGCTGCGCCTTCTCGCAAAAGGTCAGCCCGTCGAGCTCAGCGCACTGGTCGCAGCATCAGGCAAGACGACGCGCGACGTCATCCGATCACTCGCGGCCGTTCCCGACACGGAATACGACGATGAGGGCCGCATCGTCGGCCAAGGACTCACCCTGAACCCAACTCCCCATCACTTCCTGATCGACGGCACGCCGCTCTACACCTGGTGCGCACTCGACACCCTGATCTTCCCCGCGGTCCTCGGTGCGTCAGCAGTGATCGAGTCGAGCTGCCACACCACGGGTGTCCCGGTACGGCTGACCGTTGATGCGACCGGCGTTTCGAGTGCCGAGCCCGCGACTGCGGTTGTGTCTCTTCTGAGCCCTGACGACATGAGCTCCGTGCGTTCTGCCTTCTGCAACCAGGTGCACTTTTTCGCATCGGCCGAGGCCGCCGCGCCTTGGCTCGCAGCCCACCCCGGCGGAACCGTCGTCTCAGCCGACGAGGCATACCAGCTCGGAACCACCATGGCCCACACCATACTGCAGAAGACCATCAGCGACGACCAATCGGACGCCTCCCCTGCGGCTGCTAGCTGCTGCTAGCAGCGGACGACTACAGGGTTGGGCGAATCGAATGAGTGAACATTTTGATGTTGCGATCCTGGGGATGGGCCCGGGCGGTGAAACCGCGGCCGGGCGCCTCCTCAAAGCCGGCAGAACTGTCGCCGTCATCGAGCGAGAGCTGATCGGCGGCGAGTGCGCATACTGGGCGTGCGTGCCATCGAAAACTGTCCTGCGACCGCCGGAGGCAGCAACGGAGGTCCAGCGTGCGGCGGGAGTGTCCGGGACTGAGCTTGACTGGCCCGCGACCAGCGCATACCGCGACTACATGATTCGCAACCTCGACGACTCTGCCCAAATCGATGGGTATCGGCGGCGCGGTGCCACTGTCATCAAAGGCTCGGGCCACATCGTCCAACCGGGTCTCGTCCGGGCCGGCGATCGCGAAATCACCGCGGACCAGATCATCATCGCCACCGGATCAGACCCGATCACCCTGACCCTTGAGGGTTCCGATCACATTGAACTGTGGACCAACCGCGAAAGAGCTGCCCGGCCGCATCGTCGTCGTCGGTGGCAGCGCTGTCGGGATCGAAACAAGCACCTTCCTGAGGCGATTTGGGGTGCACGTAACGCTTGTCCATCGCGGTACGCGACTTCTGAAGCGAGAAGAGCCGAGGGCCGGCGAACTCGCTCAAACCAGCCTCGAAGAGGCAGGAGTCACCATCAAGTTGGGCGTCTCCGCGAAACGCGCGAAACGCACCGCCAAGGGCAGCGTCCTCGTGCTTGACGACGGGACCGAGATTCCCGCCGACGTTGTGATGATGGCGACCGGGCGGGTCGCCCGTACGGCGGGACTCGGCCTCGAAGATGTCGGCGTCGGCTTCGACCTGCACGGGAACGTCATCATCGATGAGCAATGCCGGGCGGCCAAGAACGTTTGGGCGATCGGCGACGTCACCGGCGTCATGCCCTTCACGCACGTGGCCATGTATCAGGGCCGAATCGTCGCCGATGCCATACTTGGCGGTTCTCGCAGGGCTTCCTACGGCGGTATCCCCCGCGTGGTGTTCGCCGATCCCGAGATCGCGGCCGCGGGTCTCACGCCGGATCAAGCTGATGCATGGGGACTGAACACGGTGGCGACTGAGCTCAACCTGGCCAAGAGCATCACCCGGCCGTGGACTTTCGAGGAGAAGCCTCGGGGCCACCTCGGCCTTCTTGCTGACGTCGATCGAAAGATTTTGATTGGGGCGTGGGCCGTATCCCCTCTGGCCGGTGAGTGGATACATCAGGCATCACTGGCGATTCGAGAGCAGATCCCGATCGAAAGGCTTCTCGACCAGGTGGCCCAGTACCCCACCTATAGCGAGTCTTATCTGGTCGCTCTGGAGCACCTCAAGCTTTAGACGCAACTCATTGCGAGGCTTCCCCCGCGGCTGCGTCCGTTCGTAAACTGAGAGGACGCCCTGCTTCCCGTGGTGATAGGGCAGCTGCGGCCTGGCCCTCGCCGCGCTGTATGGGGAAAAGGGGGCCGGCGGATGCCTGCCCCCTTTGTGTGGGCTACTCCTGCTTGGCGTTGCGAGTGACGGCGGCGGTCGCGCGGCTGAGGTCGACCCCGATCGTGTCGGCGTCGATGACGCGGCCGTACTGCTTGCCGCCCTCCTTGTCTTCCCAGCTGTTGGAGTGCGCTTTGCCGACGATGATCACGGCGTCTCCTTTGTTCAGGGATGCGGCCGCGTTCTCGCCCAGCTCGAACCGGGCCTCGACGAAATGCGAGGTAGGGGTGTCGTGTGCGACGAACTTGCCGCCGCGGTACTCCTCCGTGTTCTCTCACGCGGAGCTTGGTGATGCTGACCGAACCGGCCTTGACCACTTCGGGGTCGGCGGCCAGGTTGCCAGTGATGGTGCGTGTTGACATGGTGTTTCTCCTTCTCGGTCGTGCGGTTAGTCGGTCTTCGTGAGCGTGTCGATGATGATGGTGCACTCCCCCGACGCCACGGTGACCGTGCTGCTGAGGGTGTATCCCGATCGCGCGTAGCGGTCCAGGTCCCCCGTTCGGTTTTCGAGCCGTGCGTAGCTGCGGCTGTCGTCCTCACGGTCTATGCGTGTGGTGATGGTGTCGATGCTCGCCATAGTCACTGGCACCCGTCGCACTGCAGGTCGTCCATTGGGTCGACGGGCACTTCGTACTCGCCTACCTGCTCGACGCTCTCTCGATCGTTCATCGTCTTCGTTCCTGTCTCGATCAACCGTTTTTCTTTGCCTTCCGGCAGAAGAGATCGATTGAGAGCGGGAGTGGCGAAGCGTAGGGACCGTGGAATACCGGACTGAGCGCAGCGAGGGAGGACATGCCGCGACAGCCCGGAGCGTAGGCGCGAAGCGAACTATGATCGCGCAGCCGGAAAGTCAAAGAACTCGGTATCAGTCAGGGCCACGACGTGGCGCGATCGCCGAGCGGTGCAGCTGCGAGGCTTCCGCCTTGCCCGATTCCCACCACTTGGTTCCGGACGTCTTGTGCAAGGTGACATGCCACGCGCCGCATGGTCCGCAGGGGTGGATACCGACCAGGGCCTCGTAGCCGTGCATCTGCAGGAACTCGAGGGCCCGCGTTGCTGAGCCCGGGGTTGGGTACGGTCGTTTGTCGCAGTGAGGCATAGCTGTGCATCCCGTCGAATTGGGGTTGGGTATGCACTGCATTGGCCAGATCCGGCCGCACGGCGATGTGCGGCGGTCAGCGAGAAGATACCAGCGATTACGGCACTTGCGCGAGGCTCCCCCATGCCTCGTTGCCCTCAGCTGAGTGGTCGACCGGCCGTGAGCCGGCCTCCGTCGCCCGCGTACTGCTGGCCGTCGTTGTGCAGCTGCTCGCGCCGCTCGACCTCGCGGGTGATCGCGGCTGCGATGAAGTCGGAGAAGGACCCGTCGCCCTCGAGGTGCCCGGTAGCCCGGAACGCCGCCTTGGCGCGCTCCCGGGTCGCCCGCGGGATGTAGGGTGGTCATCTTCTCCGTGGGGCTTCCCTCTGCGAGGGAATCGGCCGCTGCACGGCCCTGGGCTCTCCCCCTCCCCCTCGATGCGGTGGCGCGCTTCGCGCTGAACGACGGTAGCCGAGGGGTTGACGCCGGCGAGCACGATGACGAGCAAGTCGATCGTGGGGTTCACGCCAGCTGCACCGGACCGTTCGCCGCGGACCAGCTGCATGCGGTCCGCCACGGCCTCAAAGCCGCGACGGCTGGAGGCGTCGCTCTTGACCGGGGCGAGGATCCAGCGGGCGGCGCCGGCGGCTGCCCTCTGCAGGGCCTCCTCCCCCGGCGGGCAGTCGATCAGCACAATTTCGTACTGCGAGGCGATCGGCTCGAGCACTCGCGCGAGAGCCAGCCGCGTCTCTTCGGAGCTGGAGCATCGCGTGACAAGGAAGGCGCTGGCCTTCTCGAGTTCGGGCCCACCCACCTAGATGATTAATTCCCAATAGTCGTAGGCGATGAGTGAACGTATGCGGGGGGCGTTGATCGCCAGTTGTGCTGTATTCCGCCGGCGAGGGCGAGGAGTTTCGCCCCGACGCGCGCGTAGACGGCGGCGATGGTTCGGCCGCCGTGGCGGTCGAGGCCGAGTTGACCCTTGAGGGTGTCAAAGACAGGTGTCGAAGAGCGATTCGATCCATTGGCGGAGGCCGCCAAGGCTCCCGGATCGAGGTTTCTCGTCTCATCCCCAAGGATCGCTAGGCGATGTGCGTCTAGACGATATAGACCTTGCGGATCGTCTCGGTCACCGTCCACACCGTGCGTTCACCAGCGGTGAGCCGAGCGACCGATCCCGCGGAGAGATCCATCACCCTCTCATCGGCATCGAAAGTAACCGTGGCGCGTCCGGCGATCACGACGAAGACCTCGTCGGTCTCGACATCCCGCATCGCCCCGACCGTCATCTCCCACACCCCGACCTCGAGTTCGCCGAACGAGGTGATCGTGGCGAATCCGGTAGTCGGTGCGCCGTCGACCACCTGGTCGACTGCGACCGTCTCGTGGGCGATCTCTAGCTCGAGTGCAGCGACCGAGGAATCTGCTTGCGCCCTCACGGAACCCAATATCCGACTCGGGCGAGCAGGCGGGTCTCGGCATCCGCATCCTCCGGAACCGTGACCTCGGGCGGGAATACCCCCATCGCCCGGAAGTCGTCGATCTGGGGTCCGAGAATCTGCCACAGGCCGTCGACGAGCGGATCGGGCAGCGCGTAGTCGAGACCGACGAACTTCGCGATCGACCAGGCCTGAAACGCACGGTAGGTGCTGGCGTGCACGAGGTAGCCGCCGAGGGGGAAGTCCCCGTAGCTCAGGTGCACGATCCGGTCGAGGTCGAGATCACCGGTCACCGCCTCCGTCGCCGCGTCGTTGATGTCGTCATAATTGCCGATCGGATCGTCGCCGAGGAGATCGCCATCATGCCGAGTACCGACTTGCTCGAGGGTGCGACCCGCGACAACATCCGGCACCCAGGCCTCGTCGAATGCGTGATGGGCGAGGATGTCGCGAAGGGTGGGGTCGGGTTTGCGCGACCAGTCCGCCGGAGCGGCGAGTGAGAGCTGGTCGACGTCGACCATATCGATGACCTCACGAAGGGCAGCGTCGGACAGGAGGAAGAGATCCTGTTGGTTCATGGCGACACACTATTGCGCACCGCGGACACTCGATGCTTTAGGAATCGAAACCGAGACCCGCAGCATCCAACGTCTTCAGCAGCAGGTTGCGGCGCCCATCGCTGTGGTCGGCCCGGTCGAGGGCCCACTTGGTGGCCTGCACCCCGGCGAAGGTCGCCGGTTCCGGGGGAAACGGCAGCGGCGTCGATCGAACCATCTCGAGCTCGGTGCGCTCGGTCGACTCGCCCGAGAGGTGGTCGAGCATCACGTTGGCCGCGAAACGGCTCGCCCCGACGCCGAGTCCGGTGAAACCGGCGGCGTAGGCCACCCGGCCACGGCGAGCGAGGCCGAAGAAGGCGCAGAACCGGGTGCTGGTGTCGATGACCCCGGCCCAGCGGTGGCTGAATTTCACCCCTTCGAGCTGCGGGAATGTCGTGAAGAAGTGGCTGGCGAGTCTCCGGAACGACTGCGGCCGGTCGTCGTACGACTGGCGGATGCGTCCGCCGTAGTGGTAGACCGCGTCGTAACCGCCCCACAGGATGCGGTTGTCGGCGCTCAGCCGATAGTAGTGGAACTGGTTGGCGAGGTCGGCCACGCCCTGCCGACCCTCCCAGCCGATCGAGGCGAGCTGGGCATCCGTCAACGGTTCGGTCATCAGCACATAGTCGTAGACCGGAACGGTGTGCAGGCGGTAACGCTTGAGCAGCGACGGGAACGCGTTCGTGGCGAGGGCCACTCTCTCAGCATTCACGAAACCACCATCGGTACCGAGAGTCACGGCACCCGTCGGCAACTCGCTGTCGATGCCTGTCACCGGCGAGTTCTCACGGATGTCGACTCCGGCTTCCACGCAGGTGCGCGCGAGCTCTGCGGCGAGTTTTGCCGGATGCACAAGGGCAGTCGAATGCGTGCTCCACAGTCCTCCCTGGTAGGTGGGGGAATTGACCAGCGAGCGGATGCCCTCGGCGTCGTAGTACAACTCACCATCACCGTCGTGAGCGGCGCCGAGCTCGGGAAGCTGGTAGCGCTCGGTTGCGACCGCGAGCGATCCGGTGCGTTCAAAATCACAGTCGAGCCGGAGCCGCGCGACGGTCGCCTGGATCTCGTCGAGGTTCTGCATCCCAAGCCGGTTGAGCTGCTCGAGCTCCCGGGGAAAGCGGGCGAGCCCGTTGGCCTCGCCATGGGTGAGGGATGCCTCGCAGAATCCGCCGTTGCGTCCGGAGGCCGCCCACCCGATCGTCTTCGCCTCAAGCACGATCACCCTGGCGGATGGATCCCGCTCGATCGCCTGCAGCGCGGTCCACAGGCCGGTGTAGCCTGCGCCGACCACGGCGAGGTCGTAGTGGGCGGTGCCAGAGTGACGCGGATGGCCCTCACGGGGCCCGAGGTCGTCGAGCCAGTAAGGCGCGAGCCGGGCCTGCGCGAGGGAGTCAGTGACGATGCGGGCGTCGGGTGAGGAGCGTTCGAAAACCGTGCTGGCCATGGGGCAACCCTATCGAGGGGTCCCCGACGATCCGCTCAGGAGAAGACGGGCCCGCGCGTTCGCGTGCGCTTCATTTCGAAGAAGCCTTCGTAGCCGGCCAACGCGACGACGCCGTCCCACAGCGCGGCGGCCTGCTCCCCCTTCGGCGCGGGCGAGATGACCGGGCCAAAGAATGCATAGTCGCCGACCGCGATCACGGGAGTGCCGACATCCTGACCGACGCGGCCGATACCGTCGAAGTGGGATGCCCGCATCCCGGCGTCGTAGTCGTCGGAATCGGCGAAGGCGGCGAGGGACGCCGGGAGGCCGACCTCGGCAAGGGATTCCGCGATGATCGCGTCGACATCCTGGCGGTCACCGGGGTGGATGCGCGTGCCGAGGGAGTCATATAGCCCCTTCACCACGGCCTGGCCGTGTAGTTCGGTGACGGCGGCGACCAGCCGCGTGTAGCGCAGCGCGCGGGGGAGGAAGCTTCGGTAGCTCTCCGACAGCTCGGTCGCATCTTCGTTGAGCACAGCGAGGCTCATCACATGCCAGTTCACGTCGAGATCACGCAGCGTCGACACCTCGTCGATCCAGCGACTGGTCATCCACGCCCAGGGGCAGGAGGGGTCGAACCAGAAATCGACGGCGGTCGGGGTTTCGGAGGTTTCGGTCATAGTCCGCGCAACCACGCGTGGCTGGTGACTATTCCGATCTGGGTCTGGATTCGTCGCGCTCAAAGGCGCACACTTGAACGACAGATCGCGCCGTCACAGAGCGCGTACGTCGTGGGAGGCCCTCATGCGAACAACCCCAACTCTGCTTCCGGTGCTGTCCCGGGGCAAGCACCGAACTCCACGACGAGGCGCTTGCTTCATGGAGTACGCCTCCTATCTGGCGGGCGAGAGTTGGACCGATCATCCCTCCTGCACCGATCCGGCGCTCGCGTCGCTGGCCCGAATGGTCAACGACTGCACCTCGGATTCCTCGCGCGGCCGGTTGGTCACCCTGATCCCCTCGGTTATCGGCCTCACCGGGCAGGGAAGCATCACGGGCATCCACCTGGCGGCCCGGGCGGCGAGCACGGCACTCCCGATCGCGAGTGAGGGTCGCCAACGCGCTCTCGCCGCGGGACTACTGCGCTGCGACCAGTTGCTGTCCGACCTCGGCGAGGATGTTTCGAGCGCCAGCCGATCGATCATCCGGGGTGCACTCGATGACACCCCCGGCGCCAGTTCCTGGGCTCGCGATTTCCTGCGGGTTGCCGGCGCACTGAACCCCCGTTCGGTCGCGTTGATGTGCGATGCGATCATCCGCACCGCCGTCGTCGGCATAGCGGATGCCTGCGTGCAGGATCCGGACGACCGGCTCCGTGAACTGCTCGGCCTCGCGATCGCGGACTGCGCCGACAGCCCGATCGACGCCCAATTGCCGGTCGGGGTGCTGCAGCGGACGCCCTGACACACCCAACTAGACTCCTTCGTTGGACATGATCGTGTCGAACGCAAGGAGCCGCAGTTGCCTGGAGAGAACCTCACCCGCGTCGAAGCCCAGGAGCGCAAGTCGCTCGTCTCGGTCACTCACTATGACGTGAGCCTCGACCTGACCACCGGGCCGGAGATCTTCCGCACGACCACGATCGTCACCTTCGATGCGACAGCGGGATCGTCGACCTTCATCGATGCGATCACCCGCACCGTGCACTCCGTGACGCTCAACGGCACCGAACTCGATCCGGCGGCGGTGAGCGACGGCATCCGCATCCAGCTCCCCAACCTCGCCGCCTCGAACACGCTCACCGTGGTTGCCGACGCCGAGTACACCAACACCGGTGAGGGTCTTCATCGTTTCGTCGACCCGGTCGACGACGAGGTCTACCTGTACACGCAATTCGAGGTGCCGGACTCCCGTCGGGTCTTCGCCGTCTTCGAGCAGCCCGACCTGAAGGCAACCTTCTCATTCACGGTGACCGCGCCCGCCGCCTGGCAGCTGGTCAGTAATTCGCCGACCCCGGAACCCGTCGTCGACGGCGACTCCGCCACCTGGGCGTTCGAACCCACCCCGATACTCTCCTCCTACGTGACCGCGCTCGTCGCGGGGCCCTACGAGGTCGTGCGGTCTGAGCTCACGAGCCGAAGCGGCCGCGTGATCCCGCTTGGACTGTTCTCGCGCAAGTCGCTCAGCCAATTTCTCGACGCCGACTACATTTTCGAGAAGACCCGCCAGGGTTTCGCGTACTACGAGGACAAGTTCCAGTACCCCTACCCCTTCGCCAAATACGACCAGCTGTTCGTGCCAGAGTTCAACGCCGGGGCGATGGAGAACGCGGGTGCGGTCACCTTCACCGAGACCTACATTTTCCGCTCGAAGGTGACCGACGCGATCAAGGAGCGTCGCGTCGTCACGATCCTGCATGAGCTCGCGCACATGTGGTTCGGCGACCTCGTGACCATGAAGTGGTGGAACGACCTGTGGCTGAACGAGTCCTTCGCCGAGTGGGCGTCCACCATTGCGACAGCCGAAGCCACCGAGTGGACCGAGGCCTGGACCACCTTCCAGGCGATGGAGAAGAGCTGGGCCTACCGGCAGGACCAGCTTCCCTCGACGCATCCGGTGGTCGCGACCATCGAAGATCTCGAGGCCGTGCAGGTGAACTTCGATGGCATCACCTATGCCAAGGGCGGGTCGGTGCTCAAGCAGCTCGTCGCCTGGGTGGGGATCGACGCCTTCTTCGCCGGGGTATCCGCCTATTTCGCGAAGCACGAGTACGGCAACACCGAGCTCAGCGACCTACTTGCCGAGCTCGAGAACACCAGCGGTCGCGAGCTAAGCGACTGGTCCGCGCTCTGGCTCGAAACCGCTGGTGTCAACACGCTGACACCGGTGATCGAGACCGATGCCACGGGCGTCATCACCTCGTTCGCCATCGTGCAGACGGCTGCGGCCGACTACCCAACCATCCGTCCGCACCGGCTGGCGGTTGGCCTGTATGACCTGTTCGATGGGGCGCTCGTGCGCATCCACCAGGTGGAACTCGACGTGGACGGCGAGCGCACTGAGGTGCCCGAACTCGTCGGAACGACCAAGCCCGCTCTGGTGCTGCTCAACGACGACGACCTCGCCTACGCGAAGATCCGCCTCGACGCCGATTCCCTCGCCGTCGCGATCGATCACCTCGCGCACATCGAGAACCCGCTCGCGCGGGCCATCGTCTGGGGCGCGGCGTGGGATGCCACCCGCGACGGTGAGAGCCCGGCGAGCGATTACGTGCGCCTGGTGCTCGGAAACATCGCGAGCGAGACCGAGTCGACCACCATCCGTACCACGCTCAGCCAACTCGGCCTCGTGGCGAAGCAGTATGTGGCTCCGGATCGCCGCACCGAGACGCTCACGCGCATCGCAGACACCCTGTGGAGTCTCGCGACGGATGCTGCCCCAGGCTCCGACGCGCAATTCCAGTTTGTGAAATTCTTCGCCGCCTACGCGTCGACCGCCGCGCACGCCGCGTTCCTCACCGGGCTTCGCGACGGGTCTTCCCCGCTCGAGGGATTGGAGATCGACACCGACCTCGGCTGGGAGATCCTCGAGGGCCTCGTTCTCACCGGCGTCGCCGGGCAGGACGAAATCGACGCGGCACTCGCGGCGGACAACACGTCGAACGGTCAACAGGCGGCGGCACGGGCATCCGCCACCCTGCCGAGCACCACGGGCAAACGGACCGCGTTCGACTCCCTCGTTGACAGCGATGCCCTGCCGAACTCGATCGTGCGCAGCGTGACTCTCGGCTATCTGCATGTGAACGACCCTGCCGTTCTCGAACCTTTCGTCGCGCCGTACTTCGCAGCCCTGAACGACATCTGGGCCACCCGTTCTTACAAGATCGCGGAGTACATCGTCTTCGGGTTGTATCCGTCGCCGCTGGCATCCGCTGCCCTCGTCGATGCGACGAAGGCGTGGCTCGCGGCCAACCCCGACATCCCGGCGCTTCGCCGTCTTGTCACCGAGAACCTGGCGGGAGTCGAGCGCGCGCTGGCCGTGCAGTCCCGCGACCTGTAGCCCCCCGGCGCGCGACCCTTCCGGGCGTGTGCGGACAACGCTCCGGACGCGCCGCGGGAGCGCACATTCGCCGCCGGTAAACTCGGTGAACATGATCACTGCGGTAGCAATCAACGGATGGACCGCCTTCTGGTCGACCGTCGGCACGATCTACCAGATGACGCTCGTGCAGGTGATCCTGATCATCGTCGTCGCGGTGGCGTTGCGGATCGCGCTGCGGTTCGTGATCGATCGGGTGGTCAATCGCATCGTGAACGGCGTGAAGAAGCGCCAACACGTCGAAGACACCCAGGCGCTCATCACATCTCCCCTCAGCGCAGTCCGGGTGGTCCAGCGCACGCGCACGCTCGGTAGCGTGCTCAATAACATCGTGGCCGTCGTGCTCGTCATCGTCGCTGGGCTCCTCATCATCACCACCATCAATGACAAGATCCTCGGTTCCTTCGCGCTCATAACGGCCGCACTCGGAGCCGGCCTCGGTTTCGGCGCCCAGAACATCGTGAAGGACGTGCTCAACGGCCTGTTCATGGTCGCGGAAGACCAACTCGGAGTCGGGGATGTGGTGGACCTCGGGCCCGCCACCGGCGTGGTCGAGACTGTCGGCATCCGCATCACGCAGATCCGCGACGTCAACGGCACCGTCTGGTTTGTGCGCAACGGCGAGATCATCCGCGTCGGAAACATGTCGCAGGGCTGGTCACGGGTGATCATCGATCTGGCTGTGCCCTACGACGCCGACGTCGCGGCGGTGCAGGAGCGCATGCTCACCATCGCAACGCAGATGGCCGCCGACCTCAAGTGGCGCAGTCGAATCCTCGAGAAACCCGAGATCTGGGGCATCGAGTCGATCTCGGCCGAGGCCATCGTGATCCGGTTGGTCGTCAAGACCCGGGCGGGCACCAAGGACGACGTCGCGCGTGACCTCCGGGCACGGCTCAAGTCCGGTCTCGACGCGATGGGCATCAAGCTTCCCGCCCTCAACAGCATCGTGCTGAGCGGTTTCGACGGAGCGGAGAGCATCCGGGGCGCCAGGCCACCACGCACGGCCCCAAATCCGATTGCAACGACCGCCGATCCCAAGCCGCCGAGAAAGCCACGTCCATGAGCGACTCGTCCGGAGAAATCAGTCCCCTGACCCTTCGTGTGAGCGAACACGGCGCCTCGGCGACGCTGAGCTTCTACGACAAGATCGGCGGGCGGCCAACCTTCGAACGGTTGGTTCGCGCCTTCTACGACGGCATCCGCACCGATGAAGTTCTGTTGCCGATGTACCCCGAACAGCCGGACCTCGAGGGCGCGATCCAGCGCCTCACCGGCTTTCTCGAACAGTACTGGGGCGGCCCAGGCACCTACTCAGAACAGCGCGGCCACCCTCGGCTGCGGGCTCGTCACCTGCCCTTTCGGGTGAACCCGGATGCCCGCGACCGCTGGCTGCGTCACATGCGTTCCGCAGTCGACGGCCTCCACCTCTCGCCTCTCGACGACGCCACACTCTGGGACTACCTCGATCGGGCCGCCCACGCGATGGTCAACACCTTCGACGACTAGCGAAGACTCGACGTCGGCTGGGAGTCTGCTCGAAGCCTCCCGTCCTTGAGGGGATCGGCACCGAACCACCCGTACCGTTGTCCCAGGTTGCCCTGGATTCCGGTCGCCCTCATCCGACCACCCAGCAGAGCGAGGCTCGCCTTGAGCGACACACTGAGCAGCATCGGCAGTACGCCCGTCGTCACCTTTACCAAGACGAAGCCGCGCGGCGACCGCTCCAATCCGACAACCGAGTATTCGGCACTTCTGCGGACAGTTCGCGACGCCGGCCTGCTCCGCCGCAGCCGCGGCTTCTATCTGGGAATGTTCGTTGCCCTGATCGGTGCCCTCGGCGCGACGATCACCGGCATGCTGCTGCTCGGCGATTCCTGGTTCCAACTCCTGCTCGCCGCGGCACTCGGGTTGATCTTCACCCAGTTCGCGTTCCTCGCGCACGAGGCATCCCATCGCCAGGTGTTCGAATCGGGTAAGACCAACGACTTCGCCGGTCGCACGATCGCCAATCTGTTCGTGGGAATCAGCTATTCGTGGTGGATGACGAAGCATAGTCGCCACCACGCGAACCCGAACATCATCGGGAAAGACCCAGACATCGAACGGGACGTCGTCTCCTTCGTGCCTGAGGATGCCGCCAAAGCAGGCGGCCTGTACGGCTGGTTCACCCGACGCCAGGGGTATTTCTTCTTCCCCATCCTCATGTTCGAAGGGGTGAATCTGCACATTCATGGATTCCGCACAGTCTTCGGACGCGCGAAGGTCGACCGCCGCGGGCTCGAGATCTCGATGCTTGTCCCCCGAATCGCGCTCTACCTGACCGCGGTCTTCGTGCTGCTGCCACCGGGCCTCGCATTCGCCTTCATCGGCGTGCAGCTCGCCGTCTTCGGCGTCTACATGGGAGCCTCCTTCGCTCCGAACCACAAGGGGATGCCGGTGCTCCCCCACGACTCGAAGGTGGACTTCCTGCGGCGCCAGGTTCTGACCTCGCGCAATATCCGCGGCAACTGGGTGATGGACACCTTCATGGGCGGGCTCAATCACCAGGTTGAACACCACCTGTTCCCCAATATGCCCCGCCCGCACCTGAAGAGGGCGCGCGAAATCGCCCGCGAATACTGCGACGCTCACGGCATCACCTACACGGAGACCTCGCTCGGAGCCTCCTACGCGATTGTCATTCGCTACCTCAACCGGGTCGGACTCTCGGCCGGCGGCGATCCCTTCGACTGCCCTGCGGCTACTGCTTTCGGGCGCTGACTCAGGATGCTGTCCGGTCGGCGCTGCGCCTGACTTCGGTCAGTGCGCGCCTTGGAGGGTGTTTGCCAGCGGGGCCGACGCCGTTGAATCCTCCCGGTAGAGTCCGAGGCCGACCGGCTGGGCATGGGGCTTTTCGGCCGGGTCGAGGGCTCGATATGCCCGGGGTGTCATTTTCATCTCGGCGCGGAACTGCCGATTAAAGTTCGCCAGATTGCGATAGCCGACCTCGACACTGATCGTCGAAACCGAGGCGTCCGACTGTTCAAGCAGCCGGCAGGCACTCGCGATCCTGAGGCGCTTCACCATGTCGGAAAATGTCATCCCGCTGGCCTTCTTGAAGTACTTCGAGAATGACGGCTCCGACATGTAGGCAAGTCGCGCTGCCTCGGACATGCGAATTTCACCGGTGAGGTTTTCGAGGATGTAAGCAAAACCTGCGTCGACGGCGGCCTTGCCTGCCCTCCCGACGTCGGACGAATAGAGCTCGTGAGCAACGTAGAAACGATCGGACTCCGGCGACCTGGTGAGGAGCGTCAGCAGCGCGAGCATGTGCACCACACGTGACGACTCACCGGTGTCGCCGACCCGCTCGATCAGGGCCGCCGCATCGATTGCGGTCAAGCCGGAAAAAACGATTCCGCGGCTAGATGAGTCGATCAGCGGGCGCACCTCGCGCAATTCGGGAATGACTTCGATGCTTCGATCGAGCCAATCGGCGGTGAATTGGATCACGGCGTCCCGGTTCACGATAGTTTCGCCGGGGGCAAGGTCGCTCATCCAGTCGTGCGGAACTCCGGGGCCGACGATCGCGACATGTCCCGCTGCGAATGCGCCAACCTGGTCGCCGATGATATAGCTTCCTGAGCTTCGGCGAATCAGGTGGATCTCGACCTCCGGGTGATAGTTCCACCGGGCAATCTGGCTCGGGTAATCGTGCTCCATCCAACGAAAGGACTCTCCCTCGAAGTGCGGTACGACTTCGCGCGCCGCAGGCCGTTTGATGATGGCCCGAGCAATCAACTCGGGTGACGCACTTGTTCTCATGGGATCAATACTTAGCCCTATTCCGGCCCGAGATCAAGAAAGAAAGTATTAGACATTGACCGAATTCGATGACCAGAAATCGCTCGCAGGCTTCATAGTCAAAGGGTCGAGCTCGCCCGGCAGGTGCGAAAACGACTCAAGAGTCAGCAATCACAACAAAGGAGTTCGAATGCTATTAGGACGACGGGCTGTCGCGGTCGGGACCGGTTTGGTGGTCGCGGCCCTCGCTCTGAGCGGATGCGCCGGAGCGGGTGGGGGTGGTGCCGCCTCAGGCAAGAAGGTCACTCTCACACTCGCCACGGTGAACAACCCCCAGATGAAAGACATGGAACAGCTGAAGGGCACCTTCGAGAAAGAGAACCCCAACATAAAAGTCAACTTCGTCCAGATGGAGGAAGGAGATCTCCGGGCGGCAGTCACCGCCGACGTTGCTTCCGGTGCCGGTCAGTACGACGTTGTCACCGTTGGCGCGTACGAAGTGCCGCAGTGGGGC
This sequence comes from Actinomycetota bacterium, assembly GCA_040389685.1. Classification (GTDB taxonomy): domain Bacteria; phylum Actinomycetota; class Actinomycetes; order Actinomycetales; family Microbacteriaceae; genus Lacisediminihabitans. The sequence continues at coordinate 163,947 of JAZJZS010000001.1, forward strand.
AAACTCGGCTGGTTGCGGGACCTCACCCCCGACTTGAAAGACGCCAAGTACGACGTGAAAGACATTCTCGCGCCGGTTCGAAAGGCGATCTCGGTAGACGGCAAGCAGTACGCGGTGCCCTTCTACGGCGAATCTTCGATGCTGATGTACAACAAGGAGTTGTTCGCCGCCGCGGGCCTCACGATGCCGGCGAACCCCACCTGGCAGGAGGTCGCTGGCTTCGCGAAAGCGTTGAAGACCCCCGATCGCGCTGGCATCTGCCTGCGCGGAAAACCGGGCTGGGGCGATCTGTTCGCACCGCTCACCACCGTCGTTCAGACCTTCGGCGGGGCGTGGTACGACAGCAAATGGAAGGCACAGGTCGACTCGAAGGAGTTCACCGAAGGGGTGAACTTCTACGTGAATCTGCTCAAGGACGCGGGCGAGAAGGATCCCGTGTCGAACAGCTTCACCGAGTGCCTCAACCTGTTGAGCACCGGGAAGGCAGCGATGTGGTATGACGCGACTTCCGCGGCCGGTTCTCTCGAAGACCCGAAGGCATCGACGGTAGCCGGCAAGATGGGGTACGCCCCGGCCCCGGTCTACAAGACGAAGGCATCGGGTTGGCTCTGGTCGTGGAACCTCGCCGTGCCGAAGACCACGAAGAACCCCGCGGCTGCGACCACCTTCGTGAAGTGGGCGACGAGCAAGGAATACCAGCAGTTGGTCGGCAAGACCCTCGGCTGGACCCGGGTTCCCCCGGGCGCACGCAACTCCACCTATGAGATCCCCGAGTACAAGAAGGCCGCCGCGGCTTTCGGTCCGATCACGCTCCAGGCCATGAACTCGGTCAACCCGGAACAGCCCGGACTCAACCCGCAGCCGTGGGTCGGCATCCAGTATGTGACGATCCCCGAGTTCCAGGACGTGGGCAACCAGGTCGCGCAGTTGGTGGCTGACGCGATCGCCGGCCGGTCGACGGTCGAGGATGCCCTCGCGAAAGGCCAGAAGATCGCACAGGTCGCTGGCGACAAACAGAAATAGCAGAATCACACTCTGTGCTCCCCGGGGCTGGCCACAGCGGCCGGTCCCGGGGAGCACCTCGACGACGAGGACCTGACGATGACGACCACTGTTTCCCCCACCAGAGGCACCCCCGGCGCCACTCCCTCCAGCGTGACGAAGTCCCCCGGTGCAGTCCACCTGAAGCCTGCGGCCCGCACGAAAGCTCGACAAGCCCGTGCGCTCGTCATGCCGGCCCTCTTCTTCTCGATAGCCCTCACCCAGATTCCCTTCCTGGTCACGATCTACTTCTCGTTCCTCGACTGGAACCAACTCCGGCCGGACGCCATCAAGTTCACCTGGTTCTCCAACTACGTCACGGTGTTCACCGGGCCGGACTTCCTGTCTTCGCTCTGGGCGACCGTCACGATCACCGGATCGGCCGTCATCCTCTCGCTCCTGTTCGGGCTGCTGTTCGCGATACTGCTTGATCGCAAGTTTGTCGGCCAGGGCTTCGCGCGCACGCTGATGATCACGCCGTTCCTCATCATGCCGGCCGCGGCAGCGCTGATCTGGAAATTCTCCATGCTCGACGCGAACGTCGGCATGGTGAACGTCGGCCTCAACCTCATCGGCATCCCCTCGGTGGCATGGAACACCGACTTCCCGGCAGTCACGATCATCATGCTGTTGACCTGGCAGTACACCCCGTTCATGATGCTCATCCTGCTGGCCGGCCTGCAGAGCCAGAGTCGTGAAGTGCTCGAGGCCGCGGCCGTCGACGGCGCGGGACCATGGCGAACGTTCCAATGGATGACTCTTCCGCATCTCCGGCAGTACATCGAGATCGCCACTCTCCTCGGCGGCATCATGCTGCTTCAGGTTTTCGACCCGATCGCAATCATGACAAAGGGCACCGGCGGCACCAAGACGCTGTCGTACTTGCTCTACGAACGGGCGTTTATCGGGCTCGACGTGGGCCAGGCGGCGGCCTACGGCGTCGTCACCGTCATCATCACCATCGTCGTCGCGACGGTGGCTCTCCGCACCCTGTTCCGGGTCTTCATGGAAGGCGGTACCCGCTGATGCGTAACGTCCGCAGCACACTCATCACCGCGGCCACCTGGGTCATCGCCGTCCTCTTCTTCTTCCCGGTCGCGTGGATGGTGTTCACGAGCTTCAAGTCCGAGTCCGCCGCCGCAGCGAACCCGCCGAGCTTCTTCACGGAGCTGAGTTTCCAGCAGTATGCGGCCGTATTCGACCGGGGCATGGGGTCGTACCTGCTCAACTCGCTGATGGCGAGCTTCGGATCGACGCTCATCGTCCTTCTCCTCGCCATCCCCGCGGCCTATGCGCTCAGCGTGCGCCCGATCAAGCGGATCCAGGACGTGCTGTTCTTTTTCATTTCGACGCGTTTCCTGCCGGCCGCGGCATCCATCATCCCGGTGTTCTTCATCCTGAAGACGATCGGAGCCCTGGACAACATCAACGCGCTCATCTTTCTCTACGCAGCCATGAACCTGCCGATCGCGGTCTGGATGATGCGCTCGTTCTTCAGCGAGGTGCCCCTGGAAATCATCGAGGCCGCGCAGATAGACGGGGCGAACCTTCGCACCGAGATGCTCCGGGTGGTACTGCCGATCCTGCTTCCTGGCATCGCCGCCGTGGCGCTGATCTGTTTCATCTTCTCGTGGAATGAGTACTTCCTGGCCACCCTTCTCACCACCTTCAACGCCCGCACCACCCCTCCGTTCCTGGCGAGTTTCGTCGACGGGCGCGGCCAGTTCCTCGCCGTGCTCTCCGCAGCATCCACGCTCGCCGTTCTTCCGGTCGTTGCGGCCGGATGGCTCGCCCAGAAGCAGCTCGTACGCGGTCTCGCCATGGGTGCGGTCAAATAACCATTTCGGTACTGCGAAAGGACCTATTATGAATGCGCTTTTTCCCTTGAACGACACCATGCTCGACAGGATCGCCGTTGGCGTGGCTCGTCCCGCTTACGATCGCAGCACGCTCGGTGTCGGGATCGTACATGTGGGGGTGGGCGGGTTCCATCGTGCGCACATGGCGATGGCCCTCGACACCCTCATGAACGCGGGGATCGCGCGAGACTGGGCGATTTGTGGCGTCGGACTGCTCGAGAGCGACCGACGCATGAAGGCGGTGTTCGACGCGCAGGACTGTCTCTACACCCTGACCCTGAAACATCCAGACGGCCGCCGGGAATCCCGGGTTATCGGCAGCATCACGGAATATCTGTTCGCTCCGGATGACGCGGAGGCTGTCGTGGAGCGGATGGCCGATCCCGAGGTGCGCATCGTCTCACTCACGATTACCGAGGGCGGGTATAACTTCGACCGGGTGACGGGCAGCTTCGACGCCACGAACGCCGGCGTGGTCGCCGATCTCGTCGACGGCGCGGTGCCCTCGACGGTGTTCGGGTTCGTGACGGAGGCGCTGCGCAGGCGACGGGACCGCGGCATCCCGCCCTTCACAGTGCTGTCGTGCGACAACGTGCAGGGCAACGGCCACATGGCGTCGAAGATGTTCACCGCCTTCGCCGACCTGAAGGACCCCGAACTTGGTGAGTGGATCCGCTCGCAGGTGAAATTCCCCAACTCCATGGTCGATCGGATCACCCCGGTCACCGTCGGGTCCGACATCGACGAGGCGAAGTCGATCACCGGGCTTGACGACGGGTGGCCGGTTGTCTGCGAACCATTCTTCCAATGGGTGATCGAAGACGACTTCGGCCTCGGCCGGCCGCCTTTCGATCGGGCGGGCGCGCAGTTCGTCACCGACGTCGAACCTTACGAACTCATGAAGCTTCGCCTGCTCAACGCGAGCCATCAGGCGATGTGCTACTTCGGGTATCTTGCCGGGTATCGCTACGCGCATGAGGCTGTCGGGGATCCCGTGATCGCTGGCTTTCTCCGCCGGTACATGGATCGGGAGGCGTCACCGACGCTCCGTCCGGTGCCAGGCATCGACCTCGACGAATACAAGGCGATGCTCATCGAGCGATTCTCCAACCCGGAGGTACGGGACACCCTAGCCCGGCTGTGCGCCGAGTCATCCGATCGCATCCCGAAGTGGCTGGTCCCGGTGATCCGCCAGCAGCTCGCGTCCGGTGGTGAAATCGACTGCTCGGCTGCCGTAGTGGCCAGTTGGGCGCGGTATGACGAAGCGGTCGACGACAACGGGGAAGCGATCGTCGTCGTCGACGCGCTCCGTGACGAGTTGGTCGCGATCGCGCTCACCCAACGAGACGACCCGCTCGCGTTCATCCGAAACCGCTCGCTCTTCGGCGACCTCGCCGACGACGAACGGTTCGGTGCCGCGTACCTCGCTGCCCTTTCAAGCCTCCACTCCCAGGGTGCGCTCAAGACGGTGGAGAGCCTAATGAGCCGCACCCCCGAAGAGGCGCCCACTGACACCGAAAGTCCTCACACATGACCGTGATGAATGCCGCAGTATTGTCCGCACCCCAGGAGATTTCCTTCCAGTCGGTGAACGTGCCAACACTCGAACCCGATCAGGTGCTCGTCAGAGTCAGCGCCGTCGGCGTGTGCGGGAGCGATGTCCACTATTACGAGCACGGACGGATCGGGCCCTACGTCGTCGAGAAGCCTTTGATTCTCGGCCACGAGCTCTCCGGAAGGATCGAACAGGTGGGAACGGAGGTAGACCCGGGTCGACTCGGTCGTCGCGTCGCCATCGAGCCACAGCGTCCGTGCCGAGTGTGCGACCAGTGCAAGGCGGGCCGCTACAATCTCTGCCCGCGCATGGAGTTCTTCGCCACCCCGCCTATAGATGGGGCATTCTCCGAGCTGGTCGCAATACAGTCCGATTTCGCCTACGATCTTCCGGACTCGGTCTCCGATGAAGCCGGAGCCCTGTTGGAGCCACTTTCTGTCGGTATAGCGGCATGCCGACGGGCCGAGGTCGGCCCCGGCAGTCGAGTGCTCGTCGCCGGGGCAGGTCCGATCGGCGTCATCGTGGCGCAGGTCGCCCGCGCGTTCGGAGCGAGCGAGGTGATCGTCACCGACATCGACGCCGATCGGCGCGAGTTCGCGCTTTTGCACGGCGCTTCCCGGGTGCTCGATCCGCGGGTGGAGGCCGTCGAGGGGCTCCAGGTCGATGCCTTCATCGACGCGACTGGGGCTGCATCCGCGGTGCAATCAGGAATTCGTGCGGTGCGCGCCGCAGGCCGCGTGATTTTGGTCGGACTCGGAAATGACGATCTCATGCTGCCGGTCTCCTACATTCAGGATCGCGAGATCTGGGTCAGTGGTGTATTCCGCTACGTCAACACCTGGCCGCTGGCGATCGAGCTGGTTGCCAGCGGGCGTATCGATCTGGATGTGCTCGTTACCGCGCGATTCGGACTCGCCGAAGCCGAGCAGGCGCTGACCGTCGGCAAGAAGCCCGGTCAGTTGAAGGCCATCGTCTATCCCGGACGGTGATCGTCGACTCCGTATCGCGCCGAGCGCAGCAACGTCGCGCGCGCGTGACGCAACACGGGCTCGTCGACCATTCGCCCCTCGAAGCGGAAAACGCCGCGCTCCCCCTCCGCAGCGGTGAGCAGGTCGCGAGCGAACGCGACCTCCTCGGGTGTCGGGCGGTATGCATCCCGGATCACCGCCACCTGGTCCGGGTGGATGCACGCGGTCGCCGCGAACCCGCTCGCCCGCGCATCCATCGCCTCGAGCTCCAGTCCCGAGCGATCGGGGATGTCCACGTAGACCGAGTCGATCGCCGCTTTGCCCACCGCACCCGTCGCGAGAAGTATGCTCGATCGGGCATGTAACGCGACGGAGCGATACGTTCCGTCCTCGCGCCGGCTCGAGGTCCCTCCGAGGGAAGCGATCAGGTCCTCGGCTCCCCACATGACGGCGACCACTGCCGGTGCGGCCGCGATCGACACCACGTTCACGATGCCCCTGGCCGTCTCGCAGAGCGCGATAACCTCGAATCCGTCGAGCCTGGCCACCTGCTCGACGCTCTCCGTTTTGGCCAGCATCACCCGGCGATAGTCGGTGCGGGCCAGAGCGACGAGGTCAGCGTCGAAGCATCCAGAGTCCACCGCGTTCACGCGCACGATTGTGGATGCCGGGTCGAGGCGGCCGGAAATGAGCGCCTCCCGGGCACCGGGCTTGTTATCCGGCGCCACCGCATCCTCGAGGTCGAGGATCACGGCATCCGCTCGTTCCGCAGCCTTCTCGAAGCGATCTGGGCGGTCCGCTGGGCAAAACAACAGGGCGGGACCGAGATCGAAAGTCATGCGTCGGCCTTCTTCTCACACCAGACCAGGGTCGCGCGGAGCGCGGTAGCGACGATCACATCGTGCTGGTTGCGGCCGACGTGGCGCAGGGTCACGATTCCCTGGCCGGGCCGCGACTCCGAGAGCCGTTTTTCTTCGACGATGCTCGACGAGTACAGGGTGTCGCCCAGGAACAGTGGTGCCGGAAAGCTGATCTTGCTGAAGCCGAGGTTCGCCACCAGTGTGCCCTGGGTGAGTTGCGCGACAGAGCTTCCCACCAGGGTCGACAGCGTGAACATCGAGTTGACGAGCCGCTGGCCGAAGGGCTGGGTGGCGGCGAAGGCGGCGTCGAGGTGAAGCGCCTGCGTGTTCATCGTCAGAGTCGTGAAGAGCACGTTGTCCGCCTCGGTGACGGTTCGACCCGGCCGGTGAAGGTAGCGGGAGCCGACCTCGAACTCCTCGAACCAGAGTCCACGCTGCAGGATGTCTCGCTGCACCCCATCCATCTCCGCACGATCCATCGGTTACACGAATCCGAGGTCGCGTGCGATCACCATGAGCTGCACTTCGGTGGTCCCTTCGCCGGTTTCGCGGATCTTCGAATCACGGTACCGCCTCGCCACCGGATTCTCGGTGAGGCCAAAGTTCATGGTGTCTCCGTCGACAGATCAGTGAATGATCGCTAACTCATTCAGGTTAGTCAGCACTAACTGGATTGTCTACAGTAGGGTGTGAATCCACGCGATCGGAGGGGCCGGATGACTGGTGCGCTCGACTCTCGCGAGACCCCCCGCGCGCGCGCCAAAGCCGACCGGCGCCAGGCACTGCTCGATGCCGCCGCGCGCCTGTTCGCCGAGCGCGGCTTCGATCGCGTATCCATGGAGGACCTCGGCTCCGCCGCCGGAGTGAGTGGCCCGGCGGTCTACCGACATTTCCCGGGCAAGCAGTCCGTACTCGCGGCCCTTCTCATCGACGTGAGCCAGGGCCTCTTCGACGGTGGCTCCCGAGTGATCGAGGAGGGCGCGGATGCCTCGACCACCCTTCGTTCCCTCATCGGCTTCCACGTCGCTTTCGCGCTGGCGAACGCTGATGTCATCCGGGTGCAGGATCGCGATCTCGAAAGCCTCACCTCCGCCGCCCAGCACCGGGTGCGCGCCTTGCAACGCAACTACGTCGAGCTCTGGATCGGGATGCTCGCCCGTCTCACCCCGGAATCCGACCCGGCGACCCTGCGCGTTAAGGCCCACGCCACCTTCGGGCTCATCAATTCGACGCCGCACAGCGGCCACTCCGCCGCCGCCGGCCGTATCCTCGAGGCGATGGCCTGGGCGGCGCTGCTCGCCTGACTCCGCTCGCGCCAGGGAGGATGCCTTCAGTGATCTCGCCGCATCTCGCCGTAGCTCGCCGCATCTCGCCACGGTCCCGGAGACTCGCGATCTGCAGGACCATGTCCTGCAGAACAGGCCGGGCAGACGGTCCCGGTGACTCCCGTTTGTGCAGGACATCGTCCTGCACATCGCGAGTCTGCCAGAAGCAACGCCCCACTCGACGGCAATTCCGAGACGAGCCAAAGTCACGCCGGAGGGAGTCGAGGCACCCCGCCACTCGGCGACGGAGTATCGGGACGCAACTCGCACGGGGTAGCGTGACAGCACCGCACACCGTGACGAAGGAGCCACCGGATGCCCGACTCATCCAGCACTGAAGCTGTGATCGTGGGCGCTGGCCTCGCCGGCCTCGTCGCCGCGGCGGAGCTCGTGGAAGCCGGCAAGCGGGTGACGATCCTCGAGCAGGAGCCGGAGGCGAGCTTCGGCGGACAAGCATGGTGGTCCTTCGGCGGCATCTTCCTCATCGACTCGCCGGAACAGCGGCGACTCGGCGTTCACGACTCGCTCGAGCTCGCCCGGCAGGACTGGTTCGCTTCCGCCGGCTTCGACCGTGACGAAGACGCCTGGCCGAAACAGTGGGCCGAGGCCTACCTCGACTTCGCGGCCGGTGAGAAACGGGCCTGGCTGCGCAGCCGGGGCGTGCGGTTCTTCCCCGTCGTCGGTTGGGCCGAACGCGGCGGCTACACGGCCCTCGAGCATGGCAATTCGGTACCACGATTCCACATCACCTGGGGCACCGGGCCGGGGGTGCTCGCTCCCTTCGTGCGCCGGGTGCGCGCCGGAGTCGAAACCGGTCTCGTCACCCTGAAGTTCCGGCATCGGGTCGACGAACTCGTCGTCGACGGTGGCGCCGTCGTTGGGGCGCGCGGCGCGGTGCTCGCACCGGATACCGCCGAGCGCGGCGCCCCGTCGAATCGGGAGATCACCGGTGATTTCGAGCTGCACGCCAGTGCCGTCATCGTCACGAGCGGCGGCATTGGAGGCAATCACGACCTGGTGCGCGCGCAGTGGCCGAGCCGACTCGGGGCGCCGCCGAAGACGATGCTCTCGGGCGTACCCGCCCACGTCGATGGACGGATGCTCGGCATCAGCGAGGGGGCCGGCGCCCGCCTCATCAACAGCGATCGCATGTGGCACTACGTCGAGGGGATCGAGAACTATGCGCCGGTGTGGGCCAGGCACGGCATCCGCATCCTTCCCGGACCGTCGTCTGTGTGGCTTGATGCCACCGGCCACCGCCTGCCGGTGCCGCTGTTCCCCGGTTTCGACACCCTCGGCACGCTCGAGCACATCGTCGCGACCGGGCACGACCACAGTTGGTTCGTGCTCACTCAGAAGATCATCGAGAAGGAATTCGCCCTCTCCGGCAGCGAACAGAACCCGGACTTCACCAACAAGGACTACCGACTGCTGGCCAAGCGACTGCAGTCCGGCGCGCCAGCACCGGTGGAAGCGTTCAAGCGGAAGGGCGCCGACTTCGTCGTCGCCGACACTCTCGATGAGCTGCTCGCGGGCATGCAGGGGCTGAGTCCCGACATCCCGATCGACAGCGCGCGGGTTCGGCAGGAGATCGAGGCTCGCGACCGCGAGCTCGCCAACGATTTCTCGAAGGATGCCCAGATCAACGCGCTCCGCCAGGCCCGCCGGTATCGCGGAGACAAGCTCATTCGGGTGGCGGCGCCCCACCGCATCCTCGATCCGAAGGCCGGCCCGCTGATCGCCGTGAAGCTGCACATCCTCACGCGCAAGAGCCTCGGCGGCATCGAAACGGATCTGCAGGGCCGAGTCCTGGCGGCGAGCGGCGAGCCGATCCCGGGCCTGTATGCGGCCGGCGAGGCGAGCGGATTCGGCGGCGGAGGAATGCACGGCTACCGCTCACTCGAGGGCACTTTCCTCGGCGGCTGCCTATTCTCGGGCCGGGTCGCGGGACGGACGGTGGCCCGGTCCGCCTGACCGGAGCGGCGGGACCTCAGCGCTGCAGGCTCCAGGCCCGGCGCTTGACGAGCACGTGCCCGCGGGCAGACGTTAGTCGCGTCCACGGACCGGTTTCATAGATGCGCACCGGTTCGGATCCTCCGAGGAAGCCGAGGGACAGGCCGGCGAAGGCCGCGCCCGCCGGCAGGTGTTCGAGCCCGGCGATCGGATGCCCCCACACCTCAGAGCGCACGCGTTGCACGAGTTGCTCGCCGGTGCCGGTCGGTATCGCCGCGGCCACCTCGTCGATTCCCGCCTTCGCCACCGATTCGAGCAGGGCTGCCTCTACCGAACCGAGCGCTTTCCAGCCCCCCCTTGGCGGCGAGATCGCGGCCCAGGTGACGGTGTTGACCTGCATCGGAAGGGTCACGGTGATCGCCGCAGTCGGGTCGACCACCTCACCGTTGAGGCGATTGATGCGCTCGAGAAGTGAGCGCACCGGCACGACAGCGTCGAAGGTCGACGCGTCCGTCGACTGCGGTGCCGTCAGCGCGAAGGTGCGCAATCCGAGCACGGTTGGACTCTCATCGAGCAGGCCGGAGGGCACGAGCACGGCCACGTACACCGCGAGTACGCCCGAGCCGGCAATCAGGCGCACGGAACCGTCCTCTACGCGTTGGGCGCGACTGAGGAAAACCTGCAGGTCACCGAGGGAGAGGGAATCAACGAGAGAAAATGTGTGGCTCATCTGGTCTCTAAGCTACAACCATGACCGACCCGCTCGCCGACTTCCTCTCGGCCCTCGACCTCACCGACACTCAAGCCCGCACCAGCGAGGACATTTTCATCGGTGAGAGCCAGTGGTCGGCTCTCGGGCGCGTATTCGGTGGGCAGGTGCTTGCACAGTCGCTCGTCGCGGCGCAGCGCACCCTCGCCGAGGGTCGGGTCATCCACTCGTTGCACGGCTATTTCCTCAGGCCAGGCAACGTCGACCTGCCGATCACCTTCTCGGTCGACCGCATCCACGATGGCCGCTCGTTCTCCACCCGCCGCACCCAGGCCTACCAGGCCGGGCTGCCGATCCTCTCGATGATCGCCTCGTTCCAGGACTCCGACGACGGCCTCGAGCACCAGGTCGAGATGCCAACCGACCTGGTGCAACCCGAGGATCTGCCGACCGCGGCCGAGGTGCTCGTGGGCATCGAGCATCCGATCGCCAAGCAGTGGGCCATCGGCCGCCCGTTCGATATGCGTCATGTGCCCTCCCCCGTCTTCCTGACGGTCGACGGCCCCCACGTCGCCCATCAGGCCGTGTGGCTGAAGACCACCGGCCGACTGCCGGATGACCCCGACCTGCATCGCGCTGCGCTCGCCTATGCGAGCGACTATTCGATTCTCGAACCGATCTTCCGCCGTCATGGCGTCGCCTGGTCGACCCCCGGGCTGAAGGCGGCCAGTCTCGACCACGCGATGTGGTTTCACCGCTTCGGCCGGGTCGACGACTGGCTGCTTTACACCCAGGAATCCCCGAATGCCACCGGCGGCCGGGGACTTTCCCTCGGGCGCATATTCTCCCGCGACGGGGTGCTCCTCGCCAGCGTGGCGCAGGAGGGCATGGTGCGGGTGCCGCGGCGGGAATAGCTCATCGGTCCCGTGTCTCTTCCCGCTCGCGGCGGGGGATATGACCGCTCGCGGCGGGATGAACGTGTCCCGGAGGGGGTTGTAACCCCCGCCGCGAGGAGTTGTCCCCGCCGCGACGTGCTGCGGGCGTGACGCCGTGCGATCAGTCCCCGGCCAGGATGCTCGTACGCTCGGCGAGATACGTCGCGAGGATCGCCAGGTGCGGGTCTCCTTCGCCCGCCACCCAGCGCACCATCACGGTGTCGCCGCGCAGTGACAGCGGCCCGGCGCCGGCGCGGAGGCTCGCGGCCTCGAGAGGGATCTCGGCGACGTCGAAGTTCACCGTGTCGCCGGGAGCGAACCCGCCGCGCGTCGCCGCGACTCGAAGTTCCCGGCGGTGCAGGGCATCCGCGTTCATGTAGACCGTCTGGTGGGTCAGTTCGATCGCGCGGGTGATGCCACCGGTGGCGAAGAGCCGCCCATCCCGGTCGAGAAGCAGCACGCCGAGTCGCCACGCCCGCCCGACGGGCTCCATCACGGCGGGCCGCGGGATGAGGGCGATGCGTCGGGACGGGCGCAGCGTTGCGATGGCCTCGTCTGCCACGCCCATCGCCTCGAGTCGCTCGATCGTGTCGACCAGCAGGCGCCGAAGGTCGACGGGGATCGCCTCCGGATCGGTCATCCTGCCAGTATGCCTCGTCCTTGCGGATCGCTCGCCCGGCGCGTCACGGACTCCCCCGCAGGAGCACACGGCCGTCCTCAGACGAACGGATGTCCACCGAGCGGATGTCCGCAACGGCAAGACTCGTCGTGCCCAACGGTTTCACCGTGCTTCCCGGACCGGCGGCCCAGGTCGCGACCTGCATCGACCGGCCGGCGGAATCCGTCACGAACATCGCGTAGCCCGTGCCCGGGCTGTAGCCCGACGTTGTCGACGCGGCGGCATACTTACAGATCATCTCCAGTCGCGTGCCCCAACGCTCCGGCACCAGGTTCACGGAGGCGGTCAGCGGGTTCGCCACGACCGGTTCGAGCACAAGGGATGATGCAGAACGCGCATTCGATGTCACCGCTCCCGATCCCCCCGCACCGGTATGCACGGCAGGGAGCCCCAGCGGGATAGCGATCGCGACGACAGCCGCCGCGACCGCAGTAAGTGCCGCCGCGACGCTCGTCGTTCCCAGCGCGCGGGATCGGCGACGACGACGAGTGACGGAACGCACCAACCGCGGCAGGAGGGTCGACGGAACCGGGCTGGGCACACCGCTTTCGAGCCCCTCCACCCGATCCGCGGGCACCTTCGCGAGCAGCCCCGGAAGTCCGGCCAGCTCCGCAACCGCGACCGAGCATGCCGCGCAGGCGGTGAGATGGCGTTCGAACTCGCGCCGCTCGGTCGGGGAGAGCGCGCCGAGAACGTAGGCGGCATCCTGCTGCGTGAAGCTATCGGCGATCATTCGGTCACCCCGCGTTCCTGCAGCGCCAATCGGAGCGCTCGGAGGGCGTAATGCAAGCGCGACTTCACGGTGCCCTCGGGGATGTCGAGGGCCCTCGCGATCTCGGCGGTCGAATTGCCACGATAGTACGCGTGCACCACGACGAGCCGGTGCTCCGTCGACAGCGTCGCGAGGGCATCCGAAACCAGCCAGGTGTCGAGCAGGGCGTCGGTGCCGTCGTCGGCCGAACGCTCGGGCAGTTGATCCGAGGGGATCTCGTGTCGCGAATGGGCGCTGCGTCGATCGTCGATCACCAGGTTGCGCGCTACCGTGAAGAGCCAGGTCCGAGCCGAGGTTTCGGTCTGATCGAGCACCTGAGGGCGTGCCCAGGCGCGCACGAGGGTCTCCTGCACGACATCCTCGGCGAAATGCCGGTCCTTGGTGAGCCAGACCACATAGCGCCAGAGGGCGGGCGCATGCTCGTCGTACAGCGTGCGCAGCAGTTCCGCCTGCTCGTCGGCCATCGTCGTCCTCTCGCTTCTATTAACGCACTGGGCGCCTTCCCGGTTCATTCCCAGTCGGATTGAACCGGATCGGGCCGGGGTGCGTGCCTACACATGACAGGATTTTCACGTGGCTCGCCACTAACGCCGGAGGACACCCTCATGACCGCATCATCGCCGCTGGCCCACGCCTCGCTGACCCGTCGTGCGCTGATCAACGCCGGGAGCGCCACCGTGGTCGGAGCGGGCGCGCTCGCTCTCGCCGCCTGTAGTTCGCCGGCGCCGGGTGGATCCGGCAGCGGACCGGGAACGGTTTCGGGCGGAGGGTCCGGCACGAACTCAAATGGGCCGAAGGTCGCGGCCGGCACGGAGGTTGTGAAGCTCGCCGACATCCCGGTGGGTGGCACAAAGTCCGCCCGGATCGGCAGCGCTCCGGTGCTGCTCGCCCAGCCGACCGCCGGCACGGTCGTCTGCTTCAGCGCTATCTGCCCTCACCAGGGCTGCACGGTCGGCGCCGCACCGAAGGAATTCGACTGTCCGTGCCACGGGTCCCGCTTCAACTCGGAAACCGGTGCCGTGCTCAAGGGTCCGGCAGTCACAGGACTCACTCCCATCACGGTGACGGTCTCGGGGGACGCGGTCGTGACCGCCTGATGAACTACGAGTTCAACGGGCTGCCGCTACACGTGCTGCTCGTTCACTTCGTGGTGATCATCGTGCCGCTCGCCGCCCTCCTCACGCTGCTCGCGGCGGCGTGGCCCGCCGCCCGGCGTCGTCTCGGCCTGGTGACCCCCATCGTCGCGCTCGCCGCGCTCATCGCGGTGCCGATCACCACCCAGGCCGGCGAATGGCTCCTGGCCCGGGTAGCGAACACGCAACTCATCGCGGCCCACGCGGCGCTCGGGCGGACGCTCCTGCCGTGGGTCATCGCGACATTCGTCGTCGCGGCGCTCCAGTGGTTCTGGTTTCGCTTCGTCAACGCCCCGGATGCGAGATTCGGCTCGCACCTGCCCGGAAAGACGGCGCGCCTGGTCGTGACGCTCGCCCTCGCGCTCGCGGTCGCCGTTTCGGCCGTCGGTTCGGTCGTCACCGTCGTGAGGATCGGCGAATCGGGATCGCGGGCTCTCTGGACCGGCTCGTTCACCCCCAGTCCCAAGTAGCGCAACACCTCAGCGCCGCGTAAACTCCAGCGGCGCTTCGACATACGGCTTCCACGCCGCCCGCTCCTCCGCTCTCAACCGTCGCGGTCTCATCGTTTCCGAGTCGCACAGCACGACCCGGGTGGTCGCCCGGGCGTAGAGTTCGCCACGCTGCGCGCCAACAGGAGAGCGGATCTCGTAACAGACATCGAGATCCGCGCCGCCGAGGCGCCCGATCCAGAGCTGGATGTCCAGCGGGCTTCGGCGGTACTCGATCGTCGCGAGGTACTCGATCTCCGTGCGCGCGATGATGCTCAGCGTGGCCGAGCCGAGTCGGGCGTCGAGCACCGCGCTCGGCGGACTCCCGGGACGCTCTGACTCGTCGTCGGGCATCCAGAGAGCCTGGATGCGGGCCTCCTCGAGCAGTCGGAGGATATCGACATTATTGACGTGCCCGTAGGCGTCGAGGTCACCCCAGCGCAGCACCGTCGGGATGTGCAGCCTCGCCACGCGCGTCAGTCCCGGGTGAGTTTGCGGTATGCCGAACGATGCGGTTTGGCCGCATCCGGTCCGAGGCGTTCGATCTTGTTCTCTTCATAGGATTCGAAGTTGCCCTCGAACCAGTGCCAATGCCCAGGGCTCGCCTCGGTGCCTTCATAGGCCAGGATGTGCGTGGCGATGCGGTCGAGAAACCACCGATCGTGGGTGATGACCACTGCGCAGCCGGGGAACTCGAGCAGCGCGTTCTCCAGGCTGCCGAGAGTCTCGACATCGAGGTCGTTGGTCGGCTCGTCAAGCAGTAGCAGGTTGCCGCCCTGCTTGAGGGTGAGTGCGAGGTTGAGCCGGTTGCGCTCTCCACCGGAGAGCACGCCGGCTTTCTTCTGCTGGTCGGGTCCCTTGAAGCCGAACTGCGAGACATAGCCGCGGCTCGGGATCTCGGTCTTGCCCACCTGGATGTAGTCCTGCCCGTCGGACACGACCTCCCACAGGGTCTTCGTCGGGTCGATGCCCCCGCGGTCCTGGTCGACATAGGAGATGTCGACGGTCTCGCCGATCTTCAGGTCACCGCCGTCGAGGGGCTCGAGGCCGGTGATCGTTTTGAAGAGCGTGGTCTTGCCGACTCCGTTCGGCCCGATGACGCCGACGATGCCATTGCGCGGCAGGGTGAAGCTCAGCCCGTCGATGAGCACCCGGCCGTCGAAGCCCTTCTCGAGCTTCTTGGCATCGATCACCTGGGCGCCGAGACGCGGGCCCACCGGGATCACGAGCTCTTCGAAGTCGAGCTTGCGCGTCTTCTCCGCCTCGTTCACCATCTCCTCGTAGCGCGCAAGACGCGCCTTCGATTTGACCTGGCGCCCCTTGGCATTGCTGCGCACCCACTCGAGTTCGCTCGACAGGCGCTTGGCGAGCTTGGCGTCTTTCTTGCCCTGCACCTCGAGGCGGGCACCCTTTTTCTCGAGGTAGGTCGAGTAGTTGCCCTCGTAGGGGTAGAGGTGGCCGCGGTCGACCTCGGCGATCCACTCGGCGACGTGGTCGAGGAAGTACCGGTCGTGGGTGACGGCCAGAACGGCGCCGTGATACTGGGCGAGGTGCTGTTCGAGCCAGAGAACACTCTCCGCGTCGAGGTGGTTGGTCGGTTCGTCGAGCAGCAACAGATCCGGCTTCTGCAGCAGCAGCTTGGTGAGTGCGACGCGGCGCTTCTCCCCACCGGAGAGGTTCGCGACGTTGGCGTCCCCGGGTGGCGTGCGCAGGGCATCCATCGCCTGCTCGAGCTGGGAGTCGAGGTCCCACGCGTCGGCGGCATCGATTGCCTCCTGCAGAACGCCCATCTCGGCGAGCAGCGAGTCGAAGTCGGCATCCGGGTCCGCCATGGCGGCGGAGACCTCGGTGAAGCGGTCGACCTTCGCCTTGATCTCGCCGACCCCCTCCTGCACGTTCTCGAGCACGGTCTTGGTCTCGTCGAGTTCCGGCTCCTGCATCAGGATGCCGACGCTGTAGCCCGGGCTCAGACGGGCTTCGCCGTTGCTCGGGGTGTCGAGGCCGGCCATGATCTTGAGGATCGTGGACTTGCCCGCACCGTTCGGTCCGACGACGCCGATCTTGGCGCCGGGAAAGAACGACATTGTGACGTCGTCGAGGATGAGCTTGTCGCCGACCGCTTTGCGGGCGCGGACCATCGAGTAAATGAATTCGGCCATGCGCGCAAGTTTAGTTGGGTCGGTCGGGCGCGAGTTCTACTTGGCACCGGCCTCTGCGGGGTAGAGCGCCCCATCTTTGATGCCGCATCGAGTCGAAAGGATGAGCACGTGCCCAAGACAATTGGTCCCGAGTTCCAGGCCCGCGAAGTACGGTCGGTTGCTGATCATCTCGGCGATAACCCGTCCTTGACAGCGGGTGGCGAATGACTCACCGCAGTCGCATGGCTGTGACAATCCACTCCTCTGGTCAGGACGGCGAGATCCTCATTCACGAAGTTGAAAAGACGACCTCCGTCGTCATGCGACCGAATCATCTCGGATCAATCTCCCGGCTCACCTTGACCGACACCCCGTAAGCTATTGACAATAGCTTTTAGCGGATGCACTATAGCTAAATGAAATCGACAGACCAGCCATCCACTCAATTCCTGACTCGCCCAGAGGGTCGCGTCGCCTACGACATTCACGGTGACGGGCCGCTCCTGGTGCTCGTTCCCGGTATGGGCGAACTGCGTTCCTCGTATCGCCATCTGACTCCCGCCCTTGTTGCCGCCGGCTACCGGGTCGTGACGACAGACCTCCGCGGTCACGGTGACAGCGACACCGGATTCTCGTCCTTTGGTGACATCGAAACGTCCGGAGACGTGCACGCGCTGATCGAACACCTCGGTGAATCCGCCGTGATTGTCGGTAACTCTCTTGCTGCTGGCGCCGCGGTGATCGTGGCGGCCGAGCATCCCGACGAAGTGGACGGGTTGGTACTGGTGGGGCCGTTCGTGCGCAACCCTCCGTCGAACGCGATGGTGCGTGCGCTCTTCCGAATGATGATGGCGCCGCTCTGGGTGGCCGCGGTCTGGAAGGGCTACATGCCGACGCTGTACGCGGGGCGGAAGCCCGATGACTTCGAGGAGTACCGCTCGGCGGTGATCGCGAGCATGAAACGCCCGGCGTATGGCAAGGCATTCTCGAAGACGACGCGACAGACGACGCACGACCCGGCGGAGGCGAAGCTGAGTTCGGTTACGACGCCAACCATTGTGATCATGGGGGAAAGGGATCCTGACTTCAAGGATCCCTCTGCCGAGGCACGCTGGATCGGTGACGTGCTAAACGCAGAAGTGGTAATGGTGCCCGAGGCGGGCCATTACCCGCAGGCTCAGCAACCCGAGATCACCGCAGACGCCGTGCTCACCTTCGTGAACTCGGTGCACCGTGCCTAGGGCCGGCCTCACTCGCGACCGTGTCACGGAAGAAGCCGCGATCATGGCCGACGAAGTGGGCCTCGAGCGACTCACTCTCGCCGGTCTGGCCGAGCGGCTCGGGGTTCGCCAGCCCTCCCTCTATAAGCACATCGATTCGCTAGCCGGGGTGCATCGAAGCATCGCAATCCAGTCGAAGCGCGAACTGGGCGACGTACTCGCAAGGGCCGCAGTCGGCCGCTCGGGAGCGGATGCCATCTGCGCGATGGCGCACAGCTATCGCAAGTGGGCGGTGCTGCACCCAGCGCGATATCAGGCATCCAATGTCATGCCGGCGCTGGGAGACATCGAAGACGAGGCGGTCTCTATCGCCGCGATCCAGATCATCGCGGACGTTCTCACCTCCTATGAGCTGCAGGGCGACGACGCCGTGGATGCGATTCGGGCTCTGCGCTCGATACTGCACGGTTTCGTCTCCTTCGAGACCGGGGGAGGGTTTGCCCTCAGCGCTGACGTCGACCGCAGCTTTGAACGGCTCATCCAAGGATTCATTGTCGCGCTTGCCCACTGGGGCGAATTCGGTGACAACGACGCCACCCAACCAACCAACCCAGCCTCGTTTGAGCAGCCGACTGGGACGCGAGGGCCTAGGAGGTAAACCCGGTTGGGCCGCTCGGATCATCGTCCCCGCCGAACTGAGCCGACGTCGTGCCCAACACGTCACGATCATCGTTCTCGCGTACATCGGACCGTACCTATCGGGCGTTGTCGAGGCGTCAGCGAGCTTCGCGCCGATGTCGAATAGGTGTTGCTCCGGTTTGGCCCGATCGACGGCCGCTACCAGTCGATCGCGCGGGTCTTGCCGATCAGACAGAGTCCGCTCTTGAGCGCCGGTTCGACCGCGCTGCTGTAGCCACCGCCGCTTTGGCCGAGCAGGCAGGAGTCGCCGATCCTCACCGAGAAGAGAATCGAGTCGACTCCCCCGTTGATCGAAGTCTTGTCCGGGGTCACCTGCATCGCGGACTTGTCGAAGCCGGCGGCGACGAGCGAGTCGATGATCGCCCGGCCGTTGGCCGCTCCGTTCGCGGCGAAGAGTTTCGTATTGACCGCGTCGAACCAGGCCTTGTTCGCAGTCGCTGTGCCGTCGGGGCGGTAGCCCGGTGTCGGCGCGGGGGTTGCAGACCGGCTGGGGGTAGCGGATGTTGCGGAGCCCGGCGGCTTCGCGGACGGCGTTGGCGCTGAGGGAGCACACCCCGCCAAGGTGAAAGCCAGGGCGAGTGCCGGGACCGCGAAAAGTATGCGGCGCCTGGCTTGCATCTGGTCGACCTTCCGAGTCACGGTGCGGGGCCGATCCCCCACGCGATTCTAATTCGTGTCGCCAGGCCGACCTCGACTTTTCAGTTAGCGACCACTAACCTGATTCGATTAGCGATCGCTAACCGAAACGGATTGGTCGATGCCGACACTTGCGAGCACAGCACGGCCCGCTAGCGCCGAGTTCAAGGCGAATGCGGCGGCCCAGGGTGCGCTAGTCGCCCAGTTGCGTGAACGGCTGGCCGAGGCATCCCGTGGCGGATCGAAACGAGCGCGCGATCGTCACATGGCGCGGGGCAAACTGCTGCCGCGGGACCGCATCGACTACCTGCTCGACCCCGGAAGCCCCTTCCTCGAGATCGCTCCGCTCGCCGCCTTTGGCCTCTACGACGGCGAGGCACCATCTGCCGGCGTCGTCGCGGGCATCGGCCTGGTGAGCGGTCGGCAGTGCATGATCGTCTGCAACGATGCCACGGTGAAGGGCGGAACCTACTATCCGCTCACGGTGAAGAAGCATCTGCGCGCGCAGGAGATCGCGGCCGAGAACCGGTTGCCCTGCATCTACCTCGTGGACTCCGGCGGCGCCTTCCTGCCGCGCCAGGACGAGGTCTTCCCCGATCGCGACGACTTCGGCCGTATCTTTTACAACCAGGCGCGGATGTCGTCGCGCGGCATTCCGCAGATCGCGGCCGTGCTCGGCTCCAGCACCGCCGGCGGAGCCTATGTTCCCGCGATGAGCGATGAGACCGTGATCGTGCGTAACCAGGGCACGATCTTCCTCGGCGGACCGCCACTCGTGAAGGCCGCGACCGGCGAGGTCGTGACCGCAGAAGACCTCGGCGGCGGCGACACCCACGCCCGGCTCTCCGGAGTGGTCGACCACCTCGCTGACAACGACCAGCACGCCCTCGAGATCGTGCGGGACATCGTGGGGATGCTTCCCCCCGCTGCTCCCCGCCCCTATGACGTAGTGGCTGTGGTGACGCCGACGGTCGACCCGGCCGAGCTCTACGGGGTCGTGCCGACCAACCTGCAGTCTCCTTACGACGCGCGCGAGATCATCGCGAGGATCGTCGACGGCAGCGAGTTCCACGAGTTCAAGAAGAACTACGGTGAGACGCTCGTGACCGGATTCGCCCGCATTCACGGGCATCCGGTGGGCATCATCGCCAATAACGGCGTGCTCTTCAGCGAGTCCGCCCAGAAGGGTGCGCATTTCATCGAGCTGTGCGACCAGCGCAAGATCCCGCTGCTGTTCCTGCAGAACATCACCGGTTTCATGGTGGGTCGCGAGTACGAGGCGGGTGGAATCGCCAAGCACGGCGCGAAGATGGTCACGGCGGTGGCCTGCGCCCGCGTGCCGAAACTCACGGTCGTCGTCGGGGGCTCGTTCGGCGCCGGCAACTATTCGATGGCCGGGCGGGCCTATTCGCCGCGATTCCTCTGGATGTGGCCCGCCAGCCGCATCTCGGTCATGGGCGGCCCGCAGGCCGCCTCGGTGCTCGCCACCATCCGCCGGGAGCAGGTGGAGGCCGCCGGCGCGCCCTGGACGGACGAGGAGGATGCCGCCTTCCGCGCCCCGATAACGGAGCAGTACGAACAGCAGGGCAACCCGTATTACTCCACCGCGCGTCTCTGGGACGACGGCATCATCGATCCGGCCGACACCCGAACCGTCGTCGGCCTCGCCCTCGAGGTGTGTTCACACGCCCCGCTCGAGGACGTCTCCTATGGCGTCTTCCGGATGTGATCGCCGTGCCATCCCTCCCGCCTCACCCCGTCATGCCACCCCGCCCGGCCATGTTCGGCACCGTGCTCGTCGCCAATCGCGGCGAGATCGCCTGCCGCATCATCCGCACGCTCCGGTCCCTCGGCATCAGCTCGGTCGCCGTTTACAGCGACGCTGATGCGGATGCCCGGCACGTTTCGCTCGCGGATGTCGCGGTGCGGATCGGCACCGCCAGCGCCGCCGACAGCTACCTCAACATCCCCCGTATCATCCAGGCGGCGCTCGACACCGGCGCGAAGGCAGTGCACCCCGGCTACGGATTCCTCGCCGAGAATGCAGACTTCGCGAAAGCGTGTGCCAAGGCCGACATCGTGTTCATCGGGCCGGGCGTCGAGGCGTTGGCCGTGATGGGCGACAAGATCCGCGCCAAGAAGCAGGTCGCCGACCGCGGAGTTCCCGTTGTGCCGGGGGTCGCCGATCCCACTCTCAGCGACACCGAACTTGCCGCTGCCGCACTGGCGATCGGCTTTCCGCTGCTGGTCAAGCCCTCGGCGGGCGGCGGAGGCAAGGGCATGCACCTGGTCGAGACCGCTGATCGGCTCGATGAGGCAATCGCATCGGCGCGGCGGGAAGCACTCTCCTCGTTCGGTGACGACACGATCTTCATCGAACGATTCGTCTCCCGACCGCGCCACATCGAGGTGCAGGTGCTCGCCGACAACGACGGCACGACGGTGCACCTCGGCGAGCGCGAATGCTCCCTGCAGCGGAGACACCAGAAGGTGATCGAGGAGGCGCCCTCCCCCCTGCTGGACGAAGCAACGCGCGCCCGGATCGGCGAGGCCGCGTGCGAGACGGCCCGGAGTGTTGGCTACCGGGGAGCGGGCACCGTTGAGTTCATCGTCTCGGCCGACTCCCCGGACGAGTTCTACTTCATGGAGATGAACACCCGGCTGCAGGTGGAGCACCCCGTGACGGAACTCGTCACCGGCATCGACCTGGTGGAGTGGCAGCTGCGCATTGCCACCGGCGAGCCCCTCGATTTCGTCCAGGCGGAGGTGCGCCTCACCGGTCATGCGATCGAAGCGCGGATCTATGCCGAAGACCCGCAGAACGGTTTCCTCCCTACCGGCGGCAGGGTGCTCGGGCTGCGTGAGGCGTCAGGCGAGGGCATCCGTGTTGACAGTTCACTCGTCGAGGGACTCGAGGTCTCGGCGGACTACGACCCGATGCTCGCGAAGGTGATCGCCTGGGCTCCCGATCGCGCCTGCGCGCTCGCCCGCCTGCGCGCGGCACTTCGGCAGTCCGCGGTGGTCGGCATCACCACCAACATCGAGTTCCTCGGTCTTCTGCTCGAGGATGCGGATGTCGTGGCCGGTCGGCTCGACACCGAGCTCATCGCGAGGCGGCTAAGCAGCCTCGACTTCGCCAGGCCGGACGAGCAGTTGCTCGCGCGCGCCGCCCTCATCCTGTTCGCCTCAGCCTGGGATGCCGCGCCGGAGTCGCCGTGGCAGCTGCGGGACGGCTGGAGACTGGGCGCTCATGCTTCGAGCTCTTTCCGTCTTGGGGCAGGGGTCGAAATGGAGGCATCTGTCGTGCGGATCACCGGCACGCCGCACCTGGCGGTCGTTCAGGTGGAGGATGGAACGGAGCTTTCGGCCTCCGTTCGTCTTCACAGGCACTCGCACTCCACCACCGCCAGAACGACGATCGGCGGACGATCGGTCGAGTCGCACTTTGCGAGCGTTGCCGATGGGCTTCATCTCGTCGAGGACGGACGGTCCTGGGCCATTCGCGTGGTGACGAAGGCTCCGCGTTCACTGGCGACTAGCGTGTCGATGCCCGAGCTGCGTTCCCCGATGCCCGGAGCGATCGTCGCCATCCATGTGAACGATGGCGACGAGGTCGACGAGGGTACCGCCGTCATCGTGGTGGAAGCCATGAAGATGGAGCACGTTCTTCGGGCGACCACCGCTGGCCGCGTCGACCTGCAGGTCACGGTGGGCTCGCAGGTCAGCCGCGACCAATTGCTGGCGACGGTGGTGCCTCTCATCAAAGCCGAGGGCTCCTAGAACGGCGTCTCGGCGCTCTGCGCAGTCGCTCCGACGAGCTCGTCGTCCCGACCGGCATCCGTTCCCTCAGGGGCGCCGGGCACGGCGGTCGGCCAGCCATTGTCGAGGGAGGTCCCGCCGGCAGCGACGGTCGGGTCGGGTGCCGCAGCATCCGCCTCCGCCCGCGTCGACGCGTCGATCGCCGCGCTCGACATACTGCGGGTGAACGATGCGGTGCCCCAGGTGAGGTCGTGGCCGATGGAGTCCGCATCGATCTCGATCGAGGTGCCGACCTTCTCTCCGGCCGTCCAGTCACGGATGCGCAGGCGACCGCTGACGATCACCCGCTCGCCCTTCTTGATCGAGCTGTTGGTATTCATGGCGAGCTGCCGAAACGCGGTGACGGTGTACCAATTGGTTCCGTTGTCGACCCACTCGCTGCGGGAGCGGTCAAAACGGCGCTGGGTGGAAGCCAATCTGAAGTTAGTGATGGGAAGCCCCTCGCTGGTGACGAGGTGATTCGGGACGGTGGCCACAAAGCCGGTGAGTGTGATGGTGTCGGTCATGCGGCAAGTGTGATCTGCGGCTGAGTCTGCGGGGGTCGACTGTTTGGGAAGCGGGGAGAATCGCCCCTCACACGTAGGTGTGAAGGAGTTGCCATTCGCCGCGGGCTGCGTCGTACAGCACATCGAACATGCGGGTGTCTCCGCTGTCAGAGGTTCCCTGGAAACGCCACCCGAGTGGCATCGCCTCAGGGTGCGTGATCGCCGCATAGTCGACGTCGAGCGGCGTAGGCGTATCAGTCACGCTGTAGCGTCTGCCCGCCCACACGAACTGCTCCGGGATTCCCTGGGCTCCGGTCCACACGGTCACGGTTGCGCCGATAAGGGTCATCTTTCCCACCTCCAATGTTCGAATCTTTGTTCGATAGTCGACTGTAGGCGCGGTGAGCGCGACACGCCAAACATTCGGTTTCCATGCCCGCTATAGAAGTGTGAGACCACGGTGAATTGACATGACACCACAATGGTGTCAATCTGGTGCTATGGAACTCGGACAGTACGTCGCCGACCTGCATCGCCAACTTGCGGATGCCGCGGCCGACGGCGCAGAAGATACCCGCGCCGTCGCCGAACGGCTTGCCGCCGTCCTGGACGCCGGGACGCGGCTGGTGCTGCTCGACGCCCTGTCGGCTGCGGTCGGCGAGATCACCCGGGACCTCGCACCCGGGTCGGTCGACCTGCGGCTGCGCGGGCGCGAGATCGAATTCGTCGTCACCGCGCCTAGTACGGAGCTCGACGATGAGGCCCGGGCCGTGGCATCCGTCGACCTCGACGACGCGAGCACCTCGCGCACTACCCTCCGCCTGCCAGATGCCCTCAAGACCCGGGTAGACGAGGCGGCGGCCGCCGACGGCCTGTCCGTCAACACCTGGCTGGTGCGCGCTGTTGCAGCCGCCCTGCAACCGAAACAACGACGGTCCGCACAGCGCACGCTGCGCACCGGCGACAACTTCGCCGGGTGGGCACGCTAACCCGTCCAGCCGCAACACCTTTCAGCCCCGCGGCCTGCGGGGTCGAAAAACGACGCCCATCGAAAGGACGCTCCAGCATGCCCACGTACAGCACCACTTCCCCCATCGACATTGCAATCAACCTGCCGGTCGGCGCGATCGACGTGATCGCCAGTGACCGGATGGACACCGTCGTCACCGTGTCTCCCACCAATCCGGAGAAGTCGGTCGACCGCAGAGGCGCGGAGGAGACGAAAGTCGACTTCGACGGCGAGCGCCTCACCATCAAGGGTCCGCGGCCACGAATCAACTTCGTCGGCCCAAGCGAGTCCGTCGACGTGACGGTCGAGCTCCCGACCGGATCTCGGCTTACCGCCGAACTCGCGGTCGGTCTCGTGCGCACCGTAGGACGCCTCGGCGCCACCCGCATCAAGGCTTCGACCGGCGGAGTGGAAGTCGACTCCACGGGCGACCTGTGGCTGCGCGCGGGGCACGGCACCGCGAACGTCGGCACTGCCGACGGCGGGGTCGAGATCACCGCAGACCACGGCCAGATCCGGATCGGCACGGTTACCGGAGACGCGATCCTCAAGGCCTCGCACGGCAACATCACCGTCGGGCAGGCCGGCGGCGAGCTCGAAGCGAAGCTCTCGTACGGCGACCTCGAGATCACGAAGGCACTCGCCTCCGTGACCGCGAAGACCGCGTACGGCAGCATCCAGCTGCACGAGGTCTCGAGCGGTTCCATCCAGGTCGAGAGCGGGTACGGCCTGGTCGCCATCGGCGTGCGCGATGGAGTGTCCGCCTGGCTCGACCTCTCCTCGAAAGAGGGTCGCGTGCGCAACCAGCTCGACGGCGACCACACCCCCGACGCATCAGACCAGTCCGTCGCGGTGCGGGCGCGAACCCAGTTCGGCGACATCACCGTGCAGCGCGCCCGGTGAATTCGGAAACGTAGCAGTTGCGCCGGACGGCCTCATCGATCCAGTGGATCGCCACCACCGGCTTGATTGCGTTGATCTCGTTCGCGCTGAGCTGGATCGGGGTCGCGAGGGGGATGCAGTCGACGTCGGTCGAGACGGCCAGCAACCTGGCGAACTACGAGCACAAATCGGTGCGCTGAGCCGGGGCGGCAACCAGTCAGTGCTCGCGGAACTCCGGCCATTCCGACCCGGGGAGCAGACTCGAATAGAGGGCGCTCTGCGCGACATCGAGCGTCGGGTAGATGCCGCGGTAGCCCTCATCCGTCAGAAGCTTGAAGGTGAACCCGCCTTCGACGCTGTGCACGGATCCCAAGGCGCCAGCCGGACCCATTGCCACCCAGCGGTGACCGGTCAGGACATGTGAATCAGTCGTGGACTGTGCGGACGTTGAATGCATTGTGCTGCTCATCATTGAGCTCCTTTGATTGATACCTGCCGAACCATGTCGGCGGTTATAGCCTAAGTCCGTGCGCCGGAATCGACATGGGCTGGCGCTGCCAATTTGATGAACTCGGGGAGAACACCGATGCCCGCACCAACCCGGCTCGGAGTGGTCTTCGACTACGCCGACGACTTCACCACCAACGCCGCGGAGGTCACCGAATTCGAGCGGGTCGGGGTGGACCTCGTCTCGGTGGCGGAGGCCTACTCTTTCGACGCGGTGAGCCAGCTCGGATACCTCGCCGCGATCACCTCGACGATGACCCTCGCGTCGGGCATCCTGCCCATCTACTCGCGCACGCCGGCACTTCTCGCCATGACTGCGGCCGGGCTCGACTCGGTCTCCGGCGGACGGTTCGAACTCGGCATCGGGTCATCCGGAGCGCAGGTGATCGAGGGATTCCATGGCGTGCCGTTCACCGCGCCGCTCGGCCGCATCCGGGAAAACGTGGAGATCTGCCGCGCGATCTGGCGGCGCGAACGCCTGGATTTTCACGGATCCCACTACACCATTCCGCTGCCTGCCGACCAGGGCCGTGGCCTCGGCAAGCCGCTCAAGATCATCAACCGGCCGGTGCGCGACGCGATCCCGATCTCGATCGCCGCCCTCACGCCGAAAGCGGTGGCGCAGGCCGCCGAGATCGCGGACGGCTGGCTGCCACTCTTCTATCTGCCGGAGAAAGCGGATGCCGCGTGGGGTGCGTCCCTCGCCGAGGGGAAGTCACGCCGCTCCCCCGACCTCGGTCCGCTCGACATCGTCGCGCAGATGCCGTTCTACCTCGGGGACCACACGGACCGGGCCCTCGAGACCTACCGTCAGAACGTGGCGCTCTACATCGGAGGCATGGGCGCCCGCGGGGCCAATTTCTACAACGACCTCGCCGTCGGCTACGGCTTCGCCGACGAGGCGGCGACGGTGCAGGAGCTCTACCTCACCGGCCGCAAGGACGAGGCCGCCGCCGCGCTCCCGGGCGAACTCGTGACCGGCACGGCGCTCATCGGCACCGACGCCGAGGTCCGCGCCCGGGTCGAGGCGCTGGTCGCATCCGGTGTCTCAACCGTCTCGGTGAAGCCGCTGGCACCGTCCCCCGGAGAGCGCATCGAGCAACTCGAGGCTCTCCGCGGCATCCTCGGTTGATCAGGAGGCGAGCACGTACTCCGCGAAGGACTTACGGATCTTGTTCACCTTGGGCAGAGCGACCGCCATGCAGTAGCCCTGGCCGGGGTTCTTCGCGAAGAAGTCCTGGTGGTAGCGCTCTGCTTCGTACCAGGTGCCGAGGGGAGATATCTCGGTGACGAGGCCGCCGTCCCAGTATTCGGATGCCCGGTCGCGGGCGGTCTCGAACTGCACCTTCTGCGCGTCATCCGCATAGAACATCGCGGAGCGGTATTGCGTGCCGACATCGTTGCCCTGCCGGTTGAGCTGGCGGGGGTCGTGCAGGGAGAAGAAGACATCGAGGATCACGTCGGCGGGGATCACCGCCGGGTCGAAGGTGACCGCGACGGCTTCGGCGTGACCGGTCATGCCGGTGCAGACGGCGTCGTAGTCGGGGTTCCTGGTGACGCCTCCGGTGTAGCCCGAAACGACATCGCTGACACCGCGGAGGGTGCGGTAGACCGCGTCGAGGCACCAGAAACAGCCACCGGCGAGAACGAATGTGTGCATGCGTGGAGCCTACTTTCCGTGTGTGGGGGTGGCAGTATCCCTGCCCCTGATCACAACACCATCGCGCTCGAGGCAATTCCGCGTTCCCAGCCGCCTTTAGGCTTGGACCATGATGTACGTCGCAGATGCAGACCGTTACCATTCCATCGACTACCACCGCGTCGGACGCAGCGGCCTGAAGCTGCCCGCCGTCTCGCTCGGCCTGTGGAACAACTTCGGATTCGACCGCCCGATCGACACGCAACGCGCCATCCTGCGTCGTGCCTTCGACCTCGGAGTCACGCACTTCGACCTCGCAAACAACTACGGACCTCCCGCCGGAAGTGCCGAAACCAACTTCGGCCGGATCTTCGCGGATGACTTCCGTCCGCACCGAGACGAGCTCATCATCTCCACGAAGGCCGGTTACGACATGTGGAACGGCCCCTACGGCGAGTGGGGATCGCGCAAGTACCTGCTGTCGTCGCTCGATGCGAGCCTCGGTCGCATGGACCTGGATTATGTCGACATCTTCTACTCCCACCGCCCCGACCCGGAAACACCGATCGAGGAGACGATGGGCGCCCTGGCGACCGCCGTCACCTCTGGTCGGGCGCTCTACGCGGGCATTTCGAACTACAACACGGAGCAGACCGTCGCGGCCCATAAGGCGCTAGCGGAGCACAAGATCCCGTTGCTCATCCACCAGCCGCGCTTCAACATGTTCGACCGGCACATCGAGACCGAGGGCTTGCTTCCCGTGCTGGATGATCTCGGCATGGGCAGCATCGTCTTCTCGCCGCTCGCCCAGGGCATGCTCACCGACCGGTACCTCACGGGCATCCCGGCGGACTCCCGTGCGGCGGAAGGCCGGTGGATCAACTCCGACAACATCAGCGAGCTCTACCTCGAGCGGGCCAATGCTCTCAACGAGATCGCGAAGGGCCGCGGCCAGTCTCTCGCGCAACTCGCGCTGACCTGGGTCCTGCGTCATCCGCAGGTCACCTCGGCGTTGATCGGTGCGTCGAGCGTGGGCCAACTGGAGAACAACATCGCGGCGCTGGCGAGTGCGCCGCTCAGCGATGAGGAGATCGCCGCGATCGATCCGTTGGCGGTGCACGGCACCACCGACCGGTAGTCCGACCGGTAGTCCTGTGGATGTCGGTGGCCCGACCTACCCTGAAACCACACAGACAACCGGGCCGGCTGACTCAAGGATCACGCATGCCAACTCTCGCCTTCAGCGGCACCCAGACGGTGGGTCGCCCCGGACTTCTCCTCGTGCCGTTGCACGACGAACTGTGGCGGGTGACCCGCCCCACGGGCGAGGTGCTCGGCTATCTGGAGAAATTTCGAGTGCCGACCGGAGTCCGATTCCGCGCCAAGCGTTTCCTGGTGCGCCAGCGTCGATTCGTCGAAATGGGCGAATTCTGGAAAATGGATGACGCGATCGACTGTTTCGGCTTCTGACTCGAGGCCGTCCCGCCGGTATACCGGTGCATTCCCAGTTGGAGACTCGCCACGGCCCATGCCCGAAAAACGCCTGTGGCCGGGTTAAAGTTCGATTCATGCAATGGTGGA
The DNA here is from genome assembly GCA_040389685.1 of Actinomycetota bacterium. Taxonomy (GTDB): domain Bacteria; phylum Actinomycetota; class Actinomycetes; order Actinomycetales; family Microbacteriaceae; genus Lacisediminihabitans. The sequence goes on from JAZJZS010000001.1 coordinate 192,839, forward strand.
CCGATTTCCTCGACTGGCTCAACTCCGATGCCGGGTGGCGCATCGTCTCGACGGCGGTCATCCCGTTCGCAGCGATCATCGTGGCGGGTATCGTGGCCGCCGCAATCGGTCGCGCTTCGGCACGCAAGGTCATCGAACTGAGCGAACGGGAGGTGCGCGCATCCGCTGTCACCGCCCTCATCAGCGCCGCACGCAAGGCCGCCGTCTGGAATACGCTGCCGGCACCGGAGCAGCAGCACATCGACCACCTCATCGGCGACGCGGAGATCCGTCTGCGCCTCTTGCCGATCGCAGGAACCGCGCTCGCGGCGGACTGGGCGCGCCACGAAATCGCCGGAATGAAGCGCAACGCCATCTCCTTCAGCTTCCAGGCGGAGCAGTCCCTGCTCGTCTTCCGCGACCGCCTGATTGAATGGCAGGGCCGCCCAAGCCGGGCGAAGAAGCTCTTCAAGAACGACCTCGACTCGTGGGCCTACGATTCCTCATCCAGCGAGCAGGAGCTCGTGCACCAGCAGCAGAAGTGGGCCGCCCAGCAGGTGACGGAGACCGGTCCGATCGCGACGGTGACGACCACCCCGTTCACGCGCCCGCCGTCGCCCGCCCCCATTCAGGCTGCCCTTGTGGAGTCAAGCACCGCAGCCGCCGCGGCCAGCGTCGCAGCGGCCAACGCCCCAGCGGCCAGTGACCCGGCGGTCAGCGAGATAGTGCCAGCCCAGGTTCAGGACGCCGTCCTTCCGGAACCCGTTGCACCGAACGCCGTCGCTCAGGTCACCCCCGCCAGTGTGCCGATCGAGCCGAGCTTCAGTTCGCCGGAGGCCGCCGTGCTGGCCGGCGACGAGCGTCATTCGCTGGTCGAACCGGTCGATACCTCCTCGCATGACGTGTCGGAGGCATCCATCTTCGGTGGCACCCCGCCGCAGGACGCAGGAGAGCCCGAGCACACCGAGCCCGTGCATTCAGATACGCAGGCGTCTGAGCCCGAAATCATCGAGGGTGAGATCGTTGAACCGGATGCTGAACACGACTCGCAGTCCGATGACGCCGGGGCCACCGAGAACGTGAACGAGAATCAGCACGCGGAGCACGAGCACACTGCGCACGACCACCAGCACAACGAGTGGCGCGGCTGAATCCCGAACCGGGCATCTCACCCGCCTCCGGTTGGGTGGGGCGGAACGGTTGCTTGCGGCTGGCGCGCGCGTACCTCCGCGCGGAAAGTCCCCCCGGAGGGATTCGAACCCCCGGCCAAGTGGGTAGAAACCACACGCTCTTCCGCTGAGCTACGGGGGGAGGACGGTCCCCAGATTACTACGCGGCCAGCGGCATCCTCCGCTACTGCAGCACCGCGCACCATTTCTCGCCTGACCCTTGCCCGACGGATCTCAGGCAGCGTCCGCGGTGCTGCAGTCTTCCTGAAGACAAGTGTCCTCTTCCCGGCCGCGGCACGCCAGTGGTCGAGTCGCCGATGTCAGCGATTCGCCGCCGCGACCACGCTTTCTGACTCCTTTCCAGATGCCGGCGCCGCCGTGTGCTTGTGCACACGGCGGTGCGATGGCCACCAGAAGAAGTCCTTGGTGATGAACACCATCGCCGGCACCAACACCGTGCGGATCACCAGAGTGTCGAAGAGCACTCCGATACACACGATCACACCGATCTGGGTCAGTGCGACCACCGGCAACACGCCAAGGACTGCAAAGACCGCCGCCAGAAGGATGCCCGCGCTCGTGATCACCGCGCCGGTGGATGACAGCGCGCGGATCATTCCCTCCGAGGTGCCGTGCAGTTCGCGTTCCTCCCGCGCTCGAGTGGTGAGGAAGATGTTGTAGTCCACACCGAGGGCCACAAGGAAGAGGAAAGCGAGAAGGATGACGTTGGTGTTGAAAGCAGGGAATCCGAGCAGCCGGGTGAAGATCCAGTTGGCCGCTCCGAGGCTCGCGAAGAAGGTGGCAAGCACACTCGCGATCAGCAGCACGGGCGCGACGAGCGAGCGCAACAGGATGGCGAGAATGGCGAAGACTATCGCCAGGATGATCGGGATGAGGAGGTCCTGGTCGCGCTGCGACGCGTTGAGGGTATCGAGAGCTGTGGCATCCCTCCCCCCGACAATCGTTGCGCCGACCGGGCCGGACTCCTCGGCGTAGGCGGAGCGAAGCGTGGTGATCGTCGCGAAGGCCGCGTCACTTCCGGGAGGGCTGCTGAGTGAAACGGTGAGCTGAGTGAGCCCGTTGGCGCTCTCCCCCGGGGTGACGGTGTCGACCCCCGCGGTCGCTTCGGCAATCGTCGTCGCGTCGGCGGAGGCGTCCTTCGGGGCCAGTACGGAGGTTTGACTGGTGACCCCTGCGGAAAACGACCGGTCGACGATCTTCTGCGCCACCACCGAGTCGGGATTGCCCAACAGTTGCTCGGTCTGCGAGAGCCCGACGGAGAAGCCGGACAGTCCGAGGCTCAGCACGCCGACCACCGCCACCGAGACCACGGTGACGACGACCGGCTGGCGCGAGACCCCGCGTCCCAGTCGCATCCAGAAGCCTTCCTTAACCACAGCGGAGGCGTCACGCACCCGCGGCACGAAGGGCCAGAAGAGTCCGCGCCCGCACACGACGAGGGCGGCGGGAAGCACGATGAGGGCGAAGAGGATGGCCACTATCACGCCGATCGCGCAGGCGAACCCCAGCGCACGGTTGCCAGCCAGCTCGGCGAAGAGGAGGGTGATGAGGCTGAGGGCGACCGTGCCTCCGCTCGCGGCGATCGCCGGTCCCGCGCTCTTCACTGCGGTAAGCATCGCGAGCGAGCGGTCTTCAGTTTTGAGCAGCTCTTCGCGATAGCGCGCGACGAGCAACAGCGCATAGTTCGTGCCAGCGCCGAAGACCAACACCGAGAGGATGCCATTGACCGAGGCATCCAGTGCGATTCCGAAGGGCTTGGCCAAGGCCGAGACCACCGCACCGGCGAGACCGTCAGCTGTGCCGACGACCGCGAGCGGCACGATCCAGAGCACGGGGCTGCGGTAGGTGACGATCAGCAGCACGGCGACGACGATCACGGTGACGAGAAGGAGTTTGAAATCGGCGCCGGCGAAGGCGTTGGTGATGTCGGCCTGGAATCCTACGCCGCCGGTGAGGAAGCTATCGAGGCCTGCCGGCAGGTTTTTCGCCGCGGCAGCGCGGAGAGAGTCGGCGGTGCCCGCCACGTCCTTGTCGACGGCCTTGGCGCTGAGGGGTACCACCGAGATTGCCGCTGTGCCGTCATCGCTGAACCTCGGCGCCGTGGCGCGCGGGGCGGTGGAGAGGTCACCGAGGGCAGTGGCTCGTGCGGTGATGGCCTCGCGATCGGCGGTGGTGAGTTTCGCGTCGCCGCGGCTCCACACGAGGATCGCGGCGGTCTGCTTGGCCGAGGGGAACTTGGCGAGTGCCGCGTCCACCTGCGCGGCTTGGCTCGAAGCAGGCAGACCAGTGCTCGGGAAGGCATCGCCGGCATTCTTCGGAAGCAGGGAGAACAGAAGCCCTACTGCCACGATCGTTCCGACCAACACGATCCAGGCCGTCCGTCGACCGCTGATGAAGCGCCAGATCGCCGTCACAGTTCCTCCAAGTTGTTTGATAGCTAGTTTTGTTAGCTACCATATCGCTTAGTATGTACGGTATGGATGATTCGGGCAAGTCGGCCGCGTCCGATCCGTTTCCCGACACGGGCGGCATCGGCGACCAGCTTCGGGAGATCTCCACGCTCTCCACGCAGTTCCTGAAGCACGTCGGTCATTCGCTCTCGGTGAACGACACCGACCTGTCGGCGATGGAACACCTCATGACCGAGGGACCGCTCACCCCGAGCGATCTGGCCAGGCGACTCGACATCTCCACCGCTGCCACGACCGCGGTGGTCGATCGCTTGACGGCGCTCGGCCACGTTCACCGCGAAGCGCACGCCCACGATCGCCGCAAAGTCGTCGTGGTGCCGACCCCGGCGTCGGTACAGGCGGCGATCGAGACGCTTCTTCCGATGCTCTCCGGGGTCGCGGGCGTGACGACGCGCCTGACGGACCACGACAGCGAGGTTGTCTCCCGCTTTCTCGCCGATGTGATCGGCGTCTATCGCGAAGCGATTCCCGCCCGGGATTGATTCGACGGTTCGCTTCAGACAGACTTCGCGATCGCCACCAGTAGCTGGTCGAGGCTCGGCGCGCCCTCGGCGCGAAAGACTTCGGCCCCCTCGGCATCGAGCACGATCACGGTCGGCGTCGATCGGATGCCGGCCCGCTCGGCCTCGTCGGCCCGTGCCGCGACATCCAACTCGGCGATTTTGAGGTCGACCACGAGCTTCGACGCCTGGTCGAGTACGGCCCGCGTCTGGATGCACGGATCACAGAAGGCCGATGAGAAGAAGAGCAGTTGCACAGTGCAGGCGCGGTTCGGCTATTGGCGGTCGCCGCGGTCTTCCGGGGCGTCGAACGGCTCGCTGTCCTTGGCGTCGAAGTCATAGTTCACGTGGTACTTGCCGCCCACCTCGGCGAAATCGACGAGGTTGTAGTCGGTGAGAGTCTCTTTGCCGCCGACCGCGGTGAGGACCGTGATCTCGGTGTCGAAGCCGCCATCCGTGGAGATTCGGGTGTCGATCTGTCCGTCATTGGGGCCACCCCGGTAAATGACGATGTATTCGTCGCCGTGGGCAAGGGTCGGGTGCGCGTCAGTCATGTTCCATTAGTACCACGACCGGATGGCAACCTCAGAAGAAGGAGGCGACGGCGGCCACCGTGGAGACCGCTGCGATGCCGTAGGCGAGGCCGACGATCACCCGGTGAACGGCGAGGAAGCGGGTTGCCCGCCCCGAGGCATCCCGCGCCCGGCTGTCGTTCGATACCCGGCGATAGAAGGTAGGCCAGACGACCACGGTGAACGCGGCATTGACGAGAAGCAGGATGGCGAGGATCACGCCTCCAGCCTACGTTTGCGGCGACGCACGGTCGGGGCGCGGCACCTCGCCGGACCTCCGTCGCTCGCCGCGCGAAGGCACCGCGCCGGGACAATCCGGCGGAAACATCCGAATCATAGCCAAACTATATAGTTTGGCTATATACTTGGCGAATGCCTATTACAGATCGGCCCCTGGTCGAGAAATTGATCGTCGAAGCCAACCGCCTCACCCGGGTCGCCGCGCAAGCGACGGGAAGCAGCACACCCGCCGCCGTCTGGCGCACGCTCTCGATCCTCGCAAGCGATGGCTCGTACCGGATCGGAGATCTCGCCAGGGCCAGCCGGGTTACCCAACCGACGATGACGAAGCTCATCCAGAATCTCGCCGAAGACGAGCTCATCTACCGGATTGCGGATGTCGCGGACTCTCGGGCCTGGCTGATAGCGATCACCGACAAGGGCACGAACGCCCTCGACGCGTGGCGAATCGAACTCGGTAAGGCACTCCAGCCGATGTTCGCCGATCTGACCACCGAGGAGACCGAGATCCTCGAACGAGCCGTCGCGATCCTCGAGGAGCGAACCACTCCGGCAAGGAAGGTCGCCTGATGTCCCACGAAAAGTCCGCGGGAGCCAGCATCCTGAAACAGCCGAAAGAAGTGTGGGCGGTCGCCTTCGCCTGTGTCGTCGCCTTCATGGGCATCGGCCTCGTCGACCCGATCCTGCCCGCCATCGCGCGCGAACTCTCCGCGAGCGCGTCCCAGACCGAATTGCTGTTCACCAGTTACCTCCTGATCACCGGCGTGATGATGTTCTTCACCAGCTGGATTTCGAGTCGCATCGGCGCCAAGAAGGCTCTCATGATCGGTTTGGCCTTCATCGTCGTGTTCGCGCTGCTTGCGGCACTGAGCGGCAGCGTCGAGGCGGTCATCGGATTCCGCGCGGGCTGGGGCCTCGGAAACGCCCTGTTCATCTCGACGGCCCTGGCGACCATCGTCGGTGCGGCGAGTGGCGGCACGTCGTCGGCGATCATCCTCTACGAGGCGGCTCTCGGCCTCGGTATCGCCGTCGGTCCGCTGCTCGGGGGCCTTCTCGGCAGTGTGAGTTGGCGTGGCCCGTTCTTCGGCACTGCGACGCTGATGGCAATCGCCTTCGTCGCGATCGTGGTGCTGCTCGGCAAAGACGACGGTTCGCGGGTCAGGACGAAACTCTCCGCGCCGTTCCGGGCGCTCGGCAACCCGGCACTGGCGATCCTCGCAGCAGCCGCGCTCTTCTACAACATCGGATTCTTCACCCTTCTGGCCTGGACACCGTTCGCTCTCGACCTGCCGAAGGAGGGCGCGGCCATCCAGCTCGGACTCATCTTCTTCGGCTGGGGTCTCTGCGTCGCCATCGCCTCCGTGTGGATCGCACCACTGCTCACCGCACGGCTCCCGCGCACGACGGCACTGGCGATCGTGCTTCCGCTGCTCACAATCGACCTCGTGGCCGCCGGCCTGTTCGCCGGCAACCGGGTCGGACTCATCATCTCCGTGATTGTCGGGGGCCTTCTGCTCGGAATTCTCAACACGGTGCTGACCGAATGTGTGATGGAGGCAACCGAACTCCCGCGCTCCGTGGCGTCATCCGCATACTCCGGAGTGCGATTTCTCGGTGGTGCGGCCGCTCCCCCGCTGGCCGCGCAACTCGCACTGTGGTTCACCCCGTCGATGCCGTACTACGTCGCGGGAGGGTCGGTGCTGGTCGCCGCCATCCTCATTGTGGCGGGCGTTCGCTTCCTCGGCCGGGTGAACAATGGGCCGGAGTCATTGCTTGCTGAAGCCGAATCGATCGGGGTTGGCGAACTCGCTTAATGCCTTCCCCGGCGCCGGATCGGGCTATGGGGGTGCCCACCGGTAGAATTCTCGGATGCCGACAAACACCGACCGCCTCGTCTGGATCGACTGCGAAATGACGGGGCTGGATGTCACGATCGACGAGCTTGTCGAGGTGGCGGTTGTCATCACCGACTTCGACCTCAATCTCATCGACCCCGGATTCGAGATCGTGATCAAGCCCGACAAGTCCGCCTGGGACAACATGGGCGAATTCGTGCGGGAGATGCACACCAAGTCAGGTCTCCTCGAAAAGATTCCGCAGGGCGTCAGCCTCGCCGATGCCGAATTCGCGGTGATCGAATACATCCTGGGATTCGTTCCCGCGGAGCAACACGCTCCGCTGGCCGGCAATACGATCGGGACCGATCGCACCTTCCTGGCCAAATACATGCCGCGGGTCGACAATCACCTTCACTACCGAAACGTGGACGTCTCGTCTATCAAGGAGCTCTCCCGACGCTGGTTTCCGCGGGTGTACTTCAATGCACCGGTCAAAGCCGGCGGGCACCGTGCCCTCGCGGACATCCTCGAATCCATCCGTGAACTCGACTACTACCGCAAGGCCGCGTTCGTGGCCGACCCCGGTCCCACCACCGACGACGTTCAAGCGATTTCCGCCGCCGTCGTCGAGAAATTCCTGCCGCAGCTGTCTCAAGCCGGCGGCTGAAAAACTCCGGCCGTTGTAATAGGCTTGCGGAGTTGTGTCGGTTGCGAATTATCGTGGACGGCACGCATGGTGGTCGTAGCTCAGTTGGTAGAGCGCTGGCTTGTGGAGCCGGATGTCGCGGGTTCGAGCCCCGTCGGTCACCCAGGGGGCTGCAGCGTCTGCAGCCGCAGAATGGCCTTGCGTCCGCGCGAGGCCATTCTGCGTTTTCCGGGACTTCAGATGCGAGGGTTGACCTATGAGCGACGTTCTCGAGCAGACCGGGCTGGTCGAGTCGACCGTGCTCGACTCGCCGTGGGTGACCGTTGTCTGGAACGATCCGGTCAACCTGATGAATTATGTGTCGTGGGTGTTCCGCAGCTACTTCGGTTTCTCGAAGGCGGAGGCGGAGCTGCGGATGCTCAAGGTGCATCACGACGGACGCGCGGTCGTCGCGACCGGCAGCCGCGAAGAGATGGAGCGCCACGTCGAGGCGATGCACGACTTCGGGCTGTGGGCGACTCTGGCCAAGGCAGACGAATGAGGGGCTTCCGCCGTTCGCGGCACCAATTCGTGGCGGTCTTCGATCCGGCCGAGGCAGGCACCCTCTCGATGCTCGCCTCCCAGCTCTCCGACCTGATCGAGAACCGCGAGTCCGAGGACGACGACCCCGCGATGTCGCGCCTGCTGCCCGACGCCTACCCGGATGATGCCGAGGCATCCGCAGAATTCCGCCGGTTCACCGCGGACGACCTCGCATCCCGCAAATCCGCCAACGCCCGCCGGATCGTCGCCGACCTGGCGATAGCCAGCGTGGCGACCTCGGCAACGGTGGTTAAGGTCGATGCCCAGGCGGCGCAGGCCTGGCTTCGGTCGCTCACGGACATCCGGCTCACCATCGCGGCTCGCCTCGGCATAGAGGAGGATGACGATCTCGGGGCTGAAGATCCCGTGCTGCACGATCTGTACGACTGGCTCGGGTTCGTGCAGGGCTCGCTGGTCGACTGTCTGGATCGCTGATGCTCTCGCTGAATGCGGAGGAGTTCGAAAAGCTGGTCGTCGACCAGCTCGATCTGCTGCCCGACGAGATGGTCAAGGGGCTGGAGAATATCGTGTTCGTGACGGAGGATCGTCCCGAAGACGGCTCGCTCAACCTACTCGGCCTTTACGTCGGCATCGACCTCACGCGCCGGGGCAACTACGGTTTCGGGGAACTGCCGGATCGCATCATTCTCTATCGTGAGCCGCTGATGGCAGTGTCGGCGGACCTCGCCGAACTCAAAGAACAGGTCCACGTCACGCTCGTGCATGAGATCGGGCACTTCTTCGGACTCGATGACGACGAGCTGCACCACCTCGGCTGGGGCTGACCGCTACAACACGCTTTTGGGCAGTCGATGCAGCGTCACGGCCCCGACGGCGGTGAACGGATGCAGCGGGTCCGGCGCGACCGCACCGGTGGGCCCGCCCAGTCGGGAGTGCCCCACCGCGCTCAGGACGGCGAATGCGTCGCCCCGATCCCAGTGGTGATCGTCGACCAGGAAGCCGAAGAGGTCCTCGTAGCCACGGCGGATGCTCTCCTGGACCGGCTCGCCGAGGCCGACGAAGATCCACTCGTCGGGGGTCTCGATGCGCGGTGCCCGCAGCGTCATTCCGGGGATGAGGTCGATGCTCACTACCGCGATGCCCTCGGCCTCGATCGCGACGAACGAGGACTCGCCCTCCGCCATGATGGCGTGGATGTCGCCGATCGACAGCAGTGCGCCTTCGGTCATCACCGGAAGGTACACAATCGAGCCAGGGCGTATCTCCGTGACATCCATGTTTCCACCCTGGGGATAGGAGGGCATCAGGGTGGAGTTCGAGCCCTCGGCGGGTGCCGTGCCGATGCATCCGATCATGGGACGCGCTTCGAATACGTGCCGACTGGTCACGTGAACCCCCTCGGCATCAATCGGCACCTTTCGAGTGAACATCTCCTCCCCCATCACATGTTGCAGGGCGCCGGAGCCCGGAATGCTCACCGACCAGCCGTAGTCCCCCAGCCGGATTTCGTGGATGGTGACCTTGAGTGCATCGCCGGGCATGGCCCCCTCGACCCAGACCGGCCCGGTCACCGGGTTGATCTGGGCCGTCAGGCGTGACATGTCGTGGTGCTCGTGCAGTTCGGCGTAGACGGCGTCGCTCGTCTCGAACCCGATGCGCTCGCCCGTGCCCGCCGCGATGCGCAGGGCGGGCGGGGTGGATGCCGAGAATCCGGGCTGGCCGTGGCTCTTGTCGAGGAAGTGCTCCATGGCCTACAGCCCTTCGCGTTCGCCGGTGGCCGGGATCGCCGCCGCAGTCTCTTCGCTCAGGGTGGGCGTGTTGCGTCCGGACCAGCGGTAGTAGAGGTACACGCCGAGGCCGACGACGAGCCAGACGATGCCGCCGATCTTGGCCGCGTCGTTCGCGTTCAGCAGCACGTAGCCGATGATGAGGAAGCCGACCACGGGCACGACGAGGTGCAAGAGGTAATTCTTGGACTTCTTCCGCACGATGTAATGAACCACCACCGAGACGTGCAGCAGCATGAAGCCGAAAAGCGCGCCGAAGTTGACGAGCGATGAGATGACGTCGATCTGGCCGACGAAGAAAAGCACAAGGATGGCGGACAGCACTGAGACGGCGAGGATTGCCGCCTGCGGGACCTGGCGGCTGTTGATCTTGCTGAGGAATTTCGGCAGCTGGCGGTCCCGACTCATCGAGTAGAGCAACCGCGAGGTCGCCGCCTGCGCGGCCATCGCGTTCGCAATTCCGACAGCGAGCACGTTGACAACGAAGAATGCGGTGGCCCAGCCGCTGTTGGAGGCCGCACGCACGAGGTCGAAGAAGGCATTGCCCACCTCAGTGTCGGGGAAAGAGGTGCGACCAGCTGCGAGGGCGCTCGCCAGCCAGGTCTCGAGCACGAAGAAGAACGCCACAATGAACAGGGCGATGATCATCGCCTTGCCCGCCGAGTTGCGTCGTCCGGTCGATTCCTCGGCGAGAGTAGAGATGCCATCGAAGCCGAGGAAGCTGAGCACGGCGATGGACAACGCGGAGGCGATGAGCGGGCCGGTGACCTTGCTCGGGTCCCAGATCGAGGCTGTGGTGAACTCGGCGCCGGGGATGGTGCCGTTGTTGAGTGCGATGACGGCAATGATCACGAAAATGACAATGAACACGACCTCGATTGCCAGAAAGATGCGGTTGAGCAGCTTGAGAGACGAAATGCCGAGAAGGTTCACGACCGTGTTGATCGCCACAAAAATCAGCGCCCAGATCCAGCGTGCTGATCCGGGGAAAATGCCGATCATCGACTCGGCTGCAAAGACGTAGAGCAGCGTCGGCACCAGCAGGTAATCGAGCAGGATCGCCCAGCCGGCGAAAAATCCGAAGGTGGGATTGATACCCCGTCCGACGTAAGAGAATACCGATCCGGCCAGCGGGATGGACTTGGCCATCTGCGCGTAGGCGAGCGCGGTGAAGATCATGGCGACGAGGCCGATGATGTAAACGAGCGGCACCATTCCGGCGGAGGCGTTGTACACCGTGCCGAAGATCGCCCAGGGGGCGATCGGCACCATGAAGATGAGGCCGTATATGAGCAGGTCGATCGTGGAAACGGATCGCTTCAGCTCCTGTTTATAGCCGAACGACTCCAGCTGCTCCTGCGAACTGAGCTCGGGAGCGCCAGGGGAATCAGTACGGAACGACATGGTGACTCTTTTCTCTTAGCGGGTGGAAGGGTCTTGCTGTGGGGCGGGGCTATTGGTCGTGCTGCTGCAGGAATCGGGCAATGACCGCCCGGAACTCCTCGGGCTGTTCGAGATGGGTGCAGTGACTCGCACCCGGAAAGACATGGGCGACCGCGCCGGGGATGAGGTCGACGAAAGGACGCCAGGTCGCGGGGGTCGCCTCATCGAATTCGCCGGCAACCACGAGTGTCGGCACCACGACGGCGGGCAGCCGGTCGATGACGCTCCAGTCGCGAAGCGTGCCGATCACGTGGAACTCGTTCGGTCCGTTCATCGTGTGGTAAACCGTCGGCTCCGCCTCCATTTGGGCCTCGCTGTCCAGGAAGTCCTGGGGGGTCGGCACCACCCGGCAGACGTGACGCGAGTAGAAGACCTCCGTGGCGCTCAGGTACTGGGGGTCGGTCACCGTACCGTCCGCCTCGTGGTGGTTGAGGGCATCCTGCACCTCCGGCGGCAGCTGGGCTCGCAGCTCGGCGGCACCCTCGACCCAGAGCTGCATCGAGGCGGGGGAATTGCAAATGGCGAGACTCTGCACCTGGGGAAGCCGTCGAACGGCAATCTCTGCCCCGAGCATTCCGCCCCAAGACTGGCCGAGAACGTGCACCCTCTCGAAGCTGAGCTGACGCAGGAGGTTCTCGAACTCGTCGACAAAAAGTTGGGGGGTCCAGAAGTCGGGCGGGGCGTCGGGAAGGTGGGTGCTCCGGCCGCAGCCCAACTGGTCGTAGTGGATGACCGTGCGCCCGGTGTCGGAAAGTTCGGCGATATTCCGCACGTAGCCGTGCGCCATTCCCGGTCCGCCGTGCAGGACCACGAGCGGGAGCGCCCCCGCGCGCGGCTCGTCCGGGGTGGTCACTCGCAGCCAGGTATGCCATTCACGGAACGGAATGAGTTGAGAGGAAACGGTGGACATCGAGACAACTCCTTGCAGAACAGGGGGCGAAAATCCGTGGGTGTCACTACCGGCCAAAACCCTGTTGCTCATTGTGCCTGCGAAATGGTCTTTAGAAAAGACCATTCGATGGGAGTTAATACGCCCGTAACACCGCACCCTGAAATGACCAGCGAAACACGCGCGCCGATCGGCGATACGGTGGGGGTGTGGCAGTCGAGCGAGCGGGAGCACTGAAGCGACCTATCGCCACGCCGTCCAGGAGCGATGAGATCACCGATCGGTTGATAACGGCGATCGCCATCGGTGAGTATCTGCCAGGGTCTCGGCTGCCGTCCGAGCGCGCGCTCGCGGAATCCCTACGAGTGGGGCGGATGACAGTGAGGGCTGCGCTCGCCCGTCTCGTCGAGCGCGGGTTGCTCGAAACACAGCGCGGCCGGGACGGCGGTTCTTTCGTGCGCGAACAGTGGCCAAGCTCCTCGAGCGCCTCGGTGCACCGCACGCTCTCAGCCCGCTGGGACTCTCTCCGAGACACGAGCGAGGCCCTCAGCCGACTCTACGGGGTCATCTCTGGAGCCGCTGCGGAGAACCGCAGTGACAGGGATGTTGCACTTCTGCACGAGCGACTCGGCGCATTCCGAGATGCGGATTCCGGACTGCCCTCGCAACGTGCCGATGAACTCCTTCACCTTGCCATCATCGATGCAGCGGGCAACGCGACGCTTCGTGATGTGGTCATCGAACTCGAATCGCGCATCAGCATCGTCGCTCCCGCCCATCTCTGGGGCTCACCGGAGGGCATGCGATCGATGGAGGCCCGCGCTCTCATCGACCACATCAACCTCGTGGAGGCAATCGCGACAGGAAACGCGGCTCAGGCGAGCGCGATCGGCCGCGAACACGCCAAGATCGACTTCGAGCTGCTCGAATCGGCCCTCAAGCAGTCGGGCACCTAACTCGGCGCCTCGAGCGACAGTGACGACTCTCCCTGAATCGACCCCTCGTAGTGCCGCCTTGTCCTGTGCCGCCTTTCGGCGCGCAATCCATGCATTCGGTGGGAGGCTCCGGCGCGGCGCCATCTCCTTCGGCGTGTCAGTTCGATTTGCATGGATTTCTGACATGGCGAGGGGTGTGGCGATTGATGAGGGGCGAGTCAGCCGAGTTCTAGCGGCAGGGTCTCGTCGGCTGACCACTCCTCAAGGGAGCCATCGTAGATGCGCACGGCAGTCACGCCGAGCTCGACGAGCGTGAGGGCGTTGGCGGATGCCGAGATGCCGCCGCCGCAATAAAGCAACACCTCCTCGGCGCCGGTGACGCCCTCCGCCGCGTAGGCCGCCCGCAGGGACTCGTCGTCCTTCACCGTGCCGTCGGCGGCGAACAGGTCGCGTGACGGCACGTTGACGCTGCCCGGGATGCGGCCACGACGCGCATACCGGGAGGGGTCGGAGCCAGTGAAACTGCCCGCTGGCAGTCCGCACACCAGCGGGCGGGCATCCGATTCGGAACGATCGACGAGCTCATCCTTCGTGATCCAGGCGTCGAGCGCCGCTGAGGGTGCCCACCCCTCGACCGGCGAGGGACCCGCCGACTCGCCCGATTCGGTGGGCAGGCCGGCCGCGATCCACGCCGAAAGTCCGCCATCGAGCACCCGCACTTCGACGCCGATCCACCGCAGCAGGTACCAGAGCCTCGCGGCGAAGAGTCCGCCGGTCGTGTCGTAGACCACCACGGCATCCGTCGGGCCGATGGCGATGCGGGCGAGCTCTTCCACCAGCGCCTGTGGCGTTGGGTGCGCGTAATGCAACAATGCAGATACATCGGAGAATTGCGTCGGTACGTCAACATGCTGCGATCCTGGGATGTGCGCCTCGAGCCAGCGCGGACGGCCTGTATCTACGCGATAATCGCCGTCGAACGTCGCGGGATGGAGCAGACAGCTCGCGTCGAGGACGGCGGGGGCGGCCGGCTCGGAAAGGCGGGCTGCCAGTTCAGACGCGGGGATGAAGGTCGAAGTCATACCGTCGACGCTAGCCCGTCGACCAGCGATGCGACGGCGTCATCATCGAGAGTCAGGTCCGCAAGTCGCCACGGCTGCTCGCGACGCCCAAAGCGACGCTCCTGCGCGGCCCAGCGATCCCAGTACGGCGCATAGTCCTCGCCATCCCGTGCGAGAGCGCGACGCTTGCGCGTCGGCAGGTCGAGTTCGACCCAGATGGCAAAGCTTGCGAGCGCGCGATTCGCCCGGCTGAGGCATCCGGAACCCTCGATCACGAGAGGCTGGGACGGATCGAGCGGATGCCATTCGGCGGCGGACCCGGTCGTCCAGTCCCACCGTCGCCAGCCCGGCCCCTCGGGCGCGAGCACGTCGTCTCGTACTGCTGCGCTCGCGGATTCCAGCCCGTCCCAGCCCGGATAAAAGTCGTCGAGCCGCACGAGCTGGGCCGAGAGTGCCGGCGCGAGCGCAGCCGCGAGAGTGGTCTTGCCGGAGCCGGAGCCGCCGTCGATGAGCACCACCGGCCGCGACGACAGGCGGATCCGCGCGCGGAGGGCCGCTGCGTCAGGCACCGGCAAGGAAGTTCCAATTTCCGGTGAGCACCGAAGTGCTGATGGCGGCAGACGCGACGCCGAACGAAATCGCTACGAGCATCCAATCTCGCGCGCCAAAGCGGGACTCCCGCGCCCAGCTTCGCGGTATCGACGAACCGAACCCGCGAGCCTCCATCGCCGTGGCGAGCTTGCTTCCGCGCCGGATCGACAACACCAGCAGGGCGAAGGCCTGGCCGGCGAAGCGGCGCAACCGTCCACTGTCGGCGATCCCGCGGGCGCGACGGGCGAGCTCGAGCGACTTCCAATCGTCAGCGAACAGGCCGACGAGCCGCAGCCCGCCGAGCGCTCCGAGCACGAAGCGGGAGGGCAACCGCAGCACCTGGGCGAGACCGTCGGCGAGATCGGTCGGGTCGACGGTGACGAACAGTACGACCGCGGGCAGCCCGATTGCGAGAACCTTCAGCAGGGTGGCGACGGAGAGTTCGATCGATCCGTCGGTGACGTTCACGAGCAGGAACCGCCAGCGGCTCGCCCCGGATGCCCGCCCGTAGAGCAGGATCGTGCCGGCCGCGAAGACCGCCGCGATCGTCACCGGGAGGGTGCGTCGCACAAACCGGCGCGGGCCGAGCCCGGCGAAGAGGAACAGCACCCCCTCGCAGGCGAGCGCGACCGACGCCGAAACCCAGTCGAGGGAAAACACCAGGGCGATGCCGATCACGGCGGCCGCCGCGAGCTTGGCCACCGGGTTGATCCGGTAGATGGTGCGGGTGCCTGCCGTGGGGGTGAGGATGTCGTCGGCGCGCATCAGGGCACCCTCGACTCGAGGGCGTGGTCTGCCTGCCACATCCGCAGTTCTGCGTCGGCGAGGGCGTCGACGAGGTGGACGTCGTGCGTGACGGCGATGAGGCTGCTGCCTTCATCGAGAAGCTCGGCGAGGAAGGCCACGAGCTCCGCCCAGGTTCGTGAATCCTGCCCGAAGGTCGGCTCGTCGAGCACGAGCAGCGGCGGCCGGGTGACGAGCACTGTCGCGACCGAGAGCCGACGCTTCTCGCCGCCCGAGAGTGTGAAGGGGTTCGCCGCCGCCAGGTGGCCGAGCCGCAGGCGCTCTAGCAGCGGGTCGACGCGGCGGGCGGTTTCGTGTTCGGAGAGCCCGATCGCCCGGGCGCCGACCGCGAGTTCGCCGGCGACCGTGCCGCTCACGAACTGGTGCTCGGGATCCTGAAACACGCTTCCGATGCGGGTGACGAGCTCCCGCGACTTCCAGCGCAGCGGATCGGTACCGAGTCCCCGGCGCAGCGCTCCGGCGACGAGCCGCCCATCGATCGCCGGCAACAGCCCGCCGAGGGTGAGGCCGAGCGTGGTCTTGCCCACCCCGTTCGGTCCGGTGAGGGCCATGCACTCCCCCGCCCTCGCAACGATGTCGATGTCGCTCTGGAGCGCCGTCGAGCGGCCGACGGCGAGGGCCTCGGTGTGCAGCAGCGTGCCCCCCGGCCGACGCAGGCGGGCCGGATGCTTCGGCGGATGCCCGGGAACCCAGACCCCGGAGGCGGCGAGGTTCGCTCCCTCCCGCCGCAGCACCTCATCCGGGGTCCCGTCCGCGAGGACGCCGCCTCCGGGAGCGAGCACGACGACCCGGTCCACGGTGGGCCACCACACGTCGACACGGTGTTCGACCACCACGAGCGTGCTGCCCGATTGCTCGACCACCCGTGCGACCGCATCCCGCACCTCGATCACGCCGTGCGGGTCGAGGTTGGCTGTCGGCTCGTCGAGCAACAGGAGGCCCGGTCGCATGGCGAGCACCCCGGCGAGAGCCAGCCGCTGCTTCTGGCCGCCGGAAAGCGCGCTGGTGGGGTGCGCCAGCGGCACATCGAGGCCGACGGCCCGAAGGGACTGTTCCACGCGGGACCAGATCTCGTCGCGCGAAACGCCCATGTTCTCGCAGCCGAAGGCAACGTCGTCACCGACGCGAGCGAGCACGACCTGGGAATCGGGGTCCTGCAGCACGAGCCCGACTCGCCCGCGAGCGCGTGCAGCATCCGTGTCGTCGACGAAGAGTCGGCCCTCGGATTCACCCTCCTCCTCGCCGCCGAGGACGCCGGCCAGCGCGTGCACGAGAGTGGACTTGCCGGCCCCGGATGCCCCGAGCAGCAACACCCGCTCGCCCGGCTCGATACGCAGGTCGAGCCCACGCAGCGCCCAGCCCGCCCGGCCTGCGTGACGCCATCCCCATCCCCGCGCGTCGATGGAGAGCGGTGTCTCGGAAAACATGGCCGTCGTCAGCGTGGACCGGGCCGGCCGGAGGCGAAACGGCTGAGAACGCCCGTGCGGGCGAGCCCTCGCACGATGAACCAGGAACCGAGACCGGCGATGACCGCGCCCGAGATGAACCCCGAGGCGCCATAGATCGCCTGGAAGGTGGCACCGGAAGCCAGGTAATAGCCGACGATGTCGTTCACGGCCATGGCAAGGCCCGCCACGGCACCAGCGAGCATCGCCACCACGACGTTCCAGCGGTGGTAGAGGAATAGCAGGAAGACCAGCTCCGCGCCGAGGCCCTGCACCAGCCCGGCTTCGATGACCGCGAACCCTCCCCACTGCGCTCCGAGGAGCGCGGAGACGACAGCGGCCACGAGCTCGGTGAAGAGCGCAGCACCGGGCTTGCGAATGACGAGGCCACCGAGCACGCCGGCGAACAGCCAGACGCCGTAGAACAGCGCCTGCGAACCGGGCAGGACCGCGTCGAGCGGGGCGGTGACCGGGGCATAGACCTGGTTCCAGGCGAAGAACACCAGGGCGCTCGCCACCCCGAGCACGCTCGCGACGACGATATCCACCACCCTCCAGTGCGGATCGATGCGGCCGGTGGAGGGTCGGAGAGATGTGTCGGTTGCCTGCATTGTCGTGCCCCTGTCGGTTGGTGAGGGCACGGGTGTGGACCGCCGCGGATGCGGCGAACCGGAGAGAAGTTCTGCCTCCCTGCGCTGGCATGATCCAGATCAGGTTCGACGGTCGGAGCTTGGAGAAGCTCCCTCTCAGCCCGGCATCACCGGACTCCCGTGTTCGTCTCTAGCTTAGCCTCGCGTGACACCCTCGCCGTGCTTCCCAGTGCAAAACCCCTGCAGAACCGGGCCGCGCGGTCTGAATCGGCAATCGACCTTCACGGCGGGTTAACCCGCAATGTCTACCAAGTCGATTCAGGAGAGTGGGGGTCCGACGAATGGCACACCGCAGGCACGGGTGCCGAGCTCGTGTGGTGAACGACGTGCGATCGACCTATCTGTCCGCTGCGGCGACCGCTGTTTCGCTCGTCGCCCACGAGTCCACCGCCGACGCTTGAATTCGAGAATCTGTTCTGCCCGGAATGAGCGTCGGGTGGCCGTTGCCCACAGGCCGGGCGAAGAACTCCTGCTCGACGAGTATTTGCGGACTCGGTTGGTTGAATTGGCAGTCCACACCGAGGATCTGGCGTTGAGCATCGGCGTGGAGGTGACCTCTCCGGCGCCAGCGGTGTCGATGGCCGTCGACATCCTGGTCGCTGCGGCACGCGAAAGGCACAGTGATCAAGAAGTGCTTCGAGCCCTCACTCGCCGCGAACGCGACACCGTGGACGCACTCCGCGTTCTCTGAGACCTGAATGCAGCCCGACTACCGGCATCCCCCGGCAATCCACCTTCCCACCGGCTTGTCAAGGCTCCCTCTCGGTTCGCCCTGCCTAATGCCCGCAGGATACGGTGAAAGCCCCACAGCACGAGCCTGAATGAATTGAGAGCACCCCCATGGAAACCTGGCCCGGAACCGCCTACCCCCTCGGCGCCACCTTCGACGGCAGCGGCACCAACTTCGCGCTCTTCAGCGAGGTCGCGGAAAAAATCGAACTCTGCCTGTTGGATGATGAGGGAGTCGAGATCCGCGTCGAACTCCTCGAAACCGACGCCCACGTCTGGCACGCTTACCTGCCCCAGGTGCAGCCCGGCCAGCGCTACGGCTACCGCGTCTACGGCGACTACAACCCGACAGCGGGCAAACGATGCAACCCCAACAAGCTGCTTCTCGACCCCTACGCCAAGGCCACCTGTCACGACTTCGACTGGGATCCGTCGTTGTTCGCCTACAACTTCGGAGATCCGCTCTCCCGGAACGACGACGACTCGGCAAGCCACACGATGATGAGCATCGTCATCAACCCCTTCTTCGACTGGGCCGGCGACCGGCCACCGCGCGTTCCCTACAACGAGACGGTCATCTACGAGGCGCACGTGAAGGGTCTCACTCAGCTGCACCCGGATATCCCGGCCGAGCAGCGCGGCACTTACGCTGGCCTGTCGCACCCCGTCGTGATCGAGCACCTGCAGAAACTCGGCGTCACCACCCTCGAGTTGATGCCGGTGCACCAGTTCGTGCAGGATTCGACGCTGCTCGATAAGGGCCTTCGCAACTATTGGGGCTACAACACCATCGGATTCTTCGCCCCACAAAACACCTACTCCGCAACCGGCGAGCGCGGCCAGCAGGTGCAGGAGTTCAAGAGCATGGTGCGATCGATGCACGATGCCGGCATCGAAGTCGTGCTCGACGTGGTCTACAACCACACCGCTGAGGGCAACCACCTCGGGCCCACGATCTCGTTCAAGGGCATCGACAACGAGGCCTATTACCGCCTGGTCGACGATGACGAACAGTTCTACATGGACTACACGGGCACAGGCAACTCGCTCAACGTGCGTCACCCGCACTCGCTTCAACTCATCATGGACAGCCTGCGCTACTGGGTGCTTGAGATGCACGTCGACGGGTTCCGCTTCGACCTCGCCTCGACCCTCGCCCGCGAGTTCTACGACGTGGACAAACTCTCCACCTTTTTCGAGCTCGTGCAGCAGGACCCGGTGGTCTCGCAGGTCAAACTCATCGCCGAGCCGTGGGATGTGGGCCCCGGCGGCTACCAGGTGGGCAACTTCCCTCCGCAATGGACGGAATGGAACGGTAAGTACCGCGACACCGTGCGCGACTTCTGGCGCGGCGAGCCGGCAACGCTCGGGGAGTTCGCGGCACGTCTCACCGGCTCGGCGGATCTCTACGAGGGAGACGGACGCCGCCCCGTGGCATCCATCAACTTCGTGACCGCGCACGACGGCTTCACGCTCGCCGACCTGGTATCCTACAACGAGAAACACAACGATGCCAACGGCGAGGAAAACAAGGACGGCGAGTCGGAGAACCGGTCTTGGAACTCCGGGGTCGAAGGTCCGACCGACGATCCCGCCGTGCTCGGCTTGCGCGCCCGCCAGCAACGCAATTTCCTCGCCACCCTTTTGCTCTCGCAGGGCGTGCCGATGATCCTGCACGGCGACGAGCTCGGGCGCACCCAGCGGGGGAACAACAACACCTACGCGCAGGACTCCGACATCTCGTGGGTGCACTGGGATGCTGCGGATGCCCCGCTCACCGAGTTCGTCGCCGCCGTGGCCCGGCTGCGTAAAGATCACCCCACGTTTCGTCGCAAGAGCTTCTTCGACGGCCGCCCGGTCAAACGGGGTGCGGGCGAGCCGCTGGCCGACATCGTCTGGCTCACCCCCGGCGGCGAAGAAATGGAACCCGAAAACTGGGACTCCGGCTTCGGTCGCGCCATCGGCGTCTTCCTCAACGGCAACGGCATCCAGGGCCGCGACCTGCGCGGCCAACGGATCATCGACCTTAACTTCGCCATCTTCTTCAACGCGGGCGACGAGGTGGTCGACTTCGTCCTGCCGTCCGAAGAGTTCTCCGGCTCGTGGGAGATCGTGATCGACACCTCGGGCGAGTTGGCCGACACCGAGCCGCTGAAGGCCACGGATGTGCTCTCCGTCGTTGCCAAATCCCTGGTCGTCCTCCGCGCCTGGGAGGCGCCGGAGGTGGAGATCGACCATTCGGTTGCGGCCTCGCTGAGCGCACAGGCCGGAACCCAGGCCGCGTCGCCCCGAAGGCCGGAAACCCACTGATGCGCATTCCGGGTTCCACCTACCGGCTGCAAATCCGTGAGTCTTTCGATCTGAATGCCGCGGCCACGATCGCCTCCTACGTGCACGACCTGGGGGCGGACTGGCTCTACCTCTCCCCGCTCCTCAAGGCGGAAGAAGGCTCCGATCACGGGTACGACGTGGTCGACCACTCGCTCGTGGACCCGGCGCGAGGCGGCCGGGACGGGCTGGCACGCGTCTCCGCCGCCGCCAGAGCGCTCGGCTTGGGGGTACTCGTCGACATCGTGCCGAACCACGTCGGCGTCGCCACCCCCAAGCAGAGCGTCTGGTGGTGGGACCTGCTGACCCACGGTCGCCAGTCACGGTATGCGAAGGCATTCGACGTGGACTGGGCGTTCGGCGGGGGCAAGGTGCGCATCCCGGTTCTCGGCGACGAGCCGAACCCCGCAGTCGAGATCATCGACGGCGAACTCGCCTATTACGACAACCGCTTCCCGCTCGCTCCGGGCACGGCCGACGACGGAGCATCACCGAACGAGATCCACTCCCGCCAGAACTACGAGCTGATGAACTGGCGCCGGGCGGATACCGAACTCAATTACCGCCGCTTTTTCGCCGTGAACACGCTCGCCGGCATCCGCGTCGAGACGCCCTGGGTGTTCGACGAGTCGCACGGGGAGATCATCCGCTGGGTCACCGAGGGCCTGGTCGATGGCCTGCGGGTGGACCATCCCGACGGCCTCGCCGATCCCGCCGGGTACCTCGACGCGCTCGCCGCGGCCACCGACGGTGCCTATGTGCTCGTGGAGAAGATCCTCGAGGGTGACGAACAACTGCCCACCTCATGGGCCGCCTCCGGGACCACCGGCTATGACGCCCTCGCGGACGTGGACCGGGTGCTGGTGGATCCGGCCGGTCGCGCGGCACTGGATGCCCTCGACTCCAGTCTGCGGGACTCGAGCGAACCGGTCTCCTGGACCCGCCTCATCCACGGCACGAAACGAGCCATCGCCGATGGCATTCTGCGCTCTGAGGTGGTGCGGATCGAACGCGATCTTGCACGTGCCGAGGATGACGAACAGACTGCGGATGCCTTGGCGGAGGTGCTGGCCTGCTTCCCGGTGTACCGCTCTTACCTGCCCCTCGGCATCGAGCACCTGCACGAGGCCGTGAGACTGGCGAAGGAGTATCGCCCGGACCTGTCCGCCGTCATCGACGATCTCCTTCCGACGCTCAGTGACCCGAGTCATCCGGCCGCGATCCGCTTCCAGCAGACCTCGGGCATGGTGATGGCCAAGGGCGTGGAAGACACCGCGTTCTATCGCTACACCAGGCTCGGGTCGCTCACCGAGGTGGGGGCGGACCCCAGCGAGTTTTCCATCGACATCGCCGAGTTCCACCGACGCCACCAGTTGCGGCAGGCGAGCTTCCCAGCGTCGCTCACCACCCTCTCCACGCACGACACCAAGCGCGGCGAAGACGTGCGAGCGCGCATCAGCGTGCTCGCCGAGATCCCGGTGGAATGGGAGAAGGCGCTCGGGGAGCTGCGTGACGCAGTGCCGCTCGGTGACGGTCCGCTCGAGTCCCTGCTCTGGGAGGCGATCGTCGGAGCCTGGCCCGCCAGCCGGGAGAGGCTGCACGCGTACGCCGAGAAGGCGGCCCGCGAAGCAGGCAACTCCACGAAATGGACGGCTCCGCGCGAGGAATTCGAAGAGCGGATGCACCGGCTCATCGACTCCGCCTTCGACGACCCGCACGTGGTCGGCATCCTCGAGCGCGTGCTGGATGCCGTGCGTCAGCCCGGCTGGTCGAATTCGCTGTCGGCCAAGGTCATCCAGCTCACCGCTCCCGGTGTTCCGGATGTCTACCAGGGCAGCGAGCTGTGGGAAACCTCCCTCGTCGACCCCGACAACCGCCGACCGGTCGACTTCGACGAACGGCGGCTCTACCTCGCCGCCATCGATGCCGGCGCCCACCCCCCGATCGACGAGTCGGGGGCCGCGAAGCTGCTCGTCACCTCGCGTGCGCTTCGGCTTCGTCGCGACCGGCCCGAGTTGTTCACCCGCTACGCGGCGATCGAAGCGTACGGCTCGGCAGCGAAGCACGTGATCGCCTTCGACCGCGGAGAGGCACTGACCGTGGCGACCCGCCTGCCGGTGGGGCTGGCTCGAGCGGGCGGCTGGGCGGACACCTCGATCATCCTGGCCGGGCGCCAAGTGACCGATGTCTTCACCGGTCGAGAATTCGTCGGTGGCACGCTGATGGTCTCCGAGCTGCTCGAGCGGTACCCTGTAGCACTGCTGATTCCGAGCGAGTAGGCACACGATGACCTTCGAAATCTGGGCCCCCGCGGCCTCCACCCTCACATTGCTCCTCGATGATGAGCGTCACGAGATGGCCGCCACAACCGACGGGTGGTGGTCCGCCCCGGAGGGCCTCTCCGGCACCGACTACGGCTACCTGGTCGATGGCGACGAGACGCCGTTGCCTGATCCGCGCAGCCGCCGCCAGCCGGAGACCGTGCACGGACTGTCGCGGGTGTTCGAAAGCGACTTCGAGTGGACCGACTCCGCGTGGAACGGTCGCCAGCTGGCGGGAGGCATGATCTACGAACTGCACCTCGGCACCTTCACCCCGGAGGGCAGCCTCGATTCGGCCATCGACAAACTCGACCACCTCGTTTCCCTCGGGGTCGATTTCGTGGAGCTCCTGCCCGTTAACGGGTTCAACGGCGACCACAACTGGGGCTACGACGGGGTGCTCTGGTACACCGTCGACGAGAGTTACGGCGGGCCGGCCGCGTATGAGCGATTCGTGGATGCCGCGCACGCGCGCGGGCTCGGCGTGATCCAGGACGTCGTCTACAACCACCTCGGTCCGAGCGGCAACTACCTGCCGCGCTTCGGCCCCTATCTGCGTTCTGGCTCGTCGAACACCTGGGGCGATTCGATCAACCTGGATGAGCCGGCCGTGCGGTCGTACATCGTCGACAACGCCTTGGGTTGGTTCCGCGACTTCCACGTGGACGGGCTTCGCCTCGATGCGGTCCACGCGCTCGTCGACGACTCGCCGAAACACATCCTGCAGCAGCTCTCCGAAGAAACGGATGCCCTCTCGACCGCGCTCCGGCGCCCGCTCACCCTCATCGCAGAGTCCGACCTCAACGACCCGAAACTGATCACCCCGCGTGAAGGTGGCACCGGGGGGTACGGCCTCCAGGCCCAGTGGAGCGATGACTTCCACCACGCCGTTCACGTTGCGCTCACCGGGGAGACCACCGGATACTACGCCGACTTCGCCCATCTCGATTCCCTCGCCAAGGTGCTGACCCGCGGCTTCTTCCACGACGGCACCTTCTCCTCATTCCGCGAGCGTGACCACGGGCATCCGGTCGACACCGAGAACATGCCGTCCTGGCGGCTCGTCGTGGGCAACCAGAACCATGACCAGATCGGCAACCGGGCGGTCGGCGATCGCCTTGGCGCGACCCTCGATGCCGACCAGCTCGCCATCGCGGCCGTACTCACCCTCACCAGTCCTTTCACGCCGATGCTCTTTATGGGCGAGGAGTGGGGCGCCACCACGCCGTGGCAGTTCTTCACCTCGCATCCCGAGCCGGAGCTCGGAGCTGCGACCGCGGAGGGCCGCATCCGCGAGTTCGAGAAGATGGGCTGGGATCCTTCGGTCGTTCCGGACCCGCAGGATGACGAGACCTTTCAGCGCTCGAAACTCGACTGGAGTGAGCTGCCGCAGGGCGATCACGCCCGACTTCTCGCGCTCTATCGTGCGCTCGCCCAGCTTCGCCGGGATCGACCGGACCTCACCGACCCGCGGATGACGCGCAGCAGCACCGACTTCGATGGCGACGCGAAGTGGTTCGCCCTGCATCGGGCCGGGCCCGCCGGCGGCGGCACCTCCGTCGTCGTCAACTTCGCCGATTTCCCGGTCGCTCTGCCTTATGGCGGTGCGGTGTTGCTGGCGACGACGGATGCCGTCGCAGCGTCCTCCGCGGAGATTCTGCTCGGCGCGCGCTCGGCTGCGATAATCGCGCGCTGAGTGCGTGCGGTCGTCGACGCTTGCGGTCATGGCTTTCGCTGCTTCGCCTTCCGGCGTTCTCGCATGTCGCGGCGGGAAAAAAGCTTCGCGGACGGAGGCCTATCTCCCTCCGCAAAGCCATCGTCCCTCCGGGACCCCGCTGATCCCCCGCCACGAGGGACCAGCACGGCCGTTGGCACAAATTCCCGATCCGCGAGCCAGTGATCGTATCCCGACGTTCAGGAGACACCGAAAAGACACCTTCGACAGTGTGCGCATGAGGCACCTTCATCGGGCTCTTTCTCGGATGGAGCAGACGCGACTCCGAGTTCTCTTCAATTGGTTTAGCGCTGGAATGTCCGTTGAACGTCCGTCTTGCGGCGCCCTGTAGAAAGGTCCCCTCGGAGTCATGTTGAAGACATCAGATTCACGCCGAAGGCGGGCAAGCAGGTCAGAAAACTTCATCCGGTGTCTGCGAGCCGAATCCGTGGTTTCCTTGAGCAAAAGCTTGCCCAGCTTGATGATCCGCGCCTACTCGGCAAGAAGCTCGTGAACGAAGAATTCTGGCGCTATCGGGTCGGCGACTATCGGATCCTCACAAATATTGACGACGACCAGATCCTTATCCTCATCGTTGACGTCGCCCACCGTCGCGAGGACTACAACAACCTCTGAACACGGCAACATCGATCGATGCATTCGATACGCTCCCCACGCAGAGGTTGACACAATCGTGTTCCGTAACGCGCTTCCGCTTCGGATCCGCCTGCGGGCCGGTGCGCATGCTGTGCCCTCAGATGCCCAAGACCAGACGAAGGCCGTCGGCGATCTTGGAGAGGACGTAGCTCGGGACATGTCCGATTGGATAAGGTTCGACGAACTCTCGGCTGACCGGGCCCACCTGCGACACCACTGCAACGGAGTCCTGCCCAAGCCCGGACACATCGACCGGCACGAGCACGTTGCCGGGAAATGCCTCGAGCGCAGTGTTCGAGGTCAGCGGAACGACAAGAACTGTCGCGATCTCGGTGGCGAGAAGCCATTGTTCTTGCATGACAACGGCCGGACGGCGCTTCGCTGGCGCAGAACCACGCGGTGACCCGAAGTCGACCCAGACGACATCGCCGTGGGAAATCACCAATCCGTACCTTCACGCACGGTCCGCTCCGATTCCCGAAGAAATGGGCTGTCCGCGGAGGGTTGTCCGACGCGGGCGATGACTGAGTTGGCAAGCGCCGTCAGCTCGGCTTCGCCTTCCAACTCTTCCGCGAGGCGACTGCCAGCGAGGCGATAGAACTCTGACCGGTTCATGCCATGCCGCGCTGCCACCCGCTCGAAGCGTTCAAAATCGTGGTCCGGAATCGAAATCGCGGTCTTCATAACTAGAGTATAACCAGTTATACCGCCTGACATAAGGACGAACCCGATCTACACGGCCCAATTGTCTCAGTGGCCATTCCCCTTCTTTCCGGGGCCCTATACTCGAGGACTGGTCTGGCTCTCCCGCGTGCGCGCTGAGGTGTTCCTCGACTGCTTCACGGATCAGCGATGTTGATTTCAAGTTCGGCGCCGCTACCTGCTTCGAGGGGCAGAAATTTCTTCACAACCTCCGGCGCACACTCCGACAGGTCCAAGCGTGAGGGAATGGCGAGCACCCGTTTGGTCGCTCGTTGCACCATGAGTTCGGCAGAGAACCCCAGCAACTCGGCTCTGGTCGGAACAGCGTGTCGCAAAGACCCGACGACGACGCCAGCTTCTTCCGCGACGGATCACACGGGTTAAATTCACTGCGGGTCGGACTGGACACTAGCCCGCAAGTCACGGGGACCCCCGAAAGTGTCGCCTACAGTGGGTGCCGGAGAACAGACCCTTGGACGGAGCAGACAATGAGCACCACCTTCAGTAAAGAAGAAAGGGCGGCAATGCGGGCCGCAGCGGCAGAAGCAAAGGCCGCGAAGGCAGGCGCCGACCTGGAGGCAGCGTGCCTCGCGGCGATTGCCACAATGTCGGGCACGGACAGGGAACTGGCCGAGACCCTTCATCAGCTGGTCAAGAGGCACACCAGCCTGGAGGCAAAGACCTGGTACGGGATGCCGGCCTACACCAACAGCGACGGCAAAGTGGTGGTTTTCTTCCAGTCAGCCGCCAAGTTCAACGCGCGGTACGCCACCATCGGCTTTCAGCAGGATGCGAACCTCGACGACGGCAATTTCTGGCCGAGCGCTTACGCCGTTACCCAGCTGACCGCCGCCGACCAGAAGCGACTGGTGGCGTTGCTGAAGCAAGCCGTCGGTTCCGCGTAATCCGCCGACCCGGACGGCTCAGCCTGGCGGCTCGTAGTCGATGCGGTGCGCGTTCTGGGCGTCACCGCGAGGCGCCCGAGCCTTCAGCAGGGATGCTGGCCGGAGCATCCCCCGGCCGAAGCGCGCGGAGACCGCGTCGATCGTGTCTTCGGCCTCGCGCCAGTCCTCGTCCTCATCCCAGAGGCCGGGCTGGCCGTCGCCCTCGGTGAGCTGTTCCATGCGCACGCCGATCAATCGCACCGGGTTGTGGCTGCCGAGCGCTTCGTAGATCGCCCGCACTTCCTCATAGATGCGGCGCCCGACATCCGTCGACTCGGCCAGTGTCCGCGACCGGGTGATGGTGGTGAAGTCGTCGTAGCGCAGCTTGAGCACGACGGTGCGTCCCACCCAACCGGCCGTGCGCATCCGCACCGCCACCGCGTTGGCCTGGCGCAGCAGTTCCCGGCGGAGCTCGTCGGCGTCCACGGTGTCCACCTCGAAAGTGACCTCATGCCCAACGCTCTTCTCGACGGATGCCGTGGTCACCGACCGCGGATCGCGTCCGTTGGCGAGGTCGTGGAGCTTCTGCCCCGACGCGTCCCCCACGGCACGCTGCAGCGCGGACAGCGGCGATCGTGCGATGTCCCCGATGGTGCGGAGCCCCCGCCGGGTGAGCGCCTCCTCGGTCACGGCGCCGACACCCCACAGTGCTCCGACGGGCAGCGGATGCAGGAATGCCAGGGTCTGCTCGGCAGGAACCACGAGCAGGCCGTCGGGTTTGGCCCGACCCGATGCAAGCTTCGCGACGAACTTGGTGGATGCCGCCCCCACCGAGCAGGTGAGGCGCGTCTCCAGCTGCACCCGCCGTCGGATCAGCGACGCGACCTCTGCGGGCGACCCGAGTAGCCCCTTCGCGCCGGACACGTCGAGGAACGCTTCGTCGATGCCGAGCCGTTGGACCAGCGGCGTCACGTCGTCGAAGATCTCCATCACGAGCGTCGAATAGTGACGGTACTTCTCGAAGTGCGGCTCCAGCACGATAGCTTTCGGGCAAAGTCGCAGCGCCTGCGAGAGCGGGATCGCCGAACGCACCCCGTACTTGCGGGCCGGGTAGTTCGCCGCCGTCACGACCGAACGCAGCGATTTGCCGGCGACGACGACCGGAAGGTGAGCGAGTTCCGGTCGATCGAGCAACTCGACCGAGGCGAAGAAGGCATCGAGGTCGACATGCAGGATCGTGGCGGTGCTGCTGTCGACTGAACTCGCGCTCACCTGGCGGTCGCGACCGTCCTGCCTGCTCATCGCTTCTGCCTCATCTCTCACGACCGAATCTACCCGCAGCGGGCGACACGGGGGAGCTCAGAGCAGACCGAGGCGGGCCAGTCTCTTGCGGGCGGCATCCTCACTCGTGGAACGTCGCCCGAGCAGACCGCCGACCACTACGAGAATGAGGCGCGTGGCCGCGATCGCCGGCCACCAGGCGCGCCGCAGTCCGAGCATCCGCCGGTATTCGACCGGAATGGATGCGACGGCGCCGGCGAAGAGGATGTTGTAGGCCGGGAGCATGGCCCGCGGCAGGCCCGGTCGACGGATGAATCGCACGGCCTCCGCCACCCGCTCATCGCTCTTGAGGATGCCGGCGGTGCGGAAAGCGTCGAGTTGCGAGCGGAGTTCGGCCTGCGATATCGGCGGGTCCACGACACCGACGAGTTCCCCGGCCTTGGTCCATTCCCGCACATACTGGTCCGGACCGCCCGGAATCGGCGAGCCCCAGACGAGATGACTGCCGAGGAAGGCATCGGTGAAGACCACGTGCACCCAGGACAACAGCTCCGGATCTCCGGCGGCGTAGCGCTGCTCGACGCCCTGGGCATCGAGATAGGTGCCCGTCACCCGGTCATGGAAACGCCCAACCCGGTTCGATTCGCGGATCGCCATCTCGGTGTCGGAGAAGGTCACTCCGATCAGCCACTGGATGGTTCCGGAGAGTCGGCCGAGGGGGTCCTCTTTATACCGGGACCAGTCGTGCACGCCCGCCATCGCCCCCGGGTGGAGCGTCTGCATAAGCAGCGCGCGGATGCCGGCAACGAGCGTGGCCATTCCCCCGTGGACCGTCCACGCGGCCGACCCGAGCCCGAAGAATCCGGCGTCGTCCCCCTCTTCGATCTGGCCGACCCAATCCGGCCGCCCGCTCTCGTGTCCGGTGAATGCCGAGAGTACTCGGGACCGGAACGGGGAGGCGAGATTTGTCACAATTGCACGCTATCCAAGGAGTCTGGGAGTGCCATTCATCCGGCTGGCCGATCGCGCGCTGTGCGGTTTCCGGACCCGGCGTGGGTCAGCCGAGCCGGGCACGCAGCCAGGCCACGGGGTTGACCGGTGTCGTGCCACCCGGCCGAATCTCGAAGTGGAGGTGGGGGCCGGTGCTCACCCCGGTACTGCCGACGCGACCGACGACCTGGCCCACCGCTACGCTGTCGCCGACCTGCAGCGGCATCGAACCGGCCTGCATGTGCGCGTACACGCTTGTGACTGTCTGGCCGTCTATTACATGTTGGATGGACAGGTAGACGCCGAGCGCGGCGGTGCCAGAGTTGGTGGTTTCCACGACGAGGCCAGCCGCCATCGAACGCACCGGCGAACCGTTGCCTGCGTCGTAGTCGACCCCCTCGTGATTAGAGGAACACGCCGCGCACGGGGCAGACCTCGGCCCGAATCCAGTCACGATCGGGCTCGACGGAGCCACCGGCCACTGCAGCGGTGGCGGAACGGTGACCCCGTAGGCATCCCGGGTCACTTCTGCGGCCGGCGCGAGGTCGGCCACGGTCAGACTCTGCGGCGCAAGAGCCCGAACCGGCGGGGCTGCGGTTGCGGCGGCATAGGCGGGCACGGCGAAGCCAAGGGCGACCACGACGGCAAAGGACGCCGCGGCCGCGGAGACTCCCGCGCGCACAGCCTTCACGGCGCGGACGTGACGCAGATTGCGCACCGAGCGGCCGTTAAAGGCCGGGAGTCCCGGACTGTGTTCGGCCGGGACCGCCGGGAGGGCGCGGATTCGGGCGCGCTCGGAAGAGTACAAGGATTTTTTTGTCAAATGAGGATCTCCGGTTGTCTGCAACGGCGCGATCGCTAGGACGAAAGCGCTGAAGCAGGCGGCGACACACGAGGCCTCGCGCGACGGTGGATGCTTCCCGACACGGGCGGGAAACGGGCTCTCGACTAGTTCCATGACAGGCGGAATGCTCTCACCGTCGGAACGTGTTGTGCGTCGATACCGAGTTCTACTGTTCGGCATCACCTTCCGTGTTACCTGTGAAGGAGTGGTCCGCGGGACCGGCGCGGGAGGAGATCAGCCCACGAGAACCGCGCGCACCTTCTGGACGGTGTTCCAGTTTCGAGCCGTCACCGGAGTGTCGAACTGCTTCCAGAACGACGGCGGCACGCGGGTCTGGAGGCTGCCGTCCGGCATCCACTGGTAGACGGCGGAGGGGCCGACGGCGAGCCTCTCGGGAGCGAGGGCGGAGGCATCCGGCAGTTCGAGCGTCGCCGGCATGGATGTCACGAAGCTGACAAAGCTTTTTGAGCCCTCCGTGGCTATGGCGACGAGCGGATTTGCATCGAGAATTGCCGAAAACACCGCAGAGTGCACCAGGATGACGCTCGATCGCACTCCGGTGGCGGCGAGAACCTCGGCCTCGATGCGCGCGGGAGCGTCCGCCGAGACAGGCTTGTGCGATGAGAATACGACGTTTCCGCTGCGCAGCACGGTGGCGACATTCGTGAAGCCGAGGGCGGTGAACACCGCCGCGAGTTCGGGCATCCGAATCAGCTTGGCGCGACCGACATTGATTCCGCGAAGGAAGGCGACGTAGCGGATCATTGAACGAGGCTAGTGGGGTGTGCGCCCGAAAGCGTCAGCGGTGCACCGGAAACTTTTCCTGGCATGTCACTGGATTCGGGAATAGTCGCCGGATGCATGCGATTGCATGGGTCATGACAACCATTACTGACACCCACCCCACTTACGTCACCGGAACCTGGGAACTCGACCCGACGCACTCCGAGGTCACCTTCTCGGTCAAGCACCTCGCAATCAGCAAGGTGCGCGGCTCGTTCGAACGTTTCACCGCGACCATCGTCACCGCTGAAGACCCGACGAAATCGACCGTCGAGGCCAGCATCGAGGTCGCGTCGGTGAACACCAACCAAAAAGACCGCGACAATCACCTCCGCACGAACGACTTTTTCAAGGCCGACGAATTCCCGAACATGACATTCACGTCGACCAGCGTGGCCCTGAACGGTGACGACATCACCGTCGTAGGCGACCTCACCCTGCGCGGTGTCACCAAATCCGTCACGCTCGCTGGCGAATTCGGCGGCATCGTGACCGACGGCTACGGCCAGACCAAGGCCGGCTTCGCCGCATCGACCAAGATCAACCGCCAGGACTTCGGGGTCAGCTGGAACGCCGCCCTCGAGGCCGGCGGATTCACCCTGGGCGACCAGGTCAGCATCAACCTCGAGCTGCAGTTCACGCTTCGGGCCGCATAGTCGCCAGCGCGCGATGAAGGGCCCCGAATCGCCGGGGCCCCTCATCGCGCGAGCGGCCCTCGTCCGTGGTACATGCCCGTGCCGCGTTGCGGCTTCCTCCCGCCCGTCGCAAATGCAGGACTAAACGTGACAGGACTTGCGGGTGAGCCTCACCAGCAACATCCGTCTCACCAGTTCCTGCATTTGCCACGGTACTGGGCGCGGGAGACGGATATCTCGGCTCTCAACCCTCCCCGGACCTCGGCCTGGGAACCTCACACTGGGAAGACCAGGAGGGTGCTGCTCGCCGTGGCGACGAGTTTTCCGTTCGCGTCGTGCACCGTGCCATCAGCGAAGGCCGCCCGACTTCCCGGCTTCGTGACGCTGCCGACAGCGGTGAGCTGACCGGTAGTGGCCACCACCGGTCGGAGATAGCTGATCTTGATCTCGAGAGAGGTGTAGCCTTGGCCCTTCGGCAGCGTCGTCTGCACCGCGCAGCCAAGCACGGAGTCGAGCAGAGTGCCGACGAGGCCACCATGTACGGTGCCGATGGGGTTATAGTGCGACTCGTCGGGATCGCAAGTGAAGGTGACGCTTCCCACCTCGGCCACTACCGGTCTCATTGTCATGAGATTCCATATCGGCGGCGCTGGGATGCTGTCGTCGATGAGGCCCTGGATGTATTCGAGACCGGACATCGTCTTCGCCAAGGCCGCCCCCACCAGCGGATCTTCCCAGGTGACGGTGCGGGATCGATCGATCGTGGTGCTGTCGTCTTCGCTGCTCATCGGTGAAATCCCTTCCGGTTTCCAGCCTAGGACGCACTGAGCATGCGGCGAATTCGTCGCGGTGCCGAACGTTGGCGTAGTCAGGGAATGAACCGAATCGACCGTCCCTGCCCGTGACCGCCCCGCCCTGCAGAAGCGGGCGAACCGCGAATTCGGAGTGAGACTGGGCAGCATCACGGACCGGGATGCGACGACACCCGACACTCACTGAACCGTGCGGGGTCTCGGGGGTCACGTTGTGGCACCGTCACCGAGGTCAACGCCGGATCCAGTCCCTCTGCGATGACCTTCGAGCGGAGTGGCGCCTGTACTCGCTCGCCGCGACCTCCGCGTGGGATGCCGCGCCCCGGATGCGCCGGTGCACCTCTTCTCCGACACCGTCGCCGTCGCCGACTACCTCCGCGAGCAGGTGAGCGACGTCGCCATCGATTCCTGGGATCTTGAGCGCGCGGTAGGGGCCGACGAGACCCTCGACAGCGCGCTCGTCGAGGCCGTCTGA
The DNA here is from genome assembly GCA_040389685.1 of Actinomycetota bacterium. GTDB lineage: Bacteria > Actinomycetota > Actinomycetes > Actinomycetales > Microbacteriaceae > Lacisediminihabitans. The sequence continues at coordinate 225,578 of JAZJZS010000001.1, forward strand.
ACGGTTTTCGAACCGCAGCGCGACACCCTCTCGGCGAGGGGGCCGTTCGCGGCACCGGTGCCGCTCCCCGAAGATGGGCCGCTGCAATTACGCATGCTCGCCCTCACGGGATGGGACGCCCGCCCGGTTTAGAACCCCGCGACCGCGTGTGGGTCGTAGTGCTCGGCAAGCAGTGAGAGCTCGGCATCCGTGAGGTCGAGCTCGACGGCGGCCGCCGCATCATCCAGGTGCGAGAGCTTCGTCGCGCCGACGATCGGGGACGAGACGGCGGGCTGCTGAGCGACCCAGGCGAGAGCGACCTGCGCGCGCGGCACTCCGCGAGCCGCGGCGACAGAGGCCACGGCATCCGCCACCCTACGATCGGAGTCCTCGGACTGGGCGTACAGCGTCTTTCCGAACTCATCGGTCTCGGATCTAGACGATGAGGCGTCCCAGTTCCGCGTGAGCTTGCCGCGGGCGAGGGGACTCCACGGCAGAACGCCGACACCCTGATCGAGGCAGAACGGATGCATCTCCCGCTCTTCCTCGCGATTGATGAGGTTGTAGTGGTCCTGCATCGACACGAAGCGGGTCCAGCCGTTGAGGTCGGCGGCATACTGGGCGGTGGCGAATTGCCAGGCGAACATCGAGGACGCCCCGAGGTAGCGGGCCTTGCCTGCTTTGACCACGTCGTGCAGCGCCTCCATCGTCTCCTCAATCGGCACCCGCGGGTCCCACCGGTGGATCTGATACAGGTCGACGTAGTCGGTGCCGAGACGCCGGAGGCTCGCGTCGATCTGCTCAATGATGTGACCGCGCGACAGCCCTCCGCCGTTCGGTCCGGGTCGCATCACCCCGTGCACCTTCGTGGCGATGACGACCTCTTCGCGCTTCGCATATTCGCCGAGTGCACGCCCGACGATCTCCTCGCTCGAGCCGTTCGAATAGACGTTGGCGGTGTCGAAGGTGGTGATGCCGAGCTCGAGTGCGTGACGGATGAAGGGGCGACTCTGCTCTTCCGGCAGTGTCCACGCGTGGGAACCGCGCCCCGGATCGCCGTAGCTCATGCACCCGAGCGTCACCGCCGAGATCTCGAGGCCGCTGTTTCCCAGTCGCGTGTATTCCATCCACCCAGTGTGCGCCTCCGCCGCACTTGTCGCGAAACCCGGTGGCGGGTCCTACCATGGGCGCATGGTCGCCCATGAGTCGAAGCCGGTGATGCATTTCGCGACGTCGGCAGAATGGGAGGCCTGGCTTCACACCGAGGGCGGCGGGTCGACGGGCGTGCGACTCAAGCTCCGCAAGAAAGGGTCGACGGCCCCGGGGATCGTCTACGCCGAGGCCCTCGACGTGGCACTCTGTCACGGCTGGATCGATGGGCAGACCAACGCATTCGACGCCGACTTCTACCTGGTGTCGTTCACCCACCGGCGCGCGAAGAGCATCTGGTCGCAGATCAATCGCGATCACGTCGCCCGGTTGATCGAAGAGGGGCGGATGCGACCGGCCGGCCTCGCCGAGGTCGAGCGGGCGAGGGCGGACGGCCGCTGGGATGCCGCCTATCGCCAGAAGAACGCCGAGGTGCCCGACGACCTGCGGCTGGCCCTCGAATCGAACCCGGCGGCGGCCGCCACCTTTGCCGCGCTCACGGCTCAGAACCGCTTCGCGATCCTGTTCCGAATCGCGGCGGTGACGCGCCCGGCGACACGAGCGGCGAAGATCGAGAAGTTCGCGGCGATGCTGGCCCGCGGGGAGACGATCTAACCGCAGCGCTGACCGTCACCGCGCAGAGTCAGCCGGCGACCGGGGCGCGGGACCGTCCGGGCATCCGCAGTGCATAGGCGGATGCCCCGGCGAAGAACAGCGCCCCGACGGCGAAGGCCACCGGGTAGGAGACAGTGTCGGCGAGGAAACCGGCGACGAGCGGCCCGATGATCGCGCCGAAGTCGGAGAACATCGAGAACACCGCTACAGGGCGGCCGCCCTGCGCCCCGGCGGCATCTCCGACCGCAGCGGCCGGAGCCGTACCCATGAAGGCCGCCGCCACACCGTAAAGGCTGAGGAGCGCGGTGAGCGCCCAGAAACTCGTGACGAACGGCACGGCCGCGATGGTCACTGCGGCGACCGCGAATGAGCCGACGATGGCCGGTTTTCGGCCCACCCGGTCGATGAACCGGGCGGCCGGTGCGAGCGCGACCGCCTGGGCGACCGCCGAGAAGGCGAACGCGATGCCGGTCAGGGAACTCGGACCGCGTAGCACCTCGACGATCAAAACGGGCACGAGTGAGTTGCGCACTCCGAATGAGGTCCAGCCCTGGGCGAAATTTGCAATGCAGGCGGCCCGGAATCCGCGATCGCGAAGTACCGCCCGGAATGGCGCCGTGGGCGTCGCATCCCTGGATGCATTCGAGGCTGCAACCGTCCGCGGGCGCAGCAGCAGGATTCCGACGACGCCAGCAACGGCAAGAGTGCCGGCATAGAAGAAGAACGGCGCCGAGAGGGAGATGGTGGCGAGGAGCCCGCCGAGCGCCGGACCGGTCATGCCTCCGATGAGGAATCCGCCCTGATAGAAGCCGATCGACCGGGCGCGCATCGCCGTGGACGTCGAACCGAGCAGGAGGGTCATCGCCGACACCGTGAACATCGCCGAGCCGATGCCGCCGATTCCGCGAAGTATCAGCAGCTGTGGATAGTTCTGCGCGATGCCGACTAGGCCGCTCGACAGCGCGACGATGCCGATGCCGATCGAGAGGATGGCGCGCTCCCCCGCCCAGTCGATGAGCCGACCGGAGAAGGGGCTCGAGACGAAGCGCATGAGGGCGAAAGCGGAGACCACTGCGCCCACCTCGGCATTGCCCACACCGAAGCTCCGCACATAGACGGGCAGCACCGGTACCACCACGCCGAACCCCACCATCACGAAGAAGGCGATACCACCGAGCACGACAACATCGCGCGACAGCCGGGGCTTCGCTGCCGGCGCGTCGCTCACCGGGCGCTGGACTTGAGCGGATGCATCCCCCCAGCGTATGCGCCCGACTGGACCGCCCGGCCCAAACCGGCCCGCAACGGGTTGAACCCCCGGCCACCGCGTGTACCGTCAGCGGCATGAAAGCAACCAAACAACTCTCCGACAACCTTCAGGCCGTGCTCGTCGATCTGATCGAGCTCCACATTCAGGGCAAACAGGCTCACTGGAACGTCGTCGGCACCAACTTTCGCGACACCCACCTCATCCTGGACGAGATCATCGAAGCCGCCAGAGGACTCTCCGACGAGGTGGCAGAGCGCATGCGGGCACTCCACGCCCTGCCCGACGGCCGCTCAGAAACCGTGAGCGCATCCACCACCCTCCCGAAGTTCCCCGAAGACCAGGTAGACACCGCGGAGGTCGTCAGCCTCATCACGGAGCGACTGGATGCCGCGGCCGAGACCTGCCGTCGCGTTCACGACGACGTCGACGAGGCAGACCCGACCACTGCGGACATCCTGCACCAGGTGATCGAGACGCTCGAGCAGTACGCGTGGATGGTGAGCGCGGAAAGTCTCAAACCGCGCAAGCGCAACGCTAAGTCGGGCTTGTAGGGCTCACACTGCTGCGGCGAGCAAGGCGACGGTGACCGATCCGTTCTTCGTCTCCTGCTCGCCGACGCGCTCGAAACCCAGCCGGGCGTGAAAGCTTAGCGACCCCGGGTTGGGAGGGTCGAGATTGACCTCACAGGTCACCTCCCGCACTCCGGTTTCGCGCGCAAGCTGGAAAACGGCCTCATAGAGTGCCCGCCCGATGCCCGCACCGCGTCGCCGAGCGTCGACCACGATGCGATCAACATAGAGGAAGTCAGTGCTCCTCGCCTGGAAGTAGCGGTAGTTCTCGCTGGCATAGTCGGCCCCGGTGCGCATGCCGATGAGGAATCCGGTCAGGGTGTCGCCCTCTCGCGCCGCGAGGGTGAACCCGGCGGTGGCGAGCAGCGCCGCCATCTCGGCTTCGGAGGTTACCGGCACCGCCGGAGAGGCGGCGTCGTTCAACTCGACGAGTCGCGGGATATCCGTGGCGGTGAGGGTGTCGAAGCTGGCTGCTGGTGAAGTCACCATCACAGTCTGCCGTGCCCATCGCGATTTGCGCGACGCACCGGGGTTTTCCCTGGGATCGGTCGTGCCGGTGGTCTAATCGGCTCATGCGCCGTCATCACACCACCGTCCGGCTCGTCGTCATGCTCACCGTCGGGGTAGTCGCCACGCTCATCACCGGCAGCCTCGGCGAGTGGGTGTACGCCCCCACCGTTGGCTGGTGCGTCGCTGCGCTGGTCTATTCATCGTGGGTGTGGATCCGGGTGGCACGACTCGACCCGAAGCAGACGCAAGCACATGCGAGTCGGGAGGAACCCGCGCGAGGCGTCTCCGACCTCCTCGTCCTTCTGCTCAGCATCGCCAGCCTCTTCGCAGTGGCCTTCGTGCTCGTTCAGGCCTCGGGGTCCCAGGGCATCGCGAAGGGACTGCTCGCCACGCTCGCGCTGGTGAGCGTCGCACTGTCGTGGATCCTGCTGCACACTCTCTACACTCTGCGCTATGCCAGCCAGTACTACACCGAAGGCAGGGGCATCGACTTCAACCAGGATGGTGCACCGCAATACACCGATTTCGCCTACGTGTCGTTCACCCTCGGAATGACCTACCAGGTGTCCGACACCGACATCACCAACCACACGATCCGATCGACCGTACTTCGCCACACGCTGCTGTCGTTCGTCTTCGGGTCGGTGATTCTCGCAACCACGATCAACCTGGTCGCGGGCCTGTCGAAGTGACGTCAGGCGGTCACGAAGTCGATCAGCTGCTCCACCCGACCGAGCACCACCGGCTCGAGGTCGGCGTAACTGCGCACCCGGCCGAGGATTCGCTGCCAGGCCCGCGCGATGTCCGCCTGGTCCTCGTGCGGCCAGCCGAGTGACGCGCAGATGCCGTGCTTCCAGTCGATCGAGCGCGGGATCTCCGGCCAGGCCTCAAGGCCGAGCCTGGCCGGCTTGACGGCCTGCCAGACGTCGATGAACGGATGCCCGACCACGAGCACGTGGGCACCGAAGGGACCGCTCGCCACGGCACCCGCAATCCGGCTCTCCTTTGAGCCGGCGACCAGGTGGTCGACCAACACCCCGATGCGGCGGCCTTTGGCCGGCGCGAACGCCCGCACGATGGCGTCGAGATCGTCGATGCCTTCGAGGTACTCCACGACCACACCCTCGACCCGCAGGTCGGCACCCCACACCTTCTCCACGAGTTCGGCATCGTGGCGACCCTCCACGAAGATCCGACTCGGCAACGCGACACGTGCCTTCCGGCCGGCGACGGCGAACGAGCCGGATGCCGTGCGCGCGGCTCCCTTCGGCGCGGCGACCGGGGCGGTGAGCACGACCGGTTCACCATCGAGGAGGTAACCGCCACCGAGGGGGAAGAGTCGGACGCCGCCGCGGGCGTCTTCGAGGTGCACGAGCTTGCCCTCGACGCGCAATACCGCACCGCAGAAACCGGTGTCAGCCCATTCGATCACCAGGTCCCGCTCCGCAGCGATCTCCGGGATGCTCTTCCGTTTCGCCGTGCGCCAATCGCCGGCCAGGACATCGTCGCCGTAGTCGCCGAAGGTCATTCCGCTTCGCTGACCGGGGGTGCGAGTTCGAGGAATTTCTCGTGCACCTGGGCCGAGAGAAACGGACCGTCACCCTTGGAGTTCGACTGCGGCTGATCGAACTGGACCCACCACATCCGTCCGCCTCCCGCCCTGCCCCAGACTCCCGCGAGGGCCGATCCTCCGGAGCGCACGATCACGCCGCTCGGTTCATCCGGCCAGGACGAGAACTCCCCGACGGCCGCGGCATGCACCACGACCTGCGAACCGATGCCGAAATCGTCGGACACTCCGACCGGCTCAGCCGTCGACGCGCTTGAGCACGTGGAACGGGATCGCCAGCGAAAGCGCGACGCTCAGGATGCCGCTGAAGAACAGGATTCCGTGCGGAGCATCCGGTTCGAAGGCGTAGCCCATCAGTGCCATGCCGAACAGGAAGAGTGCCAGCGCGATGACGAAGGCGATGATTTTCACGAAGGGTCCTCCAGGGGATCGGCAGCGGTAAGCCAAGTCTACGGATCCGGCCGCCAAGATCGGCCCGGCGCGGACTATTGTGTTTGACCCTGCGCCTCGACCGAAACCTCGTTCCACTTCTCCCAGACGGCGATGCGATCGGCATAGTCCGCCTTGGCGATGCTGAGCGGCGACTCACCGAAGAAGATGCGTAGCGGAGGCCGGTCGGCATCGACGACTTTCAGGATCGCGCTGCGGGTGGCTACCGGATCTCCCGGCGCCGCGAATCGCTGCTTACGGGCCGCAGCCACGACCTCGTGCAGCTCGGCGTAGTCCGCGAGCGGCGTGGAGCGCGTGGACGAGGACCCGCTCCAGTCCGTGGAGAATCCGCCGGGCTCCACGAGAGTGACAAAGATGCCGAAGCCAGCGACCTCCTGGGCGAGCGCCTGGGAGAAGCCCTCAAGCGCCCACTTGGAGGCGTGGTAGATGCCGACGATCGGGAACGCGGTGATGCCGCCGATCGAGGACACCTGGATGATGTGGCCACTGCCCTGCGCCCGGAGGAACGGAAGCGCCGCCTGGGTGAGCCAGAGCGCTCCGAACAGATTGGTTTCCAGCTGCGCCCTTGCCTCCTCTTCGGTGATCTCTTCGATGAATCCGAAGTGGCCGAAGCCGGCATTGTTGATGACGACGTCGAGGCGACCGAAGTGCTCGTTGGCGTGCGCGACCGCCGCGATCGCGGCATCCTTGTCGGTGACGTCGAGGGAGATCGGCAGGATGGCGTCGCCGTACTGCTCCACCAAACCGGCAAGACTGTCGGTGTTTCGCGCCGTCGCGGCGACCCTGTCGCCACGGTCGAGCGCTGCGATGGCCCATTCGCGGCCGAAGCCGCGGGATGTACCGGTGATGAACCAGACCTTTTCAGACATTTTGCTCCTGGGTTGTGAAGACGGGGATGGTGCGTTGGGGGATGTGCGAGGCAACAGACGCGGACCGTCCCGCTATTCCCTCATCCGCAGAATCGCATCGACCGAACAAGTGTTACCGCGGGCTGAGCACCGAGAGCACGTTGCCGGCAGGATCCAGGAACCACGCGATGTCGGGCCCGTTGCCGCGCATGATGCCCTTGTCATCGCTCGGCAGCTGGTCATCCGGGTAGATCTTGGTCGTCACCCCACGGGCGTTGAGGTCATCCACGGCAGCCTCGACGTCCTCGACGGGAAAGTTGAGGATGGTGTAGCTCGCGGGCTTGTGGTCAGGCTTCCCATAGATGAGGACCTTCCCACCACTGTCGAGCGAGAGCTCGAGAAATCCCATCTCATTGGTGATCACGGTCAGACCCAGCGTGCCGCCGTAAAACGCCCGCGCCTGATCGATGTCGTCGACGGAGAAACCGCTGAACGCGCCGGTAGCGGTGAACATGACGTCCTCCTCGTTGCTGCGGGTCGAAGGTTATCCTCGCGTCAACAATGCCACGTCTACAGCAGATGCCGCCAGCTACGAATCCGTGCGGGGCGGAGCGCAGCATCCACCCAAGGACCCGCTTCTCGGCGGCTACGCCAGATCACGGTCCGTCGTCGTTGGCGCGGCCGACCGTGTCCCCCTCAGCGATGTCGCTCTGGCTCTGCGCGGTGGCTCCGTCGACCGTTGCCAACTGGCGGCCGATGTCGGAGAGTGGATCGGGGTCCGGTGTGCGCTTTGGCGTTGCGCTCACCGTCGGGGCCAGCGGCTTCGCGGATTCTTGCGCAGAGGAGTCGGTGCGCGTGCCGCAAGCAGTGAGACCAAGCAGCAGTGCCAGTGCCAGTGCCAGTGCCAGTGCCGCAACCGGCAGTGCCAATCGGGACGGCATCATCGGAGGGCTGCCGTCACCGACGCGACATCCGCCCGCGCCGCCTTCACTGCGGCCGTCGTTGCCTTCACCGCGGCGCGCGCCGAGGCAAGGATCTCGTGATTGGCGTTGAACTGCTCGGGCGTCACCGACAGCGCGAAGGCGGAAACCCCCGAGACGGCCGACCGCGCGACCGAGATCTGGTTGGCTAGATGGGCCATCGTGGCATCGATCGCGGGCGTGTCTTTCGATGCCAGCGGGCCGGCGATCGCGGCCTGGAGGGCCACCTGTGCGGCCTGAAGGGCGGGGATCGCGGAGTCGCTGAGGCCGGATGCTGCGGCGGCATAGTGCGCTTGTGGAATGGCCACGGCGAAAACCCGATAGCCGGTGAAGATCGACCGGTAGCCGGCGGTTGCCACCGCGAGGTCGTTGTCTGCCGCGATCTTCGCCGCGAGGCTGACCATTGCGGAGCGATCGCCGGTGAGGGTGCCGAGAACCTGGGCCTGTTCGGTTGCGTTCAGGTACGCGTTCGAGGTGATTTTGGGAATCGACGTGTCGAGGGCGCCGATCCGTGCGGCGGTGGCCGCGGCCCCGAGCGCCTGTACCGCGGAGAGACTGCGGGGTGCGGTCGAGCCGGCTGTAGATTCTGCGGCGAGCGCGGCACCGCCGGTTCCGACGACGAGAGCTGCAGCGACAGTGGTTGCAATCAGGGATGCTGCGAGTGACGGTTTCATGATCGTGACTCTGTCGGGCGTTTGTTCGGGAGGCATGCCGCGAATGTTCAAGTCCGGTAAGCGGTCGCCGGAATCCCTTCTCTACCCCCACCTCTGCGAGCCTGACGAGAGTGACACTCCAGGATCTGGCGCTACGGTGGATCCCGTAGGATTCCGTCACGCAGACTGAGGAGTTCCCATGGCGCAGACGACCGCAATCCTGTACTCGATCATCGGAGGGATCACCGTGCTCGGCGGGTTCGGCGTGATCGTCGCCTTGATCGCGATGGCCAAGTCCTCCGCGCGCGGTTGAATTCGCCGGATCCCACGGTGCTGGTCGCGACGCGCGCGGAGGGCCCCCTCACCCGCTACGACTGTTCCCGTTCGTCAGGACTGTTCCCGTTCGACGCGGAGCACACCTGACGAGAGGGATCAATCCCGCACTCGAAACACCCGCCGCACGACGAAGGCCCGGAAACCACTCGATCTCGAGCGATCGACCGGGCCTTCGGTCGAACTCAGCCGTTGGGCTTGTTCGCAGCCTTGGTCTTCTTGTCGGCGCGCTTCTCTTTGAGAGACTTCGACGCCGCCGTCTTCGAGGTTGACTTTTTCGGTGACTTGTCGGCCATGGTGAACTCCCTCGGATCGGGAGCCCGGATGGCTCCCCGTGTGCCTTGAGAATACGCCGTGTGGTCTGGTGCCGCATCCACTGTGCGCTGTCTCGCGGCGGCCGGGCCACCGCTCTCGAATCAGCTGCGGCGGACTCCCAGGCGGATCACGGCCTGCGCGATCACCCGCCAGCCCAGCAGGAAGATCGCGAGAACCACCGTCGTCACGGTCACGAAGCTGGCTTGCACGCCCTGCCCGCTCACTGCGCGCAGCAGAATCCCGACGATCACCGTTGCGGTCGTGATCGTCAGCCCGGTCCAGCGCAGGCGGAACGGCGTTCGCCAGGCGCGAGCCCCGATCCAGCCGATCGCGAGGCCGACGATGAAGGGCCAGAGCGTGACAACCACACCACGCGGTCCCTCGTTGTGGCTCGCCCGTCCGATCAGAACGAAGGCGAAGACGAGCACGACATCGACAATCGCTGCGAGGACGGCGGAAGGCACGGCGTTTTGTTTCACCAGACAACCCTACGAGAATTCGCTGATAGGCCGGTCAGCAGCACCGAGTGGGCATTGGTGGTTCCACCCGGCGACGTATGGCGCCATCATCGCCCACTCGCGGACCACCACCCCCCACGTATGGCGGAAGCCGCGGCGCGGCGCGGCTGACCAGAGACTCGCTGCGAGTCACAGCCGGGCAGCCAGATCGCTCGTGCTCGAACGGGCCAGGCAGCTCAGACCAGTACTGAATCGACTCCGACTCGCCAGAACGTCTGCGGGTTTGGCCAATTCCCACAGAAGGGGCGACAAGATCGTCAGTCCGAGAGGTCGAAGCCGATCACCACGTCAGTATCCGCGAAGGACGAGCGCCGGCGGCAACGCGCCCACGAGCCGATCGGTGCTGTAGCAGATCAGCGCTATAGCAGATCAGCGCCACCGATGCCCTCGGTTCTGCGTAGGGTGGTCACATGCAACCAGGCAACCTGTTCGGCGACTTCCTGCGCGGCCGGCGCGAACTTCTCACCCCCGAGGATGTGGGACTGCCGGCGACCGGCCGGCGTCGCATTCAGGGGCTGCGCCGGGAGGAAGCCGCCCTCGTGTCCGGCCTGTCGCCCGAAGATTACCTCCGTCTGGAGCAGGGTGTCGAACAACATCCGACTGACGACGTTCTGGATGCGCTCACGCGTGCCCTGAAACTCGATGACGATGCGGCTGCGTCACTGCGCGAGCTCGCCCGCCCGACGCCCGGTCGACGCCGCGGAACGGAGGGCGTGACAACCCCAACCGACTCCGATGAGGCACCCGTCGGCCTCGTCGGCCTCATCTCCGGCTGGCCGAACCAGATCGCCTGGATCGAGGGTCGGCTCACCGAAGTGCTGGCCGCCAACCCGCTCGCCCTCGCCGCGTCGCCCCTGTTCACTCCCGGAACCAACCTCATGCGCGCTGTCTTCCTCGATCCCATCGCGCGCGGGCTCTACACGAACTGGGAGGGGATGCTGGTAGCCACGGTCGCGCGCCTGCGCGCCCTCATCGGGCCCGACATCGACGACCCTGCCCTCGCCCAGCTCGTGGGAGAGCTCTCCGTGCGCAGCAACGAGTTCCGTGCACTGTGGGGCGCGGCCGAACTCCCGACCGATGCCGACACGACCACCCGTTTGACGCATCCGCAGGTCGGCAATTTCGAGCTCGAGACGGAGCGGCTTGCCATCGGATCGCCCGGGGATGCATCGTCTGGCCAATTCCTCGTGATCCTGCACGCGAGCCAAGGGTCCGTGTCAGACACGGCCCTCCGACGGCTCGGTGCGATCGCCTCCGGATCGACGCCGGCCGAGGCCGAGCGCATCCTTCCCGCTCCGGTGCCGATCGAATCGAAGCGCCGCCTCCCGTGAAAGGAAGTGTTGCCGCGCGCTGCGGGGCAACTGAAGTCCGCACGCCCGCCGGACCGGCAGACCGACGGCCGAGTCAGGTGTTGTTTCGGTTGTTGTGCCGAATTACCCGAACCGCTACCTCTTCGGCATCGATCGAGGCGAGGATGGCGCGCACCGCCGGCTCCTGGTAGCGCCCTTCCCGCCTCGCCGCCAACACTGCTTCCCGTTCGGCCTCGATCATGGCTAGGCGCAGCCGCCCGAAGACCGCCTGGGCCGATTCCGTTCCCTCGGCAACCGGGTCGAGCAGGGACTCGCCGAGCAGTGCGGCATCGTTTCGGAGGCGCTGGACGATGTCTGCGCCATCCGTCTCGATAGCCTCGAGGTCGAGTTTCACGACTCCGGCGGCCCGCGCCTCGGCCATGAGCATCTGCGCTTCGACGAGCTCCTGGTCGGCGTTCGGCGGAGGAAGTTTCAGTCGTCGGATGATCCACGGCAGCGCGAGCCCCTGAAGCAGAGTGCCGACCACGACCGCAAAGGCGAGAAACTGCAGGAAGGACTTCTGCGGGGTCGCATCGGGCAGAAGGAAGACGGCCGCGAGCGTCACCACTCCCCGCATGCCGGAGAAGCCGATCGCCACGGTGGTATTCCAGTTCCAGCTGCGCGCGCGCAGGCGCTTCGGGCCTCGGCGGTAGAACAGGCTCACCGAGAAGATCCAGGCGGATCTCGCGACGATCAGAAAGAGCAGCATTGCGACCGAGATGACCACGACCTGGCCGACCCCGAACCCCGATTCCGCGACTCCGCGAAGAATGCCCTTGAGATTGAGCCCGATGAACAGGAACACCGAGTTCTCAAGGAGGAACCGGATGGTGCGCCAGTTCACCGAGTCCGCGATGCGCGCCTGCGCCGACTGCACGACCGGCGCGCGGGCTCCGACGATGAGACCCGCGACCACCACGGCGAGCACACCGGAACCTCCGAGCAACTGGGTGGGGATGAAGGCGACGAACGGTGTCACCAGCGACAGGCTGGTGTCGAGCACCGGCGACGTCAACTTCTTGCGGATAGCCGACAGGCCGTATCCCGCCCCCAGGCCGAAGCCCGTCCCGACAACGACGGCGAGCAGGAAGTCCCCGGCCACCGCCCACGGGTTGATCGTGCCGACGATCGCCGTGATCGCCGCGGAGAGCGCGACAAGGGCGGCGGCGTCGTTGAAGAGACTCTCGCCTTCGAGAATCGTCACGAGGCGCCGGGGCAGCCCGAGGCGACCGGACATCGAGGTCACGGCGACGGCATCGGTCGGGGCGACAACGGCGGCGAAGGCGAACCCGGTGGCGAGTGTGATCGCCGGCACGACCAGCCAGGTGAAGAATCCGACGACGACGACGGTGAACAGCACCAGCCCCACCGAAAGGGCGAGGATGCTGTCCCGCCTGGCTCGCACATCCACGAGGGAAGTGCGGATGGCTGCGGCGAACAGCAGCGGAGGCAACAGTCCGTAGAGCACCAGCTCAGGCTGCACCTGGATCCTCGGCAACACCGGGATGAACGAGGCGACCGCGCCGACCACCACGAGGCTGATCGGGGCTGACCAGCCCGCCTGCCGGGAGAGTCCCGTCACGGTGACCGTCACGAGCACGAAAGACACGATCCAGATGATGGTCATGACGGTGTCATCCACTTCGGCGCCCCTTCGCATAGGTGTTGCACTTTGAGGGTAGAGGACGACACACTCGGGATCGACCCAGATTCGGGGAGCAGGATGCCGACATGCGCCCACCAGTTCGTCCCCTCGTTGCCGGCCCCGGCCAGGAATCCGTCTGGGACTACCCCCGCCCGCCCCGCGTCGAAACCACGACCGAGCGGATCCGCATCCGGTTCGGCGGCGAGACGATCGTTGACACGACGGATGCCGTCCGGGTGCTGGAGACGAGCCATCCGCCGGTCTACTACCTGCCTCGATCCGCGTTTCCGGCGGGCTCACTCGAACCCGCCGCCGGCTCCAGCTTCTGCGAGTTCAAGGGTGCCGCGAAGTACCTGACCGTGGTCGGGAGCTCCGTGCGAGCCGAAGCTGCCGGCTGGTACTACCCGAACCCGACCCCGGGCTATGAGCTGTTGGCCGACCGCGTGGCGGTCTATCCCTCGGCGATGGACTCCTGCGAGGTCGCCGGAGAGGCAGTGACCCCGCAGGCGGGCGACTTCTACGGCGGGTGGATCACCTCGCGGGTGGTCGGTCCGTACAAGGGAGGGGCCGGCACGACCGGGTGGTAGGCGAGACTGGCTACACCGAGACGGTCGCCAGCACTTCGTCGAGCACTGCTGATGCCTCTTCGTCGGTAGAGTTCTGCGCCAGGGCGAGCTCGGAGATGAGGATCTGGCGGGCCTTGAGCAGCATCCGCTTCTCACCGGCCGACACGCCGTGGTCCTGGTCGCGACGCCACAGGTCGCGAACGACCTCGCTGACCCGGTAGACGCTTCCGCTGCCCATCTTCTCGGTGTTGGCCTTGAACCGACGGGACCAGTTGCCCGGTTCCTCGACCATGTCACTGCGCAAAACCTCGAACACCGCTTCGACTCCGGCGCTGTCGATCACATCGCGCACGCCGATGAGTTCGACGTTCTCGATCGGGAGTTCGATCGTCAGGTCGGTCGCGTGCACAGTGAGGGTGATGTACTCCTTCGGCTCGCCCTTGATGGTGCGAGTCTTCACCGCGGTGATCGTTGCAGCGCCGTGGTGAGGGTAGACGACAGTCTCTCCGACTTGGAAAATCATGCGGTAGTGCCTTCAATCGTTGATTCTGTATCGCAGGGGCGTTTCGCTCGCGACCTATCGCTTACGACACGGGCGCGACACGAGAACTGCCTGGAGTGACGTCGAGCGGTTCCACGTCCGAGACCGTATACAGGATAACGCGTGCAGACGTCATTAAATTGCCAACCGGCCGGTCGGAGCGCGGATCCGGCCGGGCGTAGCCTTCGAAGATGACTCGAACTCTCTCCGATATCCTCGTGCCAGATCTCTCCGGACGGCTCGCGGTGGTCACCGGTGCGAACAGCGGACTCGGTTTCGCCCTCACCGCTCGGCTCGCCGCCGCCGGTGCCGAAGTGGTGCTCGCCGTGCGCAACTGGGGCAAGGGCGAGGAGGCGGTCGCGCGAATTCGGGCGGAGATCCCCACAGCACGGCTTCGGATGCTTCCGCTCGACCTCTCCTCGCTCGACAGCATCGCCAGCTTCGCGGCCTTGCTCAGCGCCGAGGGTCGACCGCTCGACCTCCTGATCAACAACGCCGGAGTGATGATGCCACCGCAACGCGGCACAACCCAGGACGGCTTCGAACTGCAATTCGGCAGTAACTATCTCGGTCATTTCGCCCTGACCGCGCATCTCCTTCCCCGCCTGCGCGAGGCCGAGTCACCCCGTGTGGTGTCGCTCAGCAGCCTTCTCGCCCGCGCCGGGCGGTTCGACTGGGAAAACCTGCAGGCCGAACGGCGCTACCGCCCGTCTGTGGCCTATGGGCTTTCCAAGCTGTCGATGCTCGTGTTCGCCCGCGAGTTGCAGCGACGCAGCGATGCCGGCGGATGGGGCATCCGCAGTCTCGCCGCGCATCCCGGTTCGACGCGGACGAACCTACAGGTGACGGGACCGCAGTCGGGCGGCGGAAGCGGCGGGGCGATGGCCGCGTACCTGAAACTGACGTCGGGCATCCCGTGGCTCTGGCAACAGGCGCCGCAGGGCATCCTGCCCGCCCTTTACGCCGCGACCGGTGCGGATGCCGCGGGCGGCACCTACTACGGACCGGGCGGATTCGCGGAACTCACCGGCCCGCCGAAGCCGGCTGCGGTGCCGAAGCGCGCGCGTTCGGCAGCGGATGCCGCGCACCTCTGGACCGTTTCGGAACAGCTCACCGGAGTGTCGTTCGCGGGGTGACCCCTCCGCGAACCGTCACGATCTGTTGGTGTCGGGCGTGATCGGCGCGCCTTATGACGGCTCGCGGCGAAGGGATGAGTTTTGCGGGACTGGTTTCGCGCTTCCCTTCGGAGGAAACAGGGTGTTCGCCTGTTCGAGCGACATGCCGTTCGTCTCAGGAATGAATCGGGAGACGAACAGGAACGAGAGCAGTGCGAACCCGGCGTACAGGCCGTAGGTGAGCACCAGTGAGACCGAGGCGAGCGGCGGAAACGATACCGTCACGGCGAAGTTCGCGATCCACTGCGCGGCCGCCGCGACACCGAGCGCTCGGGCCCGGATTCGGGTGGGGAAGATCTCACCGAGCAGCACCCAAACCACCGGACCCCACGATGCACCGAAGCTCACCACGAAGACGTTGGCGGCGACGAGCGCGATCGGACCCCACGCCCCCGGCAGCGCGGGCGAACCCTTCACGATGTCCGCCTGGCTGAAGGCGACCGCCATTGCGGCGAGCGACAGGGTCATCCCCGCCGACCCGAACAGGAGGATGGGCCGGCGGCCCACGCGGTCGACGAGCGCGATCGCCACGAAGGTCACCGCGATATTGGTGACCGCGGTGATCACCGAGATCGTGAACGAGTCCTTCTCCTGGAAACCGACCGATTTCCAGAGCGTCGTCGAGTAGTAGAAGATCACGTTGATGCCGACGAATTGCTGGAAGACCGAGAGGATGATGCCGACCCAGACGATCGGTTTGAGGCCGAGCCGGTTGCCACGCAACGCGCCTCTTTTGGCGCCCTGCTCATCCGTCTTGATGCCCTCGCGCATGTCGCGGATGGCCCGCTCGACATCGTCGTCCGGCCAGATGCGAGCGAAGATCGTGCGAACATCATCGTCCCGGTTCTTCAGCACGAGATAGCGCGGGGACTCCGGTAGGAAGAAGGCGATCGCGCCGTAAACGACGGCGGGCAGAATGCCGGCGAGGAACATCCAACGCCATGCCTCGAGCCCGAACCAGAACTGTGAGCCTGCCGCCCCGGCCGCCCGGGCGAACAGGGTGTCGGACAGCAATGCGGCGAAGATGCCCGCCGTGATGGCCAGTTGCTGGAGCGAAGCGAGTCGCCCACGCAGCTGCCGCGGTGAGATTTCAGCGATATAGGCCGGGGCGATCACGGAGGCGATGCCGATGCCGAGCCCGCCGACGAGACGCCAAATGACGAAGTCCCACACACCGAAGGACAGGCCTGCGCCGATCGCGCTCGCGAGAAAGAGTACGGCGGCGACAATCATGGCCGGGATGCGTCCGAACCGGTCCGCGAGTCGGCCGGCGAGGTAGGCACCCACCGCCGATCCGATCAGGGCGCTGGCGACCGCGAAGCCGGTGAGGGAGGAACTGAGCGAAAACTGTCGCCTGACGGCGTCGACCGCCCCGTTGACGACCGACGAATCGAAGCCGAAGAGAAAGCCCCCGACGGCGCCGGCGACCGCCAGGGCGATGACCTTGAGGTTGGTTCTCGGACCGGGGGTGGGGACATCAGTGACCTTCGAGCGAATGGATGCGACTGGTCGTTTCACCCTACCCCCGAGAAGTGCGACCGCTGGTGCGCGACGGGCGACTGAGCTTCGGCTTACCGTCGACCGCCGTTAAGGTGACCGCCACGTGCGACAGCGAGGCTGAGTGCATGATCACGATAACGCTCATGGTCCGGCCCACCGACTCGCTGGTCTGGATTCCGACGACCGGGTCCCTCCGCTCACTCGACATTCAGGCCGTGGTACCTTCGGGCGATGCCGCGAGCCTGTTGCGGGCTCGAATCACGACAGAGGTCGCTGCGCTGGCCGACGCGAGCGCACTGCTATCGAGAGACCCCCATGACTTCGGTTGAGTCATCGCACCAGGGCCCCGCCATTGCCTGGGTCGAGTCTCCCCTTCAGTTGGTGGCCGCCGCAGAATGGGCCGAAACGCAGCAGCGCAAGGTCGTCGTCGCCCTGCGCATCACCAGCGCGCACATGTCAACTACGGCCGCGGAACTGCTCTCGCGGGGAGCACGATTCGCGCACTGCGTGCCCTACTTCGGGATCCCTTGGCAGTTGCTCTCTGCTCATCGCGACTGGGCGGTCGGCGATGCGTTCTCGGGCCAGTTCCGACTGGCATCCACGATGCTTTCCCCGCGTTCACTGGCTCTTCTCGATGACGGATCGCAGGCCATCGCCGTCATCGATGCCCTGCTCGGTCGCACGAGCTTTACCCGACCACACCAGCGCGAGTCGGCCTTGCTTGGCGCACTCGGCATCCTCACCCGGGATCGGATGCTTTCGCTCGCAGCCCGAAGCCGCCTTGAGGTCGCCACGGCCTTTGCCTTCGGCAACGTGCGCACCTCCCTGTTGAACAATCGGGGGATCCCGGTGAGCTCCCACCGCTTCGAATGGGTGCGCCGCACCGCTCGACCGATCGCCGTGCCGGGCAATCGGGTGCTTCTCGGCAGCGCGCTGCCGACGGACGGACGGATGCCGCTCGATCGCTACCTGCGTTGGGTGCGGGCGGAGGCAGCGGACTCCCCCCTCGTCAGTGCGCCCTTGGTCTATTTGCCGCATCGGCGCGAGTCCGATGCACTGGTGAGCGAGGTGGCGTCGATCACCGGGGTGCGGGTCTTCGACTCCGGGCTTCCCGTCGAGCTGGTGCTCGCGGGGGCACAGGCGCCGCTCGAGGTGATCACCCTGCCGACAAGCGCTCGCACGACTCTTGCCCACGTTCTCGCGGGAACCGGCAGCGTCGTCAGCACTCGTTACCCGGCGCGCGACGATTCAGTTAGCCCTCCGCCGATGAGCCGTTCACGGGGCGCAGGCGCTGCGACGTCGTCTGAGTGACGAGACCCAGAGAGGTCAGGAGGCTTCTCGTCGAAAGGATCGCCCGAGGGTTGACTTCAGAAGGAATCGGAGCGCATCCTCGACGGAGTCGAAGTGGCCGATGGGTCGATCGAGCCAGTCCATCAGCTCGAATCCGTCGCTCGTCCTCCAGATCTGGCCCGCGATCAGGAGGGTGCCGTGATGCTGCACATCCCAGCGCCCCTGTCCCGCCTCGACCAGGTCAAATGCTTCGGCATAGTTCATGATCTTTCCTGTTCTGATGACGACGACTGCTCTGCACGCGACCACTGTTCCCCGGGCCACACCGGAACGTCGATCACGCCACGGTAGGCGAGCATCGTGAACACCAGTCGACGTCGGGGTGAAAAGAGCGGTTGAACATCAGGCGAGCATGACTGGCAGCTGGCTCGACGTCCTGGTTGCTGCGTTGACCACTCCACCTCAGCGAGCGCAGACTGGGGTTATGAGCCTCGCCCCAGCGGATGCCGCAGCCGGACGGCTGGTGGAGCGCCTCTGCCTCAAATTTCCGAAGGCGAGACGCGAGCACATCGCGGATACGGTAGCGCAGGAATACGCATCGCTCGCCAACAGTCGTATCCGCACCTACATCCCGAATCTTGTCGAACACGCGGCCCGCTCGCGTTTGCAGCGAGAAACCATCCGACTCGCTCCTGCTGCATAGCCCGGCGATCGATCACTGCCCACTGGCGGGTTGACGACCGATGAACCGATGCTCCAGAATCGACCGATGGACCAGTCGCAGGAGGATCAGGGCATCGCCAAGGTGATCGACAGCCTCGCAAGTCGGTTTCCCACGGTTCCGCGCTCGCGGGTCGAACAGGTGGTAACGGAGTCACACAGCCTGCTCAACGGCAACCCGGTGCGTGACTACGTGCCCGTCCTGGTGGAGCGCACCGCAAAAGACCGCCTCCGCCGCATTGTCGTTGGCGATCCGGTGGTGTCGAGCCCCGTCTGAGCCATTCACCCGATCGGGGAATACATTCGGACGACCGGGCGCTTCCCTCAAGGACGTCCTGCCGGGCGGCCGAGCCCTTTCTTCCTACAGGAATTCGATGACCGACACCGTCTCCACTGCACCGTCGGATTTGTCGATCGGTGAGAGCACCGGGCTCGGGGCGCGCAATCGTCTGGTGATCCTTCTCCTGCTGATCTCCGTTTTCGTGATGATCCTCAATGAGACGATCATGGGCGTGGCGCTCCCGACCCTAACGACTGACCTCGGCATCACTCCGAGTGCGGCGCAGTGGCTGACCTCTGCCTTTCTCCTCACCATGGCTGTGGTCATTCCCGTTACCGGTTTCCTGCTTCAGCGTTTCCACACCCGTCCGCTGTTCATCGCGGCGATGGGTCTTTTCACCCTCGGCACTCTCATCGCGGCCGTCGCGCCCGGGTTCGAGATCCTGCTGGTCGGGCGCATCGTGCAGGCGAGCGGCACAGCAATCATGTTTCCGCTGCTGATGACCACGGTCATGAATCTCGTTCCGGCGGCCAGGCGCGGCCAGATGATGGGCAACATCTCGATCGTGATCTCGGTGGCTCCTGCCATCGGGCCCACACTCTCAGGACTGATTCTCAACATGCTCGACTGGCGATTCATGTTCATCCTGGTGCTGCCGATCGCGCTCGCCTCCCTCATCCTCGGGGCGAGCCTCATCTCGAACGTCACCGAGCCCCGACCGTCACGCATCGACGTGTTCTCCGTCGTACTCTCCGCCCTCGGCTTCGGCGGAATCGTCTTCGGACTCAGCAACCTCAGCCCGGCCGCGACGCCGGTGACCACCTGGTTGCCGCTGGCTGTCGGGGTTCTCGCCGTGGCGGCGTTCATCCTTCGCCAGGTGCGACTGCAGCGCAGCGACCGGGCGCTCCTCGACCTGCGCACCTTCAAGACTCGCGATTTCACCTTTTCGATCGTGATGTTCGCCATCAGCATGATGGCGATGTTCGGCACCATCGTGCTTCTGCCCTTCTATCTCGTCGGCGTGTTGCATGTGCCGGTGATCACCGTGGGACTGCTCCTGCTGCCGGGTGGCCTCATCATGGGCCTCCTCGCGCCCTTCGTCGGACGAATCTACGACCGGGTCGGCCCGACCGTGCTTCTCGTCACTGGTTCGAGCATTGTCAGCGCCGACCTCTGGGCAATGAGGATGCTTGATGAAAACACCTCCTTCCTCTGGGTGCTCGTGGCCCATGTGGCACTGAGCATCGGCCTCGCACTGCTCTTCACCCCCCTGTTCAGCGCGAGTCTCGGCTCCCTGAAGCCCGAGTTGTACTCCCACGGCAGCGCCATGGTCGGCACGGTGCAGCAGCTCGCCGGCGCCGCAGGCACCGCCCTCTTCGTCACGGTGATGTCCTCCCAGACAGCGACCCTCATGACCTCCGGAGCGGCCAACGAGTCGGCGACGGCTGCGGGCATCCGCATCGCCTTCACCTACGGCGCGGTCATCTCGCTCTTTGCCATCCCCGCCGCGCTCTTCCTGCGCAAGCAGCACGGGACCGCACCGGCGGATGTCGCAGAGCAGGCCAGCGCGCGCTGAGCGCTCTCGGCGAGCATTCGTCGCCATCCTCGGCTACAGTACTGACAGAACCGCGAGGAGAAAACACGGGTCATGGGCAGTCTGGTGTACGGGAATTCCAGCATCGAGGTGGCGTTCGACGATCGGGCCCTCATGCACCTGCAGATCGTGATCACCAACAAACTCCGTCGCAACGAGAGCTTCATCTTCACCTGGGTGAACGCACCGGAACTGGGCAGCGGGCGAAGCACCATCTGGCTGGACCCGAGCAGCACGCTCTTCTACCGCTACTCGGGAAGTCGCATTCCAAGCATCAACCGGCAGTGGATCGAAGTGCTCATGCTTTCGGCCAACAGTGCGAGCGGACTGTTCTTCACACCGGAGCCGCCGGCCAACACGGTCACCCCGTGATCGGGCGCAACCGACAGGTGTCGCACCTTTATGCCGAGACCGCAAGGGCCTTTCGGAGGGCCGCGTCGAAGGGGCACACTGGGCAGCGATGACTTACGCAAGCACGGCACCCTGGAATGCGACCCTCACCCAGCCGGAATACCTCCTGTCGCTCTACTTTCTCGTCATCGCGGGTCTCGCTCTCTTCGCCGGGTTCCTGCGAACCTTGACCACCCGCTCCGAGGTCGGCGCACGCTATCGCAGTGCGGTCGTCGCCCGGCTCAGCGTGATGATCGTCGCCAGCCTCAGTTACGTGCTGATCGTCGTGGAATTCCTCCGCGGATACGACCGGGCCGGCACCGTCTACCGGCCTAACGCCGAAGCGATCCTCGCGTTCGCTCCACGTTTCATGGACTGGTCGATCACCGTGCCGCTGCTGACTGTCGAACTGCTCGCCGTCTGCGTCGCCGCGGGCGCCCTCGCCCGTCGCACCCAGTGGTTGGCTGCGGCGGGTGGTTTCCTCATGATCTTCAGCGGATTTCTTGGCGCCTTCATCGTCGGAGGCGGCGAAGACAAAACTCAACTTTTGTTCTGGGGCACGGTTAGTGGGGTCTTCTGGATCTTCACCACCGTGATTCTGGTTCGATCCGTTCGCCGCTCAACCGGGTCGCTCAGCCCGGAGTCGGGGACCGTGCTACGTCAGGCCGCCATCCTGCTGCTCGGGGGTTGGGTGATCTACCCCCTGGTCTTCCTCATCCCGGTCTTCGCCTTCGGTGGAGGCTGGACGACGACAATGCAGATCACCCTCAGCGTTGCCGACATCGTGGTGAAGATCGGATTCGGCGGCCTCATTCACCGGGTCGCCAAAATGCGCACAGCGGAAGACGTGCGAGCAGGCGAAGACGTGCACCCGGAATCCATCTGGATCTCTTCGGTCAAGCTCTCAGATGCCGGTGCGGCGCGCGAGGTGTACCTCGCCGAAGGAGCGACGATCCACCCCCGTCGAACCCGGCCCTTGTCAAACTACGCGGTAGCAACCCCGGTGGACATCGACGAGTCGGACCTCGACGACTGAACTCCGCCGCCGGCCGCCTCCCCCGGGGCGGAGTTACGCGAGCAACGCCGCGACCCGGGCAGCGATCAGTCGGCCCTGTTCGAGTCCGGCACGAGCGGAGGCGGATGCGGTCGACGGGTCCAGAGGATTGCTACCGAACGCGGTGAGCGACTCCTCGTCCGCGACGACGAGGTGCACCCGAGCCGGTTCGAGGGTGGCCAGCTCGTGCGCCGGAATGGCTACGGACACAGTGGACTCGGCGAGCGGCGCGAGAATCAGCACCGGATCCGATCCCGCGGCGAGGTCGGAATTCGCGATGCTACGCACCCCGCCATCCGAGTACGGACTGCCCTCGATTTCCACTGTCGGCCAGATTCCGGGCACCGCGCAACTCGCGGCGACCGCATCGATCAGGTTCACTCCGGAGTGCCTGTCGAACACCCGAAGTTCGCCGGTCTCCGCATTCACGGCGGTCACCAGCAGGCGGCGGTCGGGCCAGTCCTGCACAGTCAGTCGCGCGCTGATCACCGCCCGACGGTCCCCCGGGGCCACCGTGGTCGCATCGATGGCAAAGCGCCCGACCCGGCGGCGGCCCTCCTCGGCGGAGTTGACCCCGTCGAGGAGCCGCGCGAGGGACTCCTGGAATTCGACCACGTCGAACCTGGCGCCGATCTCCGCGGAGTGCCGCTCGAGTTGCTGTTCGAACAGCGTTCGCAAGGGCACGCCCCCGGCGACCTGGGAGGCCACCACGGAGCCGGCAGAGGTGCCGACGAATGTCGAGTTCGCGGCCAGGAGGCACTCCACGGCGGCGGGTTCACGCTCCTCTATGCCGAGCAGGACCCCCACTTCCCACGCGATCCCGGCGATCCCTCCGCCTGCGAGCACGAGAGCCGTCGAGCCCATGCTCAGCCCTTCGGCACGTAGTCGAAGGTGTCGGGGTCGGGTCCGGTGCGCTCGTTGCGGTCGAGTTCCGTGATCGACTGGATGTCGTCATCCGAGAGTTCGAAGTCAAAGATCGCGAAGTTCTCTTCGACGCGCGACCGGGTGACCGACTTGGGGAACACGATGTCGCCTCGCTGGATGTGCCAGCGCAACGTGACCTGCGCGGGAGACTTGCCTACCTTTTCGGCGATCGAGACGATGACCTGGTCGTCGAGCACCTTGCCCTGGGCGATCGGCGACCAGGCCTCGGTCGCGATGCCGTGGGCCGTGTCGAACGCGCGCAGGGTATCCTGAGCAAGGTAGGGATGCACCTCGATCTGGTTCACCGCCGGCACGATGCTGGTCTCGTCGAACAGTCGCTGGAGGTGCGCCGCCTGGAAGTTGGACACGCCGATGGCCTTGATACGTCCGGATTCGTAGAGTTCCTGCATGGCCTTCCACGTCTCCACATAGTCACTGACCGTTGGCAGCGGCCAGTGGATGAGGAACAGGTCGAGATAGTCGAAGCCGAGCGCCTCTAGCGTGCCGTCGAACGCCGCAAGCGCAGCATCCCTGGCATGGAATCCGTTGTTGAGCTTGCTGGTGACGAAGATCTGCGAGCGGTCGAGCCCCGACGCCGCAACCGCTTCGCCGACCTGCTTCTCATTGCCGTACATCTCGGCGGTGTCGATGTGTCGATAGCCCACCTCGAGGGCATCGAGGGTGGCCCGCTTGGTGTCTTCCGGCGTGATCTGGAAGACCCCGAATCCGAGTTGCGGGATGACGACGCCGTTGTTCAGGGTGACGCTGGGGGATTCGGTCATGATGTTGGTCTCCTTGCGGTTCGTTACCTGTCCATTGGAGGCCAACACCGCGCGCGCGCCGTCTATGCCCAGTGGTTACCCAGCAAGATTTTGCGGCTACTGCCTCGAAGCCACGTCGATCAGCACTTTCCCCACGATGTCCCCCTCGACGGCGGCATGCGCCTCCGCCGTCTGGGCGAGGGAGTAGCGATGCAGGGGGAGGCCGGCATCACGGCCGATCGGGAGGGCTCCATCGATGATCGCGGCGGTGATGTCCTCTGCCGCGGCATCCCGCGCATCCCGACCCTGGGTGTACAGCAGTTGGAACTGGTAGCGCACGTTGAGAGTCATCAGCGTGCGGATGTCGAGCACCAGCGGATCGCCGGTGGTCGCGTAGACGGCGATCGAGCCCCGGTTGCGGATGACCCTGGCGTCGAGCTCGGCGTTCTTGTCGGGAGCGACCTCCACGATCAGGTCGACCCCGTCCGGGGCGAGCCGGAGGATCTCGAATGCCGGGTCGGAGTCGCGGTAGTTGACCACATGGTGGGCTCCGGCAGCACTCGCGAGGGCGGCCTTCTCCGCGGTGCTGATCGTCGTGATCACTGTCGCTCCGGCCCAGCGGGCGAGCTGGATGGCCGCATGCCCCACCGCTCCGGCTCCCCCGGCCACCAACACGATCTTCCCGGAGAGGGCCGCGGGAGAGAGCCGGGAGGGGCCATCCTCCGCGACGGTAAGCGCGCGATGCGCCGTCAGCGCGGGAACGCCAAGGGACGCTCCCAGGTCGAAGCTCGCGGCATCCGGAAGCGGGTAGACGCGGTCCTCGGGAAGCACGCTGTACTCCTGCGCAGTGCCTCCGGTCGGCCGGTCGAACGCGGCGATTGCGGTCCAGACCCGATCGCCGACCCTGAACTGGCGCACCCCGGCTCCGACCGCGTCGACGATGCCCGCGCCGTCCTGGTTCGGCACAACTCCGTTGGGTCCGAGGCTTTCGCCGGCTGTCGATCCGCGACGGGACTTCCAATCGGTGGGGTTCACTCCCGAAACGATGATGCGAATGCGCACCTCCCCGGCTTCGGGTTCCGGCACCGCCCGCTCGATAAGGCGAAGCACGGACGGGGCACCGGTTTGACGGTAAACGATTGCTCTCATGGTGAGGCCAACGCTACGCGTGTGCGGGGATTCCCGGAGGGACAATCTCGCAGTGGCCCGAGTCGGAGCACGGCTGAGAATTTCACCGCGAGCGCTCGATCTCCGCGACGATTCCCGGAAGCACCCGCGCCATGTATGGCGCCCAGAGAAACCTGATGATCGCCGCGAGCGGAAGCCGGTACCCGGACTTCGGGTGGAACGTGTAGCGCCACCGGATGACAGTGCCGTTCGGGGCTGTGCTGAAGGTCCACTCCGCTCGGGCGCTCTCCACCATCACGCCGAAGACCTTCTGGAAGTCGGAGAGGTTGTAGGCGAAGAATTCGAGGCGATCCACGTTGGTGATGTGTTCGATCACGCTGCCGCCGTCGGAGAGCATCAGCTGGCGGGTCTGCCCGACGCGATCCCAGTCGCCCGTCTGGTTGCGCACCTCCACCACGGCGGGCAGGAGTCCGGCCTTCGGGTAGAGACCCACCGGCGTATGCATCGTGGCGACATCCCAGGTGCGGTCGAGGGAGGCCCCGGCGAGCAATTCGGTGACAGCGGTCGCGCTTCGTCCGGACATTCGATGCCTCTCGTCGTTACCCGACCGCCACAGCCCGACCGATCGCAGTACGGATGGTTCGGAGCCTAGGCCGTTTCGGATTGCGGCCGCTAGTCTGGCCCGTCCGCTGGCCCGCGTGCCGATCCTGGCCTACCATGTGCGGTACACGATCCGGTGACCACCGGTGTGAAAGGCCCCGCATGCCCGACCCCTCCGATACCCGCGTCGCCGTCTACATCGACTTCGACAACATCGTCGTTTCGCGCTACAACCAGCTTCATGGCGCCCGCAAATTCAGTACCGATGGTGCTCGCAATTTCGGGCCGGAAGCGTCAGGGGTGGTCGGCGTGCGACTCCGGGAGGCTACCGTCGATTTCGGCGCCGTCCTGGACTACGCCTCGTCGTTCGGGCCGATCGTCATCAGTCGCGCCTACGCCGACTGGTCCGCCCGGGCCAATGCGAGCTACCAGAAGCAGCTCATCGATCGGGCCGTCGACCTCACCCAGCTGTTCCCCACCACCCAGTCCATGAAGAACGGTGCCGACATTCGGCTCGCAGTCGATGTGGTGGAGGACCTGTTTCGATTGGACGATCTCACCCATGTGGTGATCGTCGCCGGCGACTCGGACTACATCGCCCTCGCCCAGCGGTGCAAACGGCTCGGACGCTATGTCGTGGGCATCGGGGTCGCGGGCGCCACAAGCCGGTCACTCGTCGCCGCCTGTGATGAGTTCCAGGACTACGACGACCTGCCCGGGCTCGTCGTTCCCGCGGTCGAGGACGACGGGGCAGGTGAACCCGAGCCGACCAGGGAGCTCGTAGTCCCCGCATCCGATCCGCCTCCCAGTGCCTCACGAAAGCCCGCGGTGGAGGACGCCCCGGTCCGGCTGTCCCCCAAAGCCGCCACGAACCTGATGCTCCGAGCCCTCCAACTCGGCATCGCCAAGGGAGACACCGAATGGATGCCGAGCTCGGAAGTGAAGAAGCAGATGCGCCGCATGGACCCGGCCTTCAACGAGTCCGCCCTCGGCTACAAGACCTTCACCGACTTCGTGAAATCGCGAAGCGGCCAGGTGGAGATGGATGACGGCGGGGCTAGCAATTCCCGTCGGATCCGCCTGAGACCCGCCGCGGCACCCACCGTCTGACCGCCTCAAGCGCGGTGCAGAGGAGAATGGAGCCATGACGCTTCTCCCCCGCAGCACCCCAGAGGCGGAGGGCATCGCCTCGTCCGCCATCCTCGATTTCGTGCGCGCTGCAGAGGCCGGGCTCGAGAGCCTGCATAGCCTCATGGTCGTTCGGCACGGCCGCGTTGTGGCAGAAGGCTGGTGGGAGCCCTACGCATCCCGGCATCCGCACCTGATGTTCTCGGTGAGCAAGAGCTTCACCTCCACGGCCGTCGGGCTCGCGATCGGCGAGGGACTCCTGCGCCTCGACGACCGGGTCGTCGACCTGTTACCCGACGACCTGCCGAGCGACGGAGACGCGCACCTGGGCGCGCTGACCGTGCGGCACCTGCTCACGATGACAACCGGGCACGCGGCCGACACCGTGGATCTCGCGCTCGGTGATCACGGCGACAATTGGGCTCGCGCGATTCTCGCCCACCCGCTCGAATACGCCCCGGGCACCCGCTACGTCTACAACAGCGGCGCGACACACCTGCTCTCGGCGATCCTGCAGCGCCTCACCGGGCAGCGTCTTCTGGACTACCTCGGCCCGCGGCTCCTCGAACCACTCGGCATCACCGACGCCACCTGGGAGACCTCCCCGCAGGGCATCGACGCCGGCGGTTGGGGACTCAGCATCACGACGGAACAGCTGGCCGTCTTCGGACAGCTCCTGCTTCAGCGCGGGCGGTGGGGCGAACGCCAACTCGTGCCCGCGGAGTGGATCGACGAGGCGACATCCCGGCAGGTTGACACCTCGACCGCCGACCATGATCTCGACGGTCGCCAGGGCTACGGGTACCAGTTCTGGAGGAACCGCCCAGCGGGGTACCGCGCCGACGGGGCGTTCGGCCAGTTCTGCATCGTGCTTCCGGAACAGGATGCGATCGTGGTGCTGACCTCGGCGCTTCCGGTGGCCCAGCTCGCGCTCGACCTCATCTGGGAGCACCTGCTCCCCGCTTTCGGCGACTCGGCGCTGCCTCCCGCTGAGAGCCCACTCGTCGAGGTGCTTGCGGCACTCACGCTGCCGGCTGTGACCGGGGAGACAGCCACACCCACGGCGCGTCGGGTGGCCGGCATCCGCTTCTCCTTCGATCACTCGACCGTGAGCGCATTGACGGTGGAGCCTGGGGTGCTCACGATCGAAGAAGGCGGGAAAGTCACCGTGCTGCCATTCGCGACCGGTGAATGGCTGCAGACCACCGATGCGCGGGTCTGGGCGAGCGGTGCGTGGGTCTCCCCCGACACCCTCGTGGTGCGAGCGTACGACGTGGTCACCCCATATTCGCGCACGGTCTCGTTGGCCTTCGCCGATGACACGGTCACCCTGGATATCTCGCAGAACGTGGCCTTCGGCGACCTGCCGCACACACACACGGTCTCGCAGGCCTCCCGCTGAGATCGGCTCCCTGCGCTTCCCCCGATCCCCACGCGGACTCCTGGGCGACGGATGCCCACAAGACCCTCAACGTGCCCTACGACTGCGACATCGCCGTGGGTGCACATCCCGAGGCGGGAAGGTCGACCTTCGGCGTGCAGACGAGTTCTCTCATCGATCCCGACCACGGCCCGGGTGACCCCTCCGACAAGGTTCCCGAGCTTTCTCGCCGCGCTCGCGGAGGGCCGGTCTGGGCGGCTCTGCAACAGCTGGGGCGAACCGGTGTTGTCAATCTAGTCGACCGGCCCGCTGCCACGGCGGTCGCGATCGCTGATGGCGCGGTCTGGATGTCAGGTTCACGCTGACAGGATCGGGACATCCTGCGCATCGCGGTGAGCAATTGGTCGTCGGATGCCGCGGACGTCGCGGTCGCGATCGACACCGTGGGTCGGGCCGTGGTTCGTTGAACGACCGCCACCTCATCGGCCAGCCTGTCCTCACGGATCCTCTCCAGGAACCTGCCGATTCCCCGGGTCAGGAAGGCGGGGCGGCGCGCTCGGGACCGCGCCAGTATCGACGGCGCAGCAGCATCCGCTCCCCCAGCGTCCAGGCCGCGGATGCCGCGAGGTACAGCGCGGCGGCGAGCGGCACGACTGCCGCGAACAGCATCGTCGCGAAGGGCATCCAACTGAGCGCCCGTGCGAGCGTCGCCGCGGAAGCCGGGGCAGCCGGGTCAATGAGCTGCGCGCGCAGGGTGACTCTTCGCTGGACGCCGGCGATCCCGGCCAGCGCGGCGAAGAGCACCAGATAGACGAGAATGCCTCCCCCTCCGAGATCGACGATCTGCAGGAACGACCCGCCGAGGGGCGCCGAGAACAGTTGCTGGCTGAGCAACGAGTTCGCGTGCCCGTCGATTGTGGTGCGGATGAACAGCGTGTAGACCACCGAGAGCACGGGAGCCTGCGCGAGCGCCGGAAGAAGGCCGGCGAACTGGGAGCTGTTCTCTGCGCGGTAGAGCGCGGCCGTCTTCTTCTGCAGGGTCGAGGGATCCTTCGAGTGTCGACGCTGCAGGGCGAGCAGTTGCGGATGGAGTCGTCGTCGAGTGCCTTCCGCTTTTACCTGAGATACCCCGACCGGGATGAGGAGAAGGCGCACCAGCATGGTGACCACGAGGATGGCCGACGCGGCGCTCGAGGCCCCGGCGATCGGCTGGAGAAGGGCGGCGAGACCGTCGAGGAGGCGGTATGCACCCTCGAGGAGTGCGGCGAAGGGGGCGAACGAAAACGGGTCCATGAGAGAAGTCCTTGCAGTCGAAGCGGATGGGTGACCGTGTGGCCACGCGGCATCCGCCCGGGAGCAGGACCGCTACGTGACCGTGATCGACTGTGCCGGGGCTCGGGTGCGCGGGCGCCCGGCGGTTCGCGGATGCTGCGGCGCGGGCATGCGACCGAGCGCGTGCCGATGCGCGCGAGCCCGGGCGCCTACGGTCACCTCACGGAATCCGGCCGCCAGCGCCACGAACCGCATCGCCGCAATGACCGCGATAGCGGCAGCAGCGATGCCGACGAGCGCGATCGATCCGGAGGCGGATGGCATTCCCGAATCGGCCAGCAGCGCCGCGGTCGCGGCGGCCAGCAGCCAGGCGTGCAGGAAGCGCATGGTCAGAGGATAGTCGCGTTCGACGACAAAGTGGCCCATCGCGAGTGCGATGGGCCACTTTTGCGCGGTTCTCAATGTGCGCTTCTCAGTCCGCGAGGATCAGGTACAGCGCGCGACGGGCGTCGTCGATTTTCTCGATCGCGGCCGCGCGTTGGGCATCCGTCGCAGAGTGGCGGAATTGGTGCACGACTCCCATCAACTTGCCGACGCTCTCGAGGAACGCCCCGGCCTGCGCGGAACGACCGGGGGTCGCTTCCCAGGCCTTGGCGAAGTCCTCCGCGTGCTCCGCGACGTAGGCCCGACCGGCATCCGTCAGATCGAATTCGGTCTTGCGACCGTCGCCGTTCGAGACGATGAGTTCTTCGTCCACGAGCTGCTGGAGGGTGGGATACACCGATCCGGGGCTCGGACGCCACGCTCCCCCGGTCTTCTCGGCGATGGCCTTGATCAGGCCGTAGCCGTTCGACGGCCCTTCGGAGAGCAGGGACAGGATCACGGAGCGAATATCGCCCTTGCCGGCCCGACGTGGTCCACGTGGACCGAAGCCCGGGCCGCCGGGGAAGCCGCCGAAACCGGCGCCGCCGGGGAACGCGGCACGGTCGAAGCTGCCGGGGAAGCCGTGGCTGCCGGTCCCGTGGTGGAAGCGTCGAGGGTGATGATCGGAATTGTGGGAGGTATGGGGGTGGTTGTGGTTCATGATCGCAATGCCTTTCGTTCCGCCCCGCGCGTCACGCTGTGAGGAACGGTGCTCGCAAGGGGCAATCGCAGAACTTCTGCGATGCGTTTACGATATATCTTTCAGGTCGCAAGGTCAAGCGATGTGTCCGGATCGTTGCTCTCCCTCGCCCAGCGCACGCTCTCGCCGATCACGCCGACGACGAATTCGAGCTCCGACTCGTCCCTCGGGCCATAGACCATGATCTCGGTGCCGTGGTCGGCATACTGGTGCGGCTCGCCCCACCCTCGGTCACAGACTTCCGCGGCACGACCTGGCGCAAGGCAGGGGTGGATGCTCGTGTCATCCGCTGAGTGCAGGTGGGCAAGGCTCAACCGGATCTCCCGCGGGCGCGAGGGAGGTCCCGGGCGCCCTGAGCTGCGGACGCGACGCCAGGAGCACCGCTCGCGAGCTCGCGGGCGAGACCGAGCTGTGCCCTTCGATGACACCGGGCAAGGCGAACACACGCGCGACCAACTGTCCCCAGAGCGCGGGCGTCGACGGTTGGGAGAGCTGACGATGCGGCCCCTGCGTGGATGTCACCGGCCGTGGATCAGCGCGCAACTCCGTGCCTGCGCGCGGGGCGAAGTGCGTCACCGTCGGGAACGGGTCGTAGAACGGATGCAGCATCGCGCTCCACTCGACGTAGGCGGCTGATTCACGAAAACCGACCTCGTGGGCGTCGACTGAGTCCCATTCGACAAACAACAGGTACGTCTCCGGATTTTCGATGCCCCGCGTCAGCGACAGGCCGCAACAGCCGACGGATGCTTCGATCAGCAGTCGCGCCTGCGCGAAGACCGCTTCGAAGTCCATCTCGCGTCCGGAGCGCACCGGAAGGACGACGTGTTCCAGGATCATCCCCGAAGTCTAGGGAAGGTGCGGGCCAGGCGACGATGCGATCCTGGAGTGCGGCTATACCCGGTCGGCCGCGGTGAACAGTCCAAGCGTTGGCGGACCGGCGAGGATGCTGCCAAGGTCGGACTTCCCGTCACCGGCTCGCCAGGCGCGGTAGGCGGCATCGGCCTCGAGGGATTCCCAGCGCTCGAGCAACACGATGCGCAACGGATTCGCGGAATCGACGAGCACCTCGACGCCCTGGTTGCCGGGGAACGCCCGCGTGACCTCGAGCACCCCGTGGATCACTTCCAGCGCGACATCCGCCGATTCGGGGCTGATGGCGAGTTCGAGCGCTGCGGTGATGGTCATGCGGTGTCCATTCTCGACGTGATGTGCGTTCCCACCACCGTAGCCGCCGCTGGCGGGCGAAGCCGGAGCGCGGATCCGTACGCCGAGCCGAGCCTGCCGAATCCACCGCACTGCACGTGCACGGGTCACCCCGCACTCCTGCCACCTACTGCTGGGCGCGCTCCAGCACCAGTTCGCGCACACGGGCGGCATCCGCCGTGCCCTTCATCGCCTTCATGACCGCACCGATGACGGCACCGGCGGCCTGCACCTTGCCGTCGCGGATCTTTGCCAGCACGTCGGGCTGGGCCGCGAGGGCCTCGTCGATGGCGGCGATGAGAGCACCGTCGTCCGAGACCACGACGAGCTCGCGCGACTTCATGACCTCGGCGGGCGAACCCTCCCCCGCCACGACTCCCTCGAGCACCTGCCGCGCGAGCCGGTCGGTGAGTTCGCCGCTCTCGATCAGGGCGATCAGCTCGGCTACGTGCAGCGAGGAGATGAGCGACGACGCGTCGACGGATGACGCATTTGCGAGCCGGGCGATCTCCCCCGTCCACCATTTGCGGGCCTGAGCCGGTGGCGCCCCGGCCGCGGCCGTCTCCTCGATCTCGACGAGCAGGCCGGAGTTCACGACATCCTGGAACTCGAGATCGGTGAACCCCCACGCCTGCTTCAGTCGACGACGACGGATGGCTGGCCCTTCCGGAAGCGCGGCGCGCAGTTCCTCGATGAGCTCGAGAGAGGGCTCGACCGGCAGCAGGTCGGGCTCGGGGAAGTAACGGTAATCGTCTGCATCGCTCTTCGGGCGACCGGCGGAAGTCACCCCGGTGTCCTCGTGCCAGTGACGGGTCTCCTGGATGATCGTGCCGCCGTCGGCGAGGATCGCCGCCTGGCGCTGGATCTCGTAGCGGATGGCACGCTCGACACTGCGCAGGCTGTTGACATTCTTCGTCTCGGTGCGGGTGCCGAGAATTCCGGATCCGCGCGGGGAGAGCGAGATGTTCGCGTCGCACCGCAGGTTGCCGCGTTCCATCTTCGCGTCGCTGATGCCAAGCGAGCGCACGATGTCGCGGATCGTCGAGACGTACGCCTTCGCCAGCTCCGGGGCGTCCCGCTCGGCGCCGTAGATGATGTCGGTGACGATCTCGACCAGCGGAACCCCGGCACGGTTGTAGTCCACGAGCGAATAGTCAGCACCCTGGATGCGACCGGTCGCGCCGCCGATGTGCGTGAGCTTGCCGGCATCCTCTTCCATATGAGCACGCTCGATCGGAATCTGGAACAGACGTCCGTCGTCGAGCTCGACCTCGACGCTGCCGCCGAAGGCGATCGGCTCGTCGAACTGGCTGATCTGGTAGTTCTTCGCGAGATCCGGATAGAAGTAGTTCTTGCGAGCGAACCGACTGGACGGGCGGATGCTGCAGCCGAGCGCCAGCCCGAGACTGATCGAATATCTCACCGCCTGCTCGTTGACCACGGGGAGGCTGCCCGGGAGCCCAAGGTCGACCGGGGTCACATTCGTGTTCGGCTCCCCGCCGAAGAAGTTCGGGGCGTCGGAGAACATCTTCGTCTTGGTGTTGAGTTCGACGTGCACTTCGAAGCCGAGGACCGGCTCGAAAAGCTCGATCGCACGGTCGTAGTCCATCAGTTCAGCTTTAGCCACCAGACGATTCTACGGGCGCGACTCGCGAGGCGACGTCGCTGCGGGGGGTGCCGGCGGGCTCGGGGGCGGCACCCGGCTCGAGCATGGTCACGGCCTGCTTCCGCTCGGCGCGGACGAACCCGATCCCGGCCAGGATGAGCACCCCGCCGACCAATTGCGGCAGGGTGAGGTTCTCCCCCAGCAGGATCCACGCATAGAGCGCCGCGGCCACCACCTCGAGCAGTCCGGCGAAAGAGGCAAGACGTGAACCGAGCAACTCGGTTGCCGTGATGCTCGTGGCGTAGGCGACCGCGGTGGCGAGCACTCCCACGACGAGCAACGGAACCCACCATGCCACCGTCGTTCCGAGCATCCGCGTATCGCCGAAGGTCGCACGGAACGGCACCAGCCCGATGATCCCCGCAATCCCGAGCACGAGGCCACCGAGAACCAGTCCGGAGGCCGCGAGGGCAACCGGCGGCAGTCCATCGCCCGGCCGGGCGGCCACGACGTAGTAGATCGCACAGCCCACCGTGGCGAGAGCCGCGAAGGAGAGACCGACCAGGTCGAAACTGCCGCTTCCGCCGGGCGATACCACGAGGACGAGGCCGGCCAGCGCCACGACGGAACCGATGAGAACGACGGGTGGGGGCATCCGCCGACCGGTCACCCAGGCGAGGCCGACAAGCAGCAACGGGGCCATGTATTCGATGAGGATCGCCGTGTTGACCGGGATGCGTTGGAGGGCGGCGAAGTAGACCAGCTGGGTGCCGGCGACGCCGACGAGTCCCATCGCGGCGATGCGCCACCGAGCACGCCAGAGCACCCGCAGGTTGCCGCGAAGCGAGACCAGCGCGATCGGAAGGAGCACGATGCCGCCGATGAGCGCGCGAGCCGTGACGGCCGCTGCCGGCGTCCAACCCGCCTCGAGCAGGGGTTTGATGAAGGCCCCCGACATACCAAAGGTCGCGGCGGCGATCACGGCGATGACCAGGCCGAGGGATGTGGACGAGCGCGTCATGCTGTTGACGGTAGTCTGGTCGAAAGTAAGGAGTCAAATTGCATTTTGCCCCTGACACGGAGGAGACGCTGGAATTCACCGTCGCCTTGGCCAACACGCATCCGCTCGCCTCGCGCAGCGGTTCCGACGAGCTCACGACCCCGGGAGATCTCGCCGCGATCCTCACGCGCTTCCGCTACTCCGGTCGCATCGATCACGACGAGACGGAGCGGGCCGAGGTGGCACTCACCCGCGGAAAACTCAGGTCGATCTGGACTCTCGGACGGGACGATGCCGTGATCGAGGTGAATGCGATGCTCAGCGACGCCGATGCCCTGCCGCAGCTCACCCGACACGATGGATCCGGCTGGCACTGGCACGCGACCGCGGCTGATGCGCCCCTCGCCGAGCGCATGCGGGTGGAGGTGGCGCTTGCCCTTGCCGACGTCATCCGCATGGACGCCACGGACCGCCTTCGTACCTGCGACGCCCCGGATTGCGCGGGCCTTCTCGTTGACCTCTCGCGGAACGGCTCGAAGCGCTACTGCAGCGTGCGCTGCGGCAATCGGATGAACATGATCGCCTTCCGCGAGCGCGCGGACCAGGCGTAGACTAAGCCCAATTAGTCCATTTCAGAGGAAGGTGCGACTCGTGGATGCCGTCAATATTCACGATGCGAAGACTCACTTCTCTCGGATCGTCGACAGGGTCGCGAGCGGCGAGACCGTCGTGATTGCCAAGCATGGGCATCCCGTTGCCAAGCTCGTTCCGCTGGATGCAGTTGTCGGCCAGTCACGGGCGCGCACCGGATTCCTCAGCGGCCACTTTTCGGTGCCGGACGACTTCGATCGGATGGGGTCTAACGAGATGGCAACCGCCTTCCTCGATCCGCAATGATCTATCTGCTCGACACGCTCCTGCTGCTCTGGGCTGCGGGCTCACCCGAGAGACTTTCGTCAGCGGCCCGTGCGCGCATCGACGACGAGAGCAGTGGGCTGATGTTCAGCGCGGCCGCGATCTGGGAGGTGGCGATCAAGGCCGATTTGGGTCGGTCCGATTTTCGGGTCGATGCCCGACTGCTCCGACGTGGCCTGATCGAAAACGGCTACACCGAGCTCCCGATCACAAGCGAACATGCTGCGGCGGTCGCCGGTCTACCGACCTTGCACAAGGACCCGTTCGACCGCATCCAGGTGGCGCAGGCGCGAGTCGTCGGCCTGGTGCTGCTCACCACCGACACAGTGGTCGCCGACTACGGCTCACCGGTCGAGCTCGTCTGAGCCTGCCCACCCGCGCATCGCCGTGCTCGTGCTGAGGGTGGATTTCCGGGTGACCTGACGGTGTGTTGTCCCCGGCGGGCGGCGTGTCGACGGAGGCATCCACGCCCATCCTGATGGCGCGTTCCCGGTTAGCGTGTCACGAGCTCGGGCGCCTGCGAGATGAGGGTGTGGCCCCAGCTGTCTTCGAGCAACGCCTCAATGACCGCCCCGTGCTCGTAGAGCCGGGCATCAGCTCGAGCCGGCGCCATGAGCTGCAGCCCCGTCGGTAGGCCGTCTTCGGGGGCGAGGCCCATCGGAAGACCCATGCCAGGGATGCCCGCGAGGTTCGCCGGAATCGTGGTCACGTCGTTGAGATACATCGCCAGCGGATCGTCGATCTTCTCGCCGATCCTGAACGCCGTCGTCGGCGCCGAGGGACTCACCAGGATGTCGACCTGGTCGAAGGCGGCCGCGAAGTCGCGCTGGATGAGCGTGCGCACCTTCTGGGCGCTGCCGTAGTAGGCGTCGTAGTACCCCGCGCTGAGAGCATAGGTACCGAGGATGATGCGGCGCTTGACTTCTGCGCCGAAGCCCGCCTCCCGCGTGGCCGACATCACATCTTCGACGGTGCCGCCTCCGACGGGATTGACGCGCATGCCGAATCGCACCGAGTCGAACTTGGCGAGGTTGCTCGACGCCTCGGCGGGCAGGATCAGGTAGTAGGCGGCGACGGCGTATTCGAAGTTCGGCGCGGACACCTCGATGATCTCGGCACCGTTGTCGGCGAGCAGTTCGAGCGTCTCGTGGAAGCGCTGGTGCACCCCGAGCTGGAAGCCGGGAGCGTCGAGCTCCTTCACGACTCCGATCTTCACGCCGGTGAGGGAGCGCTTCTGCTGGCCGGCACGCGCGGCAGCCGCGAAGCTCGGCCACTCGTCGCGGAGCGAGGTGGAATCGCGGGGATCGTGGCCACCGATCACGTCGTGCAGCAATGCGGCGTCAAGCACGGTGCGCGCAACGGGCCCGACTTGGTCGAGAGAAGAGGCGAGGGCGATCGCGCCGTAGCGAGAGACCCCACCGTAGGTGGGCTTGACGCCGACCGAGCCGGTGACCGCAGCGGGCTGGCGGATGGACCCACCGGTGTCAGAGCCCAACGCGAGGGGAGCTTCGAAGGCGGCGACCGCGGCGGCGGAGCCGCCGCCGGAACCGCCGGGAATGCGGTCGAGATCCCAGGGGTTGTGGGTGGGCCCGAAGGCCGAGTGCTCGGTGGATGAGCCCATCGCGAACTCGTCCATGTTGGTCTTGCCGAGCAGCACGAGGTTGGCCAGTCGCAGTCGGCTCACGACGGTCGCGTCGTAGGGCGGAATCCACCCCTCCAGGATGCGCGAACCCGCGGTGGACGGCATGTCCAGCGTGCACAGCACGTCTTTGATGGCGATGGGAACGCCGGCGAGCGGGCCGAGCTGGCCGCCACTGCGACGGAGCGCGTCGATGCCCTCGGCGGTGTCGATCGCGTCCGTCGACACGTGAAGAAAGGCATGCACGTCGCCATCGACCGCGGCGATGCGATCAAGGTGCGCTCGCGTGACCTCGACGCTAGAGATCTCGCGAGCCGTGAGCAGTTCCCCGAGCGATGCGGCGGAGAGACGGGTGAGGTCGGCAGTGCCGTCGGCGTGTGGCACTACTGCTCCTCCCCCAGGATCGCGGAGACTTTGAAACGGCTGCCGTCATGCTCGGGAGCGCCGCTGAGGGCCTCCTCTTGCGACAGGGTCGCACCGATCACGTCGGGCCGGAACACGTTGGTCAGGGGGATCGGATGGCTCGTGGCCGGGACATCCGCCGTCGCTACCAGGGAGACCTTGGCGATGGAGTCGATGATCACGCCGAGTTCGCCGGTGAGCTTCTCTATCTCGCTCGGCGTGAGCGCGATCCGCGCGAGGTTCGCGAGGTGTGAGACCTGGTCGATGGTGATTCGGCCGACAGGCTCGAGCGGATTTTCAGACATGGAACTCCGTGCGTTGGATCGCTTGGGGGGACACCCGATTCTATTCGACCCGCTGCGAGCGCCGACCCGCTGGCGTTCCGACCCCGCTCCCTCAGCGCGTGGTGGCTCCGGTGCGCTGGGCATCGGTCGATGATCCGGACGAGACGAGGGCACCCTGATCCAGCCCGATGAGAGCCAGGTTACGCATAGCCGTGGTGCCGGTGTCGAAATACCCGAGGTGGCCGACGGCGGCGGCCAGCGGCTTTCCGGTGATCGGGTCGGTTGTGGCAGCGACCTCCATCTTTCGCGCGCCGAAGCTTCGGGACCCCGGGTCGCTGCCGTAGAAAGCCGTGTTCACGATCGGATCCCACGCGGCCTCGCCGACGAACACATTGCCGTTCTTCACCGCGAGAGCGGCTGCCGACTGGGCGGCGGATCCCGGCGAGCCGATGATGGCAAGAGCGTCCACCGTCATGCCGCCGTTCGCCAGCTCCATCATCGCAGCGGTCGAGCCGTAGGAGTGGGTCACCAGGCTGACGAACGGCTGGGATTCGCTGCGCACCGCCCGGATGCCCTGGATGGCGTTGCCGAGAAACTTCGCGCCGATCTTAGCCCGATCGAGAGAGGCGATGTCGAGCACGCCCGGCGTGGCATAGCCGATCCAGGAGACGGTCGCGGCCGTCTTGCCGGACAGAGTCGGATCCCTGCTCGAGAGGGTTGCGAGCCAGGCCGCCTGCTGCGCCTGGAGGTCCTGCGCGATGACCGTCCAGTCGTACATCTGCCCTTGCACGGTGAAGAACATTCCGGGCACCAGGTAGCTCACATAGTCGGCGGTCGCGAGGTCGCCGACCACGACCGCGGCACGCACTTCGCCTGTGGGGTCGAGAGTGAGCAGCTGACGTTTTGTGCCCGTCTCCGGTCGCTCGAGAGTCTTCGTCACCTGGTTCAGGGTGTCGAGCTGGTGGCGCTTCTCGATGAGCTTCGCCCGGCCCACCCCGGAGTCGATTGACCTCTCAAGTTTCGCCACCGAGCGCGCGAGCGTGAGTCGATTGGCCACGTCTCGCACCGTTACCGGAACACCATCGAGGTTTCCGATGACCTGAGGCGCCGATGTCGCCAGGGTCTTCTGCTCGGCATTCGGGATGGCTCCCCACCAGGTTGCGACGGAGCTCGCGCGCGGCGGGCTCAGGAGGAGGCGCTGTACTGCCGTCGGGTTGCCTGCGACGAATGTCGCCAGCTCGGGACCGGAGAGCACGGTGAGGCGGTCGAGGGTCGCGTTGCCGGTCGAGCGCGGGGAGAGAGAAGAGCCGACCTGGGCCGAGTACGTCGACCCGGATCCGATATCCGAGGGTCGCGGGGTGCCGTTCGAGAGGACGAGCGAGGCGGGTCGCACCGGCGAAAAGAGTGCGCCGCCGACCGCCAGCCCCTGATCCACCGAATCGACCGTTACGACGTTCGCGGAGATCTGGCGGCTGATTTCGTGGACACCGAACGCCTCTGCGACCCCGCCGAGCGCGCCGGAGGGCGAGAGGACTGCGGCGACCACGAACAGCAAAAGCTGATATCCAATCGTTGGTTCCGGAATTCGGGGGAACACCATGAGCAACGGGAATTGAGAACTCCCCCCAATAGTAGGGTGGAACACCCGCCTGACCTACGGTTTTGCTGCGTCCACTGTGAGCGTGCACTGTGAGATTAGCCGAGTCTCTCTCAGACCTCAAGCGTTCAATCCGTCCGGACCCCGCTCGAGCAGGATCGCAAACTGGGCGGCGTCGATGATGCGAAGGCCCAATGCTTCAGCTTTCGTCAGTTTTGAGCCTGCCCCTGGCCCCGCAGCGACGAAGTCCGTCTTCTTCGATACGCTCGAGGCAGCCTTGCCTCCCGCGGCGATGATCGCCTCGAGGGCACCCTCCCTGGTGAAGCCGTCGAGACTTCCCGTGGCGACGACCGTCACCCCCGCGAGCGGACCACCGAGTGCGACGGCTGCGCCGGGGCCACCGTGACCCGGAATTTTGAATCGCACCCCGGCATCCGTCCAGCGGTCGATGATTTCGGCATGCCAATCCACTGCGAACCAGTCGATCAGGGAGTCGGCGATGATGCCTCCCACCCCGTCGACCGCGGCGAGTTCGTCCCGCGTCGCCGCGCGGATTGCCTCAATCGAACCGAAGTAGTTCGCGAGAGCCCGCGCTGCAACCGGACCGACATGCCGGATGCTGAGCGAGACGAGAATGCGCCACAGGTCCTTGGTCTTCGCCAGTTCCAGTTCGGCGAGCAGCTTGCTCGCCGCGCTGGACGGCACCGCGAGCTCATCCCCATCGCCGCCTTCGACGAAGGGGCCGTCCCGCTTCTGGCGGCGCCGTCGAAACGGGGTCTCTCGCTTGGGCGCACCGCTCTCTGTGAGCTTGGGCAGGCCCGTCTCCCCGTCCCGCACGGTCACGCTGATGGGGAAGAGGTCGGCGATGCCGAGCGAGAACAGGCCGGCCTCGGTCACCAGGGGTGGGTCCTCGGGAAAGTCGGGTTGGGTGAGCGCCGCCGCCCCCACCTCGCCGAGCCCTTCGATGTCGAGGGCCCCGCGGCTTCCGACGTGCTCCACCCGTCCACGCACCTGGGCCGGGCAACTGCGCGCATTGGGACAGCGCAGGTCGATGTCCCCCTCTTTCGCCGGCGCGAGGGGGGTCCCGCACTCGGGGCAGTTCGACGGCATCACGAACGCTCGTTCGGTGCCGTCACGCAGCTCCACGACCGGGCCGAGCACCTCGGGAATCACGTCGCCGGCTTTGCGCAGCACCACGGTGTCACCGATCAGCACTCCCTTGGCCTTAACGACCTCCTGGTTATGCAGCGTCGCCTGTCGCACCACCGAACCGGCGACCCTCACCGGTTCCATGACCGCGAACGGGGTGACACGGCCGGTGCGACCGACGCTCACGACGATGTCGAGCAGCGTCGTGTTGACCTGCTCCGGGGGGTACTTATAGGCGATCGCCCAGCGCGGGGCGCGGCTCGTCGCCCCTAGTTCGTCGTGCAGCTCGAGTTCGTCGACCTTCACCACGATGCCGTCGATCTCGTGTGCGACGCTGCCGCGGTGCGTACTGTAGTGCTCGATGAATCCCGCAGCCTCCTCCGCGGTCTTCACGACACGAAAGTAGGTGCTGGTCGGAAGCCCCCACGTGGCGAGCAGCCCGTACATCTCGGACTGGGAGGTGACCGGCGGGTCAGGCCAGGCCCCGATGCCGTGCACGAGCATGCTCAATCGTCCGAGCCGCCGGTGCATGCGTTTCAGTTGGGTCGAGGTCTTGTTCTCCGCCACCTGGCGCAGGCTTCCCGATGCCGCGTTTCGCGCATTGGCGAAGACCCGGTCACCCGCCGCCACCTGGTCCGCGTTGAGCTGGTCGAAGATCGCCGATTCGAAGAAGACCTCCCCGCGAACCTCGACTGTCGGCGGATGCCCGGTGCCGGCCAGCCGATTCGGGATGCCGGGCACGAAGGCGATGTTCTCGGTGACGTCCTCGCCGACCACTCCATCGCCGCGCGTCGCCGCCGTAGTGAGGATGCCGTGCTCGTAGCGCAGGTTTATCGCGAGACCGTCGATCTTGAGCTCGCACAGGTAGTCGACGCGACGGGCCGCATTGCGTTCCACCCGCGCGGCCCACTCCGCGAATTCCTCGAGGGAGAAGACGTTGTCGAGGCTCAGCATCCGCTCGGCGTGCCGCACCGGGGCGAAGAGTGTCGTCTCGGCCCGCCCACCGACGGTGCGGGTGGGCGAGTCCTGGCTCTGCAACTCGGGAAACAGGCGCTCCAGCTCCTCGAGCCGGTGGAGCATCCGGTCATATTCCTCGTCGGCCACGAGCGTCTCGTCGCGCTCGTAATACGCATCACGCAGTTCAAGGATGCGGGTCGTGAGCCGCAGGGCCTCCTCACCGGCTCGTTCGAGAGTGAGGTCTTCCGCGCCGTCCGTCTCCTGGGTCACCCCTCCAGCCTAGGTTCACCCACCGACAGGCAGGGGAACGGCCGACACGGTGCGGTCGATCGTGCACTGTCCGAGCACGCGGGTGCCGAGGTACAGCACCGCGGTCTGGCCGGGCGCGACGCCGTTCAGCGGCGTATCCGGGCGGATGACGAGCTCGCCATCCCGCACCACGGCCACGGCGGACACCGGGTCGGCGTGCGCCCGGATCTGCACGTGGCACTCGAACTCGGTGAGCGGATCGTTCGGCGCACGGCCCGCCCAGCTGAACGACGAGCCGGCGACCTCAGCCAGGTCGAGCGCCTCCTTCGGCCCGACGATGACCGTGTTGGTCGTCGGCCGAACCTCGAGCACGAACCGCGGTCGGCCGTCCGGCGAGGGCACACCGAGGTGGAGCCCTTTGCGCTGGCCGACGGTGAACGCCGCCGCTCCATCGTGACTGCCGACGACGGACCCGTCCCGTTCGAGAATCACTCCGGCTTCGGCCCCGACCCGGTCGGCGAGCCACCCGCGGGTGTCGCCGTCGGGAATGAAGCAGATGTCGTGACTGTCGGGCTTGGTCGCAACGCTGAAGCCGCGCACGGCGGCCTCCGCCCGCACCTCGGCCTTCGAGGGCGTGGCCCCGAGCGGGAACATGCTGTGTGCGAGCTGCTCTGCGGTCAGCACGCCGAGCACGTAGGACTGGTCCTTGGCCCAGGCGGCGGCCCGGTGCAGTTCGCGATTGCCGTCGGCATCGGTGAGGATGGTGGCGTAATGACCGGTGGCGACGGCATCGAATCCCAGGTCGAGCGCTTTCTCGAGAAGGGCGGCGAATTTGATGCGCTCGTTACAGCGCATGCACGGGTTCGGGGTGCGGCCGGCGGAGTACTCCGCC
This sequence comes from Actinomycetota bacterium, assembly GCA_040389685.1. Classification (GTDB taxonomy): domain Bacteria; phylum Actinomycetota; class Actinomycetes; order Actinomycetales; family Microbacteriaceae; genus Lacisediminihabitans. Next base: position 267,654 of record JAZJZS010000001.1, read on the forward strand.
ACGAAATCGTCCACCACATCGAGCGCGAATCGCTCCGAGAAGTCCCACACGTAGTAGGGGATTCCGATGATGTTCGCCGCCCGCTGGGCGTCCATCGAGTCTTCGATGGTGCAGCATCCGCGGGCTCCGTTGCGGAGTGTGCCCGGCATCCGGCTGAGCGCCAGGTGCACGCCGACCACCTCGTGACCGGCTTCGACCGCCCGTGCAGCGGCAACAGCGGAGTCCACTCCCCCGCTCATCGCCGCCAGCACCTTCATGGTCTCCAGTGTACGCAGGGCGACTGGCGGGGTAATTCCGCACCGGGAGGCTCAGCCGGGCAGGTCGGGGCTCGCGAGCTGGAGGTGGATCACCGACTGGCCGGCGACCCTCGGGTCGCCGCTCAGCTGGAGAAACCAGGAGATGTTCGGCTTTCGATTGCTCGTCAACGTCACGAGAAGCACGCCCGTCGCGTCAGTGGTGGACTGCCGCGTGGTCCAGCCGGAGGCTTCGAGCTTCTGCACCATCGTTTTGGCGATCGCGACCGGATTGTTGCTCGGCTCGAGCGAGATGATGCGCAGGACCCCGTAATACGGGGCGGATGCGGCCGTCGCCGGCACGAGTCGGTCGGTGTTGTCGACATTCAGCACGATCGATGCGGGCAGCAGTGCCACGATCGCATCCGCGATCCGCACGGTCTCGGCCCGTGCCGTCTCCCCGGTGAAGTCATCGGGGAACGTCGAGAGGAGGGCCGGGTCGGCCGGCACGGTCTCCGTTGCCGTGGGGCGAGGCGTCACGGAAGCGGTGCACCCGGCCACTGCGAGAAGGAGTGTGAGCGCCGCCGCGGCGATCGCCGAACGGGCGATTCCGCGGCTAGGCATCGACACCGTGTGCTCGCGCCGCGACATCCCGGTCGTTGAGTCCGGCGAGCCATGCCCGGGCGACCGCCGCAGGAAGCGCACGGAGGAACGCATCGATGTCGGCTTCGGTGGTGGAATGACCCACGGTGATGCGCAGCGCCCCCCGCGCATCCGCCTCGCTCAGGCCCATTCCGAGCAGCACATGCGAGGCCTCGGGGATGCCGGCCCGACAGGCGGAGCCGGTGCTCACCGAGACACCGGCGGCATCGAGCAGAAAGAGGAGTGAGTCGCCCTCGCAGCCGGGAAAGGTGAAGTGCGCGTTGTTGTCGAGTCGGCCTTCCGACGCCGGATCGCCGCGGAGCACGGCCGATGGAACGGCCGTGCGAATGCCGGCGACCAGGCGGTCTCGAAGCGGTGCGTACGACGACACCGGATGCTGCGCCGCGACGCCGAACGCAATCGCCGCGGGCGCGTCCTGGGTTCCCGAGCGCACGTCGCGCTGCTGCCCTCCGCCGTGGATGAGCGGCACGACGGCGACCGACCGATCGAGCACCAGGGCACCGATGCCGAGCGGGCCACCGATCTTGTGGGCGGAGACGGAAAGGGCCGCGAGGCCGGAGGTGGCGAAGTGGATGGGCAGATGCCGGTACGCCGAGATCGCATCCGAGTGCACCGGCACGCCACAGCGCGCCGCGAGCGCCACGACCTCGTCGACAGGCTGCACGGTGCCGACCTCATTGTTTGCCCACAGCAGAGTCACGAGCGCGATGTCGTCGAAGCGTTCCAGGCAGGAGGCCAGCTCCTCCAGCCGCACCCGACCGAGTTCATCGATCGGCAGCCACTCGACTACCGCCCCCTCGTGACGCTCGAGCCATTCGACCGTGTCGATGGTGGCGTGATGCTCACCGCGCGGCACCAGGATGCGGTTTCCCGCCCCGCGGGCGACACGCGCCCAATACAGTCCCTTCACCGCCAGGTTCACCGCCTCCGTGCCGCCGGAGGTGAACACGACCTCGATCGGGTCGCAGCCGAGGGAGGCGGCGACGCGCTCGCGTGCCTCCTCGAGCATCCGCTTGGCATTCTGGCCCTGGGAATGGATCGAAGACGGATTCCCGACGATGCCGAGGGCATCAGCGTAGGACGCGATCGCCTCGGGCAGCATCGGCGTCGTCGCGGCGTGGTCGAGATACACGGTCACAGACGACACCTCCAGTAGCGCACGCGCCGTAACCCGCAGGACTCACGGAGTCTCTACTCTAGAACGCATGCCTGTGACCGATCCGACTGTCGATGTGCTGACCGTTCCTGACCCGCTGCGGGACCTCGGCGTGCACGTCACCCCCGCCGGTGGCGAGCTGAAAGTGTGGTCGGCCAGCGCCACCGCGATCGAACTGTGCATTCTGGGAAGCCGGGATCCGAATTGGATCTCAGAGACCATCCCGCTGCAGCAGGATGCCCACAACGTCTGGTCAGGAACCTCACCGAACCTGGTGGCCGGCACCCGGTATTCCCTGCGGGCGAGCGGCCCAGGCGGAGCGGCCCACAGCTTCGACTCCACCCTGCACCTGATCGACCCCTACTCTCGCGGCTTGGCTCGCACCTCGTCCGGCGAGTGGCGCAGCTATGTGCAGGATGACGCCTTCGACTGGGCCGGCGCCACCAAACCGAACGTGCCCCTCGACCACACCGTGCTCTACGAGGCCCACGCCAAGGGAATTTCCAAGCTCAACCCCGCCGTTCCGGAGGAGCTTCGCGGCACCTACGCCGGGCTGGCCCACGAGACGGCGATCGACTACCTCAAGGATCTCGGCGTCACGACGATCGAGCTCCTTCCGGTGCACCAGTTCGTGACCGAACAGCGTCTCATCAAGCAGGGACTCAGCAACTACTGGGGGTACAACACCCTCAACTTCTTCACTCCCCATGCGGCCTACGCCAGTCGAACGGCGCAGTTCGGAGGCACCGGCGCGGTGCTCAGGGAATTCAAGGGCATGGTCAAGCTCCTGCACGAGGCCGGCCTCGAGGTCGTGCTCGATGTCGTCTACAACCACACCGCCGAAGAGGGACGGGACGGCCCGACCACCTCCCTGCGCGGACTGGACAACGCCTCCTATTACCGCCAGGACGGCAGGGGCAACTACGTCGATGTGACCGGATGCGGCAACACCGTGAATTTTTCCGCGCCCGCAGCCCAGCGACTCGTGCTCGATTCGCTGCGCTACTGGGCGAACGAAGTGCAGGTCGACGGCTTCCGGTTCGACCTCGCCGCAACCCTCGGTCGCAACGAGCGAATGGACTTCGACCACTGCCATCCGCTGCTCGAGGCCATCGCGTCCGATCCCGGGCTGCAGGGGGTGAAGATGATCGCCGAGCCGTGGGACGTCGGGCCAGGCGGCTGGCAGGTCGGCAACTTCGCCGAACCCTGGTCGGAGTGGAATGACGGCTTTCGCGATCGTGCCCGCAACTTCTGGCTCACCGACATCGCCGCGGCCCGCGCCGACGGCATCGCTCCGATCGGTATCGGGCAGCTCGCGTCGAAGCTCTCGGGATCGGCGGACGTGTTTTCGCAGGAGCGGGGGCCGCTCGCCTCGGTGAACTTCGTCACGGCCCACGACGGCTTCACGCTCGCCGACCTGACCGCGTACAACCAGAAGCACAATCTCGGAAACGGCGAGAACAATCGCGACGGCACCGACGACAACCACTCGTTCAACTACGGGGTCGAGGGGGCGACGCATGACGCGACCATCCTTACCGCACGGGAGAAGGCGATCCGCAACCTCCTGGGAACGCTGCTCCTCTCCGCCGGACTGCCCATGATCACGGCGGGCGACGAATTCGGACGCAGCCAGCGCGGCAACAACAACGCCTACTGCCATGACAGCGAGCTGACATGGCTCCCGTGGGAGCACGAGGACTGGCAGGACGAGCTGCTGCTGATCTCGCAGAAACTGTTGCGGTTGCGCCAGGCGAACCCGGCACTGCGTCCGATCCGATTCGGCATCTTCGGCGAGAGCGTGCCGTCGGCGACCCAGATGGACTGGTTCAACAAAGAGGGACTGTCCATGTCGATCCAGGACTGGGACTCTCCAAGCGAGCGCACCCTGCAGTACCTCGCGGCATCCACCCCCGAGTTCGAGGAATTCAACCGCATCCTGCTCATCGTGCACGGACTGGAGACGCCGGAGACCGTCTGCCTGCCGGAGCATACTGGGGTGGCATCCTACGAACTGCTCTGGAACAGCGCCGACGACCATGCCGCTGCTGAGACGCACTCACCCGGTTCCGAACTGACCCTCGCGCCGGCGTCGATGCAGCTGTTCCTCGCGCACTGCCCGTGACCGCGACTCCGGCCACCATCGCCCTGGCGATGCTCGGCATCCCCTTTGTGGAGCACCACTACCCGCACGACCCCGCCACCACCTCGTTCGGGCTCGAGGCCGCGTCAACGCTCGGCCTTCGCCCGGATCGGGTGTTCAAGACGCTGGTGGCGGATGTCGACGGCCGCCTCGCGGTGGCCATCGTTCCGGTCTCCGGAAGGCTCGATCTCAAAGCCCTGGCCAGCGTGCTCGAAGGGAAGAAGGCGGCGATGGCAGACGCCGCTCTTGCCGAAAGGCGCACCGGCTACCTGATCGGCGGAATCAGCCCGATCGGCCAGAAGACCGTCCTGCGCACGGTGCTCGACGAAACGGCGGAACTCTTCGACACGGTGTTCGTCTCCGGTGGACGCCGCGGCTTCGACATCGAACTCACGCCGAAGGACCTGGTGCGGGCGACCGCCGCAATCGTGGCGGCCATCGCCCGCGACTGAGGCTGCCCGTCCGCTCCGCTCGTGCTGTCGGGGCCTGCAGGGGCGTTCAGGGCGAGGAGGCCGTACGTCGGGCCCGTCGACGTCGCTGCCGCCGGGCGGACAGGATCGCCGTCGCCACGGTATAGGCCGCATAGGCGAAGAGGAGACCGGCGACCAGCGGGACGATCCAGGTCTTGTTCTCACCGTTGACCGCATTATTGGCATAGCCGATGTACGGCAACGAATACCAGACGCGCCCCTGCACCTGCTCGGCGAGAATCTGCCCCGGGTCGGGCTGGCTGTTGTTGTCTCCCTTGAATGTGAAGGTGCGCTTCCCGTTCGAATCGTTCTGGATGGCGATGATGCGATGCGTGATCACGCCCGGCTTGCCCGACGCGATCTGGTAGGTGGCGACATCCCCGACTCGCAGGTCATCGGTTTTCACCGGCACGTCGACGACGAGGGTGCCGGGAGGAAACCGGGGGATCATCGAACTCGTGAGCACCGTGAGCGGGATGCCGCCGGCCAGCTTGGGAATCACCACGACCAACGCGGCAAGGGCGAGCACGAGCACGAGCAGCGCACCGCTCAGCGCCAGGCCGAGATAGTGGGCGAGACCCTTCTGAGTCGACCGGGAACGCGAACGATCGCGGCGCCGGCGGGTTGGAAGCGCCCCGGCGGGATCACCGGCGTTGCTCGAGTCGTCAGTCACTCTCTGATTCTCGTCGACGTCGAGCCAGGACCAAGCAGATTCCGATGCCGAGCAGAATCCCGCCGCCGACGACCAGGGGCACGGGAACGGAGCCGCCGGTGAAGGCCACCGTTCGAAAACCGCCAGTATCGGCGAGGAGGATGCCATTGTCCCGGCACGCGGATCCGGAGAACCTACCCGCCGCGGCATCCCGCATCGCCACCAGGAGATCGAGCGATGCGCGAGACGACCGGGCCGCCGCGGCCCTGAGGTCAGCCATAGTCATGGTGAGAGTGAGGACGACCGTGCCTCCGGCGGCGATGGATGGCGCGGAGCTCAGCACCTCGCAGGCTCCGAGGGTGGACAGCGAACGGGTGGTCGGCCGGGAGCCGGGCACTGAATCCGTCGCCGTGAGGCTGACGCCGATGGCAAATTCGGTGGAGGTGGACACCAAGTTGCGGATGCTCACGCGCAGGGCAGCGGCCGCTGCGGTGGGGTTTCGGATCCAGAGCGACCGGCTCACCGACTGCCCGGGAACGAGCAGACCGGCCCCCTCGAACAGGCCGCCGCCGATGGTCGGGGCGAAGGTGATGCCGTCCCGGCTCACCAGAAGGCTGTCACTCGCGGCGGAGACCGGAATCCCGGCACTCGCCGCGGAGACCGGGGCCACCGCGCCACCGAGCACCAGCCCGAGCGCGACGGCGATCGTCGCCGCGAGGGCCGGTATTCCGTAGGGCATCACGGCAGCTGGCTGAGCGTGAACGTTTGGGCGGCGGTTCCGGCGCAGGTGAGCTGCTGCACCGGCGAGTTCGGGGTGGTGCTGTTGAGGGTGAGGCACTTGCCACTCCTCACGCTCGCGAATCTGACCGTTCCGTTGCCCGCGGAGGCGATCGTCCAGAGTTGGTTGTCATTTCCGGTGAAGTTCCAGGTGATTGCGGGCGCACCATCATCGGTGCGGGCGCCGTAAATGTCCCACGCCAGCGACGGGGTCGCTGTGGAGACGATCTTGTAGTTGGCGCCCGACACGTTGACGAACTGCCAGGTCTGGTTGCGTCCGGCCTGGCAGGCGAGGGTGACCAGGGCGCTTCCATTCGCGCCAGGGGACGCTCCTGCGTCGATACAGAGGTCGGCCGAGGTGAACCTCACCTGGTAGTTCACCGAGGTGTCGAATGCCGCGGTGGTCACGCCGCGCCCCGCGGACGCGGGCGAAACGTTGCCCGCGGCATCTCGCGCGCGCACCGTGTAGGCATAGCCCGTCGCTCCGGTGAGCCGGGAGTCGGTGAAGGTGGTGGCCGGGGACGTGACCGTGCCGACGAGGGCGCCGTCACGAAAGATGTCGTAGTTGGTGACGGCGACGTTGTCGCTCGAAGCCGCCCAGGCGAGAGTCGTCTTCGCGGCGGTGGTGGCCGACGCGACGGGAGTGCCGGGGACGCTCGGGGCGAGAGTGTCTGCCACGGTCTGGGTAGCCGATGCGCTGGACGACCCGTTCCAGGAACCCTGAGTGAAACTGAGGGTCACCGTCGGAACGGATGCCGGTCCCACCGTCGTCGCATAACCGGCCGGAATGCTCGTGCGCACGCAGAAGACGTCGACGGCACCGACGGCAACGGAGTCGGGTGCCGAGAGTCCGGTGGACAGGACGGCGCTTGCCGACTGCGCCGGAACGGCGGCGGCGGCGGTGCACGGTGAGGCCGATGAGGCTATCCAGCCGGTGAGAGTCGTTGTATCAGAGAGTCCGTTGCTCGCCGCCTTGATCTGCACGCTGTAGTTCGCGGGGATATCTCCGGTATTCGCGACCGAGATCGCGGAGGTGAATGACAATTTCGTCGGCGAGTAGACCACGGTGAGTTTCGCTATATCGGCCGGAGAGACGGATACCGAGAGGGTTCCCGCTTTAACCGTGGAGCCGAGCGGCGACGGCGCGGTCCACACCGCGGCGGCGACCCCAACGCTGGCGAAAACGAGAAACGCGGTGAGCCCGGTGATGATGGCACCACGCGGGAACCGGATGCGCGTCGCGCGTCGTTGGCTGCCTCTGGTACTCAATTCTGGATCCCGTCTAGGGCGGCGACGAAGTTCAGGGCATTCTGACCCTGCGCGGTGTTGCCCGGCGCACCGGAGACCTGCACGGAGACGCACAGGACCGGCGACTGGCCGACGGGGACTGCAGTTCCGATGGTAGCAACGGTGGGCGAAGCGAAGGTGCTGTACACCCAGGCAGTGGTGACCATGCCCGCAGTGCAGCTCGCGACATCCGCCGCCCTGGCGAAGCCGATCTTCAGCGACTGGGTGAAGGCGTTGGCGGTCGGCACCGTCAACCCGGCGATGCGAAGGGTGAGCGGGATCGTTCCGGTGTTCTTCAGGGTGGCCGACCCGTAGAGGGTGGGCGAACCCGGATACATCGGCGTCGTGGGCAGCGCGAGCGGCGAGGTCACTGTCAACTCGGCATTGCCCGACACGATTACCGCGTTCGAAGCGGCGGGCTGCGACCTGTTCCATAGGGCATAGGTTCCGCCGGTGGCGACCGTCGCGAGGCCGATGGCGACGAGAAGCGCGACGGTGGTCATCATCATCGAACGTACGCAAATGAGGGAGCGGATGCTTCGGCGGGCGACATGTCGCCCCGCTCGGGTGGCAACGGTGCGGGTGAGTGTGGTCATCAGTGGCACCGCCTTTCCGAGGGAAATTGCTGCGAACAGAGGGTTCGGCCCGGGGCCGATCGCACGCGTGCCCGCCCTCGGGTGGCGGGCACGCGTGCGGGTCTGACTAGTTCTGGGTAAGGGCGACTGTCAGGTTGTCGAGGCTCACAGAGCCGAGCTTGGTGTTGTTCTCGAAGCCGGCGGCAGCATTCTTCGGGAACGTGATTGTGGCGGTGACGGTGACGTTCTGGCTGACCCCCGCGGTGCCGGCGGTGATCGTGTAATTGGCACCGCTGGCCGCGATGCCGGTTCCCGTCGCCGACAGTACGGCCGACTTGGTGAGATAGGCCGCGAGAGCTGTGTCTGCAGCGGAGGCACTCGTCGGCGTGATGGATGAGGATCCGAGGCCGAGCGTTGCAACGAGGTTGTTTCCGGTCGCGGTCACGGCGATGGTCTTCGTGTAGCTGAGCACGTCTCCGGGCACCGCCTTGAAGCTCGAGAGCGTCACGGCCGTGCCGTTCGCCGTCCAGGTGCCTGCCGTGCCGGTGTCGGCGACGAGCAGGTTGCCGGCGACGATGTTTCCGCCGGCGACCGATGCGCTGGAGTTCCAGAGGGCGAAGGTTCCCGCACCGCCGAGGAGGAGGGCGACACCGGCAGCACCGGCGATTGCGCCTGTGAGGAGCTTGTTCATTTTCGTTCCTTTCGCGACACCGAGTGTCGGGTGTGGGCGGGCGGGAGCTCGCCGTTCGTTTCCCTGTGCCGCAGAGCGGCAGTGACCCCGTGATCGGCACGAGGTTGTCGAGTCTGTGTGGCCGGTTTCAGGAGCTGCTCACCGGCCGTCATGCCAGGCGATTTCGCCTCTCGGCTTGTCGTCGGGCACCTTCCCCGCTAAGAACAATACGGAGGACAGACCACATTGTCTATCCTCCATGCACCCCCAGAGCGGGGCACAACGATATACCGGCCTCAGCGATCAAACAATCACAAACTCCTCACAGAACGATGAGATCAATGCCCTGTCGAGTCAAAAACAACCGATTCCGAAGTATGCCGCCTCGGCATCCCTCCCGGGCGGGGTACACGACAGTGAGGGTCGGGGTACACGACTGCGGCGCCACTTCGTGCGCATGAACCTGACCCCGAGCGGAGATCAGCTGCCGCGACATGTCGCGCATTTCCGGGCGAATGTGCGCCGAAAGTCACACTCCGGCGGGACTCTGCGCCCACACGTTGACCATGCGGGCGAACGATCCGCAGCACAGTGCACGAACGGGAGCGGTGTTGCGATCGCGCCCCTCACGCACGAGCCTCGAGCCGCTGGAACGATCCCATACAAAACTCTGCGTAGCGCAGTTGACCCTGCGGCCGGATGGTTGCACAGTGGCACCCGTTCCATCACACGACGAAGGCCCCCGGGCAGTGCTCCCGGGGGCCGTTTCAGAGGCCCGTCACGAGTCGATCGTTACGCGCCTACTACGAAGCGACGGCGATGAGCGCCAGTTCGGCCGGACTCGCCAGCAGGGGATGACGGGGCACGACTCGAACGTTGTAGCCGAAGCTCCCGGCCCGCGACAGCACCACGGTTCCGATGAACTGGGCCGGGTCACTCACGGAGGGCGACGGCAGGAGCTCGACCTTCTGCGGGCTCTCCAGCCGGTCGTTCTCCCGCGCTCGCCCGTAGACGACCTCCACCGCGACATCCGCCGGGGTCAGGCCCGCCAGGTTCACATGGGCGCGAACGTGAAGCTCGTCCCCGACCTGCGGAACGGCATCCACTCCCCCCGACTCGACATGAGCCACCGATACCTGCGGCCAGGCCGCAGTCACTCGGGACTTCCACGCGGCCAGGGCGCGAGCCGGCGCGTACTGATCCGCCGAGATCGTGCGGTGCGCCGCAGCGGATGGCACGTACAGCCGCTCCACGTATTCGCGGACCATGCGGTCGGCGGACAGGTCGAAGGAGAGGGTCGACAGGGTGTGACGGATCGACTCCACCCACCGAGTCGGAACCCCGTCGGCCCCGCGATCATAGAACCTGGGCGCGATCTGGTGTTCGATGAGGTCGTACAGGGAGTCGGCCTCGAGCTTGTCCCGCTCGGCGGAATCCCCGGCCGAATCCGCACTCGGGATGGCCCAGCCGTTCTCCTCGTCGTAGAACTCCGCCCACCAGCCGTCGAGAATGGAAAGGTTGAGGGAGCCGTTCAGCGCCGCCTTCATGCCCGACGTGCCGCAGGCCTCGAGCGGGCGCAACGGATTATTGAGCCAGATGTCCGTGCCCGGGTAGAGCAGTTGGGCCATAGCGATGTCGTAGTTCGGCAGGAACACGATTCGCTTGCGTACCTCGGGCTCCTGGGAGAACTCCACGAGCTTCTGGATAAGTCGCTTGCCTTCGTCATCGGCCGGATGCGACTTGCCGGCGATCACGATCTGCACCGGATGTTCGGTGGAAAGCAGGATCGAACGAAGACGGTCGGGGTCGTGAAGCATGAGCGTGAGCCGCTTATACGTCGGCACGCGGCGGGCGAATCCGATCGTCAACACATCCGGGTCCAACAGCTGGGAGAACCACGACGGGTCCAAGAGGCCAGGATTCTGCTCGGCCCACGCTTCGGAAACGCGGGCGCGGGCATCCGTCACCAGCTGTTTACGCATGCCGTTTCGCACGTTCCACAGGTCTGCGTCGCTCACCGCGTCGGATGACCAGTCGGCCGTCGTGGTGTCTGGCGTGCCGAGCCGGTCGACCGCGAGGGCGACCAGGGACGGGTCGGTCCAGGTGGGGGCATGCACGCCGTTCGTCACCGAGGTGATCGGAACGTCATCGGCGTCGAACCCCGGCCAGAGCGCCCCGAACATGCCGCGGCTCACTTCGCCGTGCAACCGGGAGACGCCGTTGGCACGCTGGCCGAGACGCAGCCCCATCACCGCCATGTTGAAGGTGTGTGGGGTACCGCCCTCGTAATCTTCGGCGCCGAGCGCAAGCACGTCGTCGACCCCGACTCCGGGCAGCAGGTCGGTGGAGAAATACTGCTGCACCAGGGAGGAATCGAAGCGATCGATCCCGGCGGGCACCGGGGTGTGAGTGGTGAAGACGGTCCCCGCGCGCACCACCTGCAGAGCCTCGGCGAAGGACAGGCCTTCGCCGATCAGGTCGCTGATGCGCTCAAGGCCGAGGAATCCGGCGTGGCCCTCGTTGGTGTGGAAGAGTTCGGGCGCCGCCGCGTCCGTCAACTCGACAAGAAGCTTGATGGCGCGCACCCCCCCGATGCCGAGCAGCAGCTCCTGGAGCAGACGATGTTCCCCCCCTCCGCCGTACAGTCGGTCAGTGACCGACCGAAGAGAATCCTCGTTCTCCGGAATGTCGGTATCGAGCAGAAGCAGGCGGATGCGGCCCACCGCAACCTGCCAGACCCGCGCGAACAACGCGCGACCGCCCGGCAGTGCGAGCGCGACCTGCGCAGCCGTGCCGTCAGGATGGCGGAGCACCGAGAGCGGCAGCCCATCCGGGTCGAGCACCGGGTACGACTCCTGCTGCCAGCCTTCGCGGGAGATGGACTGCGCGAAGTACCCCGACCGGTAGAAGAGGCCGACGCCTACGATCGGCACGCCGAGGTCCGACGCGCTTTTGAGATGGTCTCCGGCGAGGATGCCGAGTCCGCCGGAGTACTGGGGCAGGGCCGCAGCGATACCGAATTCCGGCGAAAAATAGCCGATCGACTTCGGTGCGCCCTCCTTCACCGCCTGTTGGTACCAGCGTGGCTCCGTGAGATAGGTGTGTAGGTCATGGGAGAGGGCCGCCGCGCGTGCCACGAAGTCCTGATCGGCAGCGAGCTCCTTCAGACGGTTCGGCTCGATTTCGCCGAGCAGGCCGATCGGATCGTGACCGCTCGACTCCCACAGTTCCGGCGAGATGTCTTCGAATAGACGGCGGGTCGGCAAATGCCAGGACCAGCGGAGATTGGTGGCGAGTTCTTCAAGCGGTGCAAGCACATCGGGAAGAACGGTGCGGACGGTAAATCGACGGATAGCCTTCACCGTTACACCCTAAAGGCTGAAAGCAGCCGGTTGAACACGAGCCGACCCTGTTTGGTCCAAACCGGGGTGCGCGACCGCGGAGTCAAGGGGCAGAGATTCTCCTGCCGAGCCGCTACGGTCGAAGGGTGACGATTGTCTATGAACCACAGATGGGCCGCATTCCGATCCGGAACCTCTCTCCCCAGCAGCCCGATGATACCTGGCCGGCGAAAGCCTTTGTCGGTGAGGTCGTGCCGTTTCAGGCGACCGTCTTCAAGGAAGGCCACGACATCCTCGGTGTCGACCTCCTGCTGTCGACACCCGACGGCGTGCAGTCGAAGCATCGAATGCACGAGGTGGGGCTCGGCCTCGATCGCTGGGAGGTCGAGGTGCTTCTCGACCTGCAGGGCACCTGGGTGTACAGCGTGCAGGCATGGAACGACGATTGGGCCGGCTGGCTGCATAACGCCACGATCAAGATCCCGGCCGGAATCGATGTGAAGCTCATGCTGCTGATGGGCTCAGAATTGCTGGCGCGGGCGCTGAAGAAGGCCCCGACCAGCAAAATCCTTCAGGACGCCGCGAAAGTCATGAGCACACGCAGCCTCTCCCCCGCGGCGCGGTTCGAGGTCGCGCTCGACCCCCGCGTCACCGCGGAGATCGATAGGACCCCGCTGGCGAGCCTCACCACTCTGAGCCTTCCGCTCGACGTGCGCGTCGAACGCTCCCGCGCCGGTGTCGGCAGCTGGTACGAGTTCTTCCCGCGGTCGGAGGGCGCCAGGATGGCTAAGGACGGCTCCTGGACGAGCGGCACCTTCCGCACCGCCGCTCGTCGGCTCCCCACCGTGGCCGGCATGGGCTTCGACGTGATCTACCTTCCGCCCATCCACCCGATCGGTGTGAGTTTCAGGAAGGGACCGAACAACACGCTCAATCCCGGTCCGAACGATCCCGGTTCGCCGTGGGCCATCGGGTCGAAAGACGGCGGCCATGACGCAATCCACCCCGATCTTGGAACTGTCGAGGACTTCGAGGCGTTCGTCGACACCGCGAAGAACAACGGTCTCGAGGTTGCCATCGACCTGGCGCTGCAGTGTTCACCCGACCATCCGTGGGTTGTCGAGCACCCCGAATGGTTCACCACTCTCCCCGACGGATCGATCGCCTACGCCGAGAATCCCCCGAAAAAATACCAGGACATCTATCCGATCAATTTCGACAACGACCCGATCGGCATCCGCACCGAGGTGCTGAGGATCGTCAGGTACTGGATCGGCCTCGGCGTGACGATCTTTCGGGTCGACAACCCGCACACCAAGCCGCTGCAATTCTGGGAGTGGATGCTGCACCAGGTGAACACGGAATTCCCTGACGTGGTCTTCCTCGCGGAGGCGTTCACCCGCCCCGCAATGATGTACTCCCTTGGCCAGGCCGGATTCCAGCAGTCCTACAGCTACTTCACCTGGCGCAACACCAAGGTGGAGCTCGAGGAATTCTTCACCGAAATCTCGCACGAACACGCAGCGTACTTCCGGCCGAATCTGTTCGTGAACACGCCGGACATCCTCACCGAGTTCCTGCAGTTCGGCGGGCCGCCGGCCTACAAGATCCGCGCGGCGCTCGCAGCGACCGCCTCGCCGAGCTGGGGTGTCTACGCCGGCTACGAACTCTTCGAGAACGTGGCGAGGGCCGGTTCGGAAGAGAACATCGACAACGAGAAGTACGAGTACAAGGCACGGGATTTCGCCGCCGCGGAGGGCGCCGGGCGGTCCCTTGCGCCCTACCTCACACAGTTGAACAAGATCCGAGCGGAGCATCCGGCGCTGCGCCAGCTGCGCAATCTCGACATCCACTGGAGCGACGACACCTCGATCATCGTCTACAGCAAATACCTCGACGGCAGATTCACCCGCTCCGGTCGCGGTGACGCCATCATCGTCGTGGCCAACCTCGATCCGCATTCGGCACGGGAGACGACGGTCTACCTCGACCCCACCCGGTTCGGTGTCGGCGCGGACGAGCCCTTCGAGGTGACCGATCTGATCACCAAGCAGCGGTTCACCTGGGGCCGGCAGAACTTCGTGCGGCTCGACGCCTTCGTCGAGCCAGTGCACATCCTGCGTGTCGAACTCCCGAGAGGCAAGTAAATGGCGAAGGAACCGTCCAGGACACCCAAAAAGTCGCCGGCGGTGAAGCCAGGCGCGAAATCGGTCCCTGCGCTTACCGGCCTGCACCCCGACCATGTTGCCTCGTTGGTGGAAGGCCGCCACCCCCAACCGCACGCGACCCTCGGCCAGCACCCAGTTGACGGCGGCTTCATCATCCGCGTCATCCGCCCGCTCGCCAATTCGGTGACCGCGATTCGTGCCGACGGCAGCCGCGTGCCGCTTACCCATCTTGCCGACGGCCTCTGGCAGGGAACCACCACCGGGCACGGCCAGTCCTACCGGGTCGAGACGACCTACTCCAATGGACCGGACTGGGTGGCAGATGACCCCTACCGGTTCGTCCCCTCGGTGGGCGAGCTCGACCTGTACCTGTGGGGCCAGGGGCGCCACGAGCAGCTCTGGCAGGTGTTCGGATCACACTTCCGGCCGCACGAAGACGTGGTCGGCACGAGCTTCTCCGTCTGGGCTCCGCATGCGAAGGCCGCGCGGGTGCTCGGCGACTTCAACGGGTGGTACGGCGTCGGACACGCCATGCGACGCCTCGACGACAACGGGGTCTGGGAGCTCTTCGTGCCGGGTCTCGCTCCCGGCACCGCGTACAAGTTCGAGTTGCTCACCGCCGACGGTCGCTGGGTGCAGCGGGCCGATCCGATGGCCCGCTACACGGAGATTCCGCCCGCCACCGCCTCGAAGGTAGGCCAGACGCTCTACGAGTGGGGTGACTCCGACTGGCTGCGTCGCCGCGGTGAGCGCGACCCTCACAACTCTCCGATGAGCGTCTACGAGATGCACGTCGGTTCGTGGCGTCCGGGGCTCGACTACCGCTCCCTCGCCGATGAACTGATCGCCTACCTTCTGGAGACCGCCTTCACCCACGTCGAGTTCATGCCGCTCGCCGAGCATCCGTTCGGCGGGTCGTGGGGCTACCAGGTGACCGGCTACTTCGCGCCGACCAGCCGCTTCGGACATCCGGACGACCTGCGTTATCTCATCGACCGACTTCATCAGGCCGGCATCGGCGTGCTGATGGACTGGGTGCCCGCACACTTCCCCAAGGACGAGTGGGCGCTGGCCAATTTCGACGGACAGCCCCTGTATGAGCACTCCGATCCGCGCCGCGGAGAACAGCGAGATTGGGGCACGCTGGTCTTCAATTTCGGCGACTCACAGGTGCGCAACTTCCTCGTCGCGAACGCGACCTACTGGATCGAGGACTTCCACATCGACGGCCTGCGGGTCGATGCGGTCGCCTCGATGCTCTATCTCGACTATTCGAGAGAAGCGGATGACTGGCTGCCGAACGTCAATGGCGGCCGAGAGAACCTCGAGGCCATCAGCTTCCTGCAGGAAGTGACCGCCACCGCCTACAAGCGCAACCCCGGCATCGTGATGATCGCGGAGGAGTCGACCGCGTGGCCCGGCGTCACCCGGCCGACTGGGGCCTCGGGCCTCGGCTTCGGCCTCAAGTGGAACATGGGCTGGATGCACGACAGCCTCTCCTACATGGCGGAGAACCCCCTGTACCGGTCGTATCACCACAACGAGATCACCTTCAGCATGGTGTATGCCTTCACCGAGAACTTCCTGCTGCCGATCAGCCACGACGAGGTCGTGCACGGCAAGGGCTCGCTGTTGCACAAGATGCCCGGTGACCAGTGGCAGAAGCTCGCCAATTTGCGCGCCTATCTCGCTTTCATGTGGTCGCACCCGGGCAAGCAGCTGCTGTTCATGGGGTCCGAGTTCGGCCAGCCGTCGGAATGGAGCGAGGAGCGCGGGCTCGATTGGTGGATCCTCGACCAGCCGATTCATCGCGGACTGCTCACCCTGGTCAGCCAACTGAACCGGGTGTACCGCGACCAGCCCTCGCTCTGGTCCCGCGACAACGACCCGGGCGGATTCGAATGGATCGATGCCGGCGACGCCGAGCACAACGCGGTCTCGTTCCTGCGCTGGGACAACGACGGCAATCCGATCGCCGTGCTGATGAACTTCGGCGGCAACCCGGTGGGGCCATATCGGGTTGCGCTTCCCTTTGCGGGCATCTGGGACGAGATCCTGAACACGGATGCCACCGAATACGGCGGCTCGGGAGTCGGAAACTTCGGCGCGGTGGAGGCCACCGAGACCCCGTGGGCCGGACGTCCGGCATCGGCGGAGGTGACGTTGCCTCCGCTCGCCGGCCTCTGGCTCAAGCTGAGGCGCTAGCCCCGGCGCCGCAACACCGCTGCCATTCGTTGACTCTGCCGCGAGACGTTCGGCCGCGCGGTCAACTTTCGGGCGCAGAGTTCCGCCACGGCGCGACTTTCGTAGCGCAGAGTCACCTGCGCTACGCACAGTCGCCGCGAACGACCGACTCGAGGGTCAGTACAGCAGGCCCGTGAGGCGTCGGCGCGCGGCTACGACGCGCGGATCGTCAGTCCCGGCGATTTCGAAATAGTCGAGCAGCCGGGTGCGCACCCGGTCCTTGCCCGGCTGGTCGAGAGCGGGAAAGAGTGCAAGCAGTCGGTCGAACGCGTCGTCCAGGTGCCCCCCGGAGACGTCGAGATCGGCGACAGCGAGCTGCGCGTCGACGTCCGTGGGCGCCGCGGCCGCGGCATCCCGAATCTCCGCAGCGGTACCGGAGCCGAGCCGGGCGAGCAAGGACACCTGCGCGAGTCCCGCCACGGCCAGCCGGTCGCGCGGGTCCTGGGCTATCGCCGTGCGGTATTCCCTGATGGCAGTCTCGAAGTCCCCCGCGGCGATCGCGTCATAGGCCTCCTGATGGTGCGGCGGCAACGGCTGCTCGACCGGCTCAGCCCCCGGCTCCGGCGGCGTCACGGTTCCGGTCACGTTCTGCTGGGCTGCGAGGGTGAGCAGCTGTTCGAGCACCTGCTTCACATCCGCCTCCGGAAGGTCGCCCTCATAGAGCGCGATCGGACGTCCGCCGATCACCGCGGCAACGGTCGGAGCCGACTCCGCGTGGAAAGCCTGGGTGAGCTGCGGGTTGGCCGAGGCATCCACCGTCGCGAGCACGATACGCCCCGCATAGGCGGTGATGACGCGGATGAGGGTGGCCGAAGGCTCGCCGACATAGAGTTCCACCACTACCGGCACGGTCTGTGAGAGATCGAGAATGCCGGTGAAGGAGGCGTCGGAGGATTCGACGACCAACGACGGGACGGTGACCCCCGCGGCGGGGCCGGCACCCGGCGGCGCGACCGGTGGTCGCACGAGCGAAGAAAGGTCGACGGCTCCGCGCAGGTTCGCGCGGGTGGCGGGGGGAATCGAGGTCACGGGAGCTCCTTAGCCGATGTGAGACCGGTCGCGTAACCGAGCAACGAGATCTTCTGGGTCTTGCTGTTCACACTCGGCACATAGAACAATAACTGGTCGCCGTAGACCGCGACCGTGCCCTTGGTCGAGCCGGTGACGCCGGACAGCGACTTCACCAGGCCTTCGGGGTTCACGGCAGCGCCGGCCTGAACCGGGGTGACCGTGACCGTCTCGGTGAGAGAGACGGCCACGATCGCCCCGGAGTCGTTGCTTCCGAGAGTGATGCTGTCGTAGGAACCCACCGTGTTGGCGAATTCCATCTTCGCCGTCGCCGGGAGGGCGGCCTGCAGCGCTTTTCGACCGGTGGTCGGGGCATCCAGTCCGATCTTCTGGAGCAGGAGGTCCTTGCTGGTGTCGAACAGCTTCGTCGCCGGGCTCGCCGCCCCCTTCTCGATGATGTCACCGTAGGCGAGCGCGATCTTCGACGGCTCGAGCGTCAGCAGTTTGCCGTCCGGGGGGAGGCGGGGCGCACCCAGTTCCGTCGCGGCTAGTTTGGGCAGAACGACACCGGCCTCCAGTGCCGTCGCATACTGCACCTTGTAGTCCGAGCGGGGAGTCTTCTGTTCGAGCATGAGTCCCATGGGCGGTACCTTTTTATCGGTGGGATTCACCACGACGGTGAAGACCACACGTGGCCACTTCGAGGTCTGCTGCGGCAGGATCACGCTCGCGGAGCTCGCGGGAATCGCGTCGAGCGCGGGTTGGGTGTCATCAACTTTGCGAATGGCATAGTTGGCGGCGCGAAGGTCGAGGGCCGCGCCTTCGAAGCGGGTCTTGGCGAGCTCGACATCCTTATCGGCATCGGCCTTCGCCGCGACCGCAGAGATTCGCGAAAGAATGACCTTCACCTGGGGAACCGTGACCGCGGGAGGCGTCACGCCCGATCCGGCTCGAAGAGAGGATGCTGTGGCTGTGGGTGTCGCGGAGGCGGCCCCGGTCACGAACTCGGGCCAGGAATTCGCCGAACATCCGCTGAGGGCGAAACCTCCGAGCACCAGTACGGGCAGGAGTGCGACCATGCGTCGTCGGGTGGACCGCCGGCCCCCCCTCGGAGCGACCGCTTTGGGTTTGCGCGGCCGATAGCGGCGCTGGCGCGGCACCTTTGGCATCTTCGAGCTTTTCCGGCGCGGTCCGCGGGATCGTCGCAGGTGAGCGAGTCCCCACAGGTACAGCGCGAGTCCCACGAGAAGGAGAACGATCCCACCGACGATGAGTGGACCGGACCACGGGGTGCGGTTGTCGAGCGGCCATCGGATGGCGAGCGTTCGCGGCGCCGGGTTTGTGCCATCCGAGACGATGATCACCGAGATGCCGTCAGGCACGTTGACGGTGAAATCGAGGCTGTCCGTGCGGCTGAACTCGTCGAGCCACAAATCGGAGCCCTGCGGATTCGGCACCTTCGCCGAAGTGCCGGCGACGAGCTTCGAGGTGAGTGAGGACGAGCCGGAGTTGAAGCCGACGCGGTTGTAGCTCGCGTCGCCCACCCACGCCAACACATCCTCGGTGCGGCCGTAGGCTGCGAAGATTTTCTTCGCGCCGCTGATCCGGATCTCCTGGCGGCCAGGTAGCGACTTGAGGGTGGCGGAGTCGACGACGGTCACGGGGGCCTTCGTGGTGAAGGTCTGCGACGCGGTGACGGAGTCGGCTTCGGCGAGCACGGTGCGCTGGGCGATACCGTAGGCGATGAGCCCGAAAGCGATCACGAAACTGATGATCGCGGCGATGAAACGCACGGTGGTTACTCCTCTCGTGTTGCCTGTGGCGGCCGACGACGAATGTGATCCGCGGACATGGCCACCTCCAACTCACCTGCTGCATAAAGCCGACACCAGAAGACGCCAGTGTGTAGGTGGAATGGCTCAAAAGTCGCCGCTGGCAACAGGCACAGACGTACCAGAGTAGCCCAATGACCCTGACAGCCGCCTCACGATGGTCCCACAGGCCAGGTAAACCGCACGTTCTGGCCCCCGAATCTTAGCCGCGGGATCGCCGATCCGTCAGGCTAAACTCGGATGGTTCCAGCCGCGAATCCAACCGTGACCGGGGCAATCCAATCACGAGGAGACAGCGTGGCCACCGACGACGAGACTTTCACCACTGCAATGCGCGGCTACAACCGCGACGAGGTAGACAGTGCGATCCAGGACCTTCGCCGCGAACTGATCAAGGCGAACAGTGACAAGGCGGAGGCGGCCAAGGAACTCAAGAGGTTGCACGCCACGGTCGATGACCTCCAGGCGGAGATCGAAGAGACCGGGAGTCCTACGTACAGCGGCCTCGGCACGAAGCTGGAAAACATCCTCCGGGTGGCGGAGGAGCAGTCGACCAGGCTGATCAGCCAGGCCGACATCGACGCCGAGAAGCTGCGCAGCGGGGTGCTCGCCGAGGTCACCAAGCTGCGCAGCGACGCGATGGAGAGCGCCGACAAGAGCGTGGCGGATGCGCATGCCACCGTCGGCCGCATCCTCGACTCCGCGAACTCGGAAAGCGCCGAGCTTCTCGAGCGCGCGCGCGCCGAGGCAGAGACGATCACCCAGGATGCGCTGCGCGACGCCGCCGCGATTCGCGGCGCGGTAGCCACCGAGGCGGCAGAGGCACGTGCCACCGCCAAGCGCGAGTCCGCAGCGGTGCGAGCGGAGGCCGAGCGCGAAGCTGCGGAGCTCAGGGCCGTCGCCAACCGTGAGATGAGCGAGGCCAGGGATGCCGCGGCCGCGCTCGCCCGCGAGACCGAGCTCGGCCGTGCGGAATTCACCAGCGAGGCCGAGAAGCAGTGGGGAGACCTGGCCCGCGACACCGAGCAGCAGCGCACCGACCTCGACCGCGACACCGAAGCGGCACGTATCGAACTTGCACAATCCACCGCGACCCAGCGAGCCGAGCTCGCTCGGGAGATCGACGAAGCCCGTACCGCGTTCGAGCTCGACAGCACCGAAAGACGCAACGCCCTCGAGAGCGAGACGGCGGATGCCCACAATGCGCTCGCCCGTCGAACGGCGGAGACTCGCGCCGCCCTCGAGCAGGAGACCACCGCGGCGCGCACCGCTCTCGTGCAGGAAACGGAAGCGGCGCGCACCGCCGTCGAGCGCGAGACCGAGGCCGCCCGGGTCGCGCTCGTGCAGGAGACCGAAGCCGCTCGGGCCGCCCTCGAGTTGGAGACCAGCACTGCGCGCGACGCCCTCGCGCTCGACACCGCGGCGACCCGCGACGCGCTCGAGCAGGAGACGGCCGCCGCTCGCGACGCGCTCGAGCGGGAGACAACGGAAGCACGCTCGAAGGTGCAGCAGGATCGCTCTGCCGCAGCGGCCACCATCACCCAGGATGCGAAGGCCGCCAAGGCCAAGCTCGCTCTCGAGGCCAAGCGTGCCCGCGCCGAACTCCTTCAGGAGACCACCGAGGCCCGTGCCAAGCTGGAGGCCGACCTCACCGCCGCGCGTGCGGAGCTCGAGCACGATGTCGAGGAGCAGCGCACCAATGTCGCCCGCGAGGTGGAGCAGCTTCGGGCGGATGTCACCCGCGAGGTCGAGCAGACTCGGGCTTCGCTCACCCACGATACGGCCGAAGCGCGCACCCGCCTCGCCCTCGATTCCAAACAGGCCCGCACCGACCTCGATGTCGAATTGAAGGCCCGCCGGGACGAGGCCGAGAAGGAATTCCTGGCCAAGCACCAGGAGGCCGTCGCCCAAACTCAAAAGTACCTCGACGAAGCGCAGGCCCAGCTCGCCGACGCGGTGCGAATCACGGCAGAAAAGCGAGCCGAGGCCGACGCGATCGATGTCGACGCCAAGGCCGAAGCGCGCGAACTGCGCGACCGGTCGGGCAACGAGGCAGCGGAGATCATCTCGAACGCCGAGGCCCGCGCCAAGGCGATGGTCAAGGATGCCGAGAAGCGCACCGCGGACCTCGTCGCGGATGCCGAGGAGCGCCTTTCGCAGATCCGTATCGAACGTGAGGCAGTGGCGGGTTACTTCGAGAGCCTTCGGACTGTACTGTCTCAGGCAGAGAAGGTTGCGACCGATAAGTAGCCTCTGAACAGGCAGCCTTTGACCTACTTACGGGAGTTGCAGTGAAGATTCATAATGCCTTCCGCCTCGGCCTGCTCGGTGGCCTCGGCGTGCTCGTCGCCGTCGGCATCGGTGGTGCGATCGCATCCCTGTCGACGATCCTCACGTACATCGGGGCGGCCCTGTTTCTCGCGCTCGGAATCGATCCTGCCGTCTCCTGGCTCGAGCGCAACAAATTCCCGCGCTCGCTCGCCATCCTCACCGTGCTCGTGGGCATCCTCGCCGTCTTCGTCGGGCTGATCTTCGCGGTCGTGCCGGTGATCGTGGACCAGGTGAACAATCTCATTTCCAGCCTGCCCGATTTCATCGCCACCGTGTCGAAGGCGAGCTGGATCAGGGACACCCAGAAAAACCTCCCGAACTGGATCGACCTCAACGACCTGATCACGCAATCCGGCAATTGGCTGCGGAACAACGCGTCGACAATCGGTGGTGGCCTGCTCTCCGTTGGCGTCGGAATTGCCAGCGGTGCGACCGGGTTCGTGATCATCCTGATCCTTACCCTCTACTTCGTCGCATCGCTGTCGAGCATGAAGCGCGGGCTGTACCGGCTGGTTCCCGCCTCGAAGCGGGCTCGCTTCTCCGACCTCGCGGAGCAGATCAGCGCTTCGGTCGGCCGCTATGTGGTCGGCCAGGGCAGTATCGCCCTCGCCAACGGCGTCGCGAGCTTCCTCTTCCTGTCCATCGGCCAGCTGTTCGGCGCCAAGTACCCGGCACTGTTCGCTTTTATCGCGTTTCTGTTCGCTCTCGTTCCGCTGGTCGGTACGCTCTCCGGTAGCATCCTGATCACCCTGAGTACTCTCCTTCTCGCCGGTCCGGGCCCCGCACTGTGGGTCGGGATCTACTACGCGATCTACATGCAGATCGAGGCATACATCATCAACCCGCGGGTGATGAACCGAGCCGTGAAAGTGCCGGGTGCGATCGTGGTGATTGCCGCCCTCGCCGGCGGAGCATTGCTCGGAATTCTCGGGGCGCTCATCGCCATTCCTGTCGCAGCGTCCGTGCTCCTCATCATCGACCAGGTGGTCGTGCCTCGACAGAACGAACTCTGATCGGAGT
Organism: Actinomycetota bacterium; assembly: GCA_040389685.1. Lineage (GTDB taxonomy): Bacteria > Actinomycetota > Actinomycetes > Actinomycetales > Microbacteriaceae > Lacisediminihabitans. The sequence goes on from JAZJZS010000001.1 coordinate 290,224, forward strand.
CAGACAATAGGCCACACACCGGACAGGGGGAGGGCGGACGGGTTCAGTCGTTCGACCACCTCCGTGAGCACTCGACGCGTCTGCGACTCCCCGACCCACAGGTGCTTTCCCCCGTCGACGGCGACGAGGTCGATCTCCGGCACCAGGGCGAAACGCTTCGCCGCCTCAGCGGGCCGAAGGTAGTCATCCAGTTCGGGGATCACCGCGACCAGGCGTCTGCCGCTTCCGGCCCAGGCGCCGATCTCAGCATCCGTCGCTCGATGGAGTGGAGGCGAGAGCAGGATCGCGCCGTCGATCGGGTGTTCAAGGCCGTATTTCAGCACCACCTCGGTGCCGAACGACCACCCGAGCAGCCACGGATGCGGCAGCCGGCGTGCGGCCACCAGGTCCATGGCCGCCGCGAGGTCATGCCGCTCGGCGATGCCCTCTCCGAACGAACCGCCGGAGGTACCGCGCGGGGACGAGACGCCGCGGAAATTGAAACGCAGAACGGCGATGCCGGCGAGCGCCGGCAACCGGCCGGCCATCTTGCGGATGATGTGCGAGTCCATGAAGCCACCGGCTGTTGGCAGCGGATGCAGCGCCACGACCGTCGCGACCGGATCGCGGTCGAGCGGCACCGACAGCTCACCGACAAGTGTGAACCCGTCCGCGGTGTGCAGTTCCACGTCTTCGCGCCTGGCAGGCAGTTCCACCCCGGCTCGGATCTCGATGCCCGTCATCTGATCTTCCAGCAGTGCGGATGCCAGTGGCGACGAGCCGCCAGGTCTTCCGCCTCGCCCATCAGGCCATCCGCACGCCACGCGACGAGATGGGCGGTGCCCGGTGCGATCTCGAGACCGCAGCCCGGGCAGGTATAGGTTTTGCTTGCAGAGGTCGCGGAGACCGACTGCACATTCCAGAGCGCACCCCGGCGGGTCTCGCTGCGCGGGCGGTCGAAGAGGGCGCGGGAGACGTCGTAGTCCCCGTCGTCGCCGGAGCCTGCTACCCCGGATCTAGTTCCACGGGGGCGGTTCGAGCGGGGCATGCTTCCACCCTAATCACTGCGGAAGGGGCGAGCGCCCGAACGCTCCGGAAGAGCCGTACTGGCTGCGCGCTAGTACCAGCCGGTGGACTGGCTGTGTCCCCACGCGCCGCACGGAGTGCCGTAACGACCAGCGATGTAGTTCAGTCCCCAGGTGATCTGGGTGGCGGGGTTAGTGGCCCAGTCGGCGCCGGCGGAGGCCATTTTGGATCCCGGGAGAGCCTGGGGGATGCCGTAGGCCCCGCTCGGGTTCGCCGCGTAGACGTTCCAGCCTGACTCGCGGTTGAAGAGCGAGACGAGGCAGGCGTACTGGTCCTCTCCCCAGCCGCGGGCGAGGACCATGTCGCGCCCGATGGCCTGGGCGGTGCCCGGGTCCGGTCTTCCAACGGCCGGTGCACCCGCACTCTTCACGACGACAACGACCGGCTCCTTTTTCTTTTCGGTGACCGTATAGCTGTCACGGACGACGACCGCTCCTGTCACCTCCGCGATAGCGAGGGTCTGCACCTTGCGCTCTGCGGACTGGCTGAAAGCGAAGGAATTCTGCACCTGGTTCGGCGCGATCGTCAACACCAGCACGAGGCCCGCCGCCGCGAGAAACGAGAAGATCGGAAGGAGACGTCGTGCCCTCCGGCGGAGTCCCCGAGCGGCTCCCCCGGTTCCGCGTGATGCAGCCTGGGGCGGGAGATCCTGCGCTCGCCTAGTCATAGGCACCCGAGTTTAGCCGACTCGGCGCAAAAAGCCCATCCGCGGTCAGCGAACCGCCAGCATCACGTTGATGACCGCGTCGAGAAGGAGGTCGACCTGGGCTTCACGATAGCCGCCCTTCTTCGACCGGAACGCGACCGTGCGGACTTCGTCGATGCTCATCGGCCGGCCGTCCTGGAAGTAGTTGGTGAGGCGGGAGGCGAAGGCATCCACATCTGCGCGATGATAGCCGTTGCTGAGAAAATTGGCCCGGTCGAAGCGGTGACCCACCGGTCGAGCGAGGCGGTCGAGGATCTCGCGGGCGATGCCGCGAGCCTCCGTGTACCAGGCCTCGTCACCACGCTCCTGGATGGCACGCTCCCGCTCACGACTGGCGAACGCGTCTTCGAGACGCTCGAGCGCGGCATCCACGTGCGCGGGGGAATAGCCGCCTTTCTGCAGCGAGAAGGCCATTCGCCTGATATTGGTGGCGTTGACGACGGCGGGCTCGGTGCTCTCCGCGGAATAGGCGCGACGGGCTTCCTCGAGAAAATCCTCGACCTGTTCTACGCTATAGCCGCGACGGGACTTGCGAATGCGGGGAAAAGTTGTGCTCACGCGACCATTGTGCCCTACCCGCCGCCCGCTGCCGCCCAGGAGGCGCTTCGGTCAGCTGAAAATCACGTAGAGCACGTAGGCGGCCGCGGCACTCGGCAGGATCGAGTCGAGCCGATCGAGGAACCCGCCGTGACCGGGCAACCAGGTGCTGATGTCCTTGATGCCCAGATCACGCTTGATGAGCGATTCGGTGAGGTCGCCGATCGTGCCGGTGAACACCATGACCGCGCCGAAGACCAGCCCGAACCACCAGGGTTCCTGCAGCATGAAGAGTGACACCAGAACTCCGGCGACAAGGGCGGTCACGACCGAGCCGACAAAGCCCTCCCAGGTCTTCTTCGGACTGATGCGGGGCGCCATCGGATGCTTGCCGAACGAAAGCCCGGACGCGTAGGCCCCGATGTCCACCGCGATCACGACGACGAGGAAAGCGAGCGCCCACCATCTTCCGCCGTCCTGTGCGGCCAGGAGCACCGCGAAGCTGCCGAGGAACGGCACGTAGACCTGGATGAACGTGCCGGCCGCGACATCCTTCCACAGGTCTCGCGCCCCGGCCCGGTGTGTCGTCGCGAGGCTTTCGGCCAGCCGCCACGCCGCCACGAAGAGGATGCCGCCGAGCAGGACGAGCCACCGCCCCTCGTCGCCGAGATAATACGCCGCGGGCACAGAACCGATAGCCGCGAGGACGCTGGGGAGGCGCGGCACGTCGCGCCCGGCGAAGCGAAGCGCACTGGCGAGTTCGAAGGTCGTGAACGCGATGAGGGCGCCCGCGAAGATCATGAACGGCTCGGTGATGAAGACGAGGCTGCCGATCAGGAGTGCCCCGAGGCCCACTCCGATGAGAATCGCCAGCGGCAGGTTGCGGCCGGTGCGCGCCTCGATCTTCACGGTGGTGGCATCGATCTGGGCACGGGTCGCCGCGACCTGGGCCCTGAACTCCTCCTCGAGCACGTGGGCGCGCGCTTCGATTTCGTCGCGCTTGGCTCGACCGCGGCTCTTCCTTACGGGGGCGCTCTCGCTTGGCTCAGTCATTCAGACCTCGAGAAGCTCGGATTCCTTTTTCTTCAGGGCATCCTCGATCGCGTCGATGTGCGCCTTCGTCACCGACTCGAGCTCCTTCTCGCCCCTGGCCACCTCATCGTCACCGACCTCGGTCTTCAGCGCGTCGAGATCGTCCTTCGCCTTGCGTCGGATGTTGCGGATCGACACCTTGGAATCCTCACCCTTGGCTCGCACGATCTTCACGAACTCCCGACGACGTTCTTCGGTGAGTTCGGGCAGCGTGGCGCGGATGATGGTGCCGTCGTTCCCGACATTGGCCCCCAGGTTCGGCGCGGTCGCGATGGCGCGCTCGATGTCTTTGAGCGAGCCCTTGTCGTAGGGAGTGATCACCAGAGTCCGCGCTTCGGGGTTGTTCATGCCGGCCAGTTGGCCGAGCGGGGTCGGTGTGCCGTAGTAGTCCACCAGGATTTTCTGGAACAGTGCGGGATTGGCGCGACCGGTGCGCACGTTGCTGAAGTCGTCTTTGGCGGCTTCGACAGATTTGTGCATTTTGTCTTTGGCTTCAGCCAGGACATCGGAAATCACGAAAGGGCTCCTTCGAGGGGAATGGGACGGGATCGAGTTTAGTTGGAGCCGCCCTAGTTGGAGACGAGCGTGCCGAGTCGGTCGCCCCGGATGGCCGCCGTCACGTTGCCGTGCGGTTCCATGCCGAACACGACCATCGGCATCCTGTTGTCCATGCAGAGACTGAACGCCGTGGAATCCACCACTTTGAGACCCGTCACAAGCGCCTCCTGGTAGGTGACACGATCGAGTCTCTTCGCGCTGCTGTTGGTGCGGGGATCGGAGTCGTACACTCCATCCACCCCGTTCTTGGCTAGGAGCACGACATCCGCGCTGATTTCGAGGGCGCGCTGCGCGGCGACGGTGTCGGTCGAAAAGTAGGGAAGCCCGGCGCCGGCACCGAAAATCACGACGCGGCCCTTCTCGAGGTGGCGTTCCGCGCGACGGGGGATGTACGGCTCGGCGACCTGGGTCATCGAGATGGCGGACTGCACCCGGGTGGCGGCCCCGGCCTGCTCGAGGAAGTCCTGCAGGGCGAGGGCGTTCATCACCGTGCCGAGCATGCCCATGTAGTCCGCGCGCCCACGGTCCATGCCGCGCTGGCTGAGTTCGGCACCGCGGAAGAAATTGCCGCCACCGACGACGATCGCGACCTCGACATCCGTGGCCGCCGCCGCGATCTCTTTCGCGAGCGAGCTGACCACATCGGGATTGACCCCGAGCGAGCCGCCGCCGAACGATTCGCCCGAGAGCTTCAACAGAACCCGTCTCTTGCGCGCAACCGTCATGAACTCTCCTTCGATCGTGGCCGTGTTCAGGCTACCGGATGCCCGACCCCGTGCTGCTCCGGTGGTCGGACTCCCGGCAGACGTCGACGCATCCACTCGGAAGTAAAGGCGGGCTGCGGGGCAGCCGGATCGCACCTACTCCCGACTCGAATCGACGAGCCGAGTCAGTCAGGCCGGCACGAGGAAGCCCGGACCGCGCGTCGCGATCCGGGCTTCCTCGTGGTGTGATTTGGGGTGTCGCTACGCGCCGACCTTGAACCGGGCGAACCCGTTCACGGTGAGGCCCGCATCCTTCAGCACCCGCGCGACGGACTGCTTGTTGTCCCGCGCATAGTCCTGTTCGGGAAGCACGACCTGCTTGAAGAAACCATTGACCCGGCCCTCGATGATCTTCGGAAGAGCAGCCTCCGGCTTGCCCTCGCCACGGCTGATCTCTTCGACGATGCGACGTTCCGCCTCGACCTGCTCGACCGGCACCTCGTCACGGCTCAGGTACAGCGGGTCGGCGAACGAGATATGCTGCGCGATGCTGCGGGCGGTTTCTGCGTCATCCCCCGAGTATCCGACGACAACGCCGACCTGCGGCGGCAGGTCCTTATTGGTCTTGTGCAGGTAAATGGCGAACTTCTCGCCCGAGATCACCGCGACGCGGCGAAGGACGATCTTCTCACCCAGGATGGCCGCTTCGTTGCCGATCAGATCCGCGACGGTCTCGGCGCCGACCGGGGCCGCGAGGCCCTCCTCCGGGGTCGAGGCTCCGGCGGCGACGACAGCGTCGAGGACGGTGTTGCCGAGGGTCACGAACCGCTCGCCCTTGGCGACGAAGTCCGTCTCGCAGACGAGTTCGATGAGAGTCGTCGTCGCGCCGTTCTCCTTCGCCGCGACCAGGCCTTCGCTGGTGGAACGGTCGGCACGCTTTGCGTTGCCTTTCGCCCCCTTGAGGCGAAGCAGCTCAGTGGCCTTGTCGAGGTCACCACCGGCCTCGACGAGGGCATTCTTGGTTTCGACCATGCCGGTACCGAGGCGCTCGCGCAGGGTCTTGAGGTCCTCGAGGCTGAAATCTGCCATTTTCGGTTTCCCTTACTTCTTGGCGGCAGCAGGCTTTGCTGCAGCGGGCTTGGCTGCGGCCGGCTTCGACGCGGCTACCGGCTCGGTGTCTGCCTTGTGAGCCTTCTCGGCATCCGTTGCTTCGGCCTCGATCTTGGCCTCAGCTTCGGCATCGGAGACGACGTGGTGCTCGGGCACGATGGTCTCGTCGGCTGCGGCTTCGTGCTCAGCGACGACGGCGTCCGCGTCATTCTCCTCGACCGGCACCTCGGCGGCGATGACGTCCGCGACAGCTTCGGTGTTCGACTCGGGTGAGGCGACGAGTCCGTCGACGGCCTCAATCTTTTCGGCCTCGGTAGCGGGGGCTTGCGATGCTCCGAGGAGCTCCGCCTCCCACTCGGCGAGCGGCTCGACGGCGGAGACGTTGCCCGTGCCCTCTTCCGCTTTCTGGTGGCGCTGGATGAGGCCTTCGGCCGCGGCATCCGCGATGATGCGGGTGAGCAGTCCGACGGAACGGATCGCGTCGTCGTTGCCCGGGATCGGGTACTGCACCTCGTCGGGGTCGCAGTTGGTGTCGAGGATGGCGATGACCGGGATTCCGAGCTTGTGCGCCTCGTCGATGGCGAGGTGCTCCTTCTTGGTGTCGACGATCCAGATCGCGGACGGGGTCTTGGTGAGGTTGCGGATCCCGCCGAGCGAACGCTGCAGCTTCACCAGCTCGCGGCGCTGGATGAGCAGTTCCTTCTTGGTGTAGCCGCGTGTGGTGTCGTCGAAGTCGATCTCTTCGAGTTCCTTCATGCGGGCGAGACGCTTGGACACCGTCTGGAAGTTGGTGAGGAGGCCACCGAGCCAGCGCTGGTTGACGAACGGCTGCCCGACGCGCTGCGCCTGCTCCGCGATCGACCCCTGGGCCTGCTTCTTCGTGCCGACGAAGAGGATGGTGCCGCCGTGCGCAACGGTCTCCTTGACGTAGTCGTAGGTCTTGTCGATGTACTTCAGCGACTGCTGAAGGTCGATGATGTGGCTGCCCGAACGCTCGGTCAGGATGAATCGCTTCATCTTCGGGTTCCAACGGCGGGTCTGGTGTCCGAAGTGGACGCCGCTGTCGAGCAACTGGCGGATGGTGACAACGGCCATGAGCCGTCTCCTCTTCTGCGCGCGCGGACGATTCCTGCGCGCGCTGTTTCAGTTTCGTTCGGCCGCCGGTCGGCGGCCGATCCTGGTGCCCGACACGCGTCCGCCCGACCCGTCGGAACGGGTGGAGACTGGTGGAGGAGTGCCGCGTCCGAAGTCGCAGTGGGCACGCGTAGTCACCTCGCCGGAGCGAAGTGCTGGGTAAAAGTGTAGCACCGGGCCGCGAGCTCTCCCATCTCGTCCTCCCCCGCCGGGCCCGTCGCGTTTCTCTCCCCAGATTCGCGGATGCCACACCCGTGCGTTTCTCCACCCGTCAGGCTGTGCGGGTGTTGTCCCCGTTCGCGGCCGCCAGGCCGACGTGGCTTAGTCGCCTGGTGATCCTGTTTGTGCTTCCGTTGGCATCGGTCTCCCCCGTGCCGGAGAGTGCGCATGCCGCGGCGGGGGCAGCCACCGGCTGGTCCTGGCCGGTTCCGGGCCCGCATCCGATCGTGCGCAGCTTTAGCGCGCCGGCGACCGCTTACGCCGCCGGGCATCGCGGCATCGACGTCTCCGCCGATGCCGGCTCCGCGGTGTCGGCCCCCGCGGACGGCGTGGTCTATTTCAGCGGGATGGTGGTTGACCGCCCGGTACTGTCGCTCCGGCTCGCGGATGGGCTGGTCGTAAGTTTCGAACCGGTTCTCTCCGACCTGCCTGCGGGCACCGTCGTACGACGGGGCGGGCCGGTGGGCCGCGTCCTCGCCGGGCACTGCCTCGTCGCCTGCCTGCACCTCGGGGTGCGGCTCTACGGGCAATACGTGTCTCCGCTCAACTACCTCGGAGGCATCCCGCGTTCGGTGCTGTTGCCCACCCGACCTCTGGAGTCGCTTCGGTGACTGGCTATCGTTGGAACCATGATCAGTCGACGCGACGCCGCCCAGCGCCTCGATATCCCGCTCGATATGGCCCGGCGCCATGACTTCCCGGGCTGGATCTCCGAAGAGGAACTCGCTGACCTCGAGCGGAATCCGCCAACCTGGCTCGCGCAGTCTCGCACGAATCGTGCCTCAGGAGGCCGACCGATCTGGGTGCAACTGACCTGCGCGGTGTGCGGTCGCACCGAAGCGGCACGCCCGAAGAAGTGGTGGCCAGAGTTCACCTACCTCAGCTGCACCGAGCACGACATCTGGCAGCTCCCCGAGCCGGAAGCAGGCCTCGCACGCCAGGAGTTCGACGGGATCGGCGGATACTTCGTGGGCGTCGTCGACAGCTGAGCCGGCCCCACCTACGCTCGCGGATGGGCCGAGCGGTAGCTTTCCTTCAGTCGCTCCGCCGAGACGTGGGTATAGATCTGGGTAGTGCCGAGACTGGAGTGACCCAGCATCTCCTGAACCGCACGGAGGTCGGCTCCACCATCCAACAGGTGCGTCGCCGCGGTATGGCGAAGCGCGTGCGGTCCCGAGGGTCCGCTGCCCGGAAGGGTCGACAGCAGGCCGGACACCAGGGTGTAGACCGCCCGGGTGCCGAGTCTCGCCCCCCGTGCGGAGAGGAAGAGGGCCTCCGTCGAATCCCGGAACAGTTTCGGGCGCGCCACGTCGAGGTAGCGTTCGACCGCCCTCTTAGCCGGAACGCCGAACGGCACCACTCGCTCCCGGGAGCCCTTACCGACGACCCGCACGGTGAGGCGTTCGAGGTCCACGCTCTCGACGTCAAGCCCGGTGACCTCGCTCACTCGAAGCGCCGACGCGTAGAGCAGCTCGATCACGGCGAGGTCACGGACGGCGTCGGGAGAATCGGACGCGGCTCGCACGACGAGCCCCTCGAGCACGGCGTCGACCTGCGGACCCGTCAGCACGCGAGGGAGGTGGTGGTCGGACCGGGGCGATTTGAGCCGGAATGCCGCGTCGACAGGCACCCGGTCGATCTTCGCGAGCCACGAGGTGAGGCCGCGCACCGCCGCGGATCGACGCGCGAGAGTCGACCGTGCCAGGCCCGCCTGCGAGCCCTGCCAGAGCCAATCGCGCAGGAGCTCGAGGGAGATCCCCTCCGCGTCGGCGATTCCGCGCGAGTGGGCGAAGGCGCTGAGTTGCCCCAGATCCGAGCGATATGACCGCACGGTGTGCGCGCTGAAGCCGCGCTCCGCGGTGAGATATGCCGCGAAGGCGTCGATCGCGCGCTCGAGTTGCACGCTTCCATCGTGCGGCACCGCAGGGGCGATCGGCCGCACGCCGCGCTCGCAGGTGTCGGAACGCGCGACCGTGACGGTCAGACGCGACCGGCCTCGACATCCGCGGCCGTCACCGCTGAGGCCTTGTTCGAGAAGATGTCGAGGCGCCGTTCGGGACTCAGCGCGGCCATCTGCTGCACGAATCGGGCACTGAACCCGCTGACCGCCGGGGGGTCCCCGATCGGAACCACCGAATGTACGACCTGGTCGCCGTACACCTGCACGAGGTTGAAGGACTGCCCGCCATCGACGCCCGACAGCGAGTGCAGCGGCGCGCTGAGGTCCATCGTGTAGCAGGTGGCGGCTGCGACGGAGACCGGAATGCCGGCGAAGGTGCTGTGGGTGGCGTAGTGGAGGTGGCCGGCGAGGATGCCGCGAACATCCGTACCCCGGATCACCTCCGCCAGGCGTGCCTGGCCTCGAAGCTCGAGCAGCGCCATCAGGTCAATCGGCGTCGGAATCGGCGGGTGATGCATGGCAAGCAGGGTGCCGTGGGGTGCCCGTGTGGAAAGCTCACCGGTGAGCCATTCGAGCTGTTCCGGGGTGAGGTCTCCGTGGTGATACCCGGGCACCGTGCTGTCGAAGGCGATGATGCGAAGCCCGTCGATATCATGCACGCGGTCCTGCGGTCGCGGTGCGGCATCCGTCATCGGGTCGCCCGAGCAGGGTTCGTCGTAGAGGTCCGTGGCGAACCGAAGCCTCTCGTCGTGGTTTCCCATCACCCAGATCACCGTGGATCCCATGCGATCGGCAGCCGACTCCACAAGCTGGCGAAGACTGCGATACGCATCCTCTTCCGCTAGGTCGGTGAGGTCGCCGGTGACGACGATCGCCGCGGGATTCGCTCCCGATCGCTCCAACTGTTCCAGAGCGCGTCGCAGGTTTCGTCGGGTGTCGATCACACCGTGGAGCGCACGCTCGTCTCCGGAAGAGTGCGCACCGAGAAGGTGCGTGTCGCTGAGATGCGCCACCACATGGGTGGGCGACGGATACTGTCCGAACTGGGTCACGACTCCACCCTAGGGTGGCCAAGTCACCGGCGGTGTCAGGGTTTTCGCGCGATCCACCCCCGGTCCCGTTCCGCCACGCCACCCTCGATCTCGAGCGATCCGAGCTCGGCCTGCACCTCGGCGATCGACATGCCGGAACGCATCGCCAGATCGTCGACCGAACGCGGAGCCCTCTGGCTGAGCGCATCAATCAGACGAACCCTGGCGGAGGTCGAAGGTGCACTGTCGGACACCGGCTCGGAGCCGAGTTCGGTCTCCGCGCTGGGGATGAGTTCGGCCATCTCCGCGGCCGAGGTCACCAGGGTCGCGGCGAACTCCCTGATGAGACGGTGGCAGCCCGCCGAGGCCGCCGAGGTGACCGGTCCAGGCATCGCCCCGATGGGTCGCCCGAGGGCCGCGGCGTGGCCCGCCGTGTTGAGCGAGCCGGAACGCCACCCGGCCTCCAGTATGACCGTGGCCTGGCTCGCGGCCGCGATGAGTCGATTCCGCTGCAGGAAGCGCCATTTCGTCGGCGGAGAGCCGCATGGGAGTTCGGAGACGACGGCACCGGACTCGACGATGCGAGCCAACAGGTCGTCGTGACCGCTCGGATAGAACCGATCGACCCCACCGGCCAGGATCGCCACAGTCTGGCCGGAACTCGCCAACGCGGCGCGATGAGCCATCCCGTCGATGCCATAGGCAGCCCCCGAGATGATGGCGAAACCCCGATCGACCAGCCCCGCGGATGCCTCCATCGTCACGTGTTCTCCGTAGCCGGTTGCCGCCCGGGCTCCCACCAGTGCCATGGAGTGCTCCGCAGCGGCAAGCGTCGACTCGTTTCCGCGCAGCCAGAGTGCGATCGGCCCATGGCTTCCGAGGTCATCGACCCCGGCCGGCCAGGCCGGATCTCCCGGAACGAGAAGCCGCACGGCGAAGCGCACGGCCTGCCGGAGCGCGACCAAAGCGATTCCCGACTTCAGTCGGGGGCTCCAGCGAGCAAGGGCAGACTCGATGTCGGCGGCCGCGAGCTCCGACCCCACGGCGGATGCTGCATCCGCGATCCTGGCCACCGGCCAGTTCTGCACGAGAGCAGTCAGCGCCCCGACTGCACCAAGAGTCGCGACGAGTTCGCCCGCGACCCGGTCCCCCGGTTCGGCGATGCCGGTCCAGCTGGCGCGGGCGAAGAGTTCGGGCACGCTGCCGGTGGCGGGATCGGGTGCAAGGGTGCGCACGAGCGCGGTGATCTCGGTGCCGTCCAGTCCGAACATGCTCATGTCTGATGCCTTTCTCGGCGTGATGTCACAGGGCTCGGCGCAGGTAGAGCGCACGCCCGATGTGGTCGGCGGTCGGGACCGTCACGCCCGCCAGGTCGGCGATCGACCAGCCCAGTCGCAGGACGCGGTCGTAGCCGCGCATCGTCAGTCCGCCGCGCTCCAGGGCACGGTCGATCGACGCGGTCGTGGCCGGTGCCAGCCGCCGATCCTTGCTCCGCAGCCACGCGCCCGGCACCTCCGAATTGAGGTGCCACGGCGTGTCGGCGAGACGCTCGGCGGTGGCGCGACGAGCGCCGGCCACCCTCTGCCTGGCCGCTGCCGAGGTGAGACTCGGCGACTCATCACCGAGCCTCAGACGCACCGCCGTGACCCGGCTGATGCGCAGCTGGATGTCGATGCGGTCCATCAGCGGACCCGATAGGCGAGAGAGGTACCTTCGCCGCACATTGGGCGTGCACACGCAGTCCGAGTCGGTGGCACCGTATTGGCCGCAGGGACAGGGGTTGGCCGCCAAGACGAGCTGGAATCGCGCCGGAAACTGCGCGACGGCGTTGGCCCGGTGGATCGTGACCACTCCTGCCTCGAGGGGCTGGCGCAACGCGTCGAGCGCCGCGGGCTGGAATTCGGGGGCTTCGTCGAGGAACAGGACGCCGTGCGACGCGCGTGCGGCGGCACCGGGGCGGATGACTCCGCTGCCGCCCCCGACGAGCGATGCCGGCGTGGCGGTATGGTGCGGGGTCTCCAGCGGCGGCCGCACCGCGAGCCTCGCCCCCACCGGAAGGCCGGACAGTGAGCGGATCGAACTCACCTCGAGCGCATCGTCGGCGCCGAGGTCGGGGAGCAGCCCCGGCAGGCGGGCAGCGAGCATGGTTTTACCGGCGCCCGGGGGGCCGAGAAGGAAGAGGTGGTGCCCTCCCGCCGCGGCGATGGTGAGCGCCTCGATGGCGTCTTCGTTGCCCACGATGTCGGAGAGGTCGAGCGCCTCGTCGACCGGCTCGTCGACCCGTGGTGACTCGATCGCCTCGACCTCGACCGGCTGGAGTTCCCCGCCGTGCCAGATGGCGGCATCCCGAAGCGAGCCGACAGGCACAACCCGGATGCCGGGAACTAGTGCCGCCTCCCCCGCGTTCCCGGCCGGCACCATCACGATCGCGGCTCCCGCACGCGACGCCGCGAGCACCGCCGGCAGGATGCCTGCGATCGGACGGAGGCGACCGTCGAGACCGAGCTCGCCGAGATGCACGACGCGGGCGACCGAGTCGAGCGAGACGATGCCCGACGCCGCGAGGACCGCCATCGCGATGGCGAGGTCAAACCCAGAGCCGTGCTTGGGAAGCGCGGCCGGGGAGAGATTCACGGTGAGTCTGCGATTCGGCAGCGGGCATCCGGAGTTCGTCGCAGCGGCGCGCACCCGGTCTCTCGCCTCGTTGAGGGCGGCATCCGGGAGCCCGATCAGCACGAAGGAGGGGAGGTTGCTCGAGATGTCCGCCTCGACGTCCACGAGAGTGCCAGCGAGCCCGAACAGGGCGACCGCCGTCGTGTGGGAGATCGGCATCAGAACACCTGAGCCAGGTGCTCGATCTGCGGGGGACCATCCGTTGGCACGATCACCGAGATCCCATCGATGCGGATCGTGCGGTGATCACCAGGGTTGTCGGCACACCAGGCGGTGGCGAGCCGCCTCAGCCGGGCGAGTTTCGCCGGGGTGATGGCCTCGAACGGATGCCCGAACGCCACGCTCGATCGGGTCTTGACCTCGACGAACACCGTTTGGGCACCGTCCACAGCGACGATGTCGATCTCCCCCTGGCGGCAGCGCCAGTTGCGATCGACCACCAGGTAACCGGCCTCGGTGAGGAACGCGGCGGCGAGGTCTTCGCCCAACCGGCCCAACAGGTCCTTCGCAGCCATGGCCACCTCCGAACAGGAGGATGCCGCGGGCGCGGGGGTCCGGGTGGCGCCGGGGCACGAATGGTGGAGGGGTGGGTGCTACGCCCGGGTGGGGAGAACAGGAGCTCCCGGCATCCGCAATGCTATTCGTCCAGCGCGAGTTCCTTGGGGAGTTCGAGCTCCTTGGCCGAGAGCTTCTCGACATTCACGTCCTTGAAGGTGAGGACGCGCACCGACTGAACGAAACGATCGGAACGATACACGTCCCACACCCACACGTCGTTCATCGTGAGTTCGAAGTAGAAGTCGTGTTCGGTGTCCTGGCGCACGAGTTCGACCTCGTTGGCGAGGTAGAAGCGACGCTCCGTCTCGACAACGTAGCGAAACTGGGACACGACATCCCGATACTCGCGGTAGAGCGCGAGCTCGACCTCACGGTCGTAGTCTTCGAATTCGTCTTCTTCCATGCTGCCGCAATTCTAGTTCAGCTCCGCGGTGCCCCTTCGCCCGCATGCAACCAGGTGCGTCGATGGAATTCGGTGGCCCCGAGTTCGGCGATCGCCGCGAAATGGTCGGCACTGCCGTAACCCTTGTTCGACGCCCACCCGTAGCCGGGGATCACCTGGTGTGCGTCGATCATCAGCCGATCACGATGCACCTTCGCGACGACGGATGCCGCGGCCACCGACGCACAATCCCGGTCGGCCTTCACCCGGGTCGTCAGCCGAAGGGGACTCTGCAGCGCCGGGCTGAGCCAATCGTGGCTTCCGTCGAGCAGGACGACCGATTCCCGGATGCGCGCTCCGGCCTCGTGCAGAGACAGCAGGGCGCGCTTGCCTGCCAGGCCGAGCGCCGCGATGATGCCCAACTCGTCGACCTCACCCGCCGTCGCGAGCCCTACGGCGCTGAAGAGTGCCCAGGATGCCGCGAGCGGGGCGAGCACCTCCCGCCGCTTCTCGCTGAGCAGTTTCGAGTCCCGGAGGCCGGCCGGCATGCCCCCGATTGCACCATCCACGACACAGAGGCCGACCGCCACGGGTCCGGCGATCGCTCCGCGGCCGACCTCATCGCAGCCGATCACGAAGCGGGCGCCGGCACCGTGAAGCTGCGTCTCGATTTCGAGGGTAGGAGAGGCGGCGGCCACCTATTTGGATGTGCCCGGGTTGGCTGCCGAGACGCCGCCGAAGACGTTCGAGTAGTTGTCGAGCCAGGTCCAGTTGTTCGCCGGCCAGCTGATCAGGACCGCTCGGCCCACCACATCCGACATCGGCACGAAGCCTCGAGTCGGAGTGTCGGGATGAGCGCGCGAGTCCTCCGAGTTGTAGCGATTGTCCCCCATCACCCAGAGCGAATTCTTCGGCACTGTGACCGCGAAGTCGTTGGCGGCAACCCTCGTGACGCCGTTGTCGAGCTTGAGGTATGGCTCGACGAGGGGGATGCCATTCACGGTCATCTGGCCGAAGGCGTTGCAGCAGGCGACCTTGTCGCCCGGCAGGCCGATCACCCGTTTGACGAGATGGTCGTTGCTGTCCGGGGCGCTGAGCCCGACCACCGAGAGCACCCAGTCGACGCCGGCGACGAAACCGTTCTGTTGCACGGGCGGCCTGGTCATCAGCCATCCGCCCGGATCCTTGAAGACGACTATGTCGCCCCGCTGAACCGGAAATACCCGCGGCACCAGTTCGTTCACGATGATGCGGTCCTGCACCTGGAGCGTGTTCTCCATCGATCCGGAGGGGATGTAGAACGATCGAATGAGGAAGGCCTTGATGCCCACCGAGATGATGATCGCCGCCAGAACGATGAGCACGATGTCGCGGATGAACAGTCTCACCCCGCGGGTCTTGTGGCGCCGCGTTTCGGCCACACTCCCGATGGGCGTGGCTGGATCGATGTCTGTCATTAAACCCCTGAGCTCCCCATCATTTTAGGTGGTGGGGAGCTGAAGGAAAAACCTCGGCGAAGCGGCGCTCCTAGTGGGAGTCGCGCTTTTCTTTGATCTTCGCCTTCTTGCCGCGGAGGTTGCGCAGGTAGTACAGCTTGGCGCGACGTACGTCGCCGCGGGTGACGACTTCGATGTGGTCGATCACCGGGGAATGCACCGGGAAGGTGCGCTCGACGCCGACCTGGAAACTGACCTTGCGAACACAGAATGTCTCGCGGACGCCCTCACCGGAACGACCGATGACGACGCCCTGGAAGACCTGGATGCGGGAGCGGGTGCCCTCCACGATGTTCACGTGAACCTTCACGTTGTCTCCGGCACGGAAGTCCGGGATGTCCGACCGAAGGGAAGCCGCGTCGACGGCGTCGAGGATGTGCATGGTGGTTCGCTCTCTGCAACCGCCACAGGACGACCGCGAATTTGGGTGTTACATCAGAAGGAGTGGTGCCGGCATCGATGACGACCCCCCTGTGGCAGGGTCGTGCGTTAGGCACAAGTCGCTAGTCTGCCACATCGCCCGGAACTAAGCCACCCGGACGTCCCACGGCACCCTCGTTGGCGTCTCGGCCGGTGGGCTCCCTGCCGACGGTTCTACTACCGCTTGTCATTTCGTCATAGTCCAACCCGGTGAGTCGCGTGACAGCCTCCTGGCGCGTTTCGACGAGGTATTCGATGAGCACCACCCAGAGCGTCGTGAACGCGATGATGATGATGACGCCGCCCGCGATATCCGCGATCGTGAAGGAAGCATCCCGAAAGCCCTGCCCGAAGGCCCGGGTGGCGATCGACGTTCCCGGTTCGGTGCTCTTCACGGAGTCGACGACGAAGAAGCCGTAACTCAGCACCGCGAAGTACCAGCCGGAGAGGAGGACGGCATCCGTCTTCGACACCGCGCCCGTCCGCCGTGCGCTCGTGCGCGCCCAGGTGATGGTCGTGACGACGGCGAGGAAAATGAACAGCAGCGGCGCGAGGAACAGGCCGATGGCATAGTGCCAACCGAGGATGACACCGAAGAAGACCCGTCCGATGAGCAGCCACAGCGGCAACACGATGGTGGCGGCAAACTGGGTGTTGAACAATACCCGGCGATACCACATGGACGAAAGTTTACGCTCGACGGAGGCAGGCAGCCGCCGCGGCGATGTGCAAGGGAGAGACGGATGATCGAGCTCAGGACACCGGCAGAGATCGAAGAGATGCGCGCCGCGGGTCGCTTCGTGGCTGGCACCCTCACCGAACTCGTCGCCGCCGCCAAAGTTGGGGTCAACCTTCTCGCTCTCGATGCGCTCGCCGCCCAGCTCATCCGCCGCGCGGGCGCCACGAGCTGCTACCGGGACTACCACCCGTCGTTCGGTGCGATGCCGTTCGGCAAGGTGCTCTGCACCTCGGTGAACGATGCCGCGCTTCACGGATTGCCTCACGACTATGCGCTGAAAGACGGCGACGTTCTCAGTCTCGACTTCGCGGCATCAGTCGACGGGTGGGTGGCCGATTCGGCCGTCACCGTCATCGTCGGAACCCCAAGGTCGGCGGATGTCGCGCTCATCGAGACAACGCAACGCGCGCTCGAGGCCGGCATCTCCGCCGCCAGGGTGGGAGCCCGCATCGGCGACATCTCCGCCGCGATCGGCGCTGTGAGCCGGGAGGCGGGGTACTCGGTCAATGTCGATTTCGGCGGGCATGGGGTCGGGCGCACGATGCACGGTGATCCGCACATCCCGAACGACGGTTGCCCCGGCCGCGGGTTGCCGCTGCGCGCCGGGCTGGTCTTCGCGATCGAACCGTGGCTCATGGCGGGCACCGACCGCATCTTCACCGACCCGGATGGGTGGACCCTGCGCAGCATGGACGGCTCCCGCGCCGCGCACAGCGAGCACACGATCGCGGTCACGGACAATGGGCCCGTGGTACTGACGGCGCGCTGAGGGCTCGCGCCGCATCCGGTCGCCGGCGCATCCTGTCGCCGCGTCTGCCGGCGCATCCTGTCGCCGCGTCTGCCGGCGCATCCTGTCGCAAATGCAGGACTTCCTGTGACCAGAGTGGCTGGAGGGGCATCCACGCCACACCAGTAACGTCCGGTCCTGCATTTGCGACGCGCGAGGCAGGATGCACGCGCAGCGCGGCTATTCCTGGCGGCGCCGCACCCGGTCGCCGGCGCATCCTGGCGGCGCCGCACCCGGTCGCCCGCGCATCCTGTCGCCGCCGCACCCGGTCGCCGGCGCATGCTGTCGCCGCCGCATCCTGTCGCAAATGCAGGACTTCCTGTGACCAGAGTTGCTGGAGGGGCATCCACGCCACACCAGTAACGTCCGGTCCTGCATTTGCGACGCG
>JAZJZS010000001.1:307822-310854 GCA_040389685.1 Actinomycetota bacterium
CGAGGCAGGATGCGCGCGCGGCGCGGCTATTCGGGCGGCAACAGGTCGGGCCGCACCTCCCGGGTGCGCTCCAGCTGTTGCTCCCGGCGCCACCTCGCGATCGCCCCGTGGTTGCCGCTCAGCAGCACGGGAGGGACGTCGAGCCCACGCCAGGTGCCTGGTTTCGTATAGCTCGGGTATTCCAGCAGGCCGTCGGAGTGGGACTCCTCGACGAGACTCTCCGGATTGCCGACGACACCGGGGATCAGCCGCCCGATCGCCTCGATCATCGCCATCGCTGCGACCTCTCCCCCGTTAAGCACATAGTCGCCGAGACTGATCAGCCGCACCCGAGCCCGGATGGAGGCGTAGTCGATGACCCGCTGGTCGATTCCCTCGTACCGGCCACAACCGAATACGAGTCGCGATTCGGTCGACAGCTCGCGCGCGAGGCTCTGGGTGAAGGGCTCTCCTGCCGGCGAAGGGAAGATCACGACCGGGGCATCCGCTCGCTGCCCCTCGCCACTGGGCGAAACGCCACTGGGCGAAGCGCTGCTTAGGATGCTGTCGAGCGCCTCCCCCCAGGGCTCCGGCTTCATCACCATTCCGGCTCCGCCGCCGTAAGGGGTGTCATCGACCGTTCGGTGCCGGTCGAAGGTGAAGTCCCGCAGGTCGTGGACGCCGAGTTCAATCAGCCCGGCCTGGCGGGCCTTGCCGAGGAGGGAGACATCGAGCACGGAGAAGAACTCCGGGAAGATGGTGACGATGTCGATGCGCATCCGCAAAGTCTAGATTCTGCCGACATCGCGGACCGGACGGACCGCGGTGAGGTATCCGTGATCGAACGGTAACGCGCCCGGACCCTAACCGAAACACGGTGGTCCTACCGTCGAGGCAGAGGGAGGGATGCGGATGAGCACCGACACGCACTGCCCCTACTGCGCCCTGCAGTGCGCCATGTCGCTCAGCGCGCCCGGTGCGGCGGAGGTGGCGAGGGGTGACCTGCTCACGGTGTCAGGGCGTTTCTTTCCCACCAACCGCGGCGGACTCTGCAAAAAGGGCTGGACCGCCGCGACCCTGCTCAACTCGCCGGAGCGCATCACCGAGCCGATGGTGCGGATGCCGGACGGCGACTTCGCGCCCGTCACCTGGGAGGTCGCGCTCGACCTGGTCGCCGCGCGCATTTTCGACACCCGCGCCCGTTTCGGCGCCGATTCGATCGGCGTCTTCGGCGGCGGCGGGCTCACCAACGAGAAGGCCTACCTGCTCGGCAAGTTCGCCCGCGTGGCGATCGGCACCTCGCGCATCGACTACAACGGAAGGTTCTGCATGTCGTCCGCAGCCGCGGCGGGAAACCGAGCGTTCGGGGTGGATCGCGGCCTGCCGTTTCCAGTGGCCGACCTCGACACGGCCGAGACCATCCTCGTGCTCGGCTCGAACGTCGCCGAGACCATGCCGCCGATCATGTCGCACCTGGAGGGCGCTCGGGCCGCCGGCGGGCTCATCGTCGTGGACCCGCGCCGCAGCGCGACGGTTCGGCTCACCGATGACGGCGCGGGCATCCACCTGCAGCCCACTCCCGGCTCGGACCTGCCGCTCATCCTCGGCCTCACCCACATCGTGATCGCCGAGAAGCTCGCCGATCGGGCTTACCTCGATGCGCGAACCCACGGTTTGGATGCGCTGCGCCGAAGCGTCAGCGCGTGGTGGCCGGAACGGGTGCAAGCCGCCACCGGTGTCCCGGCCTGGCAGCTGCGACAGGTGGCCAGAAAGCTCGCGGCCAGCCCGCGCACCTACATTCTCACCGGCCGGGGCGTCGAGCAGCACATCAACGGCACCGATACAGCGACCGCGGCGATCAACCTCGCCCTTGTGCTCGGCCTTCCGGGTTCGGCGGGGGGCGGATACGGCACGATCACCGGCCAGGGCAACGGCCAGGGTGGTCGAGAGCACGGCCAAAAGAGTGACCAGCTTCCCGGCTATCGCAAGATCGCGGATCCGGATGCCCGCGCCCACGTCGCCGCGGTGTGGGGCATCCCCGCCGAAGCGATCCCGGGACCCGGGCTGCCCGCCGTGCAACTGCTCAATTCGCTCGGAGAGCCGGGGGGCGTGCGTTGCCTGCTCGTGCACGCCTCGAATGTCGTGGTCTCCGCCCCCAACGCGGGCCGGGTGGTCGCCGGGCTGACGTCGCTCGACTTCCTGGTGGTCTCAGACTTCTTCTTCTCCGAGACCGCTGCCCTGGCGGATGTCGTGCTGCCGGTCACGCAGTGGGCCGAGGAAGACGGCACCATGACCTCGCTCGAGGGCCGCGTCATCCGTCGTCGCCGTGCGATCGACCCCCCGCCCGGCGTGCGAAGCGAGCTGTGGATCCTTGCGGAACTCGCAAAACGACTCGAGGCGCCATCCGCTTTCTCCGCCGACCCGTCGACGGTGTTCGACGAACTCGCCCGGGCATCGGCGGGCGGGCTCGCGGACTACTCCGGGCTCAGCTACGACCTGCTCGACACCCAAGCTCCGGCGTTCTGGCCGTACCCCGCGGGAGGCGTCGGAACGCCCCGCCTGTTCCTCGACCGCTTCGCGCATGCGGATAGGCGCGCCCAGATCGTTCCGGTGACCGTCGCGGCGTCGGCCGAACCACCGGCGGGCGGAGGCGAACTGATGCTGATCACCGGGCGACTGCTCGAGCACTACCAGTCCGGTTCGCAGACCCGCCGTGTGCCCGAGCTCGCCGCCGCGCAACCGGAGCCGCGGCTGCAGATCCACCCCTCGACGGCGGCGGCCTACGAGCTCGCCGACGGGGATCTTGTGGAAGTCTCGAATGCCCGCGGGACGGTCTACGCGCGGGCGACCGTGTCGAGCGACATCCGCCCGGACACCGTGTTCCTGCCGTTCCACTTCCCAGGCGACCAGAGCGCCAACCTGCTGACTCTCGACGCCACCGACCCGATCTCGTCGATGCCAGAGTTCAAGTCGAGCGTGGTGCGGGTGCGGGCGGCGTCTTAGCCTCGATCCACCGGTTGGGCTGAGGACTTAGCGGCGCGTTAAACCGAGAA
>JAZJZS010000002.1:0-265396 GCA_040389685.1 Actinomycetota bacterium
CGGCGTGCGGCCGTTAAGGCGCCCCGAAAACACCCACAGATACGTCAGGAGAGCCCAAAAACCTTCATAATCCAGGGACTTCCTCTCGGCTGAAACTTGAAGGTGAATGGAGGATAGATCAAGAATGCGCAAGGCCACTCAGCCACTCGACCGCAATCCCCGAAAACTCTGCTCTCCGGATCTCCTCGACTCGATCGATGTCTCCTTGAGACCAGGCTTTCGCAGTTGTCGTGAATACAACTCGGTCGGCTCGGATCAGTCGAGCTGCTTCGAATCGCTTCTTGATCGTTTTGGTTCGACTGCTGCCGGTGCCAAGCGACCCGCTGGATTTGGCCTCAACCACAGAAATACCGTCATCAGTGAGCGCAATCAGGTCAATCTCAAATTCCGGTCTTGGGGTGCCCAGTGCGAGAAACTCCACTTCGGATGTGTCGACGTATAGTCTCGACCTTTTTTTCAGAGCGCTCGCGGCGAGAAGCCCGTCATCGCCGTGGCTTGCCATGACGGTGAGAAGCGCGGGATGAATATCGTAAAACCAGGTCGGCTCGGCGGACTCATGCTTCCATCGTTCGGCCGACAACGCATTCTCTGCACCGCACCGTCGACACTCAAAGCGTTGGCTGAGGTCACCCAATGGAAAGAACGCTACGGTGCCGCACTCCTGGCAATCGAGCACCAGCCCCTGGGTTAGGAGTCTCGCTTGCAGGAGTTGGTCTACGACGGCCCGTCGGTCCCGCCATGTGAGGGTTGGGGTAAGCCGACCTATCGCGAACATGCTGAGTAGGTGATGACGCCCATCCAACACAACCCCGTCTTGGCAAGGGAAGACTTCAGATGACTTCTGGCTAGTCTTGGCGGCGTGGACGAACTCTCGGAGCACGGGTAGAAACTCCCCTGACATCAGCTTCATGAGTTGGGTGCGGCCGCCGATCTGTGAGGCCGCGATGTCTGTCCATCGTCCAGGCTGGGAAGCCCGGGTCGAATACCCCGACTGCTGGGACATTGCTTGAACCCATCGACTGATTCCTAGAAACTGAATTCGCGGCATTGCCAGTTGAGACGCCAGGACTGTCCCCGCTGAAACAAAGCCGTGGGACGCTGCATGAAATGTGATTCCTGCGCGGCTACTCCTCATTAGCGTCGCGCTACCCAGATCAGTGGAGTCGACCAGGAATTTGGGATGCAGTCCCCTGGAGCTCGGCATAACCTGCGGTATGACGCTGACGTCAACTAACCAAGCTGGACCTCCCGACCACGTCCTCGGTATAGGAGCAGAGGGAATCGGAGTAACGATCGGGACCTGTAACGCGACGGTACCGTCAGCGTATTCCTCCACTGGTACCGGTACGGCGGTTGCAAGATGCTCAACGAGCGACAGGTTCAGCAAACCATCTCGAAGTATGGGCTCTCGCGGGGAATAGTCCTCCTCGTGATCGCGCGCACGCACATCGCCATCAACGACAAGATTCAGATTGGGTCTTCGAATCTTCTCAATGTTCAGGGCCAGAGCTGAGTCACTTAGGGATGCGGTTGTGACGGCAATTCCTCGGCTGAGACCAAGTTGGGTCCTCGCGGAAATCGTCGTGTGCAGGACGCTTTGACGTCGCCATTGGCCGGCAATTGACTTATCGATGTCCGCAGGAGTGAGCCACAGGGCGTAGCCCAGCATTCTTTCGAACAACACAGCCAAGGCAAAGTCAGCTGCGGTATCCCCAATAACGATCGCCGCTGAGTCAGGCGCATAGCCATTTCGGAACATAGATAGGTCCGGGGAGGCTGCGTCAAACCAGTTGATTGGCTTTTGCGCGAGGTCTGAATACTCAACGGAGGAGTACCAGAGTAGTTCCGCCGGTAGGCTTCCCGGGTCTGGATTGATCAGCCAATCGAGCAGTGATTCGTCAGTTGGTGTTTGGCGAGCATCCCGCTCAGAGGGCGCGATTCCCGACCTGGCCGACGCATATAGGGAGAGTGATCCTTCCCAGTGCGCCGCAGCAGCCACAGCGCCGTCGATGGCGGGAGCACCAGGGCGAGGTGCTGGGAGAAAGGGGGCGCGCTCCGCCGGACCCCCGAATTCGATTCGTTGCGCATTAGGTTCGTGGTCGCTTTCGAACGTGTAATTCAGCGCGGAAGTTGCAGCGATGACCAGGGATGCTGCGGTATTGCCCGCGAAGTCATCTATCAGCCCAGCGTCCGACGCGCTACGCGCTTTGGCTTCGGAGTCTAGGTCGTCTTCGAAGTTCCACCGAACGCGATCTGGTGAAATCGCAAACCAAGTTGCTCCGTCGTGGACAGCCAATCCTACGTAGTCCGGGTCGAACGCTTGTACGGCCGTCATCACCTTCGAATTGACTGTCCCGTCAACTGAGTACGGGACGAATGCGAAGCCGCCACCACCCCAGTACCGGCTCGCAGTGTTGATTGCGAGGCGGGCCCACTCCTGCCAATTCGAGTCGTCGAGGAACAGCAGCGCCAAACGCGGTGGTCGCAAAGCTAACGTAACTACGCGGTTTTTTGCGTTGGACTCTGTCACGTTTGTCACTGTATCGGACCGTCGTGGTGATGGTGATGGTGATGGTGATGGTCGTGGTCATGGTGACCTATTGCGGCAGGACCGAGGAGAACTCGCTTGTTCCAGGAAGTTCGACGATGGTTCCGACGGTTGGTGTTGGCAGTGGCGAAGAATGCCGGTCGGGGCGCTCATGTGTTACTCGCTAACCTGAGCGCGTGCCTGAACTTGAGCTACTTCAATTTGCCGAAGAACAACTCTTCGCCGCGATAGATCGCGCGATCAGTGACGTTGTACTGGTCAGTCCATTCCTCTCGATCCGTGTGGCTCAACGACTGGCGCGGGCAGCAGGGGCCTCCCGGGCCAGCTGGTCGTTGTTGACGCATCTTGACCCAATTGCGGCAGCCGGCGGCTATCTCAGTATCGAAGGACTGCGCCAGCTGCACGAGGTGGGAGTTGCAATCCGACACATCGATGCACTCCACGCGAAGGTTTACCTCGCAGATGAATTCGCCATGGTCGGCTCTGCGAACCTCACCAACACTGGACTAGGTGGTGCAACCCGTCCGAATCTTGAGTTGTCAGTCCGGTTGGCGGGCGAAGATGTCGTGCACGCCCGCAGAATCATCGACACCTGGTGGAAGTCTTCTGAGGCGGTGGGGCTTACGGCACTGGCTGACCTGGAAGCGCGTGTTCGGACTCTCCCCCGTCTTGCAATGCAGCGCACCAGTGTCGAGGCGGAGCCCTTAGACAACGTGGTGGGTGACCAGACCGCAGAGCTCGTTGCTGATGCGCGCCACCGCAGCCTCTGGGTAAAAGCACAGTACGGCGGCCCAAACGCGCAACAGTGGCTCGACACCCATTGGTTCTCCAGCAGCAGACGGGGTCGACCGTCCTTCAAGGAGGGGGATCTAGTGCTGATTTACTCAAAGGAGGCACACGCCAGCTACGCAATTGTGGAGGTTCGCGATGCGGCGGACAACAATCCATCATTTGTGGTCGCCCAGGGATACAGCGCAGAAGATGGGGCGAGATGGCCGTGGGTCAACACCACTACGCCGCGGCTGGTGCCGACGGATGGAACGTTGGTTTCGCCCGCGGATCTCGGTTTCACCGGGCAGGGACTTCAGGGTGGACATCGTCGGATCGGTGTCGCTGAATTCGTTGTAGCTGTGTACGCCCTCGCCGGGACGCGGCGGCTTTGACAGCATGACGGAGTGGACGGAGTCCATCTGCTTGCACCAATCGAATCGAAGCAGACGATGCTGACCCCTTGCCGATAACAGCACCTATGTCTCGACGAGGACAGAACTCCGAGGAATGTCTCCAGATGCATACACGTAGGTGCTCGCGTTGCGTGTCGGTCACTGCCCATAGGGTGAAGACATTGACTTTGAGGGGAACCAATCGTGACGGACGACAACAGCGAAGTAGTGCCAGTCTGGGCGCTCGCAACAGAAGAAGTGAACGTTCCGGACGTGCTCGGCGAAGAAGGGATGACCGGCGTCCGGCTTTCGGAGCTCAGGACGGTTCTGGCGTCGCTCGCCGTAACCCCAATCGCGACACTCGAAGCTCACCCCATCTTCACGAAGCGTGACCCTCAGGGCGGCATTGTGCTTCACGCGTCAAGTCCATTGGCGCAGCAGCTCTCTCAACTCGTGTCTCAGACTGCTCAGTCTGCGCCGAGCGCAGCGAAAGTCGCTACTAGCAGTGAAGTGCTGTACAGGATGGTCGTTCCTGCAAAAGTCGCAGCACAGGTAGGTAAGGGACTCGTAAAACCAATGCAATCCAAATCCGTGGCCGGCGGCGTTTATAGCGCGCTACGCAGCTCGACAAAGGTTGTATCGAACGCCACGTTTGTTCCCGTCGCGGGAAAGGCGGTCGGTGCAAGTGTCAGCGCAGGTGCGATCGGTGGCTCAGCGGCGACGGCCGGCGTGGCGGTCGCGAGCGCCGGTGCGTTGACGGTTGCGGCGCCGCTCGTGCTTATGGCTCTCGCGGTCGGGGTCGCTGCCTATAGCGATCAGCAACGGACAAAAGCTATTGAACACATCACGGATTTACTCCACCAGCTCCACGACGACAAACTGGATGACGAGCGCGCCGATCTTGACGGTTGCCGCGGCGCAATCGATAAAGCCACCACGATCCTCCTAGACCAAGGCCGAATCGGTCACTCGCTGGGACTCGACTCAGCGGTTTACGCGATCGACAAAGCTATCGCGTTGACCGAGACCCGGCTGAAGAAATGGCAGAACTCCTTAGCAGCCCTCCCAGGGGGCCCGGTGGAGCTGACCGCCCTCACCAAAGCGTTTCCGGGCATTGACGAAGACGGCGGCAAATTCAAAGCGCACCTCGAGCTTGCGCGACTTGCCCTCGCCCTCAAACGCCGCGTACTCGTCCTTCAAGCGGTCGAACATGCCCAACTCGACAATGACGGGAACCCGTTCAAAGCGTTTGTCGGCTCGCTGCAGGATGATGAGCGTCGCCTGGACAGATTGGAGACTGGGCTCGCCTCAACGCTTTTTCAGTTGTCTTCAATTGAGCTCATGCGTCGACGCGGCATCCAAGGAGTCATGTTCACCGGCGCTCAGGTGGACGGCATCCTCAAAGCTGCCTACCGTCTACATGCTTTGGCTGATGACATCGAGGTTGCGACGCAGCAAGGCGACGTAACCATCGAGATTGAACGAAGCAGGGACGGATCGCTCACTGTGTTCCCCGCCGAGGCGTCACAACCCAACTAAGTCCGAATTGTGAAGCTAGGCGCTTTTGATGCTGACAGTGCGGGTCTGCTGCACGATCAGGTGACAGCCGTTCACCAGACCAATGAGTCGGAGGGGCATTCGGTCCTCTCCGTATTGCGCAAGATCGGCGTCCGGGAGAGTTTCCGGACAGGCCCTAGGGTGAGATCACCTCGACATGTAGGAGTCAGACCCCGTGCCATCTCTCGTAGCCTGGCTTGATGCTTCCAGCGAGGATCAGCGTCGAATGCGCGAGATTGTTAGCCTGTTCACGGAGAGGGAGAGTCGCGACGAGCTCGGCATCGGGCAGGTGCGCGACGCGCTCAGCGACACACTGTTTCCCGGTACTTCCACACTGCTGACTCGGGCGCGGTACCTCGTGCTTATTCCGTGGTGTTTCGTCGCCGCGGATCGAGGTGGTGGGGAAGCCGCCGCCATTGCGGGGCGAGTCGACGAGTACGAACGACTGCTAATCCCCGCGTTGAAAGCCGACGGCGACTCGGAAGGTCTTCTTGGCCGGGTCGCAGGGAGGAGCCTGAAAAACCTGCCATCCGCGCTCTACTGGGTTGCTCTTCGCCAGTTTGGAATTCTCAGTTCGCCCGGGTTGGGGGCGCAGGACGCAATTGAACTAGGCAGGCCAATAATCGGCCGTGATGACGAAGGCGATGGGGTTGCGCTCGGGGCGTGGTCGGCGACTTTGCCGCCAGTGCCGGAGGGCTTTCCGGCGAACACCGACGGTGGATTCAGTCTGAGTTCTGCCGAGGCGGGGTGGGTTCGGGATCGGATTAGCGAGGGGGCGCAGGGCTCGCTTCTTGCTTATCTGGTCGACAACTCGCCCGACGCTGACAGTGCCGCACCGTGGTTCGACTCGACGGCACGCTCTGCTGGAGGCGAGCCGCGAGTCGCGCTCGATCACGCCGAACTGTTCTCGTTCGGGATGCATGGAGCGGCATTGCTTTACAACCTGCTGCTCGCTGAAAAGTACGAGGCTGCAGGGTTCGACACCATGAGCGCCCCGGTTGACCGCTACCGCACCAGGCTTTCCGATTGGCAGTTTGACCGCAGCCGATTGTCCGAACGGCTTCGGGGATGGGATCGGGGAGATTTTTGGCGGCTGGTCCTGACGCGCAACCCACGGGTCGCCGGTGCTTCCCGACGGTTCGTTGACGATTGGCTCGACTTGGTCATCGGTCCTACCAACGACCTTTCAGATGGCGTCGCGAGTCGAGATTTCATCGCACGGCGGGAAGCTTCGCACAAACGGTCGCAGGCACGCCTCACTAACCAGAAGTTGCTTGCCTCGTGGCAGGGTGCCTCGGGGGCGGGGGCTCTCGCGTTTCGATGGCCGCAAGTCAAACGAATCATGCTGGATATCCACGAGGGTCTGGAGCGGGACGATGCTTGAGCCAGACGGGCGTGCGGCGCTGTCTGAGCAGCTGCGCCCGCCGGCGGGGTTTGCTCTGCTCCACGCCGTGGGGACCACGTTCACCCTCGACCTTACGAGCGCCCTTTCAGTGCCGCTGTCGTTCGCGGGCCATCATGTTCGAGAGAGCGACGATCCGATCGCGATCCTCGACGCCGTCTGGCGTGCGGCTGACCGGGTCGATGTGTTCGCCCAGGCCGGGCATGTCGTGGCCCCGCGGCAGGCGTCTGACCTGGTCGCGTTCCTCGAGCCCATGATCCACCCCGTGGTGGTTCCGAGGCGGGGTGCGCTGTTTCACCCGAAGGTGTGGGTGCTTGAGTTCGGTCGGGGCGAGGAGCGGTCGTACCGATTTTTGTGCTCGAGCCGCAATCTCACAGCGGACCACAGCTGGGACGTCATGGTGCGGTTGGACGGCACCCCATCCGCCGGTGAGTCCACCGGATTGAACGGCGGGGCGATCGCCGACCTGCTTCGCGCGCTCCCGGGGATGGCTGTAACTCCACTTCCCCCTGAACGGGTCGATCGCATTCGTGGACTTGCCGATCGAGTCGGTGGGGTGGAGTGGGAGGCGCCGGCGGACGTCCGCGAGATGACGCTGCACGCTCTCGGAATTGGTGGTCCTCCTAGCCTAGATTTTGGTGGGAAGCGTCATCTCGTGATCTCACCTTTTCTGTCAGACGATGGAATTGCTCTAGTGACCGAGCGCTCCAAGGAGAAAATTCAGGTCATCTCCCGCGCAGAAAGTCTCGAGGCACTAAAGCCCGAGACGCTTGCCCACATCAGCGGCTTCGTACTCGATGAAGCTGCTCGGGACACGGAAGAGGCGGACGACGATCCGCTCATTGGACTGCACGCCAAAGTAGTCGCCCTCGACCGTCGGCCCGGATCAAGCGTATTCATCGGCTCCGCGAACGCGACGGGTGCGGCCCACGGAGGCAACGTCGAGTTCATCGTCGAGCTCGTTGGTCCGCAGCCGCGAGTCGGGGTTGGTGCGATATTTGGCGACACCTCCGCACTTCGCAACCTGGTGATCCCCTACGAGGCGACCGGGGGCAAGGAGCCTTCGGAGAAGGAGAAAGCCGATCTCGCGCTCGAGGTCGCTCTTCGCAATCTCGCCGGCATTCGACTGCGCAATACAGTGATCCCCACCGACGATACCTTCACCGTCACGATAGAGCCGCTAGACCAGGTCGTGATTGGCTCGGACTTCGCATCAACCGTTCAGCTACTCACCCGTCCAGGGAACTCGGCACCTCTCCCCCAGGAGGTGAGTTCCCGCGCGCAGTTCCTGACTCTGCCACTTACGGATGTAACCCCTTTCGTCGTGCTCCGCGTCCTAGACGGGCGCGGTGAGGAGCGAAGCACGATCGTGCGCGCAGAACTCGTGGGAGATCTCCCCCACCGCCGTGACGCCGTTCTCGCCCGCCAGATCGACTCACCCCAGAAGTTCCTACAGTTCTTGCTCTTGCTGCTGTCGCTCGGTGGTGCGGACGCGGGCCGCTTCCTGCTAGGCACTGCCGGAGGTGCCGGTGAGTGGACCGGAGACGGTGGCGGAATCTTCGAGTCTCTCGTCACGGCGCTAGGAGCACGCTCGGGCGCGCTCGACGATCTTGGCCGTCTGATCGAGCGGCTACGAGCGGACAATCCCACGGTTCTTCCGCCGGGATTCGACGAGTTGTGGGCCTCGGTCTGGGATGCACACGTCGCACTGGGCACGGTGGCATCATGACGGGCCTCGACGTTGACGCTGTCCTGTCAGAGCTCAAGGGCTTCCAGCGTGATGCAGTCGACCACGTCAACGACAGGCTTTACAGCGCTCCGGATGCCGGGCGGCGGTTCCTCGTCGCCGACGAGACGGGCCTTGGCAAGAGCGTCGTCGCTCGCGGGGTCATTGCGCGGGCAATCGAAATACTCGAACTCGACGACGCTGTGAGCCGGATAGACATCGTGTACATCTGTTCCAACGCCGACCTCGCGCAGCAAAATCTCCAGCGGCTCAACGTGACCGGGAACAAGCACCTGGCAATGACCGGGCGACTTACGCTCCTCGCCCTTCAGTCGCGGCGGCTCGCCGGCGTGCGTGTGGATCGCAAGATCGTCAATCTCGTGTCGTTCACACCAGGAACCTCATTCGAGATGGGGACATGGCGCACAGGCACCGGGGAGGAACGCGCTCTCCTGCACGTCATGCTCACCGATGCCCTTCACCTGTCAGCGGCCAGGCAGCGGGCATCCCGACTCATCTTCCAAGGACCCGTGCGCACGAAAAGTGCGTTCGAGTGGAGGGTCGACCGGATTCGTCGGGATCTGGGAGGGCCCGTTCACGCACCGATCCTCGAATCCTTCATCGCTGGCGCAACAAAGAGCGGACAAGTCACCGCTTACGAGAGCCTCCTCGACGAGCTTTCGGGGCGGCGGAAGCTTCCGCAGGATGCGGTGCATCGGTCACGGCAGCTCACCGCAGACCTGCGCGGCGAACTTGCACGGGCCAGCGTCGCCACCCTCGAGCCCGACCTCGTCATCCTCGACGAGTTTCAGCGGTTCCGTCACCTCCTCGACCCAGAGACGGGCGGCGAGGCCGCTGAACTCGCCCATCACCTCTTCGACTACGAGAATGCGAAAGTTCTCCTGCTCTCGGCGACCCCCTACAAGGCTTACACCTCTCGCCAGAGCGATGCTGAGGAGGACCACTACTCAGACTTCATGACCACGCTCGAGTTTCTATCTCGTGGCTCGTACACTCAACTGGCCGATGTGCGGCGACTGTTCGCCGAGTATCGGGACGGAGTCATCAACGGACGCCCGGTCGATGACGCCGCCGACTCTCTGCGACGCATCCTGCTCACGCTCATGAGTCGCACCGAACGTCCACCGCACAGCGTCATGCTCACAGAACGGGCAATCACGTCCGCTCCCCCGCGTCCGGGCGATCTGACCGGGTACGCGGGCCTCAAAGCGCTCGCGGATGAGCTCGATATCCCTCTGCCTCTCGACTACTGGAAGTCGATCCCCCAGTTCGGAAACTTCATGGATAGTTACCAGATGGCGCGTGCTCTGGACCGCCGGCTCAATGTCGATCCCGACGTCCTTGCTCCACTCCTCGCCGACGTCGGCTCGCTCTCGGCAGAAGATCTGCGTCACTACGGAGCGGCTGACGGACGCAACGGCAACCTGCGCGTTCTTGAGCACGAACTTCTCGATTCGGGACTGTGGAAGCTCCTCTGGCTGCCGCCCTCAATGCCTTACCTCGCTGCGGGTGGACCGTACGCCGAGGTCTCCCTCCAAAGCGTTACGAAGCGGCTCATCTTCTCGTCGTGGACTGCCACGCCGACAGCGATCGCCAGCTTGCTCAGCTACGAAGCGGAAAGGCGTACGGCTGAAGGGTCCAGACTCACGGAGAACACTGCAGATGCCCGCAAGTCGATCGCTTCCCGCCTCGACTGGAACATGGAGGGCGAGCGACCCGCGGCCATGTCGACACTCGCGCTGTTCTGGCCGCACATCTCGCTGGCGGAGGCCGGAGACCCACTGGCCTTCGCGCGCTCGACGCCCGAAGGCCTTCGCGAGGCCAAGGATGCGCGAAAGGCCGCGGATACCTCCGTCGCAGGCGGAGCACCGGCTGACCAGGCGTGGCAGGCCTACTTCAGTCGCCAGCCAGCGATACCGGAGGGCATGGAGGCAACCGATGTCGTATCGGCTCTCGGCGCGCGCGGATTCGCCGTGGTCGAAGACTCGGAGCCTGACACCGAGGGCCGAGTCAGCCGCGGACTAGAGGCCCATGTCGAGGTCGCCACTACGGCCATCGACGACGCAGTGTCGCTTGGGCATCCTCTCCTGGGTTCGCTCGCCTTGAGCGCGCCCGGGAACATCGCCCATCGGGCGATTTCCAGGATCCGTGAGACCGATGACGATACGACCGACGCCGGACACTGGACCGCCGCTGCCCACCTCTCAAACGGACTGCGCACACTGTTCAACCGGGTCGAGACCACACTCCTCCTCGACCAGCTATACGGGACGTCGGACCCCTACTGGCAGGTGATCCTCACCTACTGCACCGACGGAAACCTTCAGGCAGTGCTAGACGAGTACCTGTTCCAGCTGCGCAGCGAAACCGCAGGAGCGCCCCTCGATGATGCGCTGCTCATGCGCCTCGCCGAACGAGCCAGCGGAGCGATCACACTTCGTCCGTCGACGTATCGCGCTCGCGATCTGAACGATCAGGACGCTACCATCCCCTTTACAGCACGCTATGCGCTCCGGTACGGCGGAAAGCAGCAGGAGCAGGAAAGCGCCCGTCAGCCGGAGATCCGCAACGCATTCAACTCCCCCTTCTGGCCCTTTGTGCTCGCATCAACGAGCGTCGGTCAGGAGGGCATCGATTTCCACTGGTGGAGCCACGCAGTCATGCATTGGAATCTGCCATCAAACCCCGTCGACTTCGAACAGAGGGAAGGCCGCGTGAACCGCTTCGCCGGTCACGCAGTGCGAAAGAACGTGGCGGCCGCCCACCGCGCCGACGTACTCGGCTCCAACGACCGGAACCCGTGGCGTGCGGCCTTCTCGGCAGCGACCGATATTCACCCGGAGCTTGGTGAGTTCGCTCCCTTCTGGATGTATCCCGGCGACGCGACGGTGGAACGACAGATCATCACCTACCCGCTAAGCCGCGACATCGAGCGCGCCTCACGGCTCAAGGATGCGCTGACACTTTACAGACTCACCCTTGGCCAGCCGCGACAGCAGGACATGCTCGAAATGATGGTCCGACGAGGTGTCGAGCCAGGCGCCGTCGCGAAACTTGATCTGAGTCCGCCCCGGAAGGAGCGGTGATGTGGGCATAACCGCATCCTTTCAAAGAAAGTAAACGGCACGAAACCCGGGACGGTTCAGGGCGCGATTCAGGCCGGGTATGACCCACGATGGTAGGAGGAAAAGTCCCTCAGCACCCGTAGATTTTCAGATACACATTGGCCGCTCTCTCTGAATTATCCCACCGACAGACTGAATCCGGCGAGCAGTTCAGCGCGCTTCGCGCCCCCATTACGCCAATCCTTCGGCGACGGCATTCGCCCCGAGGTGGTTGAGGCCCTCAATAGTGGCTTCGATGGCGTTGTAGCGAAGCACGACGATCCCAGCCCGATCAGCGAACACGGATGCATCTTTCGTCATTGACCCGCTCGTGAGCAGAATCGCGCCCTTGCCCTCAAGCACCGCGACGCCATGAAGCGCGCGGAGTTCCTCGACCGGCACCGTGCCCGCATAGTTCTTAACCTGGGCAATGTATCGCTCGGACACTACGTCAATGCCGCCATCGGCCGAGAACCGCGTGACCTCGGCACCGAGGGCTCCAAGATGGCGCATCCACGCCGCGGCGAGGTGCTCGGCACCCTCGTGTGAGACTCCGTAGGGCTGTGGTTCGGGCGGCGGAGCGGGGCGGTTGAGCCGCTGTTGTGCAAGCTCTTCTTGGCCGAGGAATTCGGATGAAGAATTGGAGTGTGCGATTAGGCCAGCCCTGGCCATCGATGGGTTCCTCAGCCCCTTCCCGGCGGCCCGCACACTTTTGCGAGCGTCAATGAGGCCCGCCAGAGCAGCCTGCATCTCAGGCGTCTTCTCGCTGCGGATCTTCGGATTTCGAAGGTGAGTTTCCGCGACCGAGTTGGGGCTAAACCCTAGGAAGTCGAGAACGGAGACTGCGCAGGCAACGGTGGCTTCAAGCTCGCCCCACCATTCGAGCGAAACCCAGTCCTCGCCGTTTACGATGTGAGCGGCGACCCCGAACTGCTCGACTGACGGGATCAAGATTGCCCGTGTCTTGTTCGGGTCGTTGCCAACGAGCGCGTCCCATGAAGCTACGAAGTACGCCGACTTTTCATACCCGTCGTATCCGACGAGCTGCACGAACGGATAGTCGCATCCCGGTTTGCCAACGGTGAAGCCATCGTCGGGGATATGGATGGAACCGCGGACCCTGCACCACTTCGAGAGCTGCTTACTGAAAGCGTGCCATCGCTCTGCGAGCTGCGGGCTCTGTTCGAGGGGCAGGACTGTCACTTCCAACTCCTGTCGAGACGCGAATTTATCTGATTATGGTAGTCCCATGCTGGGACCACTGGATGATTGATCGGCGGTTGACGAGTTTCCAGGCGCACTCAGCTTGCAAAGCGTCGACAAGTCCATCGACGTCGGCGTCAGCAGTCCCGGACGCTCCCTTGTCACGCGGAATGGGGCTGCGAGAACGTCAGGTGGCTCGCTAGCCTCTACTCAAGAGCCGTACTGGTCCCCACAACGTGCTCCAAATTTCTTTTGGGGGTGTGTGCGTTTGGCTTCTAGGCTGCTCTCGACCGTCAGAGTGTCCCCGTCGATGTCTCCCGAGCTGACCGTTGAGATTGTCAAGGCGAAAGTGCCCACGACTGCGCCACTGAACTCGCGATCGTTCTTTAACGCCCTCACCTCCATCTCAATCTCCTCTCTTCGAGCAATATCCGAGAACTCACTTAGCCCCGATTGGGACCTAGCGAGCGACGTGATGAGGGATGCGCGCGAACACCTGTACGCAATCGACGAGTTGCGTTTCTTGAATTCTTTGAGCCGATCCATTGAAGCGAACATGGATCGAAGTGGGATTCGCCTCATCGACGAGGGCGCCCACTATGAATCGCTGCTCCTTTCCGCCCGATGGTATGTCGCTGCGATGTTGGTTCGATCCGCTTCGGATCGACCGGAACTGAGACCAGTCGCCATTGGGTTGTCGGTTCCGTTGGCAACTGCTCTTAGGCGATTGCCCAGGCTGGACCTGCTCGCAATGCAGAGGGCCGAGACAGTCGTGCACGCCGTCCCGTTCGACCACCACGCACGCCCGAAGTTGTCAATGTCGGAAGCACCGGACGTTGATGGCCGCATCGATCTGCGTCAGCGTATTCACGCGCAGTGGACGGCCCACTTCGTCACAGCACGGGATGGCTCCATCGCTGATTCGAGAAACGAAGACCAGTGGTTGGAGTCTCGTCGTGACGGCGTCACTGCCACAGATGCCCGAAAACTGGTCCTTCTCAATGGCACTGCCAGCAAGCAGCGACACGGCCTGCTCGATTCGAAACTGCACCCGCAGCCCCCTATGGAGTTTGCGCAATTTGCACATGGAAGGGAGAGGGAACCGATCATCGCGGAGTGGGTGGAAGCAACATTCGGAATCGCTCACAACTCTCGGCTTCTGCATGGTCAGAATCCACGACACTTGGCAACCCCGGATGGTCTCGGGGAGCAAAGCATTAGTGAGATCAAAACGAGCACGAAGCCGTTATCCCAAGCACTATCGGTGTATCGGGACCAGTTGCAGTGGCAGATGCACGTGACTGGAGTGAACCAACTTCTATTCGTGGTCGAGAATCGGTACTCACTTGAAAGGGAACACGCCTGGGTAGCGCGAGATTCGGAACGAATCCTGCAACTGGCCACTCATGCCGACAAGTTCCTCGACGACCTCGACAGCGCTCGCGCCCGACTACTCGACCGCCACCCCACAATCATCCACCCGTCATTGAATGAGACGGCAGAACGTCGAACTACGCTGATTCGTCCACCGTCCCCCGCTCACACTTCGGCGCCGACAGCCCCGGTCCTGCAATCCGCACCGCCCCACCCGAACTCGACACAGTCCCAACCGGCCGAAGCGCGCCCCATTGGTCAGCAATCGCAACGCGCTACAGTGCCACCGGCGAAACCAAGCTCGCGAAGCTATGCGTGGATCTGGATCGTTGTCTGGGCGCTAGTCGCCCTGTTTGCGCTTATCAACTTCCTCAACGCGGCGACGAACAGTCCTCACCAAGGAAACGGCTACGAAGTGACTCGCGTTGACGGGAGCATTAGTTACTCCGGCGGAATCCAGGGCGCGTGTTCCCATCATGGGGGCGAACGATGAAGCGATCAGATCAGAAGATCCCACCCGGATCACGCGGCAGCAGCAATATCGCGATTCTTCGAACACCGCGAAGCGTTCAGGATCAGGTCAATCATTGTTGGCGCGACGGCTCATCCACCAGCCCTACGGCCCGCCGGCGGGAGCTATCGGCGCCATTCGGCGGCTTCGAAAGCCGGCGTCGAGGCGAAGATCACTCCCCGCGCACGATGACGAGGAACCAAGCACGCTCGGCTGATAACAGCACTTATGCCAGCGATGACAATTGACGACGAGCATGCCAGAGCCCGCATTGGATTCCCATGTCGCTGGTAATGGTTCCGTGCATCAGCGATGCGTTCAAGGAAGCGACGTCGAAGGTTGGACTCTTCGGAAATCTGATTCGACCAACCCAGCCTGGTTAGCAGTCGGATCAGGCTGGGTACGGCACACGGCCCTCGCAAGAATAATATGCGTCTTATCTTGATTACGAGGCTTGCCTCGTTTAATATGGTGGCATGAGCCTACCCGTAAAGACCACTGTCGAGGATGTCGCAGCGATCGTCAGCTACCTGAAGACGAAACCGACCGGCGTCACCGTGAAGGAAGCACGGGGAGTGGTCGACCCCAAGATCCTCGACGGACGCAAGTTGCGCGCCTATTCGGACTGGCTGCTCGTCCAACAGGACGGCGACAAGATTCGCCTCACTGAAACCGGTCGACGGCTCGCCAGGACACCGGGCGACCCAGGGCTGTTTCGCGAGATCGTTGGTTCGATCCCTACCTACCGCGCGTCAATGGAGTGGGCTTTCCACCAGTCGTTCAAGGAACTCACAGTTGACGAGCTCGCGGCCAACTGGCACGAGCACCACAAGACAGCTGTCGGGACGGACGCGGACGGATCGATCAAGGCGGCCGTCACCTGCTTCTTCAACCTCGCGGAAGGTGCGGGCTTGGGTAACTACGTCCTCGGCCGCAAGGGCCAGCCCACCCGGCTCGAACTGGACGGCGAGACACTTCGCGTCTTCGTCGAGGAGGGGCCGTCCGCTCCCCCGTGGACCGGCGACAACGATACCGCCGGAGGTGACGGCGATGATTCAAACGGTGCCCATGAGCGGGATAGCGAGGAGGAGCCTGAGGTTCACGCAACGGTGACCGCACCCGTGCCCGCGGACGCGACAGCGCAGGAATCCGTGCGCGTGTTCATCTCCCACGGTCGCAACATGGAAGTGGTTGAGCAGGTGAAGACGATCCTCGACCTCGCTGACATCAAGTGGGAGGTGGCGGTAGAAGAAGAGTCGGCCGCGATCCCGGTTCCTGACAAGGTCTTCGGCGCGATGCGTAGTTGCAACGCGGGAATAATTTGCGTCAGCGCGGAAGAAGACACTACAGAGGGCAACGGTGAGTTTCACCTGAACCAGAATGTGCTGATCGAGATCGGTGCTGCGTTCGTCCTGTACGACAAGCGTGTCGTACTGCTGTGGGACAAGCGCATCCCTGTACCGTCCAACCTTCAGGGACTCTACCGCTGCGAGTTCGATGGCGACGAGTTGTCGTGGACGGCTGGCACCAAGCTGATGAAGGCTATACAGGGGTTTAAACAGTGAGAACGCCAGCCCCGGCCGATCCGGGACCGTTCTCATTCATTGAGCATTCACCGACACTCTCGGCCTTCATCGCAGGGCTTGCTGTCGTACTGGTCGTCGCACTGAGTTCCCGGATACCTAAGCTCGCGCCTTATTACGCGACGGCGGAAGCTGGTATCACCCGCTTCTTCAAGTGGGTATGGAGCTGGCGTATCAACGGCAAGGTGAAACGGGAATCGCTGGCGCAGCAGGGCTACGACAAGCGAGACGCCGAGGTCAAAGCAGAGCGTGCACGCTCACCGCGCCCATCTTGGCGCATCAGCAAGAACAACTCGTTCGGCGAAGACGTCTTCTTACTGAATAACTCCGGCTGGCGCGTCAGCGATGTTCGCCTCGATGCTGACCCGGCATTATTCACCTTTGATGGCGAGGCGTTCTTTCCGGGGGCATTCGGGGACAACGGCGTGGGAGCCTCGACAGGCCGTCAGTTCAGGGGCGAGCCGACTACGCGGGGTCGTCGCGAGGGCATCACGTTCACCGCGACATGGATCGACCAGAACGGCGACGAGCAACCGAAAACTGCAGGCGGTGATTTGCCCGGCACGGTTGAACTCGCACCAGAGCCGCTCAAGCCTGTTGTGCAGCCGACCTGGCAGATAGCCAAGCCGAAAACCGGCGCGAGGAGGGACATCTTCCTCCTCGCGAACGGTGCGCCCGAGAGCGTGACAAACGAAGTGGTGATCGACGCGGACCCTGCTTTCTTCACATTCACAGTCAAGAAAGA
Source organism: Actinomycetota bacterium (assembly GCA_040389685.1). Classification (GTDB taxonomy): domain Bacteria; phylum Actinomycetota; class Actinomycetes; order Actinomycetales; family Microbacteriaceae; genus Lacisediminihabitans. The sequence goes on from JAZJZS010000002.1 coordinate 16,938, forward strand.
ACTGGGCGACTTCATCGGTCCCGGCTACCTGCCATTCGCCGGTCGGCCAACTGACGGCGGAGCTGCTTTCGGTGTTAACTTCTGGGTCACGTATAAGGATGTCAACGCCGAAGAGCACACCGACGACGTGCTCGCTAAATTCGACTTCAGTTTGTAAGCGACCCTCAAACCTCTTGACAACGGCTGGGACCGAACCCGGGATTCGGTCGCTTTCCATCAACTACGTGATCAGAGCGGACGAAAGCCACGGAGATTCGTGGAGCACCAATGCCGAGACGGTATTTGTTGGAACTCGGCCAGACGGGCTCAGCTAGACGAGAACTGAGTAGAGCAAATGAGACGGCTAGAGTCAAGTTGTTGCTGCGACTCCCAAATGGATCGCCAAGCCGTTAGCAGTGAGTCGGACCATGCGCCTAACAAAAGACATGCATTGTTCTGCATCCACGAGTCGAAGCGTGGGCACGCCCGCCCAACTCGGTGCCGCTTCTCGAACGGACTGAAGAACTCTTACTCGCGGCAATTCGGGGTGTCCGTGTGCAATTGCATGTCGAATACGCAACCAGTGGTCGAGTCTCTCCGCTGCTTCGTGAAGACGCACTTCAACCATGCCGACTCCACGGCCACCCGCGTTGCTCCAAGTCCAAGTTGTCCATGGATCAAAACCTGCGCCTTGGAGCAGTTGCCGGCAATTATGTGAATTTGGCGTTGCGAAGTCTCTGATTCCTTTTCTCACGTACCCCGCGCTCACTTCGTAAGTAGCGCGTGCGAGCGACGGTAACGCCGGTGGAGCAGCGATGTCGAGCGTGGCAGAAGTGAGATCTTGGACCGCGGCCTGCCAGGCCGCGACTGCAACCACCACGACCGCACGGTCAAGTGACACTTCTTCTGTCCTGCGTCCCACACTTCCGGTGCCGTAGCCACGGTGGACCGCGACAAGATTGTCACAATGCGTCATGGCTCGGCGAAAGTTGTCCACAGCGTCCTGAAGATCCATGTTTCCTCCTACTTGAAGGGTGCGGGCACCCTCGGATGGCGTTGACCGCAGCGAGAACTATCGTGTTGGGCACCTAGGTGATCAAGGAGTTCTTGGTCCTGTGAACCTCCGCCATGACATTCATACTTGGTTCGTGCATTGGGGTTGGGCAAATCACGAGGGTCAGCATGCTTCCCAGATCGACTTCGAATCGTCGTTCCACTGGTGCCCCTATTGATCGGTGAGATTCTATCGAAACTCATTGTTCGGATATCAGCCCCTGTATTGAGCGGCACCGATCTGGGCAGAGAGCTCAGCGACACCTTCCGCCGCAAGCTGATCAGTATCCCCGGGAGCATCTGCACTTCCGCCCGCAAAGTCGTGCTGCATCTCCCGGAGATTTGGCCGCGGTCGTAACAGCTCACGGCCGCTTTCGTGGAGGCCTGCGGCCCACCGCACGCCAACACCATCTGACGACTCGGGGAAGTTTGGCGGACCGTTGCGAGGTTCATCGGCAAGCAAATGGCAGACGAGGCCCTCATAAACATGGTCGCGGATTTCGTTCCAATTTGACCAAGTGAAATGAACGCTCAAATTTCCGTATCCATTGGGATCGAGGACGAATTGTGGAATTTTGGCGGTTTCACTCTGGAATGACTTTTGCCCGCGCCAAAATCCGACCCCTCTGATCAGGCTTTTTGTATTCTCCGAATCACCCACAGAGAGAAAATGGCCTCTGATCTGGGATTTTAGATTCCAGTTCAGGGGTCATTTTCTGTCGAGGTGCTGAAAAAGTGCTAAGCCCCGTTCAGGTGCCGCGTTAGGTGGTCGATCGCGGTGTGTTGCATCGTGGGCGTGACGTGGCTGTAGATGTTCATCGTCGTGGTGATCGTGGAGTGGCCGAGCCGCTCTTGCACGACCTTCGGGTGCACCCCGAGTTCGAGCAGCAGGGTCGCGTGAGTGTGCCGGAGCCCTTTGATGGTGACCCGACCGATGTCGAGTCTCTGGGTGGCCCAGCCGATCCGGCGCGTCCAGCGGCTGGTGATCGCGTCGGGCACCGGGATCGAGCTCTCGTCGTCGCCGAACACGTAGGCGTCGACGCGAGCGAGGTCCAGCGCGATCGCGTCGCGAGCGGCTTTGTGAGCGCGCAGCACATCAAGGGTTTCGTCGTCCACGTCGATGGGCCTGGCTGAGCCGGTCTTTGTCGTCTTGGCCTTGTTGCGTTCGGTCACATCCGCGGCGCGGCGAACGCTGACGACCTTGGTCGTGAAGTTCACATCGCCCCACCGGAGCGCGAGTGCTTCGCTGCGGCGCATGCCCGTGTAGGCGATGGTCCGCCAGAGCGGGAACAGCTCGTCCTTCAGCTCGTCGCCGTCCCAGGTGAGGAATGCCTGGAGTTCCTCACCAGTCCAGGTTTTTATCTCGGGGCGAGCTGCGCGTATCTGGCTGCTCTGAGGGCGTTGACTGTGCGCTTCTTCTTCGTCGGGTTGATCGTGAGCAGGCCGTCCTCGATGGCCGCGTCGAGCATCGCGCCCAGCAGGACGTGCACCTTGTGCACGGTGTTGGGCGAGAGCGGCTTTCCGAGGCCGGGCTTGTCCCGCCTGCCCGAGGTTTCGAGGTCGCGGTAGTGGCGCGCGCGATGCGGGTCGCGGTGAGCTTGTCCAGGCGGATGTCGCCGAGCTGCGGGGTGATGTGGTTGCGGATGATTTTCTTGTAGCCCTGGATCGTCGACGCCTCCAGTTTCAGCCCGGCCACCCAGCTATCGGCGTAGACCGAGATGACGGGCACCTTGCCGAGGAACTTCTCGCTCTGCGACTTCTTCTTCAGCGCTTTCTGAAGCTCCGCACTCGCTTCCGCTGTGTCCGTGAAGCCGCTGCGCGTGACGCGCTTCTGCCCAAGCTCGGGATACTCCGGGTCGATGACGACGTAGATCTGGAACCGCCAGCGCTTGCCCTGGCTCGTCAGGTACTCCTGGATCGAGCCGGGCTGTCGGGACCGGGAGCGCCGCTGGCGCTCTTGCTCCGTCCCGTCATCGCCCACGGTCTGCTTCTTGTTGGTCATGGCTTTTCTAATCACTTGTTGTTGGTTGGCGTCGGGTTAGCCGTCGATGGGGATGGCCATTGGGTCGAGTTCGAGCTGGCGTCCGTTGATCATGGCGAGGCGTTCCCGGTGGGTGGCGATGCGTTTCTCGTGGACCTCGCGTGGGGTGACCCCGGGGTGCCCTCGGTCGTACTGCTCAAGGATTTCTTCGGAGCGTCGTTTGTAGCTGGCGGAGTCGTATGCCTGTTCCTTCCAGTACCGCAGGAGGTCCTCGGTGGTGAGTTTGACCGCGCCCTGGATCCACGCCTGAACCTCCTCGGGCTTGAACTGACCCTCCGGCACCCCGGCCAGAGCCTGGGTTCCCTCAGAGGGCGGGGTGAGTAGAGCGGCCGGGGTGGTCTCCAGGGCATAGGCGAAGACAGTGAGGTCGTCCACGTCGACACGGCGGTCGCCATTCTCGATCTTGCTCAGCGCCGAAGGCGAGATGACCCGGCCTGTTGCTTTAATCCGTGCGGATAGCTCTCGTAGGTCGACGCCAGTGCGTTGACGCACCTTTCGGAGATTCGCAGCGACAAGTTCGTTCGTGTGTCCCACGGGATTCCCGCGCTTCCTATCATCCATATAAGAAACGTACACAGTCATTGTTGACACAGCAAGCGCGACCATGTGGATTTTCGCATCGTAACTTCTCGCCGTCCAAGGAACGAGGTACGCGATATTAAAACCGTAACGGTGACGATCGAGATGCTGCGCGAGTCGCGAAGCCTGGTAATCACGCGAACCGAGGCGGCTCAAGCGCTCGGAGTTGATCCCCGCATTGTCACGGCGGGAGTCGAGAACCGTACGATCCCGTCGGTCAGGCTCGGCTGCCGCGTGGTGATCCCGCGCGAGAAGTTCCTTAGTCTCTTCGACCCCGCCCAGGAGTGAATCGATGGTGTTGAATGCTTCCGGCCGCGATCGCGGCCCTGGCCGGTAGAATCGGGCTCCATACAGTACCGATGCGGACAAGAGGTGGTGTGGGTTATGTCGGCGGACCGTGTCCAGATTCGCGATGTGATCCCCTACGAGGTGCCCTCATCCCTACTTGCTTTACGAGGACCTGCACACGGGATGCTTGACGTGCCGATCACCGTGCACTGGGGCCCGTCCCGTGTTTTCGACCTCGACGAGGCCGGGCAGCGGCGCATGGTCTACCAAGCGTTGGTGCGCGAAGGCACCCCGCCGGTGCAGGAAGCGCTCTTGAACGAGACACTGCTGCGCCAGGAATGGGCCGGACTGATCCTGCCCGAACGCTGCCGCCCACTCTGGGAGAAAAGCTTCCCCGAACTCGCCGCGTAACCGCACCCGGTGTGAGCTGGCGGGTGGTCACGTGAGCGGCGACGAGGACGCTCGCGCCGACTTGCAAGTACGAGTAACGCGCCTGTTGCTGGATGCGTCGCCGACGCCGGCCACACCACCACTGCCGAACAGTTCCGGACAGCACTCGACACCGCCGAGACCGCGTTGACCGAAGCAGGATTCGAGGTCAGCCGATCCCGGGTATCCGACTTATTCGCGAGTTTCCACGTACGCGGAGAGGGCGAAGAACTGTTGGACGTGGACTTCGGCATCAACTGGCGCGCCGATGCACCCGTGCCCATGACGGTCGGCCCGGTCCTGTCCGAACGCGACGCCATCGCCGGAAAACTCTCCGCGGTGTTCTCCCGCGGTGAGGTACGCGACTTCCTTGACCTGGACTCCATCCGCACCACCGGCAGATTCACCGAACTAGAGCTGCTCACCCTGGGTCACGAACACGACGACGGGTTCGACCGGGGCATGTTCGCCGCACAACTCTCCCGCATCGCCACGATCCTGCCCACACAGGCTGTGCAGTACGGCGTCGGCGCCGACGAATTCGAGCAGGTCCAGGCCCGCACCCTCGCGTGGGCCGTCGAACTCCACAACGCAACAATCACGCCGGACGTGGGAGACGACCCGCCCACGCCGGACGCACCCCCTCAACAACAGGAAGCCCGACCCGGAAGATCGAGACGCTCACGCCTGCCTGGTATCGACCGGTTTGGAACGAAACCTCTCCCCCACAACGACCCGGCCGGCCCATCACTGTAAACAAATGGCGCCGATCAAGAGAATCGGAGCCTTTCCAGGGCGTCCCTCTCCTGTTTCGCCATGCGTTGTGATCGGTGCTGTGGCTGGCAAGTCACACTCCCGAGTGACCGCGTTGTGAGTTACACCGCTAAGTCATACTCCCGAAGAAGGCGGCCGTGCCGAGAACCTCGTGGCGTCAAAGCTTGAGGCTGACAGATACACACCGGCCGGCGACATCCATCGACTCGTTACAGGCGCGGGCCGACGACGTGACCCGGCCCGGGACGCTGGTGGTCGTTCGATGATGAACAAAGCTGGTCAAGTATGGCGGCTCGCGCGTCGCGCGCAGCCTGAGCGCGCTGGGCCACGGCCCGTTCCGCCTGGACTCGAGCCGCGTGGTCGCGAATGAGTTGGGCGACCGCGATGACGGGCAGCGCCTCGATCTCAGCGAGGTCGCGCCGCGCCTGCTCAGCGCGCCCGCGCTGGACGGCGCGGGTCCCGGCGGTGCTCGGCAGCAGGTCCCCCATGATGCGGCGGCGCAGGGCGGCGCGCTCCTCCGCGTGGTGCTCGGCCAGCTGCTGCTGCTCGCTGCGGGACTGCTCCGCATCCCGGTTCGCCTCCACCACGCGCGGGTCCGTGTCTGCCCGTGAACGCGCGACGGTCTCCGCCCACCCCGATGGGGCGCCGGTCGTCGTCTGCGGTACACCGCCCCAGCGTCGGCGCACTGTGTTCTCGGTAGCGCGTTGCTCGCCGGCGGCGTCGGTTGCCGCGCGAGTGTCGGCGCGTCTAGTGAGCCGCCCTGCACGACTCTGGGCGCGGGCTGTTTCCCACATCCGCGCCCGCGCGGCGAGGTAGACGGTGCCATCGGTGGTGGCTTGCTCGATCAACGGCGCGATAATCTCGGCGTGCACCTGCGAGGCGTGCGACGCGGCGGCAGCGACGACCGCCTCCTGCCGCTCCTGCTCGACCCGGTGCGCGTCTCTTTGCTGAGCGAGCGCGGCGAGGGCCCGTTCCCACCTCTGCACCTGCCCCTCGGCGTGCTCGATCTGCTGGGTAAGCCTTGCGCGTTCCTGGTTGACGAGGCTCACCGGGCCGTCCCCGACGAGACCCTGTATTGCCTCGTGTGCGGCGCGGGTCCCTTCGGCCAGTCCGCGGTCGGCGCGGTCGCGCTCGAGCGCGGCGGTGAATTGCTCGCGGGCATCCTCCAGGTCGGCGGCGACAATGTGGAGCCGGTTGCTGGTGCGGCCGCGGGTCATACCGACGTAAACGCTGGCCGCGTCGAGTGCGTCGGATAGAACCGTATGCGATTCGTTCACGGTCGCACCCTGCACCCCGTAGGCGGTGGACGCGTAGGCCAGGTGCGTGTACTCGCTGACGTACTCGGAGGGGAGTGCGACGGCGCGCCGGTACTGTTGTCCGCTCTCGGCTTCTCTCGCCCATACCGTGCCGTCCTCCGAGACCTGTTGCACGGTCCAGATCTGCCGGTTCGCGACCCGCAACTGGCTGTCGTTCTTCCGGGTCTGGATCACATCACCCGTGCCGATGGGGAGCCCGTCGCTGCCGGTGGTTGTGCGTGTATCGTCGACGTCGCCGCGTTGCACCCGCTCGTCGCGGATTCGTTCGTTCAGCTCGCGGGACTCGTCGTTCGTCGCCGTGGTGATCGCGTCCCTCTCACGCGCAACACCGGCGATCACCGTCTGCATCGACTCACTGCTCTTGTGAAGCTGAATCAGCCCAAGCGCACACAACCGGTCGAACAGCAGCTCAATGTTCTCGCCTGAGCGCATTCGCACGGTCAGGTCCGCGTACTCGGGATCGGTGAAACGGTGCACGGTCGTCATGTCGAACGCCGTGCCCCGGATCTCTGCGGCTATGTCGAGGACTCCACCGCGCCCTACTGCGGGGAGCTGCGCACGATCCCCGACCAAGGCGAGGGTCGCGCCGGCCTCGTCCGCAACGGTCAGCAAGGCGAGTGCGGTGTCCTGATCGAGCATGCCGGCCTCGTCCACCACAATCCGCCCGCCTCTGCTGAGCCACGCCTCGACGGGCGAACCGGTGTAGGTGCTGCCCGTCTCCGGGTCAGTATCACCGGGCGCGAGGCGGGTCCATACGCCGTCGCGGTTCCACCGCCACCCGTTCGCATGCACCAGTTTTGCCACGCTGTCGGCGGGCACTCCGAGCTGCTGTTGTGCAACCTGCGCAGCTTTCTTTGTCGGCGTGACGATCCGTATCGCGCGCCGTTCTGTGGCAGCTGCCTGGATCGCAACCCCGAGCATGGTGGTCTTGCCCGCACCAGCAGCACCCTCGACCACGACGAGGGGATCGTCGGATGCGATGGCCGCGGCCGCACGGGTCTGCTCGGGATCAAGGCCGCGCTCGTGCGCCAGACCCATGACGTCGAGAACCCGACGCGTCCCACCACCTGCGCGGGCGGCGAGCAGGTCGCGTAGATCAGTCTCAACCGCGACGACGTGCAACGAGGTGAGATGTGCAACATGGTCCGGTTGCACGGTTCCGGGCGGCAAAACCGAGAGGCAATCATCCGTTGCGAGCTTGGTGGTAATGGCAATCAGGTCACGCAACGCTGCCGGCTCCGCGCGTACGCCCGTCTCGGTAATGATGCGGGAGACTTGCTCCTGCACAGTGTGCCGCGTCCACGTCGACGCTGCCGCCGCGCAACGATCCACCGCGCGGCTCGCGATTTCCTGCACGCGCAGATCATCCAGCGGCTTCGGTGGCGGCCGATGCTGACGTGGCAGGTTCGGGGTGTAGCCGAGGGCTTCGAGTTCCTCGCGCCAGCCGACCTCGTCCTTGAGGTTCGATGGCTTCTTGGCCGGTCGCTCATGGTCCCACGCCATCGCCGTCAGCATTGTTGTGACGACCGGGCCGGCCTCCTGGCCCGGACGCCTCGTCTTCCACTCCGTCTCGAACCGGGCGAGGTTCTTCTGCACCTGCTCAGCCCGCTCACTCATCGGCGTGTTGTACCGCTCCAACTCCGCGGCGAGCTGCGGGTGCGCGGCGATGACCGCCGTACCGAGCGCCCGGATCGCACCTTGCTGCTTGAACAACGCCGCCGTGTCCAACCCCGCCACGCGCCCGCGGCCCAGGTCCTCGTCCCGATCTGAAAGTGGATGTGCCGGGGGGGATCGCCTGCTCGCGAAGTCTTGTGGACGACCGAAACGGTCTCGAGCTGCTCGACGGGCACCACCTCCTGCCTCCCCCGCGGTCCCACGCGAGTGACCGAGTGCTGCCCAAGCCAACGACGGATCTCCCCATCGCATTCTCCTGCGCGCTATCGAGGGCCTCCGACACCTCCGGGTGTAGTGCTGCGGCGATCGAGAGCGACTTCGGGGCGTTCACCACCATCTCCACGAACCGCGGCGACCCCTGCCTGCCCTCACCTGGCACACGCGGTGTGCCCATCGACTCACCCGTGAAAGGGTTTATCCAATCCACCCAGTTCGCATACTGGATTGGCGTCAACGCACCCTCGCCGACCACAACACCCTCGCCATCGACGACGGAGAACTCCGCGAGCGAGACGCCGCCTTCCAGGTAATACTCGTCAGCTTGTGAGCGGTCCGATTCTAGATACCTGCGCGCGGCCGTGCCCGACCCCCTGAAGAGAATCACGCCGCCTTTCATCCCAACCCTTTGTTTCTAATAACGCGTACTGTGTATCTACCACGGTAGCATACGTACATTCAGGAAGAGAAGGGGTCGAGGCCGTGAAACAGGTGAGAACCTGAGCGCGGGTGAGCCGGGATCTGACTGTTGAGGTTTCTACGTGATCGTGGTGGCGCATGAATTCGTCGGAGGCTATGCGTCCCGCATGGGGAACCTCGTTCGGGACAAATTGCGACAACCTGGTTTTTCAACGGGGTTGATCCAATTCGGAGAACTGAAGTGTTCAATCCGCTCAGCGAAAAATGTTCGCTAGGTGCGGCCGTGTCAAGAATCCTATGCGCCAGGAGACCCGACCGTGCTGCACGAGTAGCCGACTCCCCGAGGACAGCACCCACAAAAACTCAAGCTCGACCGCAGATTGTCGATGATGCTCGAATGCAAGGCCGCCACGTCGCTTTGACCTCATTTTCGAGCGTCGTCGACAGTTGGTTGGGCGTGATCAAAACCACGCGACACTGACATCGGTTGCAGGCTCGCCGCCGCGTTTCATCAAACCTTCACATGCCCGGAGGCCGGAGCTTCATGCGCCGTCCGCATGCTGGTGCGTAGTTATCAACCAGATGGCTGATCGTGAAAGGGGCTGGGAAAGATGAAATTCAATCGGAAGAGCATGAGCATTGGGCTGGTGGGACTCGGAATTGTCGGGGTGCTCGTCACTGGTGGCGTTGTTGCCGCGCAGGCGGCTACTGGCAATGTGACGGTTCCACAGACCGTGTCGACGACTTCGTCAACGGTTGGCGCTCGCCAGTTCGGCCACATGGCCGGCATGTCGTTCGGCCAGAGTTCGTCCATGACCGCGGTCGCGAGTTACCTCGGCCTTAGCCAGACCGAGCTGCAGGACCAGTTGCAGTCAGGCAAGTCGCTCGCGGACGTCGCCCAGTCCCAGGTCAAATCGGTTTCTGGGCTTGAGGACGCGATGATCGCGGCGCTTAAGACGAATCTCGACACTAACAGCACCCTGGCACCTGGTCGAAAGGTTGCGGCCGTGGAGCAGATGAGGAGCCGCATCGACACGATGGTGAACGCGACCCACACGCCGGGGCAGGGAATGGGGATGGGCATGGGAATCGGAATCGGCTCGGGATTTGGCGCAGGTTTGGGTATGCACGCCGGACCGGGGACGGGCTCTGAAGGGAACCCGGGAATGGGCTTGGGAATGGCAACGACCACGCGTTGAAGGATTTGATCATGCGAAACAAAACACTCATAGCCTCGGCGATCACCAGCGGGATCGTGGCAGTCGTTGGTCTGACCGGTCTGTCTGTTGGCGCAGTCAATGCTCTCAAGGCCGGGCAACCCGCTTCCTGGCTCGCCTCCGGATCCTCATGCCCGACACCGCGGCTGCCAGGGACCGTCGTGATCGTGGCCCTGTCGAATATGGGAGGCTCCATGATGGGCACCAGCACCGGCATGATGTCCGGTGGCGGCATTGGGAGGATGCCCCGTGGCGCGATGCGTCTGAGCATTGATCGAGCGCTAATTAGTCACGGGACCGTGTCGTTTCTCGCGACCAACGATGGCAGCATCAGCCATGAGCTGGTCGTTCTCCCGTTGCCCGATTCGCAGACCGTCGGCACCCGGCTCCTTTCTGGTGACAGCAAGGTTGATGAGGCGGGCAGCCTCGGCGAGGCATCCTCTACCTGCGGCGCCGGTGCCGGCGAGGGAATCGCTCCCGGGGCCTCCAGCTGGGTAACGCTGAAGCTGGCGCCGGGACGCTACGAAGTCGTCTGCAACCTCCCCGGTCATTATTCGGCCGGAATGTACAGCGAGTTGACGGTCTCCTGAGATTGCAGCCAGGTAGCCGGGCATAGTCCCATTCAACAACAAACAATCAATAGCGAAGGAGCAGAAAAATGATGTGGGGAAACGGATACAACGGATACAACATGGCGTGGGGGTGGTCGATAGGGCTACTCATGCTCGTCGCAATCATCTTGCTGGTCATCTGGGCCGTGCGAGCTTTTGCCGGCGGAACGGATCGCGGTGGTCGACGCGGAGGCATCGCCGTCGCCTCAGGAAAAGGCGAGCGGAGTCAAGCACGTCAGATCCTTGAAGATCGCTTCGCGAAGGGCGAATTGAATGCAACGGAATACCAGGAACGGGTGAAAGTACTCGAAGATAAGGTCCGATGAAAGCTCTTCCTCAACGAGTTCGTCGGGCCCGGCGCAGCGTCAGTGCCGCCCGGCGGTTCCGGCGCCGCCGGGCTATCGTTGCAGCCATAATCAGGGGAAAGGGGTGAGCCATGCAGAAGGTCCTGGTCGTTGACGACGAGCCGCAGATCCGGACAGTCCTGCGCGGCTACTTGGAGGCGGAAGGTTACGACGTAGCGGAGGCCGCGGACGGCGCTGAGGCGCTTGCGGCACTCCGCGAAGATCCTCCGGTCCTTGTGCTCCTGGACGTGATGCTTCCGGGGATAGACGGACTCGAAGTCCTCCGGCAGTTGCGCAGCTTCAGCGACGCGTACGTAATCCTCGTCACAGCGAGGGCGGAGGAGGTCGACAAGCTCGTGGGACTCGGTGTGGGTGCGGACGACTATGTGACCAAGCCGTTCAGCCCGCGCGAGGTCACGGCCCGAGTGAAGGCAATGCTGCGTCGTGACAATCGGGGCGGCCGGACCGATGCAGACCCCCTGCTTCGCTTCGACGGTTTGTCGGTCAACCCGGCCCACCGTGAAGTCGAAGCGAATGGAACATCAGTGGCGCTGTCGAGCTTGGAGTTTGACCTTCTCGCCGCACTCGCAGCAGAGCCCGGGCGAGTGTTTTCACGGGCACAACTGCTTGAAAAAGTCTGGGGCTACGACTTCTACGGCGACGAGCGCGTCGTCGATGTCCACATCCGCAGTCTGCGTGCGCGACTCGGTGACGACGCAGGCGATCCACACCTGATCGCCACAGTGCGCGGAGTGGGCTACAAATTCTTGGGTCGGCCCAGATGAAGATGCGCCTATCGCTGCGGCTGTTCATCTCCTACGCCACTGTTGCCGTGGTCGGCGGCGGCGTCGCCTATCTGACGATCTCGCTGCTCGCCCCATACCTGTTCGAAGAACGGTTGGGGATGATTATGAACAGTGAGGGAACCGGCATGTCCATGGGGAACATGGATGCGACAAGCGTGCGCTCGGCATTCCTCTCGGCGCTCACTACCTCACTCATCGTCGGATTGCTAGCCAGTGTCGTCGCCGCCGGTTTCGCTGCGGCGGCAGTCACCGGCCGTCTGCTGCGCCCCCTCAACGCGGTGCGGGCAGCAACGAAGCTGATCGCTGCGGGAAAGTACGGAGGAAGGGTTCCCGTCCCCTCCGAGCCGGAACTGGCAGCGCTGGCCACCGACGTCAACACACTCGCCCAGGCCTTGGCCGACACGGAGTCCCGGCGAACACGGCTGCTCGGGGAGGTCGCGCACGAAATGCGAACCCCGCTGACCGTCCTGGACGGCTACGTCGAGGGCTTGATTGATGGCGTGTTCACCGCCAACCCCGACACGTTTGCCTCCCTCAGTGAGGAACTGCGCCGCCTGCACCGGCTCTCCGACGACCTCTCCAGCCTGTCGCGCGCTCAAGAGCAGCGACTTGACCTGAATCCAGTCAATGCGGACCTGGCAGACCTTGCTCGCCGCGCGGCTGCGCGCCTCTCACCCCAATTCGAAGATTCGAACGTCACGCTGAACATCGACGCCGACACAGCGCTCCCCGTGCATGTGGATCCTGACCGGATCACCCAAGTGCTGACCAACCTGCTCGGGAACGCCCTGCACGCCACTGCAGCCGGCGGGACCGTTACGATCACCGCGCGTGGTGCCGGTGGCCATGCTGAAGTCGTTGTGACCGACACCGGAGTGGGCCTGGCCGAGGAAGACACCGAGCGTGTATTCGAGCGGTTCTACCGCGTGCCAAGCCAGGCCCGCCGGTCTGCAGGATCGGGTATCGGCTTGACGATCGCTCGAGAAATCGCACGCGCGAACGGTGGGGACGTGACTGCGTCGTCGGCCGGACGCGCAAAGGGAGCCAGCTTCGAGGTGGTCCTGCCCTTGCGTTCACGTTACCGTTCAGGCTGAAAGGACGACGACCGCACGGTCGTCCGTCCCGGTCGCAATTTGGCCCTCGACGGGTTCTTGAGCCGACACGGCGAAGGTCGCCTGGCTGCATGCCAGGGGGCAGCTCGGATGACCAACTTTTCGCCATCTACGAACCCGCGGTCACAAGCAAGATCTCGCGGGCGATCCGGAACTCCCACGAAACCAAGCTGTCAGTAGCTGGGCGTGCGCAGGCATTTCCAATGCCGCCGACAGCTTTTCGGCGACCTCGCCTGCGACTTGCTGCATTTCGGGGTTCTCGGCGAGTTCGACCATGATTTGCGGGTCGATCATCTCCACGACGGCTCCCTCCTGGCTACCGCGGATGACCACATTGCACGGCAGAAGCAGTCCGACGGACGGCTCGGCCTGGAGGGCCCGGTAGGCGAATCCGGGATTGCATGCACCGAGGATCAGGTTGTGACCGATCTCGACCCCGAGCTTGGTGTGCAGGGTCTGCTGCATGTCGATTTCACTGACGATGCCGAATCCCTGCTGGGCGAGCGCATCGCGCACCGCAGCGACCGCATCGTCGCACGGACGGGCAAGGGTGAGGCTCATTCCATAGGTCATGGTGTTCTCCTTCGAAGCAATCGGCGAGTGAGACCTTCTGCCACGCTACGCCGCTCGGCGGTCATGGGGTCGTGACGATCGCCAGACCGGTCGACGCGGATGCGTCGGAGATCCCGCCGGCGTTCGTGAGGTGCGAGAAGCCCATCGCCGTCATTCGCGACACTGCCGCAGCTGCGCGGGTGCCGGAGTGGCGTGGACCAGATATATGTTCCGTAGGACGGCAACTGCTTCACCTGGCTGTCGAAGGCGGGAGACCCATGTCCACGTTGACCGCGCCGGTGAGGTGCCCCTGCGCGTATTCACCCGGGGTGCGGACATCGACCACCACGGTCCCCGCCTTCATCGCTGCGGGTGCGGTTGACGGCGTTGAGCAGGCGGCCAGCCCGAAGGTGGCGGCGAGCACAGGGTGAGCGATGCGAGCAATTTCTTCATGGGACAGCTTTCCTGAGGTGGGGAGAGGACTCTGAGGAGCCGCTCGGCGTGTGATCCTCGTCCGGGACCAGACGAGTCGGCGGGGCGGTTCTCGGGAACAGCGGGCGGCAGGTCGCGCAGACCTCGCCGTCGATCTCGTCGGGCGATGCTCGGTTGAGGCGGTCCGTCGCCCGGCGCTCGCTCGCCAATCGTTCGCGTAGTGCCCAGACCAGAAGCGCGAGCGTCGCAGCGGCCACAACCGGACGCGTGAGTCCAGTGAGCAGGGGCTCCACGGTTCGGGTGTCGGTGGCGAGGAAGAGTGCGATCAGACCTAAACCGGGCCAGCGTGTGTCGCACAGGGTGGCATCCGCACCGATCGGTGTTTGGAAATAGCTGGCGATCACCAGCCCGATGAAGAGGGAGCCGACGGCGGCGGCCGGAATCGCCCACCAGGCACCGGCATACGCGAGACGCCCGTCCGCGACGTCGACGAGGCCCGACGCGATCATCAGCCCCGCGAACGCGAGAAACGCGACGCCTGTGGCAATCATCCGGCGCCTGGCCGCCCAACCTCGCAGGTCACCGAACATGCGCGGTCTCCGCATCGGTCGCCGGTTCGAGAGCCGGAGTGCGGACCGGGATCCGGCACGAGTTCTCACGTGAGATACGCGCGTACAGTGCCCAACCGAACATAAGTATGGATGCTCCGGCCAAATAGGGCTGGACGGGCTCGAAGAGCTGCAGTGCTCCGGTCGCACCGAGGGCGAGGAGCACGATCTTGTTGCAGACCGGACAGCCGACGGCGAAGAACGTGATCATCCACTCGGTCAGGCCGAGGCGGCCTTCAGCCCGGCGTGGAGCGGCGCCGTCGGGAAAGGCCACGTAGGTCGCCGTGACCAGCCCCGCGAGAATCGCGCTCACGACCAGAACCGGCCAATCCCACGCGGTCGGCGCCTGCCGGGCGAAGAACGGGGTGTCGATGAGATCGGTCGGGATCGCGATGAAGAGAACGGTGAAGGCTGCGGTTGCGAGGGCCGTGATCCAGCGGCGCATCCGCCAGCGGCGAATCCAAGAGAACAGATCGCTGAGCGTGACCATCGATCGCCCTCCCGTTTCCCATGCCTGACGCGCAATCGCGAATCCTTTATACCCTATGGGGTATTTCTAATACCGTAGGGGGTATTCTTGTATACACGCAAACCAGAGCAGAATCCTCACCACCCAGGAGCATCCAATGGGAATCTTCAGCAAGTTCTTCGCGACCGTCAGCGCCCACCAGGCGAGGGAGATGCTCGACGACGGGGCAATCCTCGTCGATGTGCGCACGAGCCAGGAATGGAACGCGGGCCACGCTCCCGTCGCCCGGCATATTCCCCTCGACTCGCTCGATCGCCGCGCGGGCAGCCTGGGAACGGGCACCACGGTAGTGACGATCTGCAAGTCCGGCACGCGTTCGGCACAGGCGCCACGTTTGCTTGCAGCGCAGGGACTCACCGTCGAGAGCGTCAAGGGTGGCATGTTCGCGTGGCAGCGTTCGGGCGGCAGGGTCGTGGCCAAGAACGGACGAGACGGGACGGTTGCCTGAACGTGACTTCCTCAACCGCCCAGACCGACGACCTGCGCAAGACAGTCAACCGGCTCAGACGCGCTCAGGGGCAACTCGCCGCGGTCATCGCCGCCGTCGAATCCGGTGCCGACTGTCGTGCCGTGGTGACGCAGCTGGCCGCTGTGTCGAGTGCCATCGACCGCGCCGGCTTCACCATCGTTTCCACGGCTATGAAGGAATGCCTCGTCGAGTCCGACGAGGGCGCCCGCGCGCTGAATGTGGCCGAGCTCGAGAAGCTCTTCCTCACCCTGTCCTGAACGCTGCCCCACCCTGGCTTCACCGGCAAAGACGAAAAGGAAAATACGAGTTCGTGATGTCCATTCTAAAGTTCCTCGGATCCACTGCGAGCCGCTGGACCCGCGCTATCGCCGGCCTCGTCCTGATCGTTCTCGCTATCGCCCTGGGCGGCTGGTGGTGGCTGCTGGCCATCGTCGGGGCCGTGTTCATCGCTGCGGGGGCGTTCGACTTCTGCCTCCTGGCGCCGCTCTTCGGCAAGCCGCTGCAGGGAAGAAAGTTCAGGGCCTCGCTCTGAACGCGAACTCCCCGCAGCCGGAAGCGGGCGCGGTCACCCCACGGCACCCGACGGCAGCGACCCCCGACACGCCCGTCAACCAGCCCGCGCACGCCCCCCTTCAGCGCAAGGTCGTCGGGGTTCTCGTCGCGGGCCAGATCCTGGGCGGCATCGGCATGGGCGCCACCCTGTCGCTCGGGGCCCTGCTCGCGGCCCAGCTCTCCGGCTCGAGCGCTTGGTCGGGAATGGCCGCCACCATGAGCACCCTGGGTGCCGCCCTCGTCGCGGTCCCCCTGGCCCGGCTCGCCCAGAGCCGCGGACGACGCCTCTCCCTCGCCACCGGCGCACTCGTTGCCGGCAGCGGAGCGGTGCTCGCGATCACCGCGGTTGCCGTCGACACCTTCCCGCTCCTCCTGCTCGCCCTCATGCTGCTCGGCGCCGGATCGGCGACGAACCTGCAGGCGAGATTCGCCGCGACCGACCTTGCCAGCACCAAGTTCCGGGCTCGCGACCTGTCGATCGTCGTCTGGTCGACCACGATCGGAGCGGTGCTCGGCCCGAATCTCTTCGGCCCCGGCGAGGCGGTCGGCCGGGCCCTGGGACTGCCCCCCATGACCGGCGCGTTCGCGTTCTCGCTGCTCGCCACGGTCGGCGCCGCAACGGTCTACACGGTCGGACTCCGGCCCGATCCCCTGCTCACCGCGCTGGCCGTCTTGGGCGTGAACGCCTCGGGTCCCCGGTCCCGGGGAGGCCTGGCCATCGTCCGCACCAACGGCTCGGCCCGCTACGCCGTTGCGGTGATCGCCCTCAGCCACGCGACCATGGTGGCGCTCATGTCGATGGCGCCGGTTCACCTGCGCGAGCACGGCGCGACCCTCACCGTCGTCGGGCTGACCATCAGCCTGCACGTCGCCGGAATGTACGCCCTCTCCCCCGTCTTCGGATGGCTGGCCGATCGACTGGGGCGCACCCCCGTCATCCTCGCCGGCCAGGCGTTGCTGCTCGCGGCGCTCGCGCTGTTCTGGCTGGCCGGAGACTCGAGCACCGCGATGACGGTCGGACTGATCCTGCTCGGCCTCGGCTGGTCGGCATCCGTCGTCGCCGGGTCTGCCCTGATCGCCGAGGCCGTCGGCGTCGGCGACCGTGCCGCCCTACAGGGCTTCTCCGACCTGTCAATGAACGCGGCCGGCGCCGTGGGCGGCGCGTCTGCCGGACTGGTGCTCAGTGCCGTGGGCTACTCCGGTCTCGGCCTGGCCACGATGATTCTGGCCGGCATCATCGTGGCGTGGACCGTAGCGCGCGCCGGCCGCGCGCGGTCGTTGAACTAAGGATCGCTCAGGCAAGCACCGCGCGTATCGCGACGTAGACGGCGACGAGCAGCACGAGAACGGCAAAACCGCGCTTGAGGATGGCATCCGAGAGTCCCCTACCGAGCCGTCCAGCCACGAGGGATGCCACCATTGCGGAGGCTGCGAAGGCACCCGTGACGCCCCAGTTGATCGGCACTCCACTGAGGTGGGCTCGGGTTATTGCTTCTTCGCCCGCTACCCAGGCAAGCATTGCGCATTTCACGCGGGCGACGTAACGCGATACGCCACCGAGCGCAACGGCGTCGCCGAGCAACTCCTCGTCGAGTGTGATCGTGCCGTGTGAACGCATGGCGGCACGAAACGCGTCGATGCGCACGGTCAGTTCCGCGGTCGTGAGCCCCGAAGCGAGGTCGGAGAACAGCGACGCGGAAGCCTGGGAGATCACGCATCCGTGCCCTTCCCAGCGGATCGCGTTAATGCGATCGGGGCCGGACTCTAGATGCAGTTGCAGGGTGATCTCGTCACCACAGATCGGGTTGACCTGGTGGGACTCCGCGTCCGCGTGAGACTGCAATCCACGCCCGTGCGGGTGGCGCGACAGGTCGAGGATGATCTCCTGATACAGCGACTCCATGGCGGAACTCATGATCACCCCCGGAAGAACTTCGTGGCGGCAGACACCGCGTCGAGGAACTCGTCGATCTCATCGTCCGTTGTGTACAGATACGTGCTCGCCCTTGTCGACGAGTTGGCCCCCAGTCGGCGATGAAGCGGCTGGGCACAGTGGTGACCTACCCGCACCGCTATCCCCCGAACATCGAGGAACTGACCGATGTCGTGCGAGTGCACGCCATCCACGTCGAAGCTTGCGAGGCCAACCCGCGGCCGCCCGGCCTCCGGCCCGAGAACCGTCACGCCAGGAATATCGCTCAATCCGACAACAAGGCGCTGTCCGAGAGATGCCTCGTGACGAGCGATCCGCTCGATTCCCACCCGGTCAAGATAGTCCACGGCGGTCGCCAGCGCGATCGCCTGTGAGACTGGCCCGGTCCCTGCCTCGAATCGCTGTGGGACAGGCAGGTACTTCGCGCCTTCCATAGTGACGGTGCTGATCATGGAACCGCCGGTGAGGAACGGCGGTAGCGCGTTCAGCAGCTCCCTGCGCCCGTACAGGACACCGACACCGGTAGGGCCGAGCATCTTGTGCCCCGAGAATGCTGCGAAATCGACACCGAGAGCCACAACGTCCAACGGAAGATGCGGTGCGGACTGACAGGCGTCAAGTACCACGAGCGCACCAACCGCGTGCGCGAGGGCGACCAACTCCGCCACCGGATTGATAACCCCGAGAACGTTCGAGACGTGGGTGAAGGCCAGGACGCGCGTGCGCGGTGTGATGATACGAGCGGCTTCATCCATCCTCATGTTTCCGTCGTCGGAAATGGGAATGTGTCGCAGCACCGCGCCGGATCTTGAGGCGAGTTCCTGCCAGGGGAGGAGGTTGGCGTGGTGCTCCATTTCGGTGGCCACGATCTCGTCATTCTGCGTCCCAACAAAATGAGCGAGGGTGGCGCGGGCATGTTCGAAGCGCTCCGTTGCGAGGGCAGCGAGTGTGTGAGCCCCGCGGTGAACTGCCGCGTTTTCTCGTTCGTAGTACTGGCGCTCAACGTCGATGACGGAACGGGGTTTCTGCGAAGTCGCACCCGAATCGAGATAGACCAGTGGGCGACCGTTCATCTCGAGATCGACAATAGGAAAATCGGCACGGATCGAGAAAACGTCCGCCGGAGTGAGTTCAACGGTCGACGGCGATGCAGAAATAGTAGTCATGGAGGCGAGACCTCAGAATTCGTTACATTTTGGTCCTAGCCGCGCCACCACCGCAGGGTCGATCAGCCGTCGAGGAGAACTGGCACGGCCCGCAAAAGCCAGTCGACCACATCGTTGGCACCCCAGCCGTCGGGATGCGCCGCGCGGAGCGCGGCTGCGCCATCGAAGTCAGAACCGAGCGTCACCAGCGGTGCTTCGGTATACCCGTCCTTGCGGGTCTGCCCGAGACCCACCGTGGCGGTCAGCGCGTTGCACAGGCAGGCGCGCCCCACGGTATTCGCCGCATCGCCGCCCTTGCGCACATACATGTGCACCGGCTCTCCCGGGCAGCGGAAGCCGACCACGCCGTCCTCCCGCAGGTAGGGCTCTCGGAGGTAGCTAAGGTCGCACAGTCGCACCCGATCGGCGTATATGGCGGGGTCGGCCAGAGTGCCTGCCAGTTGTGTCACCTTGAACGGGAACCCCGTGGGTGAGGCGGCCGCGTCGGTGCGAACGGACAGCTCGACGTCATCGAGTTGATCCAGAATCTGGCCGCGCAGCGTGTCGGTGAACCCGGACTCGCGGCTGAGCGCGAAAAGGGTCCCCACCTGAACCCCAGTCGCGCCCGCGGTGAGCGCGGCGGCCAGCTGCTGCGGCGATCCGTATCCTCCGGCGAGCCAGAACGGCAGGCCTAGCGCGGCGATCTTCTCGAGGTCCGCATCGTCGCGCGGCCCGTAGATCGGCTGGTTATCGTCGTCGAGCATCAGTCTTCCGCGGGGCGGGGCATTATGTCCGCCGGCCGTCGGGCCCTCGATGACGAACCCGTCTGGGCGAATCTCCTCGTCCCGGGCCAGGTAGAACGCGAGTACGTCGGCGGCGACGATAGCGAGAAACCTCGGGCGCAGCAGCGGCACCGGTATCGGGCCGAGCAATTCCGCGGGATCTACGCTCACGGTATGCACGTCATGTGAGCCGTGGACATCGACGATAAGACTGCCCAACCGTCCTTCCGCCAACTCGTTGAGAAGATGGGGGATCTGCCGAGGAATCCCAGCGCCCATCAGCACGTAGTCCACACCTGCCAACATCGCGCCAAGCGCGGCAGCCGGGGTGGCCATCTGGATCTTCTCCAAATAGTTGACGCCGACGATCCCCCCGTGACCCTCCTTTGCCAGCCACACCTCGACGAAGTTGCCCAGGACGCTCAACTCCTGCTGCTTCCGTGTAGGGGTAAGAGCCAGCTTCGGGATAGGGACGTATGGTTCGCCCGCAGCGCGGCCTCCCGGCAGAAAATACCGGTCCAACACCGGTGCCGTCATGGCCTGGACGGGAAAATGGTCGAGCGCCCGGCGAACGTCGCCATCGGGATCGCCATCCTGGAGTCGCCTCGCAAGCACCGTGTCAAGGCCGACACCCGAGACCACACCCAATTGCCCGGTTTGCGATACCGCTCGGGCGAGCTTCCAGGAGGAGACTGCCATCCCCATCCCACCTTGAATGACGACGGGCAACGAGCTTTCGAGCATGACGGCCTCCAGCGACCTGCGCTTTGGCGGTCTCCCATCAACGGGAAGCCGTCTGCAGTGGCCGACACCGTTTGGTGAGAGCGGCTGCGACACGCATCATCTTCGTGATCGTAACCCACGAGCCATCGAGGCTGATGGGAGCAGTGCTGCAATTACTGCTGTTACTGCGCGAGCGCCATGAGCCGCTCCACATACTCTGGCCGTGCGCCCTCGGCACGAACCTCCTGAAGCACATGCTCGTGCACTCCCTCGGCCAGCAGCGAGGCAGTGAGTTCGGCGACGTCGCCCGGGGTGAGCACGGTCGGGTCGACTGTTGTACGCACCTGCAGGTCCACTTTCGAGTCGAGGGCGAGCCGAAGGCAAGTGTCCGCCTTGGCGGCGCTGGATTGCACACCGGTAACCGCCCCGTAGAGCCGTTGCGGGGCCTTGATATCAAGGCCCACCCAGTCGCACAGCGGGAGCACCTCGGCAAAGCGCCGCGGGTAGGTGCCAGCGGTGTGCAGGCCAACCTTGAAGCCGAGGTCTCTGACCTCTCGCATCGCGGCCGCAAGCCCCGCCTGGCGGGTCGGTTCCCCTCCGGAGAACACGACCCCGTCGAGCATTCCCCAACGTCGGCCGAGCAGATCGCGCACCTCTTGCCACTCGATGACGCCGGGCGTGCGCGGGTCGAGAAGCGCGGGGTTGTGACAGTATCCGCACGCGAGTGGGCAACCCTGGAGGAACACGGTCGCCACCAGCTTGCCCGGCCAGTCGCAGGTGGACAGTCGGGTCAACCCCGCGATCTGCAGAGCATCCGCCCGCACCGGATCGCTCATTGCGCCATCGCCGATTCCTGGAAATGCGTGCGCTCGGCGTGCTCGCCCTTCTTGCCGATGTTGAACGAGCTGACCGGGCGGAAGTAGCCCATCACCCGGGTCCATACCTCGCACGGCCCGCCACAGGTGACGCAGTTCTGATGCTCGCCAGCGAGGTAGCCGTGGTTAGGACAAATCGAGAACGTGGGGGTGACCGTGATGTACGGGAGCCGGTGCACAGATAGCGACCTCTTGACGAGTTCGCGGCAGGCTGCTGCGCTGGAGAGTTTCTCCGACATGTAAAGGTGCAGCACGGTTCCGCCGGTGTACTTCGACTGCAGCTCGTCCTGGCGGTCGAGCGCCTCGAACGGATCGTCGGTGAATCCGACGGGCAGTTGCGACGAGTTCGTATAGTACGGGTTGGCATCGGTTCCTGCCTGCAGCACGTCGGGGAACCGCTTGCGGTCTTCCTTCGCGAACCGGTAGGTAGTGCCCTCAGCGGGGGTGGCCTCCAGGTTGTACATGTTCCCGGTGCTTTCCTGGAACTCGAGCATGCGCGCCCGCACATGATCCAGCAGCCGCACGGCGATCGCATGGCCGTCTGGGGTGGCAATATCCTGCTCGTCACCGGTGAGGTTGCGGATCATCTCGTTGATTCCGTTCACGCCGATCGTGGAGAAATGGTTGCGCAGTCCGGCTCCGAGATAGCGTTTCGTGTACGGAAACAAGCCTTCGACGATGAGTCGGTCGATGACCTTGCGCTTCAACTCCAAGGAGTCCCTGGAGAGTTCAAGAAGCCGGTCAAGATCCCTGAGGAGGCCCGCCTCGTCGCCGTGGTTCAGGTAGCCGAGCCGCGCACAGTTGATCGTCACGACGCCGAGCGAGCCGGTCTGCTCGGCCGAACCGAAGAGGCCATTGCCGCGCTTGAGTAGTTCCCGCAGGTCGAGCTGGAGCCGGCAGCACATCGACCGGATCTGGTTCGGCATCAACTCGGAGTTGATGAAGTTCTGGAAGTACGGCGTGCCGTATTTCGCCGTCATCTCGAAGAGCCGGTCCGCGTTCTCGGACTCCCAGTCGAAGTCCTCGGTGATGTTGTAGGTCGGGATCGGGAAGGTGAAGACCCGACCGCTCGCGTCGCCGGCGGTCATCACTTCGATGTAGGCCCGGTTGATCACCGCCATCTCCGCCGCGAGGTCACCGTAGGCGAAGTCCTGCGCGACGCCGCCGATGACCGGCACCTGTTCGCGCAGGTCCTCGGGGCAGACCCAGTCGAAGGTGAGGTTGGTGAACGGGGTCTGGGTTCCCCAGCGGGAGGGGACGTTGAGGTTGTAGATGAGTTCCTGGATGCCTTGGAGCACCTCTTCGTAGGAGAGGTTGTCGATCCGCACGAATGGCGCCATGTAGGTGTCGAAGGAACTGAAGGCCTGCGCGCCGGCCCACTCGTTCTGCATCGTGCCGAGAAAATTGACTATCTGGCCGATGGCGGAAGAGAAATGCTTGGGAGGTCGCGACTCGACTTTGCCCGGGACACCGTTGAGCCCCTCTTCCAGCAGCACACGCAGCGACCACCCGGCGCAGTACCCGGCGAGCATGTCCAGGTCATGAATGTGCAGGTCGCCTTCACGGTGCGCCCTGCCGATCTCCGGGCTATACACGTGGGACAACCAATAGTTCGCGATAACCTTCCCGGCCGTGTTCAGGATGAGACCGCCGAGGGAATAGCCCTGATTCGCGTTCGCGTTGACACGCCAATCGGAACGGTCCAGGTACTCGTTAATCGAGCTGCCCACATCGATAACGGTCTTCGTGTCGTCGCGCAGCTGCGCGTGCCGGTCGCGGTACGCGATGAAGGCGCGCGCCGTGGCTGTGAACGAGTCGCTGATGAGCGCCTGCTCCACGGTGTCCTGGATATGTTCCACGGTCGGGTAGGTCACACCCGAGCCGGCCAGTGCGGCGAGCACCAATTGTGTGACGCGCTGAACGTCGGCACTGGATAACTCCTCAGTCGCACGAGCGGCACCGGCGATGGCCGCGCGAATCCTTTCACCATCAAAGGGTGTGGTCGCCCCGGTGCGTGTTAGTACGCCCATTGGAAGAGCGCTTTGGGAGGACATAAATGACGATCCTTAACCGTGTTGGTCGTGCCGCCGACACCCGGATTCGGGAGTCGATCGCGTCAGAAGCGTACGCCCCAAACCACTATATGTTGTGTTGCAACTCGGCAAACACGCCTACAAGTTGTGATTCAAGAGAAACTGCCGACCCCGATTCGATCCGCCTTCCCAGCGACTGCTTCCGTTTACCGTCTGATTTTGCCAACTTGATTCAGGACCAGGACGACGGCTTGATTCGGGCCCGGCAGCGATTGGTGACTGGATGATTTGAAGTTTTTGTAGCAGGACATATCTGACGTTCTGAATCAATTGAGCTCTGATGGTTCCGCATTGTTTGGTGCTGACAGTTCTCCTCGACGTTTGGGAGATGAGCCCTACCCATCGGTGGCATCAGTCATGCGGCCGGTCAACTTCCTCGGACAATTCGATGTGACGCGCAGATGCCGTTTAACATTGACCGTGCGGTACCCGGATGCGAGTCCGCGAATCAACCGATGCTGTTTCAGGGGAATCCGCATGGTCAAGGTCAGGACACAACCGCAGCCCAAGTGCCCCATCCGCCCCGGTGAGGCCTGCTCCCCTCCCCCGCCGTTATTGCCATCGAACCCTCTCGGCACACAAAGATGCCCGTATAGGTGTCCCGTAAGGGATTCGCGCTGAGGTACGTCAAACGAAAGAGGCGGGTGCTGTCGGAACTGCCTCGGTGGCTTCCACCGTTCCGGCGCGCTGCTCGCCGCTAAAGCCAGGCAGGTCGGCACTGCGAAAAGTGCTAACTCAGGTGCTAAGCGCTGTGTAGATGCGGGTATCTCGATGCAGTTATCCACAGGACGACCCGTCGAGGTCCCTTTGTTTACGGGCCAGAATGCCGATTCGTGATTCTGGGCGAACAGGGGAACGGAACAGTTCAAGTCCCCCTTCGCGCACAGAGAGGAAGTTCGGGCAATTGCCCGGTACTTGTTCGGAAAATGGGTCGCGACAACTGGTCAACAGTTGTCCGGCCCATTTTTTGCGCCCTCACGGAACACTTCTGCCCGATCGGCCGATGGCGGAACAACCGGTTAACGCAAGATCGGCCCGCCAGAATGATTTCTGGCAGGCCGAATTCTTCGGTAGAACGTATGCAGGAGTTGGGTGACGCGGGTGAGGCCTAGCCTGGGGGTTGGGCCGTCTCGTCAGCGTGGGGTGCGGGACCGTCGCTTTGCCAGAAGGTGCGGGCGATGTCATCGTTCTTCGCGGTCATTGTAAAGACGGCGAGCTCTCCCTTGTAGAAGGTGAGGATTTGACGTATGTTCTCGACGACGGCTGCGAGGGCGACCACGATGTAGGTGAAGGTGTTGCCGTGGATCGCGCGGAGGTCGGGGTCGGCGATGTTTTCGAACTGCGTTCGTTTGAGGTTGCGGTTGGCAGATTCGACGACGTTGCGCATTCCGTAGGCGCTGCGCCATTCGTCCGTGCCGTAGTGGAAGTACTGTTCGCGCTTCAATCCGCCCGCGTTTGCTTCGTCGGCCTCCTTGCCGACGGGACGCTTCATCGTGACGGTCTTCCCCTTGTGGGTACCGGACTTGGCCTTTGAATCCTCCGCCCGTAAGGCGGGCCTCAACCGGGGCAAACACGTCGACAGACGTTTTCCGGATGGCTCTCACTTCATGAAGAGCTCAGGACTCCGAGGGGACCATGGGGAGCTCGAGTCCGTAGTTCCAAGAAAGGATGGCCGGCTGCTCGCGGTAGAAACTGAGCACGGACACTGATCCCGCGTCCAGAGTGATCTGGGCCGCGAAACGTGGGGCCATCCGCAGAAACACGGCCGTCAGGATGCGCAGAAAGTGGCCGTGCGCGATCAAGGCGACATCTCCCTCCGCCATCGCAGGCAGCACTCGAGTGAGCACGCGCGAGGCGCGCGCGGCGACCTCTTCCACTGTCTCGCCGGGCGTCCGCCCACGAATCACGCCGTGGGTGAAAGCACTCCAGTTGTAGCCGAGCTCGCTGCGAATGTCGCGCGAGGTACGCCCTTCGTATCCGCCGTAGTCCCATTCCACGAGGAGCGAGTCGACCTCGGCATGTAGGCCAGCCAGTTCGGCGGTCCTCTGCGCGCGCTGCAGAGGCGAGCTCAGAACCAATGAGAAATCGTAGCCAGCGACCAACCGACCCGCGCCGCGGGCAAGCTCCTCACCTCGAGAAGTGAGCGGAACATCCGTGAGTCCTGTGTGGCGTCCTTCCTTCGACCACTCCGTCTCCCCATGGCGCAACAAAACCAACTTCCCCGAAGGGTTGTCGGGAGCGGGGTGTTCGGGTAGCGGATCGTTTGTGAGCACCCTCCAACCGTAATCGCGATGGCTCGCACATGGCCGAGCAATCGAAACAGCCGCCGGAACAGCGGTCAGTTAAGACCGCCCCCGAACGCGACGCCTATTGCTGCAGTCAGAAGTGCCTTTATCTCCCACCCAAGCTTTCGTGACTGTCTCGGTTCGAGACAACAATCTCCCACGGGCCGGTGAACGCCTTCAGCAGGCCTTGGTGCCTTTTGCGGATGCGCGAGTCATCGCTTTGACGTACAGCACGAATTGGGTAACCTCGCTGCTCGGTAAAATCACACTTCTCGCCGGTATCGAATACGTCCCGGCATCGCCCACCGGATGAAACCTATGGCCCGAAGTCGGACGGCCAGCGCGGCACGGAGGCCGGTAGCGATTCCGGCTTGTGCCCTCATGCCTGCTTCGACTGCCAGCCGCGTGTCATTTCCGTGCACCGGTCCTGGATACCGATGCGACTGTCGACGACGTTCGAATTTGACCCGCGTCGCCTTGGCTTCATTCTTGAACGCCGTCGACACCGATTGTGCCAATGCAGGCGTAAGTGCCCTCTCGTGCCATCGGAATTGGGCCCGCCCGACGACAAGCGCGGTTCACTTCACCCGGCAGATGATCTCGCCGTGGAGGATGGAGAACCAGCCGTCATCGTCTGTTGCCCATTCCGTCCATCCATCACTGATTTCTTGCAGCTTCGCCGGGGTGGCAAGGCCGGATTCGGTGATTTGCCGTGCGATCGCTGAATTGACGATGCGGTCAGCCCACATTCCTCCCCACCAGGCCCGCTCGGTCGGGGTGGCGTAGCACCATGTGCTGGAGGTAGCCGTGACGTCAGTGAGCCCGGTGGCGTGAGCCCAGGAGAGCAGCCGGCGGCCAGCATCCGGTTCACCGCCGTTGGCGCTGGCGGCGGTTCGGTAGAGATCGAGCCACGTGTCAAGTTCGGGGATCTGCGGCCACCAGCAGAATCCGCTGTAGTCGCTGTCGCGCACTGCCACAATGCCGCCGGGCCGAGTGACGCGAGCCATCTCACGCAGAGCCTGGACGGTGTCGGCGATGTGCTGCAGCACCTGATGTGCGTGAGTGACGTCGAAGCTTGCGTCGTCGAACTCGAGGGCATGAATGTCCGCGACTCGGAAGTCGATGTTGGATATGCCCCGCTCGGCCGCGGTCGCCCGGCTAAATTGCAATTCATCGGGCCCGATCTCGGTTGCGGTGACCTCCGCGACGAGTCCTGCAAGATCCGCAGTGATCGTGCCAGGTCCCGGCTCCCTTGGGTGGCTTACCCTCCGCGGCTGGCGCTCGGCCGGGCCCGTGGCGAGCATCGCTCAGAGCGGATGCAGCAGCCGCTGGAGGAAGCGCTTCGTCCGTTCCTCCTGTGGAGCGCGCAGCAGTCGGCTCGGTGCGCCGCGTTCGACGATGACCCCGCCATCGAGGAAGAGCACCTCGTCGGCCACCTGCCGGGCGAACACCAGCTCGTGGGTGACGACGATCATGGTCCACCCGTCCTCCGCCAACTCCTTGATGACCGCAAGCACCTCCCCGACGAGTTCGGGGTCAAGCGATGAGGTGGGTTCATCGAACAGCAGCAGTTGGGGCCGCAGCGCGAGGGCGCGCACGATGCCGACGCGCTGCTGCTGACCGCCGGACAACTCGAAGGGACGGCTGTCGCGCTTGTCGGCCAGTCCGACCCGATCGAGGAGCGCCACAGCCTCGGCCTCAACCTCATCGCGGGGGCGCCGCTGCACGATGAGCGGTCCCTCGGTCACGTTCTGCAGCACCGTCTTGTGCGGGAAGAGGTTGTAGTGCTGGAACACCATCGCCGACCGGTCGCGCAGCGCCGATCGCTCCGCGGTCGAGATCGGCCCTGCGAAGTTCACCCGGGGGCCTCCGGAGAACGCCAGCTCTCCCCCGTTCGGTGAGTCCAAACCGTTGATGCTCCGCAGTACGGTCGTCTTGCCCGACCCGGACGGGCCGATGAGCACAAGCACCTTGCCGCGCTCAAGCGTCAGGTCGATCGACCGCAACACCTCGTGGTCGCCGAACGACTTCGACAGGCCTCGAATCTCCAGGAGCGTGTCTCCCCCCCTTCGGCGCTGGTGGGCGCGGGCCGGTTCAGTGGGCGACATAGCGGTTCAACTTCTTCTCCAGACGGGCCTGCACGGCGGACAGCACCAGGCAGATGAGCCAATAGACCAGAGCAGCCTCCAAGTAGAGCAGCATGAATTGCTGGCTGAAGGCGGCGACTTTCTGTGACTCGCGGAACAACTCCGTCACGAGAACGAGCGAGGCGAGCGAGGTGTCCTTCACCAGTCCGATGAATTCATTGGAAAGCGGAGGCACGGATACTCGCGCGGCTTGGGGAAGGATGATCCGGCGCAGGGTCACCGCCCGCGACATCCCGATCATGAACCCGGCCTCCCACTGCCCTTTCGGCACCGACAGGACCGCCGCGCGAATCACCTCCGAGGCGTAACCGCCCACATTCAGGGTGAAGGCAATGATGGCACTTGGCCACGGGTCGAGGACGATCCCGAGCGACGGCAACCCGTAGAACACGACGAACAACTGCACGAGTAACGGAGTGCCGCGAATGACCGAGACGTAGAACACGGCGATCGCTTGGAGGGCGCGGATTCGGGAGATACGAGCGAGAGCAACGAAGAGGGCAAGTACGAGCCCGAGCGCGAAGGACGAGACTGCGAG
Source organism: Actinomycetota bacterium (assembly GCA_040389685.1). GTDB lineage: Bacteria > Actinomycetota > Actinomycetes > Actinomycetales > Microbacteriaceae > Lacisediminihabitans. Next base: position 45,460 of record JAZJZS010000002.1, read on the forward strand.
CGGAATGGTGCCAAGGAGCGCGCCGCGCACGAGCGGCCAGAGCGAACTCCAGAACAGATCCCAATTCATGGGGCGCCTTTCCGAGGCAGAATCGGCAGGCTCGTCCCACCGCGGATGCGGTTACTGGCTGACGTCGCGACCGAAGTACTTGGTCGACAGGGACGCCAGGGTGCCGTCTGCCCGCAGTTCGGTGAGGGCTTTGTCGACTGCCGCGACCAGGCTGTTGCTGCCCTTGCGAAAGGGGAAGGCCTGGCGTGACGGATCGGCGGCCGTCGCCGCGACCTTGATCCCGTCGCCTCCCTGGGTCTGCACGTAGTCGAGGTAGGTGAGCTGGTCGTTGACAGTCGCGTCGATTCTGCCCTGTTTGAGCAGTTCGACGGCTTGCGCCCAGCCCTCCACTACCTGCACATTCGCCCCGGCATCCTTGGCGACCTTGTACCAGTCGCTCGTGAGCGACTGCGCGGAACTGCGGCCCTTGAGGTCCTTGAACGAGCGGATGTTCGACCCATCGGCCACGACGAGCACCCCCGGCGACACCGTGTAGGGCAGGCTGAACGAATAGACGGCCTTGCGGGCGGCATCGATCGAGACCTGGTTGGCGATGACGTCGAACCGGCCCGCGTTGAGTCCCGCGAACATCGCGTCCCACTGGGTCTCCCGGAATCGTGGTTTCACCCCGAGCTTCTTCGCCACAGCGGTGATCACGTCGACGTCGTAGCCGGTGAGGGCGCCGGAACCTCCCGCGGCATACGTGAACGGACGGTAGGTACCCTCCGTGCCGATCACAAGCTCACCGGCCTTTTTGACCTGGGCGAGACTGACACCACTCTCCTGTTTCGCCGGTGCACCGGCCGTGCCGCCATCGGTTGCCGCGCCGCCCGCAGGCGCGCTGCTCGCGCAAGCCGCGAGCAGGAGAGAGGCGAATGTGGCGACGATCACCGTCGACACCCTCGTGATCGTCGTGCGTCTGGTCGTTGCGTTGCCGAACATGCCTCATCCTGTCTCGTGACAGTCGCGCATCTCGCGGTCACATCCTGATCGATTCGCGCGTGCTGTCGCGCCGACTCTCAGGCTAAGTCGCGAGCGTCGCGGACGGTGACAACGTGACCTTGCGTTACGTCGCTGGCCCGATGATGCAGCGACCCGTGCTCTCCACTCGGTATCAACAGGCCCGAGCAGTGTCGGCGAACCGATCGCAATCTCGGTCACGCCGAGTCACTGTCGGACAAGAGAAAGCGGCCTGCCGGGGAATCCCTGGCAGGCCGAATCGTGTCGGTCGAGCGGCTTGCTGATTACCGGCGAACCGATGACCGGTCCGCCGCCAGATCAGAACGCCGCGTTGATATCGACGACGTCGATGACCTTCTTGTTGATGAACTCCTGGATGCCGAGGTTGGTCAACTCGTGACCGTATCCGGAGTGCTTCACCCCACCGAACGGGATGTCGGCCTTCACCATGGTCGGGTGGTTCACGTAGACCATTCCGGTGTCGATCTGGCGTGCCACCTTCTCGCCGCGAACGGTGTCCCTGGTGAAAACGGACCCACCGAGTCCGAATGGCGAGTCGTTCGCAACAGCCACCGCCTCTGCCTCATCTTTCACGCGGATGACGATGGAGACCGGGCCGAAGAACTCCTCGTAGTACGACGGGTTCTTGCTATCCATCCCGGTGAGGATCGTCGGCTGGAAGAACGCACCCTTCGCGGGCGCCTTCTCTCCGAGGGTCTCCGCCGTGGCACCTCGCGCGACGGCTTCCGTGACCTGGACGGCTAGCTTGTCGGCGGCGTCCTGCGACGAGAGCGGTGCCAGCGTGGTGCTCGAGTCCATCGGGTCCCCCATCTTCAGCGCCGCGACGCCGTCGCGATATTTGGCCATGAACTCGTCGAATACTTCATCGACCACGATCAATCGCTTCGCGGACACGCACACCTGGCCGGCATTCCAGTGCCGGCCGAACACGGCCCACTCCACGGTCTTGTCGATGTCAGCATCGCCGAGAACGATGAACGCATCCGAACCACCCAACTCGAGTGTGCTCTTCTTCAACGCTTTGGCAGCAAGGGCGGCGATCGCCGAGCCCGCCTCCTCGCTACCGGTGAGGGCGACGCCACGAACCCGCGGATCATCGATCACGTGCTCGGTCAGATCGTGGGGCAGGTACAGGTTTTTGAACGCTCCGGCCGGAAGCCCGGCGCGAGCGAACAGGTCATCGAACATCGCGGCGGACTGAGGAACATTGCTGGCGTGTTTGAGCAGGATCGTGTTGCCCGCAAGCAACTGTGGCGCAGCCACGCGCACCACCTGGTAGTACGGGAAATTCCACGGCTCGACGGAGAGAAGCACCCCAAGCGGCTGGCTCACGATTTCCACATCGCCCTCGGCGGCAAGAGCGACGGGCACCGTCACGGTTTCGATCAACGATTCGCCGTGATCGGCATAGTACTGCAGGATGTCGGCCGACAGCTCGACCTCCGCCTCGGCCTCACCGATCACCTTGCCCATTTCCAGGGTCAGAAGCTCCGCGTATCGACGCTTCTCGGTGCGAAGCAACTCGGCCGCTTTGGCGAGCACCGCGGTTCGCGTGGAAAACGGGGTGTCACGCCAAGCGAGGAAGGCGTGGTGCGCAGCCGTGATGGCGGCATCGACTTCTTCCTTCGTCACATCGGCGAAAGTTGCAAGCACTTCATTGGTGTACGGGTTAATCGTTTGGTAGGTCATGTCAAAGAACCTTCTTCTGCAGCGACGCTGCGTTGCCTTCAAGCCTGTCATCGCGGCCGACTGCGGTCAGGGACTTTCGACCTGCGTTGCAGTGACGGCATCCTTGAACGGCATCGTCGCCTTCAGAAGTTAGGGACCAAGGGCCCTCGACAGTGACTTCGACCGACTGGTGAACTGTTCTCTAGTTCATCGCGCGGTCCCCGCGTCAGCGGTCTCGCTGCGCTGGTTCCCCGTGGCGAATGTGACCACCCAACAAGGGACCTCATGCAAAAGTCAGTCATCGCCACACCGCCCACGACCACGGAGGCCACCTCAGGCACGCCAACCACGTCGAGCAGTGACACCCCCGTACTGACCGTCGGGCTCCTGGCGGAGACCGCCGTCGGTGAACGCCGGGTTGCGCTCGATCCCTCGGCGGTCGAACGTCTCACCACAGCGGGTCGGGTCGTTCACGTTCAGTCCGGCGCCGGGATCGGTGCGGGTTTCGAGGATGCCGCCTACACGGCTGCGGGAGCATCGGTGGCGTCGCGCACCCAGGTCATCGAGCGGAGCGAGGTGATTCCGGTCGTCCGGTTTCCCGATGACGAACTTGCCAAGGCATTGCGATCAGGCCAAATGCTCGTCGGGCTCATCGATCCGCTCAACCACCTTGCGGGGATCGCGGATCTCGCGGACAGGGGCGTGACCGCGGTTGCGCTCGAGCTGCTCCCCCGAACGCTCAGCCGCGCACAGTCGATGGATGCGCTGAGTTCGCAGTCGAGCGCGGCCGGCTATCGGGCCGGCATCGTTGCGGCGGCGGCCTACGGTCGCTACCTGCCGATGATGATCACGGCCTCCGGTACCGCGACTCCGGCCAAGGCGATTGTCATCGGCACCGGAGTGGCCGGGCTCCAGGCGATCGCGACCCTGAAGCGGCTGGGAGCGGTCGTGACCGGGTACGACGTGCGCGCGGCCTCCCGGGGCGAGGTCGAATCTCTCGGCGCGAAATTCCTCACCTCGTCTGTTGCACAGGGTGCCGGTGACGGAGGCTACGCCCGTGCCATGACCGAGGAGGAGCAAGGGGTGCAGCGGGCAGAACTCGCCAAGGCACTTTTGGACTTCGACATCATCATCACCACGGCGAAGGTTCCCGGACGAACTCCCCCGGAACTCGTTTCGGCGGCCACCCTGCAGAACCTGCGCGCCGGCACGGTCTGCGTCGATCTCGGCTCGAGTGACCGGGGCGGAAACGTCGCCGGCTCCGTCGACGGTCGAACAACTCTCACGGCCGGCGGTGTAACGATCGTGGGCGCGGGCGAACTGGCTTCCGACCTTCCTGCCTCCGCGTCCCAGATGTATGGAAGAAACGTCCTCGCCGTCATCGCCTCCCTGGTTCCCGCCAACATCGTCGTGGTCGACCAGACCGACGAGGTGCACCGAAACATCGTGGTGAGTTACGACGGCGCGGTCACCAACGCGACTGTCCGCACCAAGTTGGCGCTCGATCCCCTCCCGGAGGATTCGGCTCCATCGAAAGCGAAGGAATCATGATCGAGACACTGTTCGGCAACCTGGCGATCTTCATCCTCAGCCTTCTGGTGGGAGTGGAGGTCATCAGCAAAATCCCGTCCACCCTGCATACCCCCATGATGTCGGCGGCGAATGCCATTCACGGCGTGGTCATCGCGGGAGCCATCGTGATCGCGTCGGTAGCCAACAGCCCGGCCGCCTATGTGCTGACCTTCATCGCGGCTGTGCTCGCCGCCGCGAACGTCTTCGGCGGATACTTCGTCACCGATCGGATGCTGAGAATGTTCACCCGCCCGCACGCCACCCCGCAAGACGCCACGGAAAAGGTCGAGTCATGAGCATTTTCGAATTCCTCGTCGGGATCTCCTATCTCGGTGCCGCGACCCTCTTCGTCGTCGGACTGCACAAGATGCGCGCCCCCTCGACAGCCCGGCAGGGCAATCTGATCTCTGCCGGTGGCATGGCCATCGCCGTGCTGACCACCATCGTCTTCGCCCTCGTCGACTTCGGCGGCAACTGGATCGGCTGGGCTGCGCTCGTCGTCGGTACCGCGGTCGGGGCGACGTACGGCATCGTTCGGGCACGGTCGGTGGAGATGACCGATATCCCGCAACTGGTGAGCATCTTCAATGCGGTCGGGGGCGGGGCCGCCGCCGCCGTCGCATTCGCCGACTTCGTGGCCAACCTGTCTCGCCCATCTGTCGAGTTGACGGTGTCGATTCCGATCGTGCTGGATGTCCTGCTCGGGTCGATCACCTTCTCTGGCTCGCTCATCGCGGCGGGGAAGCTCCAGGGCGTCATTTCCGGCAAGCCCCTCACTTTCCCCGGCTCGCGCGCGCTCAACGTGATCGTTGCCGTCATCGCGCTCGGCGCGGGGGTTCTTCTGCTGATCGTGCCCCCGAACCTTCTGCTCCTCGTGGTCGTACTCGGCGCCTCCCTGATCTTCGGGGTGCTCATGGTGCTCCCCATCGGCGGAGCGGATGCCCCCGTCATCGTGTCTCTTCTCAACGCGTTGACCGGCCTGGCGGTCGCGATGGCCGGTTTCGCCATCGACAGCCAGGCGCTCATCATCGCTGGCGCGCTGGTCGGCGCAGCCGGTACCATCCTGACCCTGCAGATGGCGAAGGCCATGAACCGCTCGGTCGGAGCGATCATCCTCGGCGGTTTCGGAACGGGCGACTCGGAGACCTCGGCGGGATCGGAATCGGTCGACCTCACGAATGTGCGTGAGCTCACCGCCGACGACGTCGCGATTCAACTCGCCTACGCCAAGCACGTGCTCATCGCGCCCGGCTACGGTCTGGCCGCGGCGCAGGCCCAGCACGAGGTTGCGGAGCTGGCGAAGCTGCTCACCGACCATGGGATCGACGTGAAGTACGCGATTCATCCCGTTGCCGGTCGCATGCCGGGGCACATGAACGTGCTTCTCGCCGAAGCCAATGTGCCCTACGACCAGATGCTCCAACTCGACGAGGCCAACGCGGCCTTCGCCAACTGTGATGTCGCGCTCGTCGTCGGCGCCAATGACGTCTGCAATCCCGACGCGAGAAAGCCCGGCAACGCCGTCTCCGGCATGCCGATCCTCGATGTGGACCGCGCAAAGTCCGTGGTGGTGATCAAACGGTCGATGCGTTCGGGCTATGCGGGAATCAGCAACCCCTTGTTCACCGATCCGAAGACCGGGATGTTCTTCGCGGACGCCAAAAAAGGTTTGGCCGACATCACGATCGCGGTCAAGGAATACGTCACGGCATGATTCACCGGCACGTTCGACACCGCCTCACCACGACACCAGTACGAGGGAGCATATCCTCATGAAAGCCGCCCGCTTCCACGGAAGCCAAGATATCCGCATCGACGACATCCCCGAACCACAGCTGCGGGCGGGAGCAGTCGCCATCGACGTCGCCTGGTGCGGAATCTGTGGAACGGACCTGCACGAGTATCTCGATGGGCCGATCTTCATCCCCGCCGCTGGTCATCCCCATCCGCTGACGCACGAGGAGATGCCCGTCACCATGGGGCACGAATTCTCTGGAACGATCTCCGCGATCGGAGACGGGGTGACCGGCCTCACCGTGGGAGAGAACGTAGTCGTCGAACCGTATTTCGTGTGTGGGGTGTGTGCTCCCTGTAAAGCGGGCAACTACAATCTCTGCGTGAAAATGGGCTTCATCGGGCTCGCCGGTGGCGGGGGCGGACTCAGCGAGAGGATCGTCGTCGATCGCAGATGGGTGCACCCGGTCGGTGACATTCCGCTCGACCAGGCTGCGCTGATCGAACCGCTCTCCGTCGGGCACCACGCATTCGTCCGCAGCGGTGCGAAAGCCGGCGACGTCGCATTCGTGGGCGGCGCCGGGCCGATCGGCCTGCTCCTGGCGGCAGTTCTCAAGGCCGAGGGTATCACCGTGATCATCTCGGAACCGAGTGCCGCTCGCAAAGAGAAGGCCATCTCAACCGGCGTCGCGCACCACGTGATCGATCCGAAGACCGAGGATGTCGTGGCTCGAGTCCTGGAGCTGACCGACGGCGTTGGCGCGGATGTCGCTTTTGAGTGCACGAGCATCAACGCGGTGCTCGACCAGCTCTTCGAGCTGGTTCGGCCAGCCGGCGTGATCGTGAACGTGTCAATCTGGAGCAAGCCGGCGACCATCGACATGCAGAAGCTCGTGCTCAAGGAGATCGACCTTCGCGGAACGATCGCGTATGTCAACGATCATCCCGCAACCATCGCACTCGTGCAGGCCGGCAAGATCGACCTCGCCCCGTTCATTTCCGGGCGCATCACCCTGAACCGACTCATCGACGAAGGCTTCGATGCCCTCATCAACCACAAAGAGACCGCGGTCAAGATCATCGTTCGACCGGAGGTGGATGATGTCCCATGACGTGACCGAAGACGGCTGGTCACCCCAGGGCAGAGTCGAGGAACTGTCTGATTCGGCGAGTTGGGATCTCCTGCGTAGCCGCAACTTCGGCCGCTTGGGACTCAGCGAGGATGACCGGCCAGACATTTTTCCCGTCAACTACCTCTGCGACGGCGAGACGATACTGTTTCGCACCGCTGCGGGGTCGAAGCTTCGGGCGCTCACTCACAATCGGCACGTCGTTTTCGAGGTGGACGCCGAGACCGGCGGTGGTGTCTGGAGTGTCGTGCTGAAAGGCCTCGCCGTCCACCAGGACGTCGACCCCGTCCTCACCGACCAGGAGTTGGATTCCCTTCCCCGGTGGGTGCCGACCCAGCCCTTCGATTACGTCCGGATCACCCCAGACACGATGCGCGGGCGCTTCTTCGAGCCTCGGCTGCCGATCGGTCATTCCTAACGGGAGTTTCGGGCCGTTTTGGGTTGTGCCTGATGTGCCGCTGGCTCTCGGTGGCGGATTCAGTCTCGTCTCTGGGACAAGGGTGTGTCGATACCCGACCGCTGAAAGGGGACAGATTCCTCCTGGTGACAGGAAGAGTGGTCGATTGTCAAGGGGTCCCCCTTAATGAGGACATCGAATACGGTTAGCTCATCACTCGAACCTCTTTCGACGTGGTCAGACCGCCCGCAGTTGGTCTTGTCGCTCCCCCGAATTGGCGGCTGGACACTCAGTGGGTGTTCTCTGCGCGACCTATTGACGGTAGCGCTGGAAGGCACAACATGAGAACCCGACAATCATGTTGTGCCTTCCACCAATCGGGGCCGGCTTGGGCATCTTCACCGCGAAGGATTGCTATGCCGGGATTCGCCGCCCTGGAGACCGCCGCAGGCATGTTCGACCAGGGACCTCTGCCGGGTTCAGACGGGGTTTCGGCGTCCAGGCTTCACCTGGAAGGCTGTCTAGGCTTGCCGACATGGCCACAGTCATCCTCGTGCGGCACGGCCGCACCATTGCGAATGTCGACGGCGTCCTCGCGGGACGCTCCGCCGGAGTGCCGCTCGACCCGACCGGGCGAGAGCAGGCTGCCCACCTGGGCGAGCGTTTGGCAGTGGTGCCTCTCGTCGGCGTTGTTTCGAGCCCGCTTGAGCGCTGTCGGCAGACGGCGCGATCGATCATCGATCGGCAGGCCGATCTCGCGAGAGCGGTGATCGACCGGAGTCTCATCGAGTGCGACTACGGCCAGTGGCAGGGTCGATTACTCTCAGATCTCGCTGCCGAGTCGATGTGGTCGGTCGTGCAGTCCCAACCGTCCGCGGCCGCCTTCCCCGGTGGCGAGTCGATGGCGGCCATGCAGGCCCGATCGGTGGCCGCGATCCGGCGCCATGACGCGGCGTTCGAGTCGCAGCACGGACCCGGCGCCGTGTGGGCGGCGGTGAGCCACGGCGACATCATCAAATCGATCATCGCCGACGCCTTCGGCATGCATCTCGACCTGTTCCAGCGCATCGCTGTCGGCCCGGCATCCGTCTCGATAATTCGGTACGGAGCCGGTCGTCCTAGCGTGATCGCAACCAACACCGATGCGGGCGACCTCTCCTGGCTTCGAAGTAGCGCCCCGGCTGCCTCCGCTTCAACCGACGCGCCGGTCGGCGGCGGAGCCGGCAACCTCTGAGCAACCGTCCACGCGCCGCTCATAGAATGTGGGGATGCCAACCATCGTCCACGGGTTCGATTGGCCGGATCGGGTGATCGTCGGCACGGTCGGTGAGCCCGGATCGCGCGCCTTCTACCTGCAGGCCCGCGCCGGAAGGCGGATGGTCAGCGTCGCGCTCGAGAAGGAGCAGGCGGCCGTTCTTGCCGAGAAGATCGAGGAGATCCTCGACGAGCTGATGTCCCGGGAGGGCAACCCGGTGAGCGTGCCGGCGGCGACCCCGATCGAACTCGTGGACAATGACCCGCTCGAACAGCCCGTCGATGCCGAGTTCCGCACCGGCGCGATGAGCCTGGGTTGGGACCCCATGACGGCGCAGGTCGTGATCGAGGCCTACCCCTTGGTGGTGGTCGACGATGATGAGACCGAAATCGAGTTGACGATCGAGCCGGCCGAAATAATGCTGGTGCGGATCCCCGTCGGCACCGCACGAGCCTTCGCAAAGCGCACCCTCGAGGTGGTGGGCGCCGGCCGGCCGATCTGCCCGCTCTGCGGCACACCGATTGACTCGGACGGGCACGTGCACGCTCAGCCGGACGATCTCTGACGATGCCGGAGACGGGCCTCGCGACGGGTCGGCTCACGCTCACCGGCCGCATCACCACGGCCTCAAACGCAACCTTCCTGGCGAAAATCGGGTCCGCCACCGTGATCTACAAGCCCGTTGCCGGCGAGCGTCCACTGTGGGACTTTCCCGACGGAGATCTCGCGAGTCGCGAGGTTGCGGCGCGGCTGGTCTCCGACGCCTTCGGCTGGAACATCGTTCCCCCCACCTGGCTGCGTGATGGTCCGCTGGGCCCCGGCATGGTGCAGCTCTGGCAGGACATCGATCCCGAGCAGGATGCCGTCGACCTGGTGCCGGCCGACGCCGTGCCAGAGAAGGGCTGGCGTCACGTTCTCGACGGAACGGACAGCGCGGACCGGGCGGTGACACTCATCCACGAGGACTCCCCCGAGCTCCGTCGGATGGCCGTGTTCGACATCGTTGTGAACAACGCCGATCGCAAGGGTGCCCACGTGCTGGCGATGGCGGACGGTCACCGTCACGGAGTCGATCACGGACTCACCTTCCACGTCGAGCACAAGCTGCGCACCGTGCTGTGGGGGTGGCTCGGCGAAGAGCTCTCCGCCGAAGAGCTTGCCGGCATCGACCGGGTGCGCGCGCAACTCGCCAGCGACCTCGGTGTCGCCCTCGCGGATCTGCTCACCGACGCCGAGATCGCGGCCTTCTCGGCTCGTTGCGACCGGTTGCGCCGGATCGGACGCTTCCCCGCCCCTCACGGGGACATGCCCGCTGTGCCCTGGCCGCTGTTCTAAGGTGCGCCCGTTTAGCCTTCTCAGTGTTCCCATCCACGCCCGAACATGCCGTCAAAGTCTCCTCCCGCCGGGCCGCCGCCACCCGCGCCGCGACGCGAACCGAGGTAGGAACTCACGACCGCCGCCCCCAGATCGTCGAGCTCGGGGGCGACGACCGTGCCGCCGACGCGCTTCGCCATCGAGTCGATGAACCGGGCAAGCCCGGCATCGTCGCCGAGGCGGAAGAACGTCGTCTGGGCACCGAGGCGCATCGAGTTCTCGAGTTCGCGTACGGAGTGGGCGACGGTCAGCGGATGCGGCGGGTAGCTGAAGAAGACCTCACCATCGGCTTCGAGATGCGAAGTCGGTTCCCCGTCGGTGACGATGAGCAGCACCGGCTGGGCATTCGGATGCCGACGGAAGTGACGGTTCGCCAGCAGCAGGGCGTGGTGCAGGTTCGTGCCCTTCGCATACAGTTCCTCGAGCCCGGTGAGCTCGTCGATGTCGATGACGGAGGCCGACCGGCCGAAGCTGACCAACTGCAGGTCGTCACCGCGGAAGCGACTCGTGATGAGGGTGTGGAGTGCCAGCGCGGTGCGTTTCATCGGCACCCAGCGCCCGTCCATCACCATCGAGAAGGACGTGTCGACCAGCAGTGCGACACATGCCCGGGTGCGCGCCTCGGTCTCCTGCACCTCGACATCGCCGATCTCGAGGCGGATGCCGGCGCCGGTGTCGCCGCCCTCCCCCGCCAACCGGCCCAGCGCATTGGTGATCGTGCGGGTGACGTCCCAGCCTTCCGTGTCACCGAATGCCCATTCGCGAGTGGCCCCGGAGAGCTCCCCCGCGGCTCCAGCCTGGCGGAGATCCCGAGTGCCCTGGCGGCCGGACAGGCGGCGCGCGACATCCCGAAGCAGCGCCTTGCCGAGCTGGCGCATCGCCTTAGGGGTGAGCCTGAGCCGGCCATCGGAATCCCGCCTGAGGGTGCCGGAGTCGCGGAGGGCTTTCTCGAGCGCCTGAAGTGTGCGCGCATCGATCGCCGCGGCGGCACCGAGCTGGCGGGTCAGCGCATCGAGGTCGAGGTCGTCCAGGCGCGATCCGTTGTACGACTGCGCGAGCTGCTCGGCGAGCGCGTCGAGGTCGGCGATGTCCTGGAACACCCCGGTGCCGTCGCCGAGACCGAGCCCTTCCGCGCCATCCATCCGCTCGGAGCCTCCCCAGTTCTCGCCGGGGCGAAGAGAGCGGAGGGTGCCGTCCAGCTGGGCGAGCGCCTCCATCAGTTCGGACGAGCCGAATGCCTGTGTGGCGAGGGCGTCGAGCTCGTCGCGCTGCTCCTGGCTCATCGAGTTGCGCATCCGCTGCGCCGCGGCAGCGCGCTCGGCAAGCGAATCGAGCAGCTCGTCGATGTTCGCGGGATTGTCGGGGAAGTACTCCCCGTGCTTCGCCATGAAGTCGTCGAACTGCTCGGGCGTATCTTCCCCTCGGGTGTGCGCGTCGAGCAGCTGGTTCAGGTCGTTCATCATCTCGGTGATGGCGGCACGGTCGGCGTCGGTCGCGTTCTCGAGCGCCTTTTTCATGCCGGCAAAGCGCGCCTCGAGCATTTCGCGCCCGAGGAGGTCCTTGATCTTCTCGAAGTCGGCGCGCGCCTCGCTGCTCCTCCAGCCATAGGCGCTGAGTTCGCTGACCGCGGCCGCGGGCGAGGTCGGCAGGGTGTCGAGCTGCATCTCGGCCAGCATCCGGTCGCCGTCGTCCAGCTCGGTGTCGCGGGCGAGCTGCTTACGCTCGGCGAGCACGGCCTTCTCCAGCAGGTCTTTGATCTCCTGAAGTGTGCCGTCGAGGTTGTGCTTCTTCGTCAGGTCCCGCCGGCGCTGGGCGACCCGGCGGGCCAGGTCATCGAGCCCTGCCTGGCCCTGTCCGCCACGGCGGAGGAATTCGCGCATAGCGCGCTCGGGCGAGGAGCCCGCCATGACATCCTCGCCGATGGCATCGAGGGCCTCGGACAGGTCGACGGGCGCGGCGAGCGGGTCCGGTCCCCCGTCGTACCTCCCGTAGCGGGCGCGCCGGGTCAGGCGGCGATTCGCCCTAGCCATAGATCACTTCGCCCCCGCCGGTCTCCTTGCTGATGCGGCGCATCAGGTACAGCCCCTCGAGCGCCAGCTCGATTGCGCCGGCCCGCTGCCCGTCGTTGGTCGCCCCGAGACGGCCGCAGATCTCGTCGTAGAGCTCGGACTCCCCCAGAACCGGCATTCCGGCGAGGAAGTCCCGCGCGGTGACCTGCTCGCCGGTGGTGACCATGACCCCGCTCTCGATGGAGTCGACCAGCACGGTCAAGTCGAGCCCACGGAAGTGGGCGCGTACCGTCTCGGCGGTGGCGGTGCGGAGCAGGTGGTCGAGAATCTCGTCCTCCCGGCCCTCTTCACCGGACTCGAACTCGATCTTGCCGCCGAGCACGTCGACGGCCGTCTCCAGGTCGACCGGCCGGGCCACGGCATCCGGCTCGCCCTGACGGGTCGCCCGATGGATCGCGGCCGCGGCGATCGTCTCGGCCCCCGCGATGGCGAAGCGGGCACTGACACCGCTGCGCTGGTCGACGGCGGCCGACTCGCGCAACGCCCGCGTGAAGCGGGCGAGGATTTCGACGAGGTAGTCCGGCACGTCGGCGACCAGTTCGGCCTCCTGGCGGATGATCGCGATTTCATCGGCCAGCTCGGTGGGGTAGTGCGTGCGGATCTCCGCGCCGAAACGATCCTTCAAGGGTGTGATGATCCGACCGCGGTTGGTGTAGTCCTCGGGGTTGGCGCTGGCCACCACGAGCACGTCGAGCGGCAGTCGCAGCACATAGCCGCGGATCTGGATGTCGCGCTCCTCCATCACATTGAGCATCGCCACCTGGATGCGCTCGGCCAGGTCGGGCAGCTCGTTGATGGCGACGATGCCGCGGTGGCTGCGCGGGATGAGGCCGAAGTGGATGGTTTCCGGGTCGCCGAGGCTACGTCCCTCCGCGACCTTCATCGGGTCGACATCGCCGATGAGGTCGGCGACGCTGGTGTCCGGGGTGGCCAGCTTTTCGGCATACCGCTCGTCCCGGCCGCGCCAAGTGACCGGCAGGTCGTCGCCAAGCTCGGCGGCGCGGCGTCGACTCGCCGCGGTGATTGGTTCGAAGGGATGCTCGCCGAGTTCGGAGCCGTCGATGACCGGGGTCCATTCGTCGAGTAACCCGACCATCGTGCGCAGCAGACGGGTCTTGCCCTGCCCGCGCTCGCCGAGAAGCACGATGTCGTGCCCGGCGATGAGGGCGCGCTCAAGCTGCGGAATGACGGTTGACTCGAAGCCGTGCAGCCCCGGCCACGGGTCCCGACCCTCGCGGAGGGCGGAGAGGAGATTATCGCGGATCTCCACGCGCAGGGTCTTCTGCACATGCCCGGACGCCCGGAGCCCGCCGACGGTGGTCTGGGTTCGACGTATCACCCCGACGATTTTACGCCTCGGGCTCGGCGGATTCGCCTACGGAAGCAGGTGACCGGCCGCGGTGAAGAGGCGGTACCACTCCGGGCGGGTGAGGGGCACGTCGGAACCGGCCGCCGAATCCCGCACGCGGTCGAGCTTCGTCGTTCCGAGCACCACCTGCATATTGGCCGGATGACGCGTGATCCACGCCACCGCAATGGCGGCGGCCGGCACACCGTAGGTGTCCGCGAGCTCGTCGATCACGTCGTTCAGCTCAGCGTAGTTCTCCCGGTCTCCCAGGAACACCCCGTCGAAGAATCCCTTCTGGAATGGCGACCAGGCCTGGAGCATGATGCCCTTGAGGCGGCAATAGTCGAGGATGCCGTTGTCACGATCGATCGACTGGTCGAGGCCGGCCATGTTGGCTGTGACTCCCGCGGCGATGAGCGGCGCGTGGGTGATGCTGAGCTGCACCTGGTTCACGACGAGAGGCTGGTTGAGCGACGCGGCGAGGAGTTCGATCTGCCCGGGCGTGTGATTCGAGACCCCGAACTGGCGCACCTTGCCGGCACTGTGCAGCGTGTCGAACGCCGCCGCGACCTCGTCGGGTTCGACGAGAGCATCCGGGCGGTGCAGCAGCAGCAGGTCGAGGTAGTCGGTCTGGAGGGCGGTGAGGGATTCGTCGACGGAGCGGAGGATGTGCTCTTTCGAGTAGTCCCAGAAGCCCGAACGGATGCCGACCTTCGATTGGATCGTGAGAGCCGACCGTTCGGCGGCCGAAAACGTGAGCGCTTCGCCGAAGCGTCGCTCGCATCCGTGGGTGGTTTCTCCGTAAACGTCGGCGTGGTCGAAGAAGGTGATTCCGGCGTCGATCGCGGCGCCGACCAGGAGGCGGATCTGCGCATTGGAGAGCGGTTCGATCCGCATCATGCCGAGGATCACGTTCGGTACCTCGATGGACGAATGAGGCAGGGTGAGAGTCTTCATCCGTCAATTCTGCGCCCTGTGGCCTGACCGGTCGCGTCTACTCCCGACTCGATTCCGAAATCATCAACCCACGCGGCGGAATCAGTCGTCGCCTCCCGGATGGGCTCCGAGGTGCAGGATCGCGGCCTGTGTGCGTCGGTGCAGGCCAAGCTTCGCGAGCAGCCCGGACACGTAGTTCTTGACCGTCTTTTCGGCGAGGGAGAGTTCCACGCCGATTTGGCGGTTGGTCAGCCCACTCGCGATCAGAGAGAGGATCTGGGTCTCGCGGGCGGTGAGCGAGCCGAGACGGGGATCGGCGTCGGTGCTAACGTGCATGCGCTCGACCACCCGATGCCGGATCCGGGGATCGAGAAGGGAGTGCCCGCTCGCCACCGTGCGCAGTGAATCGACCAGTCCGCTTCCGCGGACGTCCTTCAGCACATAGCCGGATGCCCCGGCGATGACTGCCGCCGACAGCGCTTCGTCATCGTCGTAGGCCGTGAGGATCAGGCATTTCACCTCGGGGTTCTGCGATCGCACGTCACGGCAGACATCGATGCCGCTGCCATCGGGCAACCGCACGTCGAGAATCGCGACGTCGGGCAGCGTAGCCGCGATCCGTGATCGGGCGTGGGCAGCCGTTCCCGCCTCGCCGACCACCTCGATATCGTGCTCGGCTCCGAGCAACTCGGCAATCCCGCGCCGGACGATCTCATGGTCGTCGACCAGGAAAACTCGGATCATGATCGGGCCACTCCGGTCTCGTTGTCGGTGTCGATCGGAACGCTCCAGAGGAGCCGGGTGCCGCGGGCGCCGGTGTCCACGACGAAGGTCCCGCCGCGCGCCGTCGCACGGGCCTCGAGATTGGCGAGACCGCTGCGCCGGGAGGGATCGGTGATCCCTCCCCCGTCATCGACGATCGCGAGGTGGACCATGCCGTTCAACACGTCGAGCGTCACCCCGGTCTGGTCTGCGTCGGCATGCCGGGCCGCGTTGGACAGGCCCTCCCGGATCACCGCCACCACGTCTTCCGTGAGGTCACCGGTTACCATGAGGTCGACAGGCCCGCTGAACGTGACTCTCGGGCTCTTCCGCAGACGCGAGGCGAGGTCGTTGGCGAGATCAATGATGCGGTGACGCACCGAGTCGCGGGGATTCTGGTGCGCCGAGAGGGCGAAGATCACGGTCCGGATCTCGGTGACGGCGGTGTCGAGATTCGCGACCGAATGAAGGATGCGCTCCCGTTCGACCGCCGACTCGATCGATCCGGCGATGTTCTGCAACTCGAGTCCGGTGCCGAACAGCTGCTGGATGACGTGGTCGTGAAGGTCGCGGGCGATACGTCCGCGATCCTCGAGCAGCAGCATTCGCTGTTCGGATGCCCGGGCCCTGGCCAGTTGCATGGCGAGGCTGGCCTGTCCGGCGAAGTCCGCCGCCATCTCGAGATCCGACGCAGTGAAGTGGAGGCCATCGGCCAGGCGAGCCACCAGCAAGACGCCCTCAGCTCGGCCGGCGGAGATGAGCGGCACTGCCATCATCGGGCCGAGTCGGTGCTCGTGCGAGAAGAGGTCAGAGTCGCCCCCGGCATCCCTGACCAGGCGGGGCTGCTTGCCCTCGAGAACGCTGCCCGCGAGGGTGCCGGCGGAGGGCAATGTGCGGCCGACGAGTTCTGTCTCCCCGGCACCACGAGCGATCTCCACGACCAGGGTGCCCGGTGCAGAGCCAGGCAGAACCATGCAGACGAGATCGCTCTCGGCGAGCACAAGCACCCGGCTCACGAGGGTCGACAGCGATTCCGACTGGTCGGATGAGAGCATCGCCGCGGTGATTTCGGCGGAGGCGGCTGACCAGGCCTGACGGCGGCGGGTTTCGGCGAACAGCCGGGCATTGTCGATGGCGAACCCGGCCGAAGCGGCGAGTGATTCGACGAGTTGTTCGTCTTCGAAGCTGAACGCCCCTGACGCCTGGTTGCTGAGGTAGAGGTTGCCATAAACCTCATCCCGCACCCGGATCGGCACCCCGAGAAAACTCTCCATCGCCGGATGGCCGTCGGGGAATCCGCTTGACCGTGGGTCGTCGTGGAGGTGTTCGAGCCGAATGGGCCGAGGGTCGTCGATGAGGGCGCCAAGCAGGCCGTGTCCCTCCGGGAGATGGCCGATGATGGCCGCCTGTCGCGGAGGGATGCCGACATGGATGAATTGCTCGAGGCCGCCGCCGCTCGGCGCGATCACCCCGAGGGCCCCGTATTCCGAACCGACAAGTTCTACCGCGGCTTGAACGATCCGCTCCAACACGATCGGAAGCTCGAGATGTTCCACGACGGCGAGATTCGCGCGGAGCAGTGCCCTCAGCCGCCCCTGGGTGGCGAGCACGTCGTGGGCGCGACGGACGAGGTCACCGAGCGCCCGGTCGAGTTCGGCGCGCGGTTCGTCGGGAAAAGACAGCGGTACGTCGTGCGATGCCACGGCACTCCTCGTCTCACGCTGATCCAGTCGCTCCGATCAGAACCGAGTCGGCGCGCGAGCCGGCACTATCGAGCGTAGCGCGTCGGTGAGGGCGCCCAAACCCGCGGTATCGGGACTTAAGGCCCGTCTTCGTCGTCGTCCGACCACCATGCTGGGAACACGCGCTCGGAACATGCGCTGGGAAAACGTGCTGTGGATGACGTACCGGGACTCGTTCCGGTGAATACAAGAAAAGCAGGCAATGGCATGGACGGAACGATCCTGGTCGGTGTCGACGGATCCTCGGCCTGTCGCGCGGCGATCCGCTGGGCTGTGCTTCGCGCCGTGTCGGTCGGGTCCCGCGTCGAACTCGTGCACGTGGTGGACAACGAATGGGGGATGGTCGGTGAGCAGTCGATCGCGGAACTGCACCCCTCGGCCCAAGCCCTCGTCGAGACGGATGCGGCGTTCGCCCGTTCGGTCGATCCCGCGGTCGTCGTCACGACCCGCGTTCTCTTCGGCGACCCGATGGTCGAACTCGGCGTGGCATCCCGTGAGGTGGACCTCGTAGTGGTCGGGACCCACAAGACGGGATTCCTGCACGGACGCGCCTTCGGTTCGCGCAGCCTTCAACTCGCCGCGACGGCCTGGTGCCCGGTCGCCGTGATCCCCGAAGGTTCGAGTGCGGAGCGTCACGGTATCGTAGCCGGCATCGACGACTCGGATGCCGCTCGGGCCGCCGTGCGATTTGCCGCGGTCGAAGCCCACCGCGAGCACGAGGAGCTGATTCTGCTTCGTGCGTGGACTACTGCCGTGCGCGGCACAGGTGAAGACGACGAGGCCACGCAGTGGCGCGCAAGAGACGCGCTCGACACGCTCGGTTCCGAAGCGGTGAGCCTGGCCCACGAGGTGGGTGACGGAATTCTCGTGCGCACCCGAACCCTCCGGAGGTCCGCTGCGGAAGCGCTGGTCGATGCAGGAATGTCGGCGGAACTACTCGTGATCGGCAGCTCCCGCCGTCACGGTGCCCGGATGTCCGCGCTCGGGCCGGTGAGCCACGACGTGCTTCTCAACATCGCGGGTCCCACTCTCGTGGTACATGGCGAGGTCGAAACTCCCGGACCCGCGACATCCGATCGCGATCCCATGCACGGCAGGGGGCGCGAAAGGACCGGGGGCGCGAAATGAACGCCGATGGCGAGGACGGCACTGGTAATCGCGCGGTCCAGTCTCTTTCCGAGGCCGAATGCTGGAGCCTCCTCGAAGGCGCGTTGCTTGGTCGCCTGGCCGTGAGCGTGGACAACCAGCCGCAGATTTTCCCGGTCAACTTCTTGGCGGTCGGTCGTACCATCCTGTTCCGCACCGCGGAGGGTACGAAGCTCTTGCACCTGACGATCAACTCCCGGGTGGCATTCGAGAGCGATTTCGCCAGCGATACGGACGCATGGAGCGTGGTCGTGACGGGGCGGGCGGGCGCGATCGAGAGCCAGCGCGAGATCTTCGAGGCCGACCAGTTGCCTCTCGTGCCATGGATTCCCACCCTCAAATACATCTATGTTCGCATCGTGCCTACGGGGATCAGTGGGCGTCGCTTCCAGCGGGCACCGGAACCGGAACGGTACTGACTGGGGACCCTGGCGTCATCAGTGAACCACGAGCACCGGGCAGTGTGCCCGCTCCGCGCACTCCAAGCTCACCGATCCGAGCAGCAGCCCCATCATTCCGCCGTGTCCGCGGCTTCCGACCACGAGCATCTCCGCGCCCTCACTGGCGTCGATGAGACGCTGGGCGGCCTTCCCTTCGAGCACGGTCGCCGTCACCCACTCGGGCGGCGTGTTGCCGAATCGGCGCTCGGTCGCATCGCGTTGGATTTCCCTGGCGTCGTGCTCTGGTGACCACGCGACGACACCGAGATCGGCGTACTCGGTGAAATGCTTCCAGGTGGTCACGATCTGCAGCCGTGCGGTCAGGGCCTCGGCGAGATCCACTGCCCGTGCCAGAGCCCGCTGGGATGCTTCGGAGCCATCCACCCCCACGACGATCTGCCCGGACTGGACGGTAGGAGCGAGGGCCGGGTTCCCGGCTGGCGCTGCCATGGCGACATCCGGATCACACGGGACGAGATCGTCCGGTTCGTAGCGAGCCCCATCGGGGGCGCCAATGAAATGCGATGGCTGGGAAGAGGAGGTGCCGGTGGTCCGAGGCATGGAATCAGTTCACACCCGGGCAGGTGTGGCGCCCAGAGTCTTAAGGCCCGACCTGGGCGCCGCGCGCCGAAATCCCCCCGCCGCTGGCGGAAGGGTTGCGCCGGCCCCCGAGGGGGTGCTCTCCGAGCGGCAACACACTGGGAGCGCCGAAGATGCCGCTGAACGCCGCCGAAGTCAACGCTCCGGCGGCGAGGACGGCAGCGAGCACCACCACCTGGAACTGCGCCGCCTGGATCGGCGAGGCACCCGCGAACACGGCACCGACGAAAGCGCCGGGAAGAGTGACGACGCCGGTGGTGCGGGCCTGGTCGGTGGTGGGGATCAGGGCGGTCGAGGCAGCGGACCGCACCGCGGCACGTGCCGATTGTCGGGGTGTGGCGCCCAGCGCGAGCCATCCCTCCATCACGTCCCGCTGGGACAGGTAGAGCGACCCGAGCGAGCGCCCCATGAGAATACAGACCGTCATGGTGTTGCCGATCACGATGCCCCCAAGGGCGAGGAGGTAGCGTGGAGTGACGGGCACCGCTCCGCTGGCGAAGACAACGAGCAGCGGCATGGCGGATGCGACGATCACCGTGACGCCGAGCGCGAGCAGGTAGCGCGGCGCGACCCGGAGCCTCCGGAAGGCGACCCAGGTGGCGGCGCCGACCATCACCGCGAGGAAGGCGGCCACCCACCAGCCGTTGCCTATCACCCCGTTGAGGATCACGCTCAGTATGCCCAGTTGAACGACGGCACGCAGGATCGCCCACGGTTGCAGCCAGGGCTGCTCGAGCCGGAGTGCAAGCACGACGGCCAGTGTGATCGCGGCAAGCAGGCCGACCGCGATGATCGTGGCGAGTGGGGTCACCGCGGCTCCGATCCGATGGGCGGCGCCCGAAACTGAACGGGCTCGTCGATTAGATCACAACCCGTGCCGATGACAGAGTCAGCCAGCTGGTGTGCACCCTCGGAAGGCGAGCCTGTCCTTCGTGGAAATCCGGATGAAAACGAGGTTCCATTGAGGGATGACCAGCGAGACCGCTCCCTACCAGCAGACGAACGAACCGCACCGGGGAGGGGTCGCGCAGCGCCTGAACTGGCTGCGTGCGGGGGTGCTCGGCGCCAACGACGGCATCGTCTCGGTCGCCGCCATCGGGGTAGGGGTCGCCGGAGCGACCACCGCCACCGCACCCATCCTCCTCGCCGGCCTCGCCGCCCTGGTCGGCGGTGCGATCTCGATGGCTCTCGGCGAGTATGTGTCGGTGAGCGGCCAGCGCGACAGTGAGCGGGCACTCATTGAGAAGGAGCGTCGCGAACTCGAGGAGACCCCCGACGAGGAGCTGGCCGAACTGGCGGGCCTGTACCAGGCGCGAGGCCTGAAACCGGAGACGGCCTTGACGGTCGCGACCGAACTCACCGCCCACAACGCCCTCGCCGCGCACCTCTCGATCGAACTAAACATCAACCAGGATGACGTGGTCAGCCCCTGGCACGCGACCTTCGCCTCGGCGGCCGCCTTCCTCGTCGGAGGAATCATCCCGCTTCTTTCGCTCCTGTTGCCGCCAGAGCAGTTCCGGGTTCCGGTGACCTTCACCGTCGTACTCCTGGCGCTCGCCGCAACCGGGCTGATCAGCGCGCACCTCGGCGGTGCCGGCCGGGTGCGCGCCGCCGCCCGCGTCGTCATCGGCGGCGCGCTCGCCCTCGTTGCCACCTTCACGATCGGGGCGCTTCTCGGCACGAGCGGCGTTGTCTGAGGAACCGGGGCGTACCCTCGCCCGTATCCTCGTCGTCGAGGATGACGATGCCATGGGCGCACTGATCGAACGTGGTCTCTCCGGCGAGGGCTACCACGTCACGCTCGTGACCAACGGAATGGACGCCCTCATCGCCGCGGCCACGTCGAACTACTCGGCAGCCGCGATCGACGTGATGATGCCTGAGATGACCGGCTTCGAGGTCTGCCGTCACCTCCGCCAGCAGGGCAGCACGCTGCCTGTGTTGCTCATCACCGCACGGGATGCGATCGAGGATCGGGTGTTCGGCCTTGACTCCGGGGCGGACGATTACCTCACGAAGCCGTTCGCCTTCGCCGAGTTCAGCGCCCGCATCCGCGCGCTCGTGCGCCGGGAGGCCTCCACGCCGAAGCCGGTGCTGCGGATCGGAGCGCTCGCCCTCGACACCGCCACCGTGCGCGCCGCCGTCGATGACATCCCGCTATCCCTCAGCACGAAGGAATTCTCCCTGCTGCGCTACCTCGTGTTCCGGGCCGGCGACACCGTCTCACGCGCTGAGATCCTTCAGGAGGTCTGGGGCACGACGCGGCACATCGACCCGACCATCGTTGACCAGTACGTGCGCTATCTGCGCCGCAAATTGGATCCCGTTCACTCTCGCGTCACGATCGTGACGGTGCGTGGTTCGGGCTACCGCCTCATCTCCGACGGGTCGGGACCGTGAGGAAGCGCTTCACCATCCGCGCCAGGATGACCATCGGCAGCGTTCTCGTCGCGGCGCTCATCTTCGCGGTCGCGTTGGCCGCGGTTCGCGGCCAGGTGGTCTCGATCCTCGCGGCGTCCGATACCGCGCTCGCCCGCGCTGACCTCGGATCCTACGCGACCGAGGTCGTCGCGAATCCCTCAGGCCTGGTGGATGACTCCGGGAAGGGTCTTCTCGTGTTCCTGCGCGACCCGGCGGGCCGGGTCGCGCTAGATACTCTCCCCCGCGACATCCGGCGGCTCGTCGAGGCGCGGAAGACGGCGAATGGAAGTTTCGCGTCCGGCGAAGATGACGACGCCTACCTCGTCGTCGGCCGCACCGTGAAGACGACGAGCGGAGAGTGGACGCTGTGGGCAGCGCGCAGCACCGCATCGAGCGAGCGTGTGTTGAAAAGCCTCGAGCGCACCTTCGTCATCGGAGGGATCGTGCTGCTCGCCGCCTTCGGGTTCGCGTCCTGGGTGCTGGTGGTTGCGGCGCTCGGCCCCGTGCGGCGCATGCGGCGGAAAGCGGAGTCGCTCGGGATGGATTCGACCGCACTTCTTCCGGTAGCGCACCCTCGAGACGAGCTCTCGGAACTCGCGACAACCCTGAACGCCTTCCTCGAACGGGTGCGGTCCTCCAGTGCGCGTGAGAAGCAGGTAGTCTCCGACGCCGCCCACGAATTGCGCACGCCCCTCTCGGCTCTCACCACCCAGCTCGAGCTCGCACACGACGATTTCGACGATGCTCCGGCTTTGGCGGCCCAGGTCATCGCGGCGGAGCGGTCCGTCGCTCGGCTGTCCTCGCTGGCGTCGAACCTCCTTGAGCTTTCGCGAATCGACGCTCAGCCGGCTCCCCTTCGGCCGAGTTCCGCCGATCGGCTCGTTTCAGAGCTCATGGGATGTGTCGATCGGGCCCGCATGATCGGGCTCGCCACGGAGGCCGAAGTCGGTTTCACGGCCTTCGTCGTCGAATCGGAAGTCCAGTTCGCGATCAGCGCGGAGAACTTCGCGAGACTCGTCGACAACCTTCTCGCGAACAGCATCGCAGCGATTCCACCCGGGGGCACCGTGGATGCGGAGCTCACGCAGGAGCCGGGGAGACTCGTTCTGCGCGTGACCGACAGCGGACCCGGAATGAATGAGGCGTTCCTGCCGCGCGCCTTCGACAGGTTCTCCCGCGCCGATGATTCGCGCACGGCGTCCACCGGAGGAAACGGCCTCGGCCTCGCCCTCGTGCACGCGCTCGTGACCGCCGCGAACGGCACCGTGGAACTGCGAAACACCGGTGCTGGGCTGTTGGTGACGGTGACTCTGCCCCAGATGTGAGAACTCACGCGAAACGTATGTCCCGTTCACGGCAAGCGCATAGCAAACCACCAGAGGCTGTAATCATGCCAGCGAACCCCCCGACGCACTCCTCCGCGGTCGCTCCCGGCCGTGCGTCGAGGCGGCCGTCTACGCTGATTCCGCCGGATCGCCCCAGACAGTACCGTCGCCGGGCGCGCGTCGCCGACCTCCTGGTCACCGCCGTGTGGGCATCCGGAGCCGCGGCAGCGGCGCTCTTTCTCGCGGCCGGCGGTGCCGCACGGTTCGGCACCATTGCGGGGGTGATCACCAGCACCGGAATCCTCGCCGGACTGGTCGGCACCGACTTCATCCTCGTGATGATCGTGCTCGCCGCCCGCGTTCCGATCATCGACCGCACGATCGGGCACGACCGGGCGATCGCGGTGCATCGTTCGCTCGGCAAACCCGCCCTCTACCTGTTGCTCGCACATGCCGCACTCCTGCTGGTCGGCTATGGAATGACCTCCGGCGTCAACCCGATCGCCGAAATCGGGGCGATGCTCGCCATCCCCGACATGCCGCTCGCCTTCATCGGCCTCGGCCTGCTGATCGCTGTGGTGATCACCTCGCTCGTCGCGGTGCGGCGCAAATTCAGCTACGAGGGCTGGCACATCGTGCACCTGATCAGCTACGCCGCGGTGCTTGTGGCCGTTCCGCACCAGCTGAGCGTCGGCGGCATCCTCTCGGCCGGTAGCGCCGAACGGGTCTACTGGATCGCCCTCTATGTGCTCGCGATCGGCGCGATCGCCACTTACCGCTTCGCCGAACCCGTGATCTCGACCATCCGTCACCGGATGCGGGTCGAACGGGTCGAGACCGTCGCCCCCGGTGTTGTGTCGATCCACCTCTCCGGTCGCAACCTTCGCTCTCTCGAATCCGCGGGTGGCCAGTTCTTCGTCTGGCGCTTCTGGACGGGGCGCACCTGGTGGCATTCGCACCCGATTTCGCTGTCGTCAGTACCCACCGAAGGCACGGCGCGCATCACCGTGCGCGACCTCGGTATCGGCAGCAGATCTATCAGCGCGGTGCGGCCGGGCACGCGGGTGTCGTTCGAGGGACCGTACGGAATGTTCACGGATGCGGGACGCACCGCCCCGAAACTCGCCATCGTGGTCGCCGGCATCGGCATCACGCCCGTGCGCGCGTTTCTCGAAGACTCGAAGGTGCGACCGGGAGAAACCACGATCCTGCTCCGCGCCTCCACTCAGGACGAGACCTACCTCTGGAACGAAATCTCCGACCTCGCCCGGAGGAAAGGCGCCCGCCTGTACACGATGGTGGGCCGGCGCTCGTCCACAGGCCCGGCCTGGATGCCCGAGTCCGACGCCACGCGCGGCGTGACCCTGAAGAGCATCTTCCCCGACCTGAAGGACTCCGACCTTTACATCTGCGGCCCGACCGCGTGGCTCGACCTCGTCGAGAACGACGCGCGCCTCGCCGGACTCCCTGAGCATCAGCTCCACACAGAAAGGTTCGACTGGTGAGAACACGCGCAACCCTCAGCGGCATTTTCGCTTCAGTGGCCATCCTCCTCGTCGGGTGGGAGGCCGGGATGGCCGCGATCACGAACACCACCACCGGCGCTACGACCACCACGACGGGCACGAGCGCCGCCCCG
Source organism: Actinomycetota bacterium (assembly GCA_040389685.1). Taxonomy (GTDB): domain Bacteria; phylum Actinomycetota; class Actinomycetes; order Actinomycetales; family Microbacteriaceae; genus Lacisediminihabitans. The sequence continues at coordinate 70,047 of JAZJZS010000002.1, forward strand.
ACGCCCGCGCCCTCCGCATCGGCCGTTCCGGGTGCTGGCGCTTCGACGAGCCCCGCTCCGGCCACCGCACCCAGCGGCAGTTTCACAGGGTCGAGCGTGAACACGCGCTACGGCGACGTGCAGGTGCAGATCGTGGTCGCAAGCGGCACCATCACCGACGTGAAGGCTCTTCGCCTGACTGACGCCGACGGGCGTTCGGTGCAGATCAGCACCCGTGCCGCCCCCATCCTCCGTTCCGAGGTGCTCAGTTCGCAATCCGCCAGAGTGTCCAGCGTCGGGGGGGCCACCTACACGAGTGACGCGTACCTCAGCTCGTTGCAGTCGGCCTTGGACCAAGCCGGACTCTAACCGCCGATGACCTCGCACACCTTCGAGACCATGGGCACTGTCGTGTCGCTCGTTCTTCCGGATCGGGCGGGTTCCGGGCAGGCCGTCTCCGCGGTGACCAACCGATTCCGGGACTTCGACGAACGGTACAGTCTGTATCGGGAGGATTCGGAACTGTCCCGCATCGCCCGTGGCGAGCTCGCACTGACCGCCTCGAGCGAGGTGCTGAGGGCCACCTATGCGGCAGCGCTCGACTGGCGCACAGCGACGGGCGGTGCGTTCACTCCCCATCGCCCGGATGACACGATCGACCTCAACGGCATCGTGAAGGCTCTCGCTATGCAGGCCGCCGCGCAGGACATCCTCCACGCGGGATTTACCGACTGGTGCCTCAATGCGGGTGGGGACGTGCTGTGCTCCGGGCGCGAGGCGGACGGATCACCCTGGCAGGTCGGTATCGTCGACCCGACCAACCGGGCCAGCCTGCTCTTCGCCGTTTCGATGGACGGCGCGCGTCACGCGATTGCCACCTCCGGCAGCGCCGAGCGGGGAGACCACATCTGGTCGGCGACCGCGATCGACCCCCGCTTCGCACAGGCGACGGTGATCGCGGACACCATTGAAACGGCGGATGTCCTCGCCACGGCCATAATCGCGGGTGGGTCGATCGCGCTCGAATCGATTCTTCAGCGCTGGCGGGTCGACGTTCTCACTGTCGCCCGAGACGGCGAGATGACCGCGACACCGGGTTTCGCGTCCCTACTGGCGTCGAGCTGACCGGTGTCCACCCTCCCGGATTTATCTCACTCATTGTGAGTCTAGACAGCTAAGTTAACTGGACTATGCTTTGCTCGGCGCCTTGGGCAGCGCTGCTGGAGGTCGTCGGGATGGCCTCCAGCATCCCCCCTCGACAAGGTGGTGTTCCTTTCGCACGGGGTCGGGAGTCCATTCGTGCGATAATCGGCATTCGAGCCGCCGGCCACCTAGCATGCCTCGAACGGACGGAGGGGACCCGTGCACGGAAGATCTGCTGCAGGCCACAGTCTCACAGCGCACAATCTCACCGGTCTTCCCGCGGCCGCCATCGCCCTGCTGCGTGCCTTCGACAGCAGTCGTCATGGAGCTGCCAAACGCTCTGGGGTGACCGGAAGCGAATTGCGGGCGCTCTCCCGGGTGGCGGAACTCGGGACGATCACCCCGAAAGATCTCGCCGTATCGTTGGACATGACGACGGGGGCGGTGACCGCGATCTCCAGCCGGCTTGTCGCCGCGAACCTCCTCCGCCGGGAGAGTCACCCGAGCGATCGACGACGCCTCCTGCTGGAATTGACACCACACGGAGAAGCCGTCATGGACACGCTGTATCGCGACTTCGAGCGGGTCTTCTCCGATGCCACTAGCGGAGTAGACGAACGAGATCTGCGAGTCTGCACTTCCCTGCTTCTCGACGTCGCAGATCGTTTCGGCGCGATCGTCGAGACTCCGGCCGAAGGCGACCCGGCGCCTGACGAGGATCGTTAAGCCCCTCGGCCGCAGTACTTCTCCCGTCGACCTATGCTTGGTGGATGGCCGGTCCTCTCCTGGTCAGCGCCAGGCCGCTTGGGTGACGGAGCCAACACGGGCCACGGCCACGATCAACCCCAGCGTCCCAGTCCCTTCGAAAGGTCACCATGAGCATCCTGTTCGCCGTCCTGCACGTCGTCTCCGCCGTTTTCATCGCCGGGCCGATGGCCATCCTGCCGATGACCGCCATGCGTGCGGCGCGGGAGCGCAACGGGGCGCAGGTGCAGTCACTGGCGAAGGCGACCTACGTCTTTTCCCTGCTCTCGCTCGTCGTCTTCCTTCTCGGCTTCGCCGCCCTGGGGATGAGCGCCCCGAAAGACAACTACTCCTTCAAGTCGATCTGGATCGTCGGGTCGATGATCCTGTATATCGTCGCGCTCGCGGTCAACCTGGTCGTGACAGTTCCGGCCATGAGGCGGGTGGCAGCCGATCTCACAGCCTCGACGGGAGCGGAGGGCGTCGTCTCTGCATCTCGACCCGCGGGCTATGGCGCGATTGCCGGAGGTTCGGGAATCGCCACTCTACTGCTCGTGGCGGTCGTCGTGCTGATGGTGTGGAAGCCCTAGACCGACCCTCCCCGGGTGCTCACGGGCGTCCGGACGTACTCGCCCCACTACGATCCAGCCGCGCGAAACCCTAGACCGCGGAAACGGCCTCTTCGCGGTAGGACGCGCTCACCATGATCGGCATGTGGTCAGATGCTCCGCGATCGAGGGTTTCGACATTATCGATGCCGAGACCCACCGAAGTCGCGAAATCGAAGTGACCGCGGAAGAATTTGTAACGCGTGTAGGTGCGCCGGTCACTCAGCGACAGGTCATAGCCCGAATCGTTAACCCGTTGGGTGAGATTCGTGGTGAACAGGGGGTAGTTGTAGTCCCCGACCATGAGGGTCGGCAGGCCGTGCCCGAGGGTCAGGAGCAGCTCGTGGGCCGCGCGGATCTGTTCGCGGCGCAGCGAGTTGCGCGCCGTGAGCGGGGCGGCGTGAAACGATGCCACCACTAGTTCACGGTCGGTTTCGTGGTCGACCAATCGGATGCCGATAAGCCGTTCGTGAGCGGGCTTGAGCACCCGGTCATGCAGGGACTTCTTGAGCGCGAAAGCCTGGGTCTCGAGCGCCGTGAAACGATCAGACCGAAAGTAGACGGCCAGACCGAGCCTGTTTCGTTTGGTGGAATCGGCCAGCCGAAGGTGACCGACATCCGTGGGCAGCTCCGTGGTGTCGCATTCCTGCAGGCAGAGCACATCCGGACTGAACCTCTGGACGAGCTCGACCAGTTCGCCGCTCGCGTGGTTCTTGCGCAGGTTGTAGCTGATGACTCTGATCACGGAAGATACCACTCGACTCGCCCACCGGGCACACCGAACGGAGGCCACCGCCAAAGCCTAAGCTGACCGCGCGTCCGCGACGCGCGCATCACCTGTGAGAAAGCTGGATCGGATCATCATGACAGCGCCTCAGTCGGGAACTGGGGCTAGCAATCGTGCCAGGTCGGCCTATCGTTGAGGGGTGGCGGTGCGAAACGAACCGCGGGCAGGAGGGCCACATGACTGGCCAATCCAGAGCCGACAGGCTGTATGGCGATGGCGAGGTTCCGGCTGATGCGGACCTGTTGGCAGCACCCGGAGTCGTCGACGAAAGGTCGGCGTCACCCACCGCAGCACCGAACACAACCGATACTGAACGCAACGAATATTGAACATATTGGAGCACAACATGGCTGACCCTGCAGACACCACCGGCGATGCGCGCGAGCCCGATGGCAAGTTCACCGACGAGGAATTCAAGGACGGCTCGCACACCTCTGACCGCGCCGCCGGTCACGGTGACGAGGGCGAATACACCGATTCGGAAGGGCCGAAAGCCGAGAAGCCGCACATCCACCATCACGACTGACCATCACGACTGGCCATCACGACTGGCCGCCCTCGGCTCCACGTTCGTTTCCACCAGACGGATGAAGGCGCTCAACTGAGCGAGAGCGGCCACATTCGTCGGAAGGTACTCAATGAGGGCCGGCGAATACAGCAACCAGGCAGCCCATTGCGCCCGGGAGATTGCCACGTTGAGCCGGTTGGCGAGCAGGAGGAACTCGAGACCGCGAGGTACATCGGCAGCTGAGGATGCGGCGAGGGAGACGATCGCCACGGCGGCTTCCCGGCCCTGGAATTTGTCTACGGTGCCCACCGGAACCGCGTCGAAGCCTGCCGTGTCGAGGGTCTCGCGCACCAGCTGCACTTGGCTGTTGTAGGGGGCCACCACGATCAGGTCCTGCGCGGTGAGCGCAGTAGTGACGCCGGCAGAGGTCCAGGAGCGGCCGACCAGGTCCCGCACGATGGCGAGTACGACATCCGCCTCCTCAGGGGACGAGGTGGAATTGTCGCTGGCGACGACGGGCACGGGGTGCAGTCCGGGTGCGATGCCCGCGAGAAGGCGATCGGAGGCCACCGAGTGCAGGCGACCCTCGTAGGAGAGCTCTGACACGGGCGCGCAGAGCGACGGATGCATGCGGTGACTCGCGTCGAGGAACAAGCCGAACGCGGGCGGGAGCACGTCGTGGCCAGCGCTGAGCCAACCGAGGGCAGAGACATCCACCGGCTCCGGATGCGTGCCCTGGCTCACCTGCGGCAACTGCTGCGGGTCGCCGAGCAGCAGGAGACGCGTCGCGGAGACCGAGACGGCGATGGTGGACGCGAGCGAGTACTGGCCGGCCTCGTCGATCACCAGCAGGTCGAGGCCCTGACGCGGGATGCGGGCCGCGTTGCTGAACAACCAGGCCGTGCCTCCGACCACGAAACCGGGTCCGGCGGTGAGTTCCGCGAGAGTGGTGTCGGTGAGCTTCGTCCACGCGGTCGGCGCGGACTCGGCACCCGGACGGGGTTTCTTGCCGACCCTGAGCGGGTCGAGTCCCGCCCCCACCACCGCCGAGAGCATGTGCTCCACTGTGGCATGGGACTGGGCGACCACTCCGACCCGCCACCCGTGGTTCTCCACGAGATCGGCGATGGCCCGCGCGCCGTTCCAAGTCTTACCGGTGCCGGGGGGCCCCTGCACCGCGAGGTAGGAGTGGTCGAGCGACAGCAGGGCATCGCGCATCCGATCGGCGACCGTGCCGCTGACAAGGAGATCGGGGGTCGTGCCGCCGGCACTCCCCCGTGGCGGCACCCGCCGCAGGATGTCAAGGGCAGCGTTCGGCATCAGCTGCGGGTAGGCGTCCAGGAGCGCTCGACCCCACTCGGAGATCGCGGTCACCTGGGTCCCCGGATTCGGTGGGGAACTGGGCATGAGGGCGAGCGGCAGCTGGTCGTACGTCGGCATGCCGGAGCCGAGACGTTCGGTGAGCTGAAGCGATCCGTCCTCCGCAACCGTGACCCTGGTGCGGCGATGGGTGACGCGTGCGGCGGGATCTCGACCGGCGTCGATCGGCGGGAACGGCGGGTCGTACACCACCCATGGCGAATCCGATTCCCGGAACGAGCTGCCGGGCGCGGCGGTGCCGGTCAGTCGAAGCTCGCGGGACTGGGTTCGGGCCCGCCCCTCGATGCCCCAGCGCCGCACGACCTCGGCGCTCTCCACCACGAAGACGTCCCGCGTGTCCGCCCAGTCCTCGAGCGGCGCCACGAGCCGGGCGAAGTGATCCCACCAGAAGCTTTTGCCCTCGCGCCGGTGATAGTCGATGGCCGCGGAGGCGAGGGCGATCGCGGACTGGTCGGCCGTGCGCTCCCCCGGCGGAAAGTCATCAACGATGGCGGCCAGCTGCACGTGCACCGGGTCCGGTTCGGCCACGGGCACGTCGAGCCGCAGTTCGTCGCCTCCCGCCGGCCATATGCCGCTTTCGGTGGCTCGGGCGAGCAGCCAGTCGCGCAAGGCAAGGGTCGAGATGCAGTCGTACTCGTTGTAGGTCGCGATCTCCCCGAGCACCCGGGCCGCCTCATCCGCGTCACCGGAGTCGAGGAGGTCGCGGGACCGCACGTATTCGGTGATCGAATCGGCGGCGGTCGACACTCCCGAACGGCCACGATCCCCCATGTACAACGGCTCGAGCTTTTTGAGCGAGTAGCTGCGGCTGCCCACCCGCAGCGACTGTTTCACGATCGGGTAGAGGTCCACGAGCACGCCACTGCGCAGCAGGTCGTCCACCGCCTCCTCGCCGACGCCGTGCCTCGCTGCGATGCTGAGCAGGTGAGTGCGTTCGTAGGACGCGTAGTGATAGATGTGCAGGGACGGATGCTTCTGCCTGCGTTCCGACACGTAGGCGAGGAAGTCGACCAGGGCCTGTTTCTCCTGTGCGAGGTCGTGCGCCCAGAACGTGCGGAACGTCTCATCGGCCTCCACGAGGCCGAACAGGTAGTCGAGGCCCCACACCGTGCCCTCCCGGTGAAGCGGATCGCCCTCGAAGTCGAAGAAGATGTCGCCGGCGTCGGGAGCGGGGATGGCTGCGAAGGCGGTCGGATTGACGATCCGCCAGGCCAACCCGGGCGAGAGCTGCACGGCGGCCTGGTCCCGCAGCGCGGCGACCACCGCGTCAGACAGCCCAGGCACTGGCCCGGCCGAGGTGGCAAGGCGCTCGATGGTGGAGATGCCGGCGTCACGCAGCCGCGCCCGTTGGGTTACCCGCAGCCCCGCCACGAGCAGCAGATCCCGGTACAGCTGCACCTGCTCCTCGCACACTTCGCAGCGCCCGCACGCGGCGTACCGGGGGTCGCCCCAGGGCGTCGGGGAGGCATCCGCGACCCGCTCGTCGACCAGCAGCTCGAGCCGGGCGCGGCGTCGACGGTAGACCGGAAGGATGTCGTCGAGCCGGTGTTCGCTGACCGTGTCGTCGCCGAGAACAAGGTAAACGGTGCTCCCGGTCGGCACGCCCAGCGACAGCAATTGGTCGCCGTAGGCCGCGAGCTGAAGCAGGGCGGTGATCTTCGCGTGGCGAGCGAGTTTGGTGTCGTACACGTCGTACCGGCCGTCGGAGTCGCGGATGATGAAATCCGCATAGCCGAGAAACCGGCCATCGAAAAACGCGGCCTGGTAGACCGCCGCAGCGCCGCTCTCGAATGCCGCGGTGGTGAGGGCGACGACCTCGGACGGGTCGCCCGAGCGTTCCGGTCGGGGGATTTCCACCACGGCAACGCGCGACCGCAGCTGCTCGAGGAACCGTTGTTCGTGCCGGTCGCCGAGACGCGCCGTACGCTCGAGCATGTCGTCGGTCGCGGCTGGTGGCGACTCGATCCGGCCGAGGCGCGCATCCAGGCGGCGCATCACCGCCCACTCACAGCCGGCCGCGGCGCTGAGATCGGATGCCGAGTAGACGACGGTGCCGTCGGCGAGCAGGAACATGCGGCATCCTCGTGGTCGAAGTCGGTAGCAGTGACTACCGGCCAGTATGACCGGCACTCACGACAGCGCCGTTCCCGGCGATGCCGAACCCCACGTACTGGGGTACAGCGGAGCCTAGATCGCGAAGGACCCCGCTTGTAAAATCGGAGTCTGCCCAGTCATGGCTGGCCTACCCGGGGGAATCATCGTGTCACTCACTCTGCAATCGGATACGGAGCTGCCGATCGCCGACCCGTCACGACGCGCTCATCGCGAGTCCGAGGCGCCGCCACTCCGCGCTGGCCGCACCGAAACAGCCGGCACATCCGGCACGATCACTCCGGGCTGGTACGCCGATCCCCTCGGAAGTCCGCGGTCCCGATGGTGGGACGGACACACCTGGACCGCCGAGCTGGGCGCCGAGGCGCCCTCCCAACCCGCTTCTGCCCCCGAGTTCGCGATGGAAGCCAGGGTGCAGGGTCCTCTCGCCGGTCACGGTGTTGCCGCCGCCCCGCTGAGTCGTCGCCAGTTGCGCGAACTCGTCGGACCTCTCACCACCGGTCCGGAGCTCGTCGGTACGGTGCTCGTCGGTATCGCCGCCGAAGAGCCCGGCGCGCCCGTTCCGGTCGCGGTCGAATCGACAGTGCGAGCCGAGCCGGCGGTCGAGGAGATCCCGGCGCCAGAAGACACGGATTCCCCCTCCCCGTTCGAGACACTGTTCGCGTCGTCCGCGGCCGAGGGTGAATCCGCCGAAGCCGCGCCCCTCGCCGACCCGACCGCCTTCGTGGATCCGACCAACTTCCTCGACCCGACCGCCCTCGCCCCATCATCCGTCGCGCGCCCCTGGATCGGCGAGGCCGCGCCCCTCGTGCCCGCCGCATCCGTGCCCACACCGATGCCGGTTCAACCGGCTCCGCCCGGCGCATCCACGACCGGTGTGGCGCCCGCGGCCCCGTCCTTCCGGCCCGGCGTGCTCGGGTTCAGCCTGCCCCCCGATCCCTTCGCGACCCCCGCCGCAGCGGTGCAGGCCACGCCTCCAACATTCGTTCCGGTGCCGTCGGTCGCCGTATCTCCGTCGCCGAGGCGAACCGCTCGGTCGACCACCGCCGCCGTCTGGTTTCTCGCGGTGCTTCCGGCAGCCCACGCGGCCCTGGTCTGGCTTCTCCTCGGCCAGCTCGACCTCGGCCGACTCGACCTCGGGGGCTACCCGGTGATCCGGTATTCGGTGCTCGGAGCACCGCTGGTCCTCTCGCTGGTGTTCGCATTCGCCGACCGTCGCGTCCTCGGCGCCCGCGGCTTCCAGCGCACTGCGCCAGCGATTCTCGGGTTCGTGCCGTTCGTCTACCTGCTGGTTCGTGCCATCCGCGTCGGCCCTGCCGGGATCGCACCGCTGCTCACCTGGCTGCTGCTCCAGGCCGCGGCTTTCTCGTTCATCCTGGTGCAGGTGCCCGTAGTGTTCGCCCTCGTGCCACTCGCCGCGCCCGCCGGGTCCGCACATCTCGCGGTCGCCAGTGGTCCGATCACCGCAGCCCAACGATCCGCCGAGCTCACCCCGTCCGGTATGGCCGCAGAACTCACCCGCCAGACCCTCACGAAGAACCTCCGGTTCGCTTCGATCACCTGCCCGCCGATTCCGGTCACCGTCGATGGCACCACGGTCAGCTGCGTCGGCACACTCGCGTCGGTGAAAACGACTCTCAATGTCGTCATCGACTCGTCGTTGCCGAATTCCGCGTTCGCCCTGGTTAGCGAAGCGCCGGCCGCCTGACGGTGTTCGGACAGCGACGCGGGGTTGCGAAGCACCGTGGCTGACGGTGGTCTCGTCCCCGCTCCTCCGGGATGGTTCGCCGATCCGATCGGCCTCAGCGACCTGCGCTGGTGGAGCGGAGTCGACTGGACCGAACATGTTTCGGCCAGTCCGACGGTGCAGCCGGCGGATGTGCCGCGTCCGGGTACCCTGCTTGCCAGTGCCGCCCCCGCCGTTCCCAAACCCGGAACTTTCGTGCCTCCGCAACCCACGACATCCGCCTATGTGCCGTTCGGCGGAAATGAATGGGCGACGAACCCGGGCGCAGCGGACCCTCGCTCCTGGCTGCCGACCGCCCCTGCTCGCTGGAACACCGCCGGCGCCTGGGCGCTCGGCGCGAGTCCCCTGGTCGGAGTGCTCACCGCGGTCGGCCTCGTCTTCGCAACACGCTCCTGGTGGTGGTCGCTCACGACGGCACTGCTCCCACTGCTCTGGTCGGTCGCCGCCGCCTCCCGGGACCGTAAGCGGCTCGACGTGTTCGGCTACGGCCGTCTCCCGAGCCTGTGGTGGCTCTTACTCGGTCCGCTCGCGTATCTGATAGTGCGCACCGTGCGGATTCGGGCCCAATCGGGCCACGGATCCGCTCCCCTCTGGTGGCACCTGGGCATCCTGGTCATTCTCACCGGCGTGTCGGTCGCCGCCTGGTCGCTGCTCGCCACGCTGCTCCGGATGGGCTGAGACCGCCACCGCCACCGCCACCGCCATCAGACGAAACGGATGCCCGCCTGAAGTCGCGTGCGCACGTCGAAGAGCTCGTTGCCGCCGATCAGTCTCGTCGACGGCACACCGTCCCGCAGCAGCACCGGCAGCGTGGACTGGCGGGCGATCACCGTTGTGGCTCCCCGGATGGCACCGAGAACCGTGAACGGCTCATCGAGAGCATCATCCGGCAGCACGATGACCAGCGCCGTGAAGCTCACCCGGGCGGTTCGGGACACGATCCGTGCCCGCGCACCGAGGTCGTGCATCGGCCGTGCCGCACCGAGCGGTTTGCCCAATAGATCGCCACGGCGGCTGCGCACCGGCTCGCCATAATCCTCCGAGAGAATCGCGAAGAGCCCGGTGGGGCCGAGCACGATGTGATCGATCTTCTCCTCCGGAGGCCCGGTGCTCACGTCGTGCCAGACCGTGAAGCCGATGCCGAGGGCGGCCAGCGTGCGCGCCGTCGCCTCCTCGGCCAGGGCATCCGCCAGCAAATGGCGCAGTTCCATCGGCGCCGAGCGCACCAGCGCGGGATCGTAGGGATCGTCGAGCGACTCCCCGCGGCCCGCCCACTCGCGGATGAGCACCAGGTACCGTTCGCGCCTCCATCCACCCGGATGCCCGTACGACCGGGCAGGCGGCCGCGTGTCCGGCTGCCTCGGCCTCGACTGCGGCGCCCAGGCGACATGGCTCTGCGGGTGTGACGGCGGCCGTCCGCGGTCGTAGGCAGCGCGGTCATCCGGGTCACCCACCCGCTCCCACGCCACCTGTACGGCGGTGAACCGGGCGGCATCCCCCCCGGTGTCGGGATGGGTCTGCCGCATCAGACGCCGGTAGGCGCGACGCAGGTCGTCCTGGCTCGCCGTCGAACTCACGCCGAGCACCTCGTAGGGAGTGGCAGAGATCGGGCTGTCGGGCATCACGGGCTTTCCGCTGAAGGGGCTCTGGCGCGTGGTCGAGTACACCACCTCACGACGATAGCGAAACCTTGCTGGGATCGGCGTGAAGCCCGCCGCGGCGCGGTGAGGGAGACTCGCTTCGAATTCGCCCTGAGCTAAAGGTCGGCACCACAGGTAACCGGCAGATTCACAGCCTCAATGGAGGGGGAATCCTCGCCGCAGGGAATAGGTTTCACAGGGATGACTTCTCTACGCGACATCCCCCTTTCGACCATCGACGGCGCTTCGACCACCCTCAGCAACCTGGGCGACAGGGTCTACCTCGTCGTCAACGTGGCATCGCGCTGTGGACTCGCCCCTCAGTACGCGAAGCTCGAGGACCTGCAAAGGACCTATGGCGAGCGCGGCTTCAGCGTGCTCGGCTTCCCGAGCAACCAGTTTTTGCAGGAACTGGGCACCGACGATGCGATCAAGGAATACTGCTCGACCACCTGGGGTGTCACCTTCCCGATGTTCGAGAAGACGAGGGTCAATGGCAAGAACGCCCACCCGCTCTACTCCGAGTTGACCAAGTTTCCGGATGCCGCGGGCAAGGCGGGCAGGGTCAAGTGGAATTTCGAGAAGTTCGTCATCACCCGCGACGGCACGGTGCACCGCTTCCGTCCGACGACGGAACCGGATGCCCCGGAGATCGTGTCACTCATCGAGACCTCGCTCCCCGCTGCCTGACGGCGGTCGGCCGACGGCCAGTCACCCGCCGATCTCGGCCCGGCCGGCGCCATCGAAGCGATAGTCGTCGGACGCCAGCCACCGAACACCATCCCGATGACTGACCAGCACGGCCCGCATCGGGAGTCCGGTGGCATCGAAAGAAGTCTCGAGCGCGCGAGCCCAGGCCTTGTCCGCCCCGGTGAAGGTGGCGTCGGCATACCGTTCGAGCACCACCACGACGGCCTGGGCGTCCAGGTCCTCGACGCTCCTGAAGATCGCGTCGACGAGTTGGGACACCGTGGCATCCGGCCACGACGGAGGGTCCGAGACGGGAATGATCAGCGGCAGCTGCAGATTCTGTCGGTCGACAAACAGGAACCAAATCTGGCGGCGGCAGGCGCGACCGACGAGCGCGGTCACCCGCTCTTCGATGAGGGCATCGCTCGTGAGCGGATGGGTGATGGTGTCGTCGTAGTGTGGTTTCATCACGGCAGCATCGCGCGTGCCACGGATCGCACGGTACGACATCGATGGCTTCTGTGCAGGACTATCTGGCGGTGACGCCGGTGAAGGACGGGACGTCGAGCTCCGGTCGGACCCGTCGGTCGGCCCTGTCGGTCGGCCCTGTCGGTCGGCCCTGTCAAGCTGGGAGCATGACCGACAGCCGCGCATCCGCCCTCGCCATGCTGCGCACGCTCGTCGGTCGCGCCGATGCCGCCTTCCACGACGGGCAGTTCGAGGCGATCGAGACCCTGGTCGACCAGCGTCGGCGCGCTCTCGTGGTGCAGCGCACGGGCTGGGGCAAGTCCGCGGTGTACTTCGTGGCGACCCTGCTCTTGCGGGAGCGCGGCGCCGGACCGACCATCCTCATCTCCCCCCTTCTCGCCCTGATGCGCGACCAGGTGGCCGCGGCCTCGCGTGCCGGAGTGCGCGCGGTTGCCATCAATTCCTCGAACGCCAACGAGTGGGCCCAGGTGCTGGAACGGCTCCGGTCTGACGAGGTCGACGTGCTGCTCGTCTCGCCGGAGCGACTGAACAATCCCTCGTTCCGCGACGAGCAGCTCCCCACGCTGATCGCACGCGCCGGTCTGCTCGTGGTCGATGAAGCCCACTGCATCTCCGACTGGGGGCACGACTTCCGCCCCGATTATCGACGGCTGAGGGAGCTCATCGCGCACCTGCCGGCCGGCATCCCGGTGCTCGCGACGACGGCGACGGCCAACAGCCGGGTGGTGGCGGATGTCGCGGAGCAGCTTGAGGGTTCGGATGGGTCGCCCGGCTCCCCGGTGGTCACTATCCGCGGGCCGCTCGCCCGGGCATCCCTGCGTCTCGGAGTGCTCAGACTGCCGGATTCGAAGGCCCGCCTTGCCTGGCTGCTCAGTCATCTCGCTGAGCTTCCCGGCAGCGGGATCATCTACGCGCTGACCGTCTCGGCCGCGGAAGACACCGCCCGGCTGTTGCGCGACGCCGGCCACGAGGTGCACGCCTACACCGGCCGCACCGATACCGCCGAACGGGAGCAGCTCGAGCAGCGTCTCAAGGACAACGACCTGAAGGCACTGGTCGCCACCAGCGCCCTCGGTATGGGCTTCGACAAGCCGGACCTGGGATTCGTTCTGCATCTCGGCGCGCCCTCGTCGCCGGTCGCCTACTACCAGCAGGTCGGTCGCGCCGGTCGGGCCACCGCGAACGCGGACGTGCTGCTCCTTCCCGGTGTCGAAGACGAGGCGATCTGGCGCTTTTTTGCGACCTCTTCGATGCCGGTAGAGCACAAGGCGCTCGCGGTGCTGCACGCTCTGGACGGCACCACCCTGTCGACGGCGGCGATCGAAGCCCGGGTCGACCTTCGGCGGACGCCCCTCGAGCTGCTCCTCAAGGTGCTCGACGTCGACGGCGCGGTGCGGCGGGTGCGTGGGGGCTGGGTGTCCACCGGTGTGCCCTGGACCTACGACGCCGAACGGTATGAGCGCATCACGTCGGCGCGCACGACTGAGCAGCGGTCCATGCTCGACTATGAGACCACTACCGGCTGCCGGATGGAATTTCTGCAGCGCGCCCTCGACGACGAGACGGCCGTGCCGTGCGGCCGATGCGATCGCTGCGCCGGGGCGTGGTACCCCACCGGCATAGCGAAGGATGCCGTGGCCGCCGCCGAAGCGTCGCTCGACCGAGTCGGTGTCGTCGTCGAGCCACGTGCGCAATGGCCGGGCGGCATGGATCGGCTCGGCATCACCGTGCGCGGCAACATCGCGATCTCCGAGCGGAACGAACCGGGCAGGGCTCTTGCGCGCCTCACCGACCTCGGCTGGGGCGGCACCCTTCGAGAGCTGTTCTCGCCGACCGCGTCCGATGCCCCGGCGACCCCTGCGCTGGTCGCCGCCTGCGTGCGGGTGCTCGCGGACTGGCAGTGGCAGGAGCGACCCGTCTCGGTGCTCAGCATGCCGTCCAGGCGGCATCCGCTGCTCATCAGCTCGGTGGCCGAGGGCCTGGCCGCCGCCGGCAGGCTGCCATATCTCGGTGCGCTCGACTGGCGCGGAGCGGGCCCGACCGGGGACTCCGGCGGCAACAGCGCCTATCGCCTCGCCGGCGTCTGGGAGCGTTTCGAACCACCAGCGATCGAGCTGCCCGCCGGCCCCGTGCTGCTCGTCGACGACCTCGCCGACAGCCGTTGGACGCTCACCGTGACGGGGCGCCAGTTGCGCCGTGCCGGGACCGGAGCGGTGCTTCCCTTCGTGCTCGCCCTGCGGGCATAACAACGCCGAGGCGGAGGCACGCCCCAAGGTCACAATTCGACCACGCGTGGCGATGGGGTGGACCGAGGGGTGCAGCGCGGCTGAGAATGGGGTGAGCCCGGGAAGGGGGTGGCTCCATGGTTCGCAAACCCCGCGAGTCCGCTGCGTTGCCGACGGCGATGAGCCAGGCCTCCGTGTCCGACTACGGCAAGCGCGGCACGGTGTTCGGCTCCCTCGTCGGGATGTTGTTCTTCAGCCTGCTCGCCGGTGTGCTGGTGGCATCGCTCGCCGTTCCGTCGATCCTGGTGGCGGCGCGGGGCGCGACGGCATCCATCGGCTTCTTCGACAACCTTCCGGACTACCTCACGATCGATGCGCAGACGCAACGGAACCTGATCTACGCGCAGCGCGACGGCAACCCCGTTCCGATCGCGACGATCTACGACCAGGATCGCCAGAGCGTGGGATGGGATGCGGTCTCGAAGTTCATCACCCAGGCCACGGTCGCCGGCGAGGACCGACGGTTCTGGGAGCACGGCGGCATCGACCCGAAGGCGATAGTGCGGGCAGCGGCAGGCAATCTCGCGAACAACGCAATCACCAGTGGCAGTTCGACCATCGAAATGCAGCTGGTGAAGAACATCCTCATCCAACGGGCCTTGCGAATCGAGGATCCGGTGAAGGAGAAGGCGGCCTATGCCGCCGCGATCAACGACAGCCTCAACCGCAAACTTCGCGAGATGAAATTCGCCATCGGCCTGGAGAAGCGTTACTCGAAGAAGGAGATCCTGCTCGGCTACCTCAACATCGCCGGATTCGGGGGCAACACCTATGGCATCGAGTCGGCGGCCCAGAAGTATTTCAGCGTCAGTGCCAAAGATGTCACCCTCGCGCAGGCGGCGAGCCTCATCGCGATGGTGCAGCAGCCCAACGCCCGCAACCTCTCCAACCCCGATCTCTATCCGGCCAACAAGGAACGCCGCGACCTGATCCTGGCGGACATGCGCGCACTCGGCTACATCGACGAGGCCGCCTACCAGGCGGCGCTTGCGACGCCGATCGAACCGAAGCTGCGCACCCCGAACAACGGATGCCTCTACGCCGCGGATGCGAAGTTCGCCTGCGACTACGCGCTGCGCCTGGTGCCGACGCTCGCGGCGCTCGGGGACACCGTGGCCGCGCGTGCCGCCACCTGGGCGCGTGGTGGCAACAGCATCTACACCAGCATCGACCTGAACCAGCAGGATGTCGCCCAGGACAGCCTCACCGCAAGCGCTCCGCCCAGGGAGACCCGCTTCGCACTCGGGGCCGCCGCGGTGTCGATGCAGCCCGGTACCGGCCGCATCCTGCTGATGGCCCAGAACAAGGCATTCGACAACTCGAAGGAGGGAAGCGGCCCGGGCGCGACAGCGGTCGACTACATGACGGACAAGGCCTTCGGCGGGTCATCCGGATTCCAAACCGGTTCCACCTACAAGATCTTCACCCTCACCGAGTGGTTGAAATCGGGACGCACGCTGAGCGACGTGGTGGACGGCACCTCGCGGGCGTTCAACCTGAGCTCGTTCAACTCGAGCTGCGTGAACTCCGACGGACAGCCCCCCTTCGTCTTCAAGAACGACACCCCGGGCGAACGGGGCCAGATGACGGTGGCTGACGCCACCAAGAACTCGGTCAACGTCGCCTTCATCACCATGGCCCAAAAGCTTGATGTCTGTGCCATCAGGGACACCGCGAAGCTGTACGGCGTCCATCGGGCCGACGGGAACGAACTCGGTGTAACCCCCGCCGCGATCATCGGCACCAACGAGATCGCGCCTCTCACCATGGCCGCGGCCATCGCCACGGTCGGCGCGAACGGCATCTACTGCGCACCAACCATCATCGACAGGGTCGTGAAAGCGGACGGCTCGGATGCCCCGGGCCAGCCGAGAAACTGCGCGCAGACCATCGCTCCCAACATCGCCGCCACAGTGGCCTACGCGCTGTCCGCGGTCATGTCCTCCGGCACCGGGGCGGCCGGCCGACCCCGAGACGGCGTTCCGATCGTCGGCAAGACCGGTACAACCGAGGATTCGGCGCAGAACTGGCTTGTCGCGACGACCACGAAGGTGTCTCTCGCGGTGTGGGTCGGCAACACTGATGGCGGCCGCTACTCCCTGCGCAAGACCACACTCGCCGGCACCAATGGCTACAACACCAAGTTCAACATCTTCCGCGCCACGATGACCTCGCTGAACAGCAACCCGGAGTATCGCGGCGGAGTCTTTCCCGCACCGGACCCGTCGCTGGTGAAGGGTCGCGGGGCACCTCCGGCGAGGCGACCGGGCGGGTGACCGTGCGGGTGACCAGGCACAGGCCGGGCACGGCTAGACAGATCGGGTGTTGACCCGCGGACCTCCCGGGGCTACCTTTCGAGACAAGAACGTTCTCAAAGGAGAGACCCCGTGATTCGACGCCGCAGATTCGTCCCCGCCTCCATCGCCGTCGTCGCTCTCGCGGCGCTGTCCTTCGGGTCGGTGACGGCATCCGCGACAGCAGCCGACGCTGCAGCCGTTACCGAAGCGGCCGGGGCACCGGGTGCCACGAGTCACCAGGGCCAGTCACGGAAGGACTGCGTCGGCACCTCGCGCACCACTGACTCGAAGATCTGGTTCACCGTGGCCAACGGCATTCTCTCCGACGTGTACGCGCCCACCGTCGACGCCACCAACGTCGAGACCATGCAGTACCTGGTCACGGACGGGTCATCCTTCACGGACCTTCAGAGCCGCGACACGACCTACACGGTCTCCTCCGACGCCACTGGCACCGTCTGCACGGTCACCTCCACCGCGAAGAGCGGCGCCTATCGCCTGGTGAACACCTACCTCACCGACCCCGCGCGCAACAGCGTGGTGGTGCGCACGAAGTTCCAACCGCTCACAAAAGCAGCCCGCGACTACGCCCTGTACGTGCGCCTCGATGCGAACGCCGGCGGAAACGGGGGCGGCGGTGCGGCGAACGGCGGCGCGGATACCGCGGTGATCGACACGAGCACCGGGCGGCCGGTGCCTGTTTCCTTCGACACGAAGACGGCGAGCCAGGCCAACCGCACCGCCTACGCCGTGCCCTCCTACCTCGCTCTGATCGGCGACCGTGCCTTCACGAGTGTGAGCAGCGGATTCGTCGGTACGGCGAGCGACGGGCTCAGCCAACTCGACGCGACCTATGCGCTCGGTCCGGTGTCGACCACGGCCACC
This sequence comes from Actinomycetota bacterium, assembly GCA_040389685.1. Lineage (GTDB taxonomy): Bacteria > Actinomycetota > Actinomycetes > Actinomycetales > Microbacteriaceae > Lacisediminihabitans. Next base: position 87,341 of record JAZJZS010000002.1, read on the forward strand.
GGCGGCAACGTCGAACAGACCGTCGGGGTGCAGCGTGACCGGGACGGGGAATCGGTGCTCGCGCTCGGATTCGGCACCTCGCAGGCGGCGGCCGTTGCGACGGCGCGGGCGACCGTGAGCTCCTCGCAGGCTCGCCTGCTGGCGAGTTACCTCGCCGGTTGGGCTCGCTACGACGCCGGCCTTAAGTTCCCGGTACTCACCGCCCCCGGACTCACCGGATCCCAGCGTCTCGCCGCGATCAAGAACTACTACCAGTCGGCGAACGTGGTGAAGGCCTCCGAAGACAAGACCTACCCCGGTGCGATAGTGGCTGGGCTGGATGCGCCATGGGGCCAGTCGATCGCGGCAAACGACCCGAACAACCTCTTCGTCGGCGGCTACAAGGAGGTGTTCGCGAGGGACCTGTACGAGGCCTGGACGGCGCTGTACACCAACGGGGACGTCACGACGGCCCAAGCCACCGTTCGCTACCTGCTGTTGAAGAGCCAGCAGGCCAACGGATCACAGCCCCGAAACTCCCTGCTCGACGGCACCAAGGCCGCCGACGCATTCAACGACCAGCTCGATGAGACGGCCTATCCCATCCTGATGGCGCTGCAGTCCGGTCTCGCCGGCGACACGGCGCTCTGGCCGCGAGTGCGGGCGGCGGCGAACTTCCTCGCGAGTCACGGCCCGAGCTTCGGCGTCGAGCGCTGGGAGGAGCAGACCGGCTATTCACCCTCGACGATCGCAGCCGAGATCGCCGGACTGATCGCCGCCGCGACCATCGCCGACGAGCAGAACGACCCGGCCAGCGCGCGGGTCTGGCGGGCGACCGCCGACCAATACCAGCGCACGATCAAGACCTGGGGAGTCACGACGAGTGGTCCGTTGTCGGCCGAGCCCTACTTCATCCGGCTCTCAAAGACCGGTGATCCGAATGCCGCGATCAGCTACAACGTGGGCAACGGCGGGCCGACCCTCGACCAACGGGCGGTCGTCGATGCGGGCTTCCTCGAGTACGTGCGTCTGGGCATCCTGCCGGCGACGGATCCGGTGATCCTCGACTCCCTTGCCGTGACGGATGCCACCATTCAGCGCCCCACCGACAGCGGGCCCGGCTGGCTGCGCTACAACGGCGACGGCTACGGCGACTGTTTCGTCGGTAGCGGCACGAATTGCACGGTCACGGGCGCGCCCTGGACGCTCGGATTCACCGGCACCGGACATCCGTGGCCCGTGTTGGGTGCGGAGCGGGCGCAACAGTACCTTGCGCAGGGGCAGAAGGCACAGGCGTCCGCGGCGCTGGTGTCGATCAACCGGATGAACTCCGGCCCGGGACTCGTGCCCGAGCAGGTATGGGACCGGGCGGATGTGCCGGCTTCGCCATACGGCACCGACCCGGCCTCGGCATCCATCGGCTTCATCAACGGCAAGGCAGACGGGTCGGCCTCTCCGCTCACTTGGGGATCGGCCTCCCAGGTGCGCCTCACGGCCGATCTCGCGGCGGGACGAACCCTCGAGCAGCCGTCCCAGGTGCGCGAGCGCTACGTCTCGCACAGCCAGGGCTCGACCCCGCTCACGGTCACGGCACCGACCGACGGGGCGGCCACCGGGGCGACGACGACGGTATCCGGCACCGCAGCCCCCGGAGCAACCATCGACATTGCGGATGTCGCGACCGATGCGAACAGTGTCACGACGCTGACACAGGTGACTGCTGCGGCCGACGGCTCGTTCACCGTCGATGTCACCTCTGCCGCCGGCACCAACGTCTTTGTGATCACAAGCACCGCATCCAACGGCGGGACCGCCCAGGTGGTGCGCTCGGTGGTCAATGATGTCGTCACCGGCACTCTGCTGTACAGCACCGACGACCCGACCGGTGACGACAACGGGCCGGGCAACTACGCCTATCCGAAGGCCGGCGATTTCCGGCCCGGCGCTTTCGACCTCGACCGATTCCAGGTCTACGACACCGGGTCGACAGTCACCTTCCGCGTGCAGACGGTGAACCTGACACCCACGTTCGGATCGACCAACGGCGCACAGTTGGTGGACGTGTACGTGTCGCAACCGGGAGCCACGGCCACCTCAACCGCCCCGTCCTATCCCAGCATGAACTACACCACGATCACCCCGTGGAGCCGGTTGATCGAGGCGCAGGGTTTCGGCAACAACCGTTTCGTGGATGCCGCGGGCACCTCGCTAGGACCCGTCACGATCGGCGCGAACGCGGTCAGTCGCTACATTACGTTCAGCGTGGACAAAGCTGCTCTCGGGGGCGTCCCGTCGTCGGGTTGGGGCTTCACCGTAGTCCTCACCGGGCAGGACGGCACTCACGGGTTCGACCAGACGCGGAGTTTCAGCGCCACGCCGGGAGACTACAGCTTCGGCGTGTGTGCATCGGCGTCGTCGAGCGCGCTCTGTTCGGCCGACCCCGACACCGTGCCGAAGGTGATGGACGCGATAGTGCCGTCAGGGGTGACGCAGTCGACCGAGCTCGATTACACGACCGGGCCGGTGAAACTCGCGGCGGTGGTGCTGCCCTGACAGTGGGGAGAGAGCCAGCCAGAGCATGGCAGACTGGCCCCCATCGACCTCTCGCTGCCCGATCTGCTCGCCCGCACCGCCCCGGTCACCATCCCGTTGCCGGTGTTGCTCGGGGTGCTCGCGATCGCCGCGACACTCAGCATTCCCCGTGTGACCTGGCGGTTTTTCGGCCTCTTCGCTACCCTGGTGCACGAACTCGGGCACGCCGTGGCGGCGATCCTCACCGGTCGAATGGTGCACGGAATCCGCATCCGTCTCAATCACTCGGGGGACGCGCTCACCAGCGGCCGGGGCGGCCGGGGCGCCGTCGTCAGTGGGCTGCTCGGGTATCCGGCGCCCGCGATCGTCGGCAGCATCCAGCTCTGGAGCGTATTCAACGGCTACACGGCGATCGCCCTGTTCGTCGGCGGGGTCGTCCTGATCCTCACTCTGCCTGTTATCCGCAACCTCGTCGGCGCGGGGGTCGTGCTCGTGTCCGCGGGGGTGAGCGCACTGCTGTGGTTTTCTGCGAATCCGAGCGTGCAAGGTTATGCGCTGCTGGTAATCGGGGTGGCATTGCTCGTGGGCTCGGTGCGCGCGCTCGCCTCGCTGGTCGACGTGCACCTGCGGCATCGGGACCAGCTCGCCACCTCGGATGCCTACCTGCTCTTTCGCCGCACCGGCATCCTCTCGCTGTTCTGGCTGCTGCTCTTCGCCGTGCTCATCGGCGGCTCCGGCGCTCTGGCCGTCTGGTCGTACCTGGCGGCCTGATCGGGTCGCACTCCTCTCCCCCAAACCATCCGCCGCCGCGGCCGCCTGTTAGGGTTGCCGCGTGAGCGTTCGAGTCGAGAAGGTGGATCTGCCGGGCATCGGTACGCGCCACGACGTGATCACCAGGGCGGGGCGCCGGATCGGCGTGGTGTCCCATCGCTCCGGTGAGCGGGAGCTCGCGCTGTTCGGTGTCGATGACCCGGATGAGGCGCTCGACTCCGTCGCCCTCTCCGACGACGAGGCCGCGGCTCTCGCCGACGTTCTCGGTGCCTCGCTCATGCTCGGGCAGCTCGCGGGCATCCGCGAACAGGCTGCCGGGCTGTTCACCGAACAACTCCTCATCTCGGCCGGCTCGCCCTACGCCGGTGAGGTGCTCGGTGCCACGAGGGCCCGTACCCGCACCCACGTCTCCATCGTCGCGATCGTGCGGGGGGCGGATGTCATCCCCTCCCCCACTCCGGACACTCCCCTCGCCGCCGGGGACACCCTCGTCGCCGTCGGCACCCGTCCCGGCCTCGACGCTCTCGCCCGCGTCCTCACCGACGGCTGATCCCGTCCGCTGATGCCTGACGCCGCCCTGCTCCTCATCGAAGTTGGGGCCGTGCTCCTGGGATTGAGCCTGCTGGCGCGCCTCGCGGATCGCATCGGCATCTCCGCTATTCCGTTCTACCTGCTCGCTGGGCTCGCTTTCGGTGTGGGCGGCCTCCTGCCCCTGGATGCGGGAAATACGTTCTTCACTTTCGGGAGCGAACTCGGAGTGATCCTCCTCCTGGTCATGCTCGGCCTGGAATATTCGCCGACGGAGCTGATCACCAGCCTCCGGCGATCGCGAAAGGCTGGAGTCCTCGACCTCCTTCTCAATGCGATTCCGGGGGCGCTGTGTGCACTCATCCTCGGTTGGGGACCCGTGGCAGCCGTCGCGCTGGCGGGCGTCACCTGGGTCTCCTCCTCGGGCGTGATCGCCAAGGTGCTGCGCGACCTGCGACGGCTCGGCAACCGCGAGACGCCGACAATTCTGTCGATCCTGGTGCTCGAGGATCTTGCCATGGCGTTCTACCTTCCGGTGCTTTCGGCCCTGGCGATCGGAGCGGGCGTATTGGCGGGGGCCACCGCCCTGGTGATCGCCGTCGTGGTCGTGATTGTGATTCTCTACCTCGCGCTGCGGCACGGACACGTCGTCTCACGGTTGTTCGCGGCGAATCACGCGGAGTCCCTCCTCCTTGGGGTTCTCGGCCTCACCATGCTGGTTGCCGGCATCGCTGAAGAGGTGAACGTGTCCGTCGCCGTCGGCGCCTTCCTCGTGGGGATCGCGCTCTCCGGTCGGGTGGCGCAGAACGCCCAGCAGCTTCTCGCCCCGCTTCGCGACCTTTTCGCCGCGGTGTTCTTCGTCTTCTTCGGGCTCTCGACACCGCCGTCCGGCATCCCCCCGGTTCTCCTCCCGGCCGCCATCCTCGCGGTGATCACGATCTCGACGAAGACCTTCACCGGCTATCGCGCGGCGGCGGCAGCCGGCATAGGTCTGCCGGGGCGCTGGCGCACCGGGTTCGCGCTCACTCCGCGCGGCGAATTCTCGATCGTGATCGCCGGCCTCGCCGCCGGATCCGGAATCGAGCCGGGTCTTGCGCCGCTCGCGACGGCCTACGTGTTGCTGACTGTCATCGCCGGCCCGATCCTCGCCCGGATCCCGGATGCTTCCTGGTTCCGTCGCCGGGTCGGTGCACGCCATCCCCGGGTGGGGGCGGCAGGGGCGGGTTCAGAACCGTCCTGAGCGTCGGTGCTCGTTAGTTCTCCACCGCCGCGAACCGCAGCACCCTTCGGCCGTCGACCTCGACCTCGCCTCGAAACATCTCGAGCGGACGCACCCACAGCCCGAACACTCCATAGAGAGCGCGGTACACGACCAGCGGCTCCTCGGTCTCCGAGTGGGTGGCCACCCCGATCACCTCATAGCGGCTGCCCTTGTAGTGCCGGTAGGTCCCTGTCAGGACCTCAGGATGCGATTCGACACCGTGCGATTCGACACCGTGCGATTCGACACCGTGCGATTCGACCATGCCAGAAGACTAGCCCGTTGGTGCCCGTCGCTTCGCGGCGACCATAGGCTGGACTTGTGACGGACATCCCCCTCCTCGGCCCCGTCGCCGCCCCGCAGCTACACGTGATGAGTTTCAACATCCGTCGGCGGATGCCGCGCCGTCTGCCCGGCAGTCCCGATCGCTGGAGCAGAAGGCGCCCGCTGATCTCGCGGTTGCTGGAGGCGGAGGTGCCCACGATCCTCGGTGTGCAGGAGGCGCTTCCCGATCAGGCAGGTTTCGTGCGCCACGCGCTCGGGGAGAGGTACCGTTCGGTTGGTTTCGGACGCAACGCCAACCAGCGCGGCGAAGGATGCCCCCTGTTCTACGATGCCGAGCGGCTCCGCCTGCTGCACTGGGAACAGACGGCACTGTCGGACACGCCGAGCGTTGCGGGGTCCACCACCTGGGGAAACAAGGTTCCGCGAGTGCTGGTCGACGCCACTTTTCTCGATCGGGCCACCGGTCACGAATTCCGGGCGCTGAACACGCATTTCGACCACCGGTCCCGACTCGCACGAATGAACTCCGCGACCCTGGTGCGGACACTCGTCGCGTCCGGTCCCCTTCCCACCATCGTCACCGGCGACTTCAACACGAGCGTCGATTCGCTTCCCTACGAGGCCATCATCGCCGAGAACACGCTCGTCGACACGTGGGACGTCGCGGTGGAGCGGGTCACGGATGCCTGGGGCACCTTCCCCGACTACCGGCGCCCTCGACTCGACCGCAAGCGCATCGACTGGATCCTCACGACACCGGGGATCTCGGTTTCGAGGACCGGCATCAACGTCGCCCGATTCGACGGTGGTTGGCCCTCAGACCACGCACCGGTGCAGGCGATCATCACGCTGCCCCGCTGAGCCCGCTGAGCCCACTGAGCCCGCCGAGCCCGCTGAGCCGCTGACCCCGCTGAGCCCGCCGACTCGATCCCGCGCGTCACTTCCCCATTCTCGACACACCGAGTGCGCTTCGGCCGAGACATCCGGATTCGACCCCGGCTCGCATGTCGGCACCAGGCGCCTGCCGCTTGGCACTCTCGGCAGCGGCAACCACTCCATCGAGGTGAGCCCCGGTGAGACGGATGCCGGGTGGCGATTCCTGCACTCGGTGAGCGGTGGTGTCGGCAACAAGATCACCCAGAAGCACCTCGCGGTGGCGCGGGTCCAGTTGAGCAAATGGTGGATCACGCTGCCCGACGCGGACCTTGCCGGGCTCGTGACGGGCACGGGCGAAGTCACTCGGTGCGTCGCCGAGCTGAAGTGCCCTCAGCGCTTCGCCCGGCTCAACCGGGAGGAGATGATGGATCATGTCATCCGCCAGGTGCCGGAGTGGATGACCCTGTGCCGGCGGAAGCCACTCGCGGGGTGTCGCGCCCACGACAGTGTTGGCCACGACAGTGTCGGGAACACGACAGTGTTGGCCACGACAGTGCTGGCCACGACAGTCTCGGGAACACGACCTTCACTCACGAGCAGCCTCGAGAGGCGACGGGGCGGAATCGAGCGACGGGACACCGAGACCTTCCTCGAAGAGATTCCGGGACGCGACATCCGTGCGCGGCTCGGGCTCGCCCCCGCCTCATCTGGCCACAGCACGGAGTTCTCGCAGGGCTGCACTCTTGGATGGGAGGGGAATCGGCACCTGGTCGGGGTCAACATCGATCGGCGGGATCAGTACGAAACCGCCTTCCCCAGACCGGATCTCCCAGTGATTGTTGTGGCAGAGCAGATGGTGATGTCGGCAGAGCAAAATCCCGTCGTCGATGTTCGTGCCGCCGCGGTCTCGGGTCCAGTGTTTGGTGTGGTGGGCTTCGGTCCAGGACGGCGGTCGGTCACATCCGGGAAACATGCATCCGCCATCGCGAATCGCGAGAGCCCGTCGCTGTTTGCGGGTGTAGTGCCGCTGTTCGCGCCCCACGTCGAGCGCGTGGCCGCTGTCGTCGAAGAGAATCGGCTCGATCGTCGACGAACAGAGGGCCCTCTGGATGGTTTCGATGCTCACTGGATCGAGCTGGCCCTCGAGGTACCCGCGACCCGTGCCCACCCCCGTGCCCACACCGGCGCCCACACCGGCGGCCTCGCCCCTGCTCTCGTCGAGGGTCGATTTCAACACCAGCAGATGCACCACCGGGGCACCCGATCCCAACAGCTGGGACGCGTCGGTCGCCGCACCCTGGCGCAGCAGTTCCACGAACACGTCGGAAGCCAGCTGAGCAGTCGACCGAGGGTCGTCGGTGATCCTCTTTGCGCGCTCGAAGTCTGTGCTGCCCGCATCCACGAATCGCGGTCCGCCACGTCGTGGAGACGTCGCACGATCCCAGAGGTCTGCCGTGATCGCGGCGGTCTCTGGATCCATCAGCCAGGTCAGTCGGCTCATTCCGTCGGGAAGACGGGTAAGAGTGAGACTGCGAGCCTCACGTCGTTCGATCTCCCGTTCGGCGACACTCGCCTCATCCAACGCGCCGCGCAGTTCGCGTGCCCGACGAAAAAGACGATCGGCATCGAGGGTCGTCGATTCGGCACACAGCCGTTCGGTAGCCTCAGCGAGAGCGTCTTCCGAAACCCGTGGGCTCGGTTCGCCGAGGCCGGCTCGGATCGAATCGGCAGCCGCGACGGATAGTGTGCCCGCACCGAGCGCCTGCCCGAGGGAGTGAAGCCAGGAGTGGGAATCGGCGGCATCTAGCACCAGGGCGCCGACGCGAACGGATGCCGCGGCATCCCGCCCCGAAAGCCCCGTCGTGACTCGCACCAGCTCGATGGCCGTGCGATGACCGGTGCGCTGAGCCAGGCCATCGTGGCCGAGAGATACGGCGGATCGTCGGGCGATCTCCCCGGCGATCGCCGCAGCAGTCGCTCCGATCAGCCGCTGTACCACGGCCGCCTGCCTGGCCGCGTCGAGCAGGGCGTCATCACCAAGAACGAGGTAGCTCGAGGGATCCCGCGACAACAGCTCGACAGCCGCAATCGCCGAAGCGAGCGGTGCGCGAGGGCCGGTGGAGTTCATAGCACAATCATCCACCTTCGAAGGTATGTTCGATAGCTCCACACCCACATCGGCGGATAACTTCTCCTGTGAGCTGATGGGGAGGAGTGGAGGCGGGAATTCTGGGGTGAAGGCCCGGGTTAGCGGCTATATGACTATCACCATGTACGGCGCCGACTGGTGCGGCGATTGCCGTCGCGCCAAGCGCGTCCTGGACGAATCCGGGGTCGCCTGGGACTATGTGGACCTGGAGGCAGACGTCACCGCCGCTGACAGGGCGCACGCCATCAGCGGGCGCACCAACATCCCCGTGATCGTGTTCGCCGACGGCAGCCATCTCGTCGAACCGAGCGACGACGCACTGCGGGAAAAGCTCAGCGCGCTCACGACCTGACGCTTCCGGCGAACTCGGTGACCGGCCTCCTGGGCGCCCCGAGCACCCGGTCGAACGCGCCCTCCACGGTCGGCCACGGAATTCGCTCTTGCTCGAGCCGCACACCAACACCGAGTTCGCCCGATCGGAGCTGGTCGAGGACGGCGAGTTCCGGCACGGTGAGCAACGAGAGCGACTGCAGGTTCACATCCGATTCGTTCGCCCACAACGGGCGGTTCACCCGCAGGGTGTCCTCATCCATGAGGATCGACTCCGCGTGGGGAAAGTGGCTGCGGAAGCGATTGAGAATGGCGAAGCCGTGGGTGTCGAGATCCCCCCAATAGAGGATGCGCGCGGACGACAGCCAGGGCAATCGAGCCAGCACATCGACCGCGTAGCCCTGTTTCGCGATGACGACCGCACCCTCGATGTCTCCGAACGAGTAGGCGCACTGCAGGTTTTCACACACGATCACCACCTGCGGATGCCAGTCGAGCGCTGCCAGCACTTCAGGCTCGGCCGAGAAGTCGCCGAGACCGCCAAGCGCCGTTCGGAGCCGCGGATCGAGCACCCGTACGGTCAGAAGTCGCTCGAGGGTTCGAAGCCCGAACCCCTCTTGCCCATCGTCCGCGGTCGCCCGCCGGAGCGCGCCGCACAGCGTGCGATGAGTCTCGAACCACTTGCTGTCGACCCCGGGGATCGGAAGCTGCCGTGGCAGCAGACCCGATGTCGGATGACGATCGACCCAGAGGAGGAACGCTCGAACCTGCTCCCACTCGAGGGCCGACAGGGAAACCAGGCGGGAGAAGGCCTTCCGATCCAGATCCCGAACAACGGGCCAGTCGTCCGCCAGCTGCTGCAGTCGCTCTATGGCTCGATTCAATTCTGGTGACCGTCCGACGAACGCCGCGACCGATCGAGCGGAATCGAACCGGATATGGGTGGGGATGCGCTGCGATCCGGTGCGCCAGGACCGCTGCACGGTCACGACCGAGAAGGAGTCCGCGAGGCGGATCCAGTCTCGCGCCCACCGCGCGGTCCCGTCGAAATCGGCCAGAGCCTCCTTCTCGTCCGGCGCCCCGAGCGCGAAGGTGAGCGGCCAGGTTCCGGCTCCGTCTCTCGACCACACAGGGAAATTCCGTTCGAAGCGCACCGCCGCCTCGTCGCGCACTCTCGCGATCGATTTCACGCGGTCGGACCGGCGAGATCCGTGATCTCAAGATGACTGAGTGAGGATTCGTTGCGATTTCGGATGCTGACCAGCGCCGCCCCTCCGATGAATTCACTGAGCGTCTGGACCATCTTCAGCGGAGTCGCGAGGATCATCTGGAAACCGAAACGCTCGAAGATCCGCATGGACCCTTCAGTGAACTCGGCATCCGCCTTGTCGAAGGCCTCGTCGATGATGACGGTGCCATATCGCGGAGTCACCGCCTTGTGCCCGCCGAGCTGGTAGCGCAGCGCGGCGGCAAGCGCGAAGGTGACGAGCTTGACTCTCTGGCCGCCCGATCGCCCATCCCCGGAGGTGTGGATGTCCACCACCGTCCCGTCGGCGGCCTTCTCGAGCCCCTGGAACTCGACGTGCTTTCGCACATCCAAGACGATCTCCCGCCAGCTGCGGTCGGCGAATGAACTGCTTCCGAGCCGGGTGACGAGCGCGTGCAGCGCCTCGTACTTCGCCTCAGCTTCGGAGTCGGATGCGGTGAGCGAATTCTCCAGAATGCGCTGGACATCCAGCCGGAACTCCTTCACCTCGGGGAGGAAGCGCTCCTTGACTTTCAACTCCAGGTAGGTGCCGGCGTTGAAATCGACGGACGCGAGCGAATCGTTCACCGGCTGGATGCGCTTGCGCACCTCCTTCTGCTCCTGGGCCATGAGCTGCACCAAGTGGGCGAGGTTCTGGTTCGACTGGGTCTGCAGCAGTTCGCGGAAGCGGCCCTGGAATTTGGGGAGGCCGTCGAATTCGATCGTCTCGAGGATGCGCAGATAGTCGGCGGTGCTCGCAACCGAGGTGTCGGCATCCGCCACGTCCGCCGGCCACTCGCCGGAGAAGGCGGTGAAGATGCGCACGAGCTCGCTCTCGGTTTCCCCGATCGTCCTTCTCGCGGCGTCGAGTTCCCGGCTGATCGCCGTCGTCATCCTCGCTACCGTCTCGCCGAGTTTGTCCAGGGTGACCGAGCGAGCCAGTGCGGTGAATCGCGCATCCAGTCGGAACCCCGCGGATGCCTCGAGCGGTTCCAGCGCGGACTGCTCGGCCGCGGCTTCCGCCAGCCCGACGCGGCGACGGGCAGCTTCCTCCCGTTCGGCACTAACCTGCCCCGCGGCGGAATTCGCCGACAGCCGTGCGTCGCGAGCCTGCCGAGCAAGCGATTCGAGCCGCCGATCGAGCCCGGCCAGCTCGCCGGACGCGGCGGAATACTTCGCGACCTGGGTCTCGAGATCGTGGATGCGGGCGATGCGTCCCTCCGCGTTGACGTCATCCCAGTGCAGGTTTGCGATGTATTGGCAGGCCTCCAACCGAGCGCTGTTGCCCGCCTGCGCGGAAACCACGGTGTCGAGAGACGCCTTCGCTGCATCCAGTTCTGCGAGCAGCCGGGTCTCGTCCTGGCGGTACAGCTCGTTCTTGTCGTGGTTGTCGAATCCGAGCACCCAGGATCGTCGATCGTCAACCTGGTGCCGATCGTCCTTTTCATGCCGGGTGCGCGTGTGCTTGATCTGGCCGGTCACCGTGATGGCCCGGTCGTGGGACCGGAACGCAGAGATGCTGTCCGCACAGACATAGTCGTATCGCCTGCTCAGTTCCGAGTTGAGCCAGGGCGCGAACTCCCCGGGCGCGACGCCGATCCGTCTCACGACAGAATCGCTTCCCACGCTGAGGACGGCTTCGGTGGATGCCGGGCCGACTCGGTTGTAGAGCAGCTTCCGGCCGAGATGGTGAGTGTCGATGTATTCGGATGCGGCCGAGTAGAGCGCTTCCGGCACGATCACCGAGCGCGAGAATCCGCCGAGGAGGCGTTCGATAGCCCCCCGCCAGGCCGCGTGTTCCGCCGGCACCTCGAGGAGTTCGGCCACGAACGGCAGTCGCTTGGGGGTGACCTTCAGCGCGGTCGCGAGCCGGTCGCGAAGTTCGAGATCCTTGCTGTCGATGTTGGAGGGCTGGCGGGCGAGCGCGGCGAGTTGACCCCGCACGATGTTCAACTCGTCGACCTTCACTCGCGTCATAACCGATGCTTCGGTCCGGGCCTCGTTCAGCGATTCGGCCGCCCCGACGATCGATTCCGCCTCGCGCTGTGCCTGCGCGACGAGATCGGCAAACTCCGCCGCGGAGGATGGTTCGGAGGATCCGAGCGCCCGCAGTTTCTGGCGCAACAGTGCAAGCGTCCGCTGGGGAGCGGCCAACTGCTCGGTCAGGCTCGCGATCTCCGTGCGCCACGCCTGGAGCTGGGACCCACCCGCCTGCCCGTGTTGCTCGCGAAGCGCCCGGAGCTGCCCGTCCAGGTCATCGGCGGTGACGGATGCCCGCACCTCGCTCGCGAGCGCGGTCTCGATCGCACGCTCGAGGCGTTCGATCTCCCGCTCATGAGCCTCGATGGATTTCACCACCCGAAAGCCATCGGTGGATGCAAGGTCGGCCACAAACAGTGCGGCGGTGGACCGGGACTCCCCCCGAATCCGATCCAGCTCCCGGATCGGAGCGAGCCGCTCCACCTGGCGCTCGGCTCGCTGCACCGAGCGGTAGGCATCCTCGAGCTCGACGAACTGTTCGACCGTGCGCTGTGCCGCAGCGAAGGTCGCCGGCTCGTCGAGCATGAAATCGCGAAGAAGCGTGTCCAGGTTCGCCAGGCCCTTCGTGGACTGGGTCTTGTGCAGAAGGCGCAGCGCACGGTCGCCCGAGATGCCGAGGCGACGGGTGAATTTGTCAGCGAAGCTCGCATAGTCGGAGGCCGCGAAGAAGGGATCGAGGCGCGCCTTCACCGACCGGAGGTTGAGTCCGTTTGCCACCACGTCCTCGAGCGCTCGCAGATCGAAATCGCTGTCGAAGATGATGCTCGTCTTCGTGATGCTGTCGTCGCTGTTGACGCCTCTCGCCGCCCAGAACACGCGCACGAGCGTGGTCTCGACGCCGAGGCCGTCGCTGAATCGCAGCCCGATCGCCGACCAGGTCGCGCCCGGCCGCAGGTACTGCGTGGCGACCTCGCCCGAGGTCTCGTCGGTGTTGCGCGACCACGCCCCGCGGATGTAGCTGGTCAGGTTGCGGTCGCGCCCCTTGGCGTTGGTGTCCCGCGCCGCGGCATTGAGGTCGAGCCATTTCGCCGGCACCAGCACGACCGAGATCGCGTCCAGCAGCGAGGACTTGCCGGAACCGGATGCCCCGGTGAGCAGGAATCCACGATCAGAGATCGGCACCGAGTGGTGCCCGGAGAAGGTACCCCAGTTGACGAGCTGGAGCCCAGTGAGTCGATGCTGCCCCGGGTGGGGGCGACCGGCAGCCTCCGGTTCCCAGAACTCGGCCAGGTCCGCGGCATCCAGGATCTGCAGTTCTTCACTCATCGAGTTCATCACCTTCTTCCGGCAGCACTTCCGGCCCCAGCGAGTCGTCGTGAGGGCCGGTGAACCGCTCGTACGAGTCGGTGAGCGCGGCGATCTGCTCGGGCGGGAACAGGATCCGCAGCACCGGGGAGATCTCGAACCGCGCTTCGGTCGTCGTCGATCGCAGGATGCCGTTGTCGCGCATTTTTTTGACCGCCGCGTTGATCCGCTTCAGGTGAATGGAATGGTCGGAGGTCGCCTCGCGCTGGTACGGCTGCAGCTGTGCCGTGATGTCGTCGAGCCCGACCACGGCGCGTTGTCCGGTGCCGGTGACCGTCGACAGTTGCTGGCGGAGGAACAGCAGCAGGGCACTGTCGATGAGGGTGAGGGGCACCCGGCGAAGCAGCTTCGGGAAGCTGACGTCGGCCTCCGATGCCTGCTGGCAGAACGCGATGCGTTCCGTGTCGTCCACCATCAGGGTCAGGAAGATCTCCGAGAGATACTGTCGCACCACGGTCTGATTGCGCAGAAGAGCCGCCCACACGCTCTCGTCCGCCGAGCCGTCGAGGAACGGGCCGCGGATAAGTCTCACCAGGGCGCGCCGGGTGTCGACGTCGAGCTGGCCGGTGTCGCCGACGAAGAGTGCGGCCGAGTCGGAGTTCTCTTCGGGATGCACCATGACATCCGTCGCGCGAGCATCACTGCTCATCGCTGCCCCCGCCCGCCGTCGTGAACAGCAGTCGCGGCACTTTCGCGAATCTCGCCGGATCCGAATTCCATTTCACCGTCTCTGTCTGCCCGTCAACCTCGATCGCCGCGCCGGAGTCTCGCCGCTGAAGAGCAATGTAGACGAGGCCGACGACACTGCCGAATCCCTGGGTTGCCGGATGCCGCGTGAGCACGTCGGCGATGCTCACCACCGTCGCGTGTTCGAGGGCGGATGCGACGTTGTGCTGAAGCTCACGCATGTCGATCTCGCTCTCTCGAATGATCGCGAGAATCTGGGCGAGATCGACCTCCTGGGCGACATTCTCGATCAGGCCGGCCGGTCGTTCGCCGTCATCGCTGAACGGCGTCCACTGGCCCACCGACGACAGTTCGGACTGGCTGAGCCCGAGTTCGAATCCCGAAGAGCGGTGCACCGGCACGGTTTCGCTGATGACCCCGAAACGTCGCTGGGCAATGGTGAGCAGGCGGCCGACGGTGCGTTCTTCCTCGTACTCGCGTCGCTGAACGAAGTTGCGCAGCGACCGGGCGAGCGAGACGTAGACCTCGTGAACCTCTCCCCCGCGCTGGCTGAGACTGGGCACCAGGTCTCGCAAGAAATCCTGCTGCGCAGGTGTCAGCTCGCTGACGAACGGCCGGCCGAGCACGGTTTCGATCGCGGCATCCAGACCGGAACTTCGTTCGAGGTCGGTGAGCAGCGCGTAGAAGGCCTGGAAGCTGCGACCCGCCTCCTGTTCGGCGAGCACATCCACGCCTCGGAAGAGCGCCTCGAGCACCTCGCCGCGACCGCCGTCGTTCTCGATGATGTCCTTGCGGAACCGCACATTCAAGCGTTCGATCTCCCGGCGCACGCGGGCGAAGTCGGCCGGGAGTTGATCGGCGAGCGAGAGGATGTCACGCACCCGTTCGAGGGCCACCCGGTCATCGATCGTGCCGGAGCGGCCATCCCGGATGGCGGCGATTCGGGCATCGAGCCGGTCCCGTTCCCGCTCGAGGGCCTCGACCCGGGAGGCGACATCCTCATCCGTGTCGACCACCAGCTGGTCGAGTTGGGACATCACCGTGGTGAGGCGACTCTCGGTCGCGGATTTCGGCGGCGTCTCGAGGTCGGACACGATTCCGATGGCCGCGAGTGCTTCGCTCGAGAGCTCGTAGGTCTCATCGCCTCCGATCTCGCCCGGTCGACGCTCGAGATAGCCCTGCGCGAGCCACGCCGCGCAGTACTGTTGCGCCGACTGTGGCAAGTCGTAGCCGGCAGTACGCAAGGCGACGACGTCATCGTCGATCCGTTCGAAGAGCATCGGCGCCGGCACTCGGGTCTCGCCCGACTCGATGAAATTGCTGCGAAGAATCGCGAGGATGACGTGCGCGTTTTGGGCGCGGATCAACTGCCAGGCTGCTTCGTCGCTCAGCCGCCTCAGTCGGGTCGCCGATGAGACGATCTGCGCCGCAGTCTGGCTCATTGTTCGAGGGTAGCGCTCGGACGGGTCCCCGCCGTTCGCGGGGTGCACAGAGCAATCAGGCGCGGCTGCGGTGGGGAAGATCCCGAGTGAATTCAGTCGACCGAGTCGGGTGTGAGGAGTTGCACTGTCGGAAAGTAGGTTGAGTATCGTGCACGGTCTCGCGTGACCAGGGTGAGATTCGCCACTACCGCGTGCGCGCCAATGTAGAAGTCGGGCTGGGGTGACCGTCGCCGACCTCCGCGTCTGCGATACGCCATGAACGCCTTACCGGCGAGAAACGCCGCACTGTACGGCAGCGTCGACCGCTTGAGGAGGGCTGGCGGAAGAAGTCGATCGAGTTCTGAGATGTCATCGAATCGCTCGGATACCTCGGCGTAAATCAACGGGTTCAGATACAGAGGGCCACCGCGCGCGGCGCTCGACATCGCCGTTCCTGACCACTCGTACCAGTCCGGATCTCGTGTAGCGATGTCGAGAAGCACGTTCGAATCGATCAGGAATCCATCGGTCGCTCGAGCGGAACTATTCATCCTCGGAATACCCGCGGGACAGTTCCATGATCTCGCCCGTGGTCAGCTGGCCTGTGCCGCTTCCGGTGAGACGTTGAATGAAGCGATCGACCTGATCGGGCTTGCTTCCCTGGATTCGCCGAATGCCGATCCAATCCTCCTTTTCGATGAACTCGATATCCGTTTATGGTATCGAGGGATGCTCTGAAACTCGCTCCCCAGTGCGGGGCAGACGCTATGGCAGCACAGCCCGGTTTTTGTTCGGCGAGGCGTGCTGGGCTCGTCTGATCGACACCGGGTTGCTACCCTCGAGCCGTGGCGATCACCCAACTCGACCGCCGACGAATCAGCTCCTGGTGCGAAGCGCGGGTTCCCGCAGCGGCTCGCGACGAGATCGTCGTTTCGGCCATCTTCCGCGGCAATTCGGCAGAGATCATCGAGGGACGGCCGCCGTGGCGCGAGGACTTCGGGCCCGAAAGGTCATCGAATCGCATCGCGAAGCTGACCGTCGATCCCGTTGCGAACACCTGGATCCTGTTCGCCACCGACCGTAACGATCGCCTGCTCAACTATTCCCGAGACATCGGTGTGGGGACTTCTCTCGTGGAGATCCTGGCGGAGTTGGATGCGGACCCGACATCCATCTTCTGGGGCTGACGACCACTCCTCCACAGCGGAACGTGGCAGGCGGTTATCCACAGGAAGCGCTGGTCAAGGCGTGTTTAGTTCGTAGCGATGTCGGTGGTTGGTGCGAGAGTTAAGGCATGCAAAGCCCTACCGTCACCAGCGCTCCCCCGGTGGATCGAGCCGGAGCGGATCCCTCGGGTCGTGCCTGCCGCGAACTCGCCGACAGCGAGCTCATGCTCGCCCTCGCGACGCAGTTCGCGACCCGACGGGCGGCGGATGCGAACATCGTGCGACTGATCGCGGAGGTGACCGAACGCTCCCGGCCGAGCCTCGGCCGGGACGGTCTCACCCATCGGATGATGGATGCAGGCCCGGCCGCCTCGCTCGTGCGGGTGGGTCGAATCGGACGACAGGAAGCCGCCCGGTTCGTGCGCGTTGCCATCGCGACCGCCCCGTCGCTCAGCATCACCGGCGAGAGGATCGCGCCCCGCTATCCGCATCTCGCGGCCGCCCTCGATGACGGGGCTGTCGGAGTGGATGCCGCCGCCGCGATCGTCAACAACCTCGACCAAGCCAGCCCTCGAGCCCATCCGGACGATGTTGCGTACGCGGAAGAGGTGACGGTCGATTTCGCCCGCAGCGCCCCGGCCGACCTGGTGCGCACGTTGGCGATCCAGTGCCGAGACCGTCTCGACGCCGACGGCATCGAACCGCGCGAAGAAGAGCTGGTCCGTCGACGGAAACTGTCGATCACCGAACTGGCGAACGGCATGCACCGAATGATCTGGGACATGGACCCGCTCACAGCCGCATCCGTGCGCGGCTACCTCGACGGGTACGTCGACAACGTCTTCCACACCGGCAGGAGGAACGAAGACGGCGAGGGGACGAAGGGGGGCGGGGCTGATGCGATCCGAAACCTTCTTGACGGCCCACCGACGCTTACCGAGGAATTGCGAGACCCGCGTACCCGCGCCACAATGACCTCGGATGCGATGCTGGCGTTGTTCGGGCACGTCTCGAATTGTGCCTTCACCGCCAGTCCGATGCCGAAGACCACCCTCGTCGTGCGGCTCACCCTCGACGGCCTGCTCGCTGGTCTCGGCGCAGCCCGTCTCGACGGCGTCGAGACGCCGATCTCGGCGGGAACGGCGCGACGGATGGCCGCCGAGGCCGGCATCATCCCGATCGTGATGGGCGGGCCGAGCGAAGTGCTCGACCTGGGACGGGAGCAACGCCTGTTCACCCGGAAGCATCGCCTGGCAATCGGTGAAGCGTATTCCGCCTGCGCGGGATGCGGTCGACCCGCTGCGTGGACCGAACTCCATCACATCGACTGGTTCGTGCGAGACGGTGGGTTGACCAACCTGAAGAACGCGATTCCCCTGTGTTCGTCGTGCCATCACGCGGTGCACGTGAACGAATGGCAGGTCTCGGTCCGGGGCGGGGTGGCGTGGTTCATTCCGCCGGATTCGATCGATGTCTACCGCACACCGAGACGCGGAAGCGTGCTGCCGCGCATCGAGCTCCGGCGCCGACAATGATGCACCGCGCCGGAGCTCACCCTGCGGATACCCGGCCTCGTTTTCACCCCCTCACGGGTGCTTTCATGACACCTGACCAATTGTTAGTTTGAGAGGGTGGATCCCAACTACCTTCCTGTGATTGCTGGCGCCGGGATGCTCGCCCTGGTTCTCTGGATCATCCTGGCGGTCATCGGCTTTGTCGCATCCGCGTTGATTGCCACCGTCGAGTCCCCCGCATCGGCGAGCCGCTGCCGAACGCGCTCGCCTCGCGCGTCGTCGTCTTCGACCGCATAGATCAGAATGCAAGAGTCGAGATAGATCATTCCCAGCCGGTTCGCTCGGACTCGATTTGCGCATCGAGCTCCGAGGCTGTCCGCGCCGCGGCTGCGGGGATCCGATGTTCGGAGATCCACACGGCTGCCGCTGCTGCCGTCTGGCTCGCCCTCGGTGCCACCGCCACCAAACGCGCCACCGGTATCCCCCGCTTGGATATAACGATCTCGGCACCTGCCTGCGCCTGAGTCACCAGCTTGGACAGTGCATTATGTGCCTGGAGAACATTGATCGGCTCCATCGGATGCCTTTCTGGCTACACTTTCTAGTCGGCTTAGGCAGGGTGCGAATGCCGGTCAATGACCTCCGTCTCTGACAAAAGCTGCAATCGATCTGTTAGGCGACCCGGATGTTCCGACCAGTGGCATCGACCTGCCCGGTAGCCACCGTGCTGACACACAGCCCGAACCCCGTTGTAATGGCCGAAGCGCTCACGCGAGTGGTTCCGCTATGAGTCGCTCTCACGAGCAGCGCCTGCAGGTCGTCATCCTGTTCACATGCTCCATGATCGTGGTGGAGCGGATTACCGCGAGACAGCGACCATTGGGACCTGGCTGGAAGAAGCAGGTGCCATCCGCACCGAGTGTTTGCTACGAAGGCGTCCGGAGAAGAGCTCCCGGTGCACCGAGTCCTCCGATCGTTGGCTACGCTCGACGGGCGGATCGAGACCAGCATCCGCCGTGGTCGCGTGTTCCGCCGCTGCGCCAATCGAGTACGTGACTGAGGTGGGGTGAGATGCCGGTGCGTAGGGTGATCGTGTCAATCATCGTGATCGCTGGGCTTCTGGCCGCCGTCGTCGTCGGCGTCAACATTTTGAAGTCGAACAACGCTTCCGGGCCGTCGAGCTCGGCGTCGGCGCCAACCTGTCCGTCGCTGCCGCCGGTCACCGTCGGCACAATTTCAGTGCCTGCTGGCCCGATCGCGGGGTACTGCCAGGACAAGCTCGTCAACGCGGCGCAGATAATGACTGCCGCACGCTCTCTCGGCATCGGATCGCACACCCAGGCGATCGGAGTGATGACTGCGCTCGGCGAATCCGGACTTCGCGTTCTCGCCTATGGGGATTCAGCGGGACCGGACAGCCGCGGCCTCTTTCAACAGCGGGACAATGGGGCGTGGGGCACCCTCGCCGACCGAATGGATCCGTACATCTCGGCCGGCAATTTCTTCAAACGGCTCGTGAGCATCCCCGGGTGGAAGGCACTGGCGCCGGGCGAAGCCGCACACGCGGTGCAGGTCAACGCCGATCCCAAACACTATGACCCCTATTGGGCGCCAGCGCAGTCGATCGTGGCTGCCCTCGGCGGATAGAACTGGGAACAGTCCCCGAGGTTCGTGCGACCGGACACCGCGGGCGATGACTCCGGGCAACAGCGGGCGTTGTCCGCCTTCCAGGACGGACGACGGAATCGGATCTGACGACACCCCTTACGGGGACTACAGCCGGGGGCGGATGCCGCATAGGTTCGGAGCAAAGCCCCGGGTGGGGCTTCGGGGCCCGGGTTCGGGCCGGACGGGATTCCATTTCAATGCGAGCTCTGCCGCATCTGTCGCGATTCGGGCTCAACTCGCTGACGCCGGTCGTGCTCGGCATCGCGCTGGTCGCATCCCTCACCGGCGGAGCCGTGTCGATGCCGGCCGGTCGGTCTGGCTCGCCTTCGGCAACGGCATCACCGCAGAGCGCTGTTGGCGCACTCGGCGGCGCTGTCGAGACCGAGACGGCACCCGGCGGCACGACGGCCCTCGCGTTGCTCGCGACCCTCCCGATCAAAGGCAGGGCCCCGATGACCGGCTACCAGCGCACCGTGAAGTTCGGCGCGGCCTGGGTTGACCTCGACAACAACGGATGCGACACTCGCAACGACGTTCTCGGCCGCGATCTCACCGCGGTCGTCAAATCCGGACGGTGCCGGGTGGTGAGCGGGCTTCTGACCTCGCCGTATACGGGCAAGATCGTCAGCTTCGTGCGGGGAGCCCGCACGTCCACTGCGGTGCAGATCGATCATGTCGTGTCGCTCGGCGATGCGTGGCGCACCGGGGCGCAACAGCTGTCGCAGGCCAAGCGGGTGTCGCTCGCAAATGATCCGGCCAACCTGCTCGCCGTTGACGGACGCTCCAACGAGCAAAAAGGCGACGGCGATGCGGCCACCTGGCTACCGTCCTTCAAAACATTCCGGTGCGCGTATGTGACACGCCAGATTTCCGTGAAGGCCTCTTACGGCCTCTGGGTGACGCGGGCCGAGCGCGATGCCATGTTGCGCGTGCTCTCGAAGTGCGTCGATGCGTCGAGCGTTGCGGTGCCTGCCGCGCCGGCACTGCCCGCGCCATCACCGGGACTCGGGTTCGATATCAGCGGTACGGGCTCTGTTCCACCGGCGAACACCGCGCGCTCCGCCGTGCGTCCGGGAGCCTTCTGTTCGACGGCCGGCGAACGGGGTGCCACCTCCACCGGCAGGGCGATGGCCTGCGTGAGGACGGCGACTGACTCCCGGCTTCGCTGGCGATCCGGGTAGCGTGTCGCCGGCTGCCCAGTAGCCGGCACTGCGTGATCGGCACTAGATAGCCGGCAGCGGCTATCCCGCGCCCGGCAGCATCACCTGCACGACGCCGTCGACCACGCGGGATACAAACCGCGGCAGCGGAGACGTCGCCGGACCGTGCACCACCGTGCCCGTTCGCAAGGCGAAGGTGCTTCGGTGCCACGGGCACTCCACACAGGCATCGTCGGTGCCTGCTCCAATAAGCGTGCCCTCATCGAGAGGCGCCGAGAGGTGACTGCAGGTGTTCGACAGCACGTCCACGGCGTCGCCGTGGCGCAGCGTGAGCAGCGGCTGTCCCGCGACATCCACCCGGTGGAGCTGGCCCTCAGGCAGGTCGGCGAGCGGGCCGAGCGGATGCCACCCCTCCGGGAAGAGATGTGGCACGTCCTCGGCGTGGTTGGCTCCCGCCGCCTGGCGGTAGGCGAGGTGTCCGCCGAGGAAGCCGGCTGCCGAGAGCACCCCGAGACCGGCGAAGGCAAGCAGTTTGCCGCTGCCGACCCTCCCACGACTCCGCTGGATGTAGGACAGCGCATAGAGGCCGAGCGCGGTGGCGTTGGCGGCGGCGTGCACGATGCCGACCCGCTTCTGCTGCGGGTGCAGTTGCAACCAGTCTGCCCAGCCGGCGGCGACAGCCGGGGCCGCGCTGATCACGCCGATTCCCACGAGCGCGCGGGAGGCTCTGGATGCCCCCGGTGCGAGGTCGAGGAGCGCGGCCGAGGTCCACACCCCGATCGGAATCTGCACGGCGACCGGGTGCAGCGGATGTCCAAACGGCACGCCGTGCAGCAGGTCCCGCAACCAGCGGGGCTTGAGCACCGACTGGAACAGGGAGTCGGCCTTATCGATGAGCGGGTCGAGAGTCTCTGACGACTCGATGCGGGTGATCCGGTCGACGATCGGGAGTTCATGCATGATGACAAGATGACTCGCGAATGAGCGGCGCGTCAAGGGGGGCTGCTGTCTTGGCCGGCGGTCTCGATACGCGCCCGGGCGGGCGCTACTCGACCGGCGGGGGCTGCTGTCTTGGCCGGCGGTCTCGATACGCGCCCGGGCGGGCGCTACTCGACCGGCGGGGGCTGCTGTTTTGGCGGGCGGTCTACCCGACCGGCAGGAGGGTGCGCATCGCCGCGGCCGTGAGGGCGACCGAGCGGAGTCGGTCGTCGATGCCTGGCGACTGGTGTGCGACGATCAGCTCGTCGGCCCGCACCGAGGTGGCGAACTCCTCGAGGAAGTCGCGCACCTCCGAGGGGGTGCCGACGGCGGAGTAGCGCATCATGTTCGCGATGTTGCGCCCCTCAGAGGTGGTGAGGAACGCATCGATCTGGTCATCGCTGTATTCGATCGGCGGAGCGTCGATAGCCGACGGCCCGCGAGCGATGAGGCCGCGCACGCGGGCCCGGCGCGTAGTCTCGAACTGAGCTCGGGCATCCGCCTCGTCCTCGGAGGCGATCACGTTGACTGCGGCGATCGCGTAGGGCTCGGCGAGCTGGCGGGAGGGTCGAAATTCACTGCGGTACAGCGCCATCGCCTCGTGGAGGGCGTTGGGGGCGAAGTGCGAGGCGAAGGCGTAGGGCAGGCCGAGTGTGGCGGCGAGTCGGGCGCCGAACAGGGAGGATCCGAGGATGTAGAGCGGAACCTTGGTGCCAGTTCCTGGCACCGCCTGCACACCGGGCACGATCGACTCGCCGCTGAGGAAGGCCTGCAGTTCGAGCACGTCTTCGGGGAACCGGTCTGAAGACCGCGGATCGCGCCGCATCGCGCGGGCGGTGTTCTGGTCGCTGCCGGGGGCTCGTCCGAGACCCAGGTCGATGCGCCCGGGGTGCAGTTCGGCCAGGGTGCCGAACTGCTCGGCGATCGTGAGCGGAGAGTGATTCGGCAGCATCACGCCGCCGGATCCCAGGCGGATGGTCGACGTGTGATCCGCGACATGGCCGATCAGCACGCTGGTGGCGGAGGACGCGATCGTCGGCATGTTGTGGTGCTCGGCATACCAGACCCGGGTGAATCCGTGAGCCTCCGCCGCTTGCGCAAGCCGCACACTGTTCGCGAAACTCTCGCGCACGGTCTGCCCGGGGGCGATGGGGGCGAGATCGAGGATGGAGAGGGGGATGGTCATGGTGGGGGTAACGCGCGTGCCGCGCCGATCGTTCCCGATTGGTGGTCGAATAGGGCGGCTCAGCGCCCGAACCGATCCTGGTGCTCCCTCTTTTTCTCACGGGCAAGCCGCCTCCGTATGCTGGAGGACACCATGCGACTCCTCCTCGTCCGTCACGGACAGACCCCCGCCAATGTGCTCGGCCTCCTCGACACCGCCCATCCCGGCCCCGGCCTCACCATGCTCGGCGAGCGACAGGCGATCGCCGTCGCCGAGGCGCTTCGACGGCGCGACGTCGACGCCGTCTTCGCCACGACATTGGTGCGCACGCAGCTGACGGCTCGTCCGTTCGCCGCCGCGACAGTTATCGAGGGCCTGCACGAGATCGAGGCCGGCGATCTCGAGGGAAGCAGCGATCGGGCATCCGCTCGCCGTTATCTTACGACCGCGTTCGCTTGGGGATCCGGCGATCTGGATGCCACAATGCCGGGCGCGACGGATGGCCATGCCTTTTTCGCGCGCTTCGACCGCGGCATCGCCGCTGTTTCGGATGCCGTCACCGCTGCCCGGGCGACAACCGAAGCGGACTCCGGCACGGCCGCCGTCTTCAGCCACGGCGCGGCCATTCGGGTCTGGACGGCCGGCCGGGCCCCCAACGTGCCCCCGATTTTCGCGGGGTCGCACGAACTCGACAACACCGGAATCGTGGAGCTCGATGGCTCGCCGTCCGAGGGCTGGACACTGGTTTCGTGGTCCGGCACGCCGGTCGGCGGCCCCGAGTTGGCGGACGAATCGGCCGGCGATCCCATCGGGGAAGCGCTCGACCGGTCATACGACTGACCGGGACGAGCGATCGTCAGAAGCCAGGCTGACGGTCGCTCGGTCAGCATCGGCAGGTCCGGCCCTGATCAGAGCCTGCCGCTGAATCCGTTCGACTGGAGCGCCGCGAAGAGTTCGTCGAGGCGCGCAAGTTGGATCCGCTCGTTGGTTCGCGCCCGCGTGAGCTGCTCGATTCGCTGCGCGAAGACCTCGCGCGCATCCGCCGACGGCAGCGGGATCGCCAGGTCACGGAGCGTGCGGGGAGTGAAAGACGCGAGTGAGCGACAGGCGGCCGTGCCGTGAGGCCCGGCGAAAAACGCGGCGAGATACTCGCCGCTGCCGTCACTTGCGTGTTCCGGCCTGACGCGCAGGCGCATCACCGACGGCGCTGGCACGAGAGCCCGTGGCTCCGCCGGGAGGACCGAACCCTCAGGCTCCTGCCCCCGAAACAGCGCGACCCGGGGCGCCGACTCTGCGTTGCCCGCTCGGCAGAACAGCACCTCGCCTGGCCGTACCGCGAACCTGCCGGCGTCGGCCGGCGTCAACCGTCGGTCGGGTAGCTCGGTGAGATCCAGGTCGCCGTCGCTGGTGATGCTCGAGGCACGGAGAATCGACGCGGTCACCGTGCCCCGTGGCGCGACATCCTTCGCTGACGGCCCGTATTCGATGGATTCGACCAGGTCGGACAGGACTCCCGGATCGGCACCGTAGACCGCATCGAGCACGAGCGATTCGGCGAACTCGGCGAGCAGATCGAGGGCAGCCAGCCGTTCGAATCGCAACTGCACGACATCATCGAGAATCCCGGCGATCCGCTGCTGGTCTCGAATGGGCGGGAGCGGGATCGGCATGGAGCGCACCGAGGCGTCCGTGACGGTCGCGGCGTTCCCGCCACTGCCCCGTCTCACTAGCCCGGCCACGAACTCGGGGCTCTGCACCCACCAGTAGAGGTACCGGTCGTCGAGAAGCTCCGGACGTGGCCTGAGTACGCTGTGGCCGGTCGAGGCGAACGCCCCGGCAAGCGGCGGCGAAATCAGCGCGACGGCGTTGCGTTCGGGATGTGTTCGGCCGACGAGCACGTCTCCCGCGCGCACCGGCTGGCTGGCGCTCTTCGGGGCGCCGGTGACGAGCATCCGCCTGGGTGTGGCGACGCGTTTGGTGACTGCGTCAACGGACGCGTCATCGATGAACACGAATTCGTCGCTTCCCTGCGGTGCGCACTGCTCTACGATCTCGGTGACGTCGGCGAGCAGGTATTGCTCGAGGCGAGTCTCCGGCTGGAGGGAGTCGGATCCGCCCCGCACGAAGGAAACCCCCGCGCCGACGAACGGGGCCACCGATCCGATCACGGTGTCCCCACGCTCCCGTCGGCGAGTGAGCGGGCAAGCGCGGCCGCGCCCTGTTGGATGCGCAATTCGAGTCGAGTGATATCGACCAGGATGTCGGTGGGCGACCGGTGGGCCACGAATTCGGCGACCGCGATCCGGTAGCGGTCGAAGCTCAGGTCGAAGTCCTGATCGGTGATCTCGGTTATGCCGACGACAAAGGATTGGGCCCCCCGCGGGCGGGCGCGCTCCGAGCTCGGCGCCGTCTCGAGCGACTTCCAGCGGGACAGCAGGTCCACCAGGTCGGCGGCTCGAAGCGAGCCGGGATCCGCGGGATCGCCTTCGGGCCCGCCCGTCGGCGGGCGAACTGCTTGCGAGCGAACGTCGTAGAACCAGACGTCAGCAGTCATCCCCGATTTCTGCACGAGAAGGATGGACGAGGAACGGTCCGCCTCCGCGCGGAGCACCGCCGGCGGCAGCCTGACGACCGCATCGAGCCGAAACTCGGTGAGGAGCATCCGTCGCAGGTCGAGATGCGCCTTGGATGTGCCCGCAAGGAGGCTGTCCGGCACGATCACCGCGGCACGACCACCGACCTCCAGCAATCGCAACACCTGGGCGAGATAGAGCAGCTCCACCCGCTTGGTGCGCACCATCTTGAGCAGGGCGCGCGCGGCGGGCTGGGCGGTGCGCATGCCGGAAGACGGCGGGTGCGCGAGCACCAGCGAGTAACGGCCGACCCCGGCCTGGCCTTCCGCAAGGGAATCGGCATGAAGGATGGTGGGATTGGCCGACCCATGAAACTGAAGATTCATCAGGGCGACGCCGCAGGCAGAGGCCGTCGAGTCCACGCCGGTGAACGCCGCCGTGCTGAAGTGTTCTCGCAGCCTCGGATCGAGCCAGACCTCGGGGTGATGCTCCCGCAGGAATTCTCCGGCCGCAACGAGCAGCCCGCCAGTCCCGACCGCCGGATCGATGATCGTGTCCCGTGGGGTCGGAGCGACCAACGCAACCATGAGCGTTGTGACAGAGTGTGGCGTCGCGCTGATGGTCGAGTAGGCCGCACCCGATTCGCCGGTCGGTTCGACTTTCGAGAGCAGGTACTCGTGCAGTTGGGCGTGCACGGTCCGAGAAAGCTCGGGCGTGGCCGCTGCCTGGCCGCTGGTGGCGGTCTGCCGCGCCGGCGGTGCGGCGCCGCGAATTTCGCCATCGCCACCGACCAGGCGGGTGATTCGGCTGATCGCCCGCTGCGGGTCGGCCTCCACCTCCTGGGAGAAGGCGCCCCACACGGCATCGACCTGGGTCGCCAGCTCACCGCTCAACACGACATCGGCTCCTCAACAGTCCTGAATCCCGGCGATTCGGGCCGCCCGGCCCCTCCAAACTAACTGCGACCGGGGACGACCGGCAGTCCCACAACGGGGTAGGGGCGAACGCCGTCCGTGAGAGCATGGACGGATGTCGACCGCCCCCGCTCCGATGGTCGACATCGCCGACATCAGGCACCTGGTCGGACCGACCTCCTTCCAGCGCGGACTCGCTTACGCGCGCGCCGACGCGGTGATCGCGGTGACTTGGGAGGCCGAAACCCGGCAACTCGTCGGCACGGTCCGCGGCACGAAATCGCAGCCCTACCGATGCAGCGTGCACATCTCTGCGGCCACGGGCAAACCGACCGGCGGCTTCTGCTCCTGCCCGGTCGGCTTCGACTGCAAGCATGTGGCCGCAATGCTGTTGCAGAGCAACACGACTACCCTGCAGCAGCAGTCCGGGCTCTCGCTGCCGAAAGCGGATTCCCGCCAGGCGACGCAGGCAGACTGGAAGAGAGCCCTCGCCTCCCTGGCGACGCAAGCGGAGCAACCCGGAGGCCGACGCGCTCGACTGGGGCTTCTGCTCGAACTGCGAGAGCAGATCCCCCGCTCCCGCAGCCGATGGAACGGTCCGATCGCCCGTACCGCGACCGCCGCGAGCCGGGGGGAGCTTCGCCTCGGGGTGCGGCCGGTGCGACTCAGCGACACCGGCAACTGGACCCGCGGCACCACCACCTGGAACACCCTCGCCTACCAGGGCAGCCGGCTGGATCTCGCGCCCGAACACCAGCGCTGGTTCGCCCAGTTCGCCGCCCTTCACCGCTCGACCCGGGAGTTGCACTCGATCCAGGAAGCCGACTGGGTCACCCTCGACGATTTCCACAGCCCCCTGCTCTGGCAGATCCTGGCGGATGCAGAAACGCGCGGCATCGCGCTGGTCACCGGAAAGAAGCAGACGAGCGTCACGATCGGCGGAGAGGCCGCGGTGAGCATCGACGCCCGGCTGCACGGGGACCTTCAGCTCTCCCCCACAGTCGTCATCGACGGCCGGCCGCACCCGGCCGCGACCGCCGGCGCAATCGGCGACCACGGGCTCTACGCGTGGGATTTCGACCCCCTGCCACGCTTCACCCTTGCACCGACATCCGCCCCGCTCGTCGAAGAGCAGCGAGCGCTGCTCGGAGGCGTGGCGCCGGTGATTGTGCCCGCGTCCGATGTCGACGAGTTTCTGCGCGACTACTACCCGCGCCTGCAGCGCACCATCGGCGTGGCGAGTGCGGATGCCTCGGTGACGCTGCCCGAACTGACTCCCCCGGTGCTGGTGCTCACCGTCACCTTCCAGCCCAAACAATCGCTGAAGCTCGCGTGGGACTGGGACTACGCCGGCATGCGCCGGTCGCTGCGGGGCGCGGACGACCGTGACTTCAGCACCGAACACGAGGTGCTCGATCGCGTGCAGCGACTGCTCGGCCCCCTTTCCGACGACACGCTTCGGGGTCTCGACGCGGCCGAGTTCGCCGAGAAGGTGATGCCGACGCTCGACGGCGTGGCGGGGTTGAGGGTCGACACCGTCGGCACGCGACCCGATTACCGGGAGCTCACGGGCGTCCCCAAACTCACCTTCACGACTGTCGCGACCGAGACAAGCGACTGGTTCGACCTTGGGGTGTATATCCGCCTCGACGGCCGGGATGTGCCGTTCAGCACGGTCTTCACGGCGCTGTCGAAGGGGCAGTCGAAGCTTCTGCTCGTGGACAACTCCTACCTCTCGCTTGACCAGCCGGTGTTCGAAGAACTGAAACGGCTGATCGACGAGGCCTCCACTCTTGCCGAGTGGGAGACCGGCGTTCGGATCAGTCGCTATCAGGCCAGCCTGTGGTCGGAGTTCGAGGATCTCGCCGAAGAAACGATCGAGGCGACGGCCTGGCGGGATGCCGCAAGGGGGCTCCTGGCGATCGAGTCGGTCGAGGCGACCGCGCTTCCCCACACGGTCGACGCCACCCTCCGGCCGTACCAGAAGGAGGGATTCGACTGGCTCGCGTTTCTCTGGAAGCACCGGCTCGGCGGCATCCTGGCCGACGACATGGGGCTCGGCAAGACCCTGCAGGCACTCGCGTTGGTCGCTCATGCGAAGGAGACCGGGTCGGGCGCACCGTTCCTGGTCGTCGCGCCCACCTCGGTGGTCTCGAACTGGCTCGCCGAGGCGACGCGGTTCGTGCCCGGCCTCGCGGTGCGTGGTGTCACCACCACGAAACAGCCGCTCGCGCAACTCGCCGAGGGCGCCGACATCGTCGTGACCTCCTACGCCCTCTTTCGCATCGGGTTCGAGCACTACCGGGCGATCGGATGGTCGGGCCTGGTGCTCGACGAGGCCCAGTTCGTGAAGAATCCGGCCTCGAAGGCACACCAAGCGGCCGTCGCGCTCGACGCGCCCTTCAAACTCGCGATCACCGGCACTCCGATGGAGAACAGTCTCACCGACCTGTGGTCGCTGTTCCAGATCGTGGCGCCCGGCCTGTTCCCCTCGGGCCGGAGGTTCGCCGAGGAGTATGTGCGGCCGATCGCGGCGGGCGGCGCGGCGGGCGGCGCGGCGGCGAATTCGGCGGCGCTGATCGCCAAGCTGCGTCGGCGAATCCGTCCGCTCATGATGCGGCGCACGAAGGAACTCGTCGCCGCCGAACTGCCGGCCAAGCAGGAGCAGGTGCTGCGCGTCGACCTCGCCCCGCGGCACCGCAGGCTCTATGACACCGTGCTGCAGAAGGAACGGCAGAAGCTCCTCGGCCTGATCGAGGACCTCGATCGCAACCGTTTCATTGTCTTTCGCTCGCTGACGCTGTTGCGAATGCTGAGCCTGGATGCGTCGCTGGTCGATGAGGCGCACGCCGACATCCCGTCCGCGAAGCTGGACGCCCTGTTCGAGCAGCTCGACGATGTGGTCGCGGAGGGACATCGCGCTCTCGTTTTCAGCCAGTTCACGTCGTTCCTCGGCAAAGCGGCCGACCGGTTGAACGCCGCGGGCATCCCCTTCGAATATCTCGACGGGTCGACCAGGCACCGGGCGGAGGTGATCTCCCGCTTCAAGACGGGGGACGCCCCCGTCTTCCTGATCAGTCTCAAGGCCGGCGGCTTCGGGCTGAACCTCACCGAGGCGGATTACGTGTTCCTGCTCGATCCGTGGTGGAACCCGGCCACCGAGACCCAGGCCGTCGACCGCACCCATCGCATCGGCCAGACCCGCTCGGTGAACGTCTACCGGCTGGTCGCGAGCGGCACGATCGAGGAGAAGGTGATGGCGCTGCGCGACCGAAAGGCGAAACTCTTCGATGCGGTGATGGATGACGACGCGACCTTCAGCACCGCGCTCACCGCCGAGGACATCCGGGGCCTGCTCGAGTAGACCCCCGTGTCAGGCTGGCGCGAGAAAGGCCCGCATGGCCTCGGACAGCGCGAGCGGGTCGTCCACTCCGCACAGCTCGCGCACGGAGTGCATCGAGAGGAGGGCGATTCCCACGTCGAAGGTTCGAATCCCGAGGCGGGTCGCCGTGATCGGTCCGATCGTCGATCCGCAGGCGACCGCATTGTTCGAGACGAACTCCTGATATTCGACGCCGGCCTGGCGGCAACTGCGGGCCCACTCGGCGGCGCCGAGAGCATCCGTGGCATACCGCTTGTTCGCATTGATCTTGAGGAGAGGACCGCGATTCACGACCGGGCGATTGACCGGGTCGTGGCGCTCCGGATAATTCGGGTGGACGGCATGTCCGGCATCGGCCGACAGACACCAGGAGTGGGCGAAGGCGCGAGCCCGATCCGAGGTGCCGACGCCACCGATTCTGGCCAGCACGCTCTCCAGGAGCGGCCCGGCGGCCCCCGAGCGCGTCTCGCTTCCCACCTCCTCGTGGTCGAAGGCGGCGAAGACGGAGATCGAGGGCGCGGTTTCCAGATCCGTTGACGCGACGGCGAGAAGCGCGACAAGTCCGGCATGCACGGATGAGAGGTTGTCAAGGCGGCCGGAGGCGAAGAGTGCCCCGTCGATTCCAAAGACCCGGGGTGACGCCGTGTCGGCGGTGCTGATGTCGTAGCCGGCGACGTGTCTTCCCGCGCGGCCGGCCAGTCCGGCGAGGTGGGCGATGACATCCGCGTCCGCGAGATTCCCGACGCCGATGACCGGATTGAGGTGCTGTTGCGGGTTGAGAGTGAGGCCCTCGCTGTTCATCCCACGGTCCAGGTGTACTGCCAGTTGCGGGAAGCGGAGGAACGGCCCGGTGCGCACGAGGGCGGAGGTGCCGTCATCGAAAACGAGCCTCCCGGCAAATTCGAGCTCGCGATCGAGCCAGGAGTTGACCAGCGGACTGCCGTAGACCTCCACACCGGCCTGCAGCCAGCCGTGGGCCGCGGTCGTCGGCTTGGGCTTCAGCGCGAATCCGGGCGAATCGGTGTGTGCGCCGATGATGCGAAACGGCGTGGTCGCCACGGCATCCGCCGGCGTGACCCAGGCGATGATCGCACCATCCCGCACCACGAAAAAGGACCCGACCCCGCGCGGCCAGTCTTCGGCTTCGACGAGTTCGACGAACCCGGTTTCAGAGAGCCGGCGCGCCACTTCGGCGACCGTATGAAATGACGAGGGAGATGCCCGCACGAACGCGGCAAGGTCGGACATGTGGTCTGGCTCGGTGCCCGCAGCCGGGAGGGGAACGGTCGGGGCGGTCACCTGCCCATTCAAGCACGCCGGTTCGGGCGATCACCGCGAAGGCCGGCATCACAGCACCGGCGGTACAGCACCGGCAGTACAGGGCCAGCCCGCCCCGCTACCCTCGAAAGGTGAATGACGAATACGCCGCAGCCCCGATCGATGTCCTCTCCGCCGAACGCCTCGCCGCCAAGGGCCTCGATCTCGCCCTCGTCGACACGACGGATGTCACCGCCTTCACGGCCTGGTTGCAGGCCGAGAATCGGGGATTCCACGGCGGCCGCATGCCGCAGTCGAAGCTCGACCGGCAGCTTCCCCTCATCGCCCACCGACGCACCACCGGCGTGTGGGACCCGGACTCCCCCGATGCGGCGTCTCCGGTCGCGACCGTGAGCACCTGGGTGACGGACCTGACGGTCCCGGGCCGGACGAGCATCCCGGCCTGGTCGGTGAGCGCGGTGTCGGTGGCCCCGACCCATCGTCGACGCGGCATCGCTCGTGCGCTGCTTGAGGCGGAACTGCGCACTGCCGTATCGCTGGAGGTTCCGGTTGCGATCCTCACGGTCACCGAGGCCACGATCTACGGTCGCTACGGGTTCGGGGCATCGGTGATGAGCGCCGATTGGACGATCGACACGAAACGGGCGCGCTGGATCGGCCCCGAGGCATCCGGCTCCCTGAATTTCGTCGAACCGGAAACCCTGCTTCGGGAGGGCCACGACCTCGTGGAGCGCGTGCGGCTTCAGACGCCGGGACAGATCGAGTTCGGTGATCTTCTCTGGGAGCGTCTCCTCGGGTTCGACGGTGATCCCGAGTTCGCGAAGGCCCTCCGGGTCGTGCGCTACGACGATGTCGAGGGTGAGTTGCAGGGTTTCGCGGCGTACCGGATCGTCGACCTCGGCGGTGATTTCACGAAGCACCGCCTCGACCTCGGCTTTCTCGTGTCGGCCACGGATGAGGCCTATGCCGCCCTGTGGCGATTCCTCCTCGAAATGGATCTCGTCTCCTCGATCTCCGCACCGCTTCGCACGATCGACGAGCCGTTGCTCTGGCAGGTCTCCGACTCCCGTGCGGTCGAGCGCAGCAGGGTACGCGAACACCTGTGGACCCGCATTCTCGACGTGCCGGTCGCTCTCTCCGCGCGCCGTTACAGCGCGCCGGGCGTGTTCGTGCTCGATGTCAGCGACGACCTCGGGTTCGCCGATGGGCTGTTCCTGCTCACCATCGCGGCCGACGGCAGCGCCACGGTCGCACCGCTCGAGGGCGAGGCTCCGGATGCCGCGGCCGCCGTCGCACTGACCGTCGAAGACCTCGGGGCGCTCTACCTCGGCGGCGTTTCGCCGCTCACGCTCGTCCGAGCCGGCCGCATCACCGAGTTGCGCCCCGATTCCGCTGCCGCGCTCGAGGCGTCCTTCCGCTCACCGGTCACGCCGTGGCTGAGCATCTGGTTCTGAGCGTGGGCGCGCGTTGGGCGTCCTACGCCTCAGGCTTCTGGAACCAGGGAGGGTAGACGGAGACCTTTGGGCTGTGCTCCGACGACTTGAGGATCGCCCGCACCTCATCGCGTGCACGGTCGTTGGCCACTCCGACCAGCGTCACGAGCTCGAACGGGAAGCTGTCCTTCACCAGGAGTTCGGCCTCGGCGATGGTCTCCGCGCTGTCGTCAGCACGGAGTCGGCGCAGCATCCGTTCGCTCGATTCCGTAGAGGCGGCGATTCGGGTGAGCACGTGCGCGGCATCGCCGTCGGCCACGACGATCCCCCCGTCGAGGGTGTGCTCTGAGGCGAGCTTCACCGTGCTCACGAGAATCACGAAGTCGGCCGCCGTCGCGCCGTGTGCGTCGGCGGACAGTCGCGGATCGAGCGAACCCGAGCGGATGCCCTCCCACATCGTCGCGTTGGGCACGAGGAAGAACGGAACGAATTCGCCCACGTTGGGGCTGCCGAGTCCGGACACCGCTGTCGCGCGGCGGGACTCCCGGGTCTCGGCGGACGAGATGTCCACGATTGGGCGGATCGTCCAGGAGCCGCTACCGTCGGCGAGAAGCGCGCCGCTCGCGAGAATGCCGGGCAGGTTGCGCACGTGCGTGAGGTGATAGATGCGTTGGTCGCCGACGCTCTCGACAGTCTTGGAGGCGGCAGATGCCGCCCGCCGCGTCACAGCGGCCTTCGCCCGGGCGTTGCGTTGGCCCGCCGCGGTCACCACTTCGAGCACGGGAACGGACTTCGGGAAGCACTGGTCGCACAGGCCCGCTTCGAGTCCGTGAATGCATTCGTCCACAGGTGAACCTCTCGTTTACGCGGAAATCACGCCGTTGGCGCACTCCCTACCCAACGTTACGCAGGTTTGGCAGTGCCGGAACACCACGAGGTCCAGCCCCTCGGGTGAGGGGCCTGCTACATTGTGTCGCCGCGTTACGTCGAAGGGATGACATTCCGGCGGCCAGGAAACTAGCCTTGCCCACACGACGCGACCACGATCGCGATACCGAAGGACGGACAGGAGGCCAGCATGTCGAAGCTCACACCCCGGGTGATCGCTCCCATGCTGTGTGCCCATTCCACCGGCGAGTCCTGCACTTCCTCGGCTGCCGGCCACACCGTGTCCGCCATCCGTGAGCGCGTGACTGCAGCGACGCCGAGCAAGTGGCGCGACGGAATCGTCGCACACGCGACATCCGGCAACTGGATCGGGATCGACCTGTTCGAGTCCCCCGACACGGTGTGGGTCTGGAATCACGCGGACCTGGGAGCGACGGTGGCGATCGGTGAACCTGTCGCTCTGCACGAGCTTTACGACACGCTCGCGATCGGCGCCACTCTGATCAGTGTCCTGCGGGCGCCACGCTGACCAGTAGCCAACCCGCAGTTCAGCTCCGTCTTCAGCTCCGTGTCATCTCCATGGACTCCATCATCTTCTGGCAGGATGCCGCGCACTGGCGGCAGACCTCGGCGCACATGGCGCAGTCCGCGCTCATGCCGGCCATCGACTCGCACTCGTCGGCGCAGCTGCTGCACATCATCACCATTGCCTGAAGCGTGGCCATCATTGCCGGCCCGTTCATCCCGTTCACCCGCAGCATCATGCGCATCATCGTGTTCGCCATATCGGCGGTGTTCAGACACATGCCGGAGCACATCGCCATCTCCGCGGACATCGCCATCGATCCCGCGCACATCGTGCAGGCCTGCTCGCACGCCGAGCAGGCTTCGATACAGTCCTGCATCAACGCCATGTCCATGCCCTGCATCGAGTCGGAGTGCATCTGCATCATTTGCATTGTGGAGTTCATCATCGCCTTCGTCCAGCCTGGGCTGACTCGCGTCGGACTCTCCGGCGTTGTTATCGACCCGGTCGAGAGCCAACCTACGCCTCGAGCCGGTCGATGTCTGTCCCTCGTGCCGCGCAAACGCGGGGAAAATGCGGCTCGGACAGCCGCTCCCCGTCGCGTCGCCCGTACACTTGCGCAATGCCTACCCGAGCCGAATTCGTTCCTCCCACCGGTGCCGTGCTGATGTTCTCAACCACGTGGTGCGGATACTGCCGCAACCTCAAAGGCCAGCTTGAGAGGGCCGGGGTGGCATACACCGAGGTGAACATCGAGGAGGTCGACGGCTCCGCGGAGTTGGTCGCCGAGCTCAACGGGGGCAACCAGACCGTGCCCACCGTCATCTTCCCCGATGGCTCCGCCGCGACAAACCCGTCGCTGGCCACGGTCCGGGCCCGGCTGGCGGATGCGGCCATCGACGGGCGATGACGGGCGGATCCCGCGCTATGCGTGCGGTCGGGCTCGAGAGCCCGGCGGCACACTGAGCACGAACGCCGGATGGTCGGATGCCGACACGGTGCAGAGGTCTTCACCGAACTCGAAGGTCGCCGTCACGAAGCGGCCGGCGAGGGCATCCCGGACCCAGAAGCGGGCGTCATCCCACATCCGCTGCGTCGGGATGTCGGCTACCGGGTGCCAGTCTGGGGTCAGTTCCTCGGATTCCTGGGCAACTCCCGCCCACTCGCGGCCGAGGAACACCCACGATTTTTGGCTCCAGTTCGGGGCGAAGGGAAACGAGTAGGTCAGTTCGCCTACGAGTTCGACGCGGCCGAGCTCGAGCGAAGTCTCCTCGTACACCTCGCGGACGATTGCCTGCTCCGCTGTCTCGCCGGGTTCGATCTTGCCGCCCGGACCGACGAGGTTGCCCTCACCAAGTCCGAATCTCTTGCGTCCCAGGAGCACCTCCTCTCCCTCGGGTCCCGGCCGGAGGAGGTAACAGACGCAGACCTCGGGAAGGGACATCCCGCCAGCCTAGGGGCCGCCGGTTCCGATCTGCCGATAGCCTGAACCCATGACTCGGACGTCGGCGATCGATACCCCCGCGCCGCGTCTGACCGCGACGACCGTGCGCCGAGTATTTGCGGTGGTGCGCATCCTGGTCGGGCTTGTGGTACTCAGCGCGCTCGCCACCCAGGTGACATCGGAAATGCTGCATGACTCGTTCGTGCCTGGCGAGTACTTCAGCTACTTCACCATCGAGTCGAGCATGATGAACGTGGTCGTGCTTCTCGTCGGCGGCGTCCTCGCCTGGCGCTGGCCGCGCGACACCGAACTCTTCACGAGCGTGCGGGTCGCCATCCTGTCGTATGCGGTGGTCACCGGGATCGTGTACAACGTGCTGCTGCGCAACATCCCGGGGGACGGCGGCTACGAACCGCCTCGCTGGTGTAACGAGGTGATGCATGTGTGGGTGCCGATCTTCATCGTCCTCGACTGGGTGATCGCTCCGGGAGCCGCGCGCGTGCCCTGGAAACGACTGTGGCTCGTGGTGTCATTCCCGCTCGCTTGGCTCGCCTTCACTATGCTCCGCGGTGCGATCACCGGATGGTACCCCTACCCGTTTCTCGAACCGGACGGCCCCGGAGGCATCGGGAGCGTGCTCGTCTACGTCATCGGCATCGCGGCGTTCATCGTCGCCGTGGCATCCGCGGCCATCGGTCTCGCCCGGCTCGGCTCGCGTCGCCACCGCGCGGACCCCTGACTCACCGAACGTGTCGCACCCCGACGATCCGAGTACAGTGGCGCTGAGATGTCGTTGAATCGCCGAAGTTTCCTTGTCGGGGCAGGGTCAGGTCTTTCGCTGCTCGTGCTGACGGCGTGCGTTCCCGAGCCTCCGCGCCCCACCGGGTCCGCGACCGGCTCCCCCAGCCCCTCGGCGCCGGTGCCGCGACCGTCCGGAATCCAGCGGAGCGACTGGTCGGCCGACCCATTCGCCCGGGGTGCCCAGAGTTACCTGAAGCCGGGTGCGACCCCCCAGCATCGAGACGATCTCGCCCAGCCGATCAACGGGAGGGTGTTCTTCGCCGGAGAGGCCACGTCGCCGGATTTGGCCGGAACCGTGCTCGGCGCCCAACAGTCCGGCGCGCGAGTCGCGGCTGAGCTGCTCGGTGTCGCCGCGGTCGGTGAGAAGATCGCCGTCATCGGCGCGGGAGCCGCCGGTGCCGAAGCCGCCCGGGCTCTCCTGCGGGCTGGCTTCGACGTGATCGTGCTGGAAGCCAGGGCACGCGTGGGGGGGCGGATCGACACCCGATCACCCGCATCGTGGCCGCTGGCAGTGGAATCCGGTGCCTGGCGCCTCGGTGAGGGGGTGGACGTGTCACTGCTGACCCGTCTCGCCTCGCTCGGAATCGAGACCTCGCCACTGGCCGGCCTGCTCGCGGCGGGCGTGGGCGGCCGGGTGACCACCAATCCGGTTGGCGCGCCCGCCTTCGCCACCGCGAAGTCCTGGGCCGAGTCACAGCCGGTCGATCCGAGCCTTGCCTCCGCCCTCGACCGGTCGGGAGCGAAGGCCACAGCCGCGCGGGCAGCGGCCGATGGGCTGGCCGGTGCCGATCTCCTCGACGCGTCCCTCGCATCCCTCGCCGGCATCACCGGGGCCAGCGCGCCGGAGCTTTCCACCTGGTACGGCCTTTCCGGCCCGCCCGCCCCGGACCGGATCGTCACCGGGGGGTTCTCGGGGCTGGTAACCGATGCCCTCGACGGCGTGCGGGTGTCGCTCTCGACGGCCGTTCTCGGGGTCTCCCACAGCGATTCCGCAGTGAGCCTGAAGCTCGGCACCGGCGAATCGCTCACCGTCGACCGGGTCGCGGTCACTGTGCCGCTCGGCGTGCTGAAGACGGACGCCCTGACCTTCGACCCGCTTCTGCCCTTCGCGCATCGCACGGCCATCGCAGCCCTCGGAATGGGGGCGGTCGAGACAGTCTGGCTGCGTTTCGACAAACCGTTCTGGTCGACGGATGCTGCGCTCTGGAGTCTTGTCGGCAGCGGAGGCGACCTCACGGACTGGGTGAACCTGCAGGCCGTGACCGGCGAACCCGTGCTCGTCGCCATCGTGGGCGGACGCGCTGCCCGGCGGGTGGCGAAGCTCAGCGACGACGAGCTCGTCGAAGCCGCCCTGAGCGCGCTCGCGCCGTTCGCGGCGGCCTGAACTTCCCCCGCCCGGCCCAGCGCTCCGCCAGTGGCACGGTGCGGCTCACCGCGACGAGAGCGGTCGAAACTCCGCCGAACAACACGACCGCGATCGACGCGAAAAAGAAGAACTGGCCGACATTGGCGAGTTGCGCCGGGTCGAGGAAGAAATACGGGTACCAGCCGACTATGGGTCCGCGCAGGAGAGTGACGAGCCCCCAGCCGAGCATGAACACCAGCACGAAGGTGATGCTGCGCCACGGCGCCCGGCCCCGGCCCGGCCCGATGATCCAGTCGAGGAGCGCGACGCCCGGCAGCACGAAGTGGAGCGCGACATCCGACCACGGAACGTCGATTCGGAATCCCCGCGCACCCGCCTGTTCGATGATGAGCGCGAAGACGATCCCGCTCGAAACGGTGGAGCTGAGCACGGTTGCGCGGGCGAGATCCAACCAGGGGGCGTCATCCCTCCCTCGCAGCGCCACGATCGCAGCGATAATGGTGACGGTGAGGAACAGGATGCTGCTCTGGATCGTCAGGTACGCGAAGAAGTTGCCCGGCGTGAAGGTCGCCGAGCCGAGGCCCCACAGAAACCGGAAGACGAGCGCCACGACATAAGCGGCTGCCATCAGTAACCGAAGGGCGCCGAACGCCGCCCGCACCTTCACCGTGTTGCCCACCTCCGCTGCGGCCGCCGGGGAGGTGGGCCGCCAACCGCACCCTGCAGTCTACGAACTCTCCGGGGCCGGATCGCTGATTGAGGCATCGCGACGGGCGCGCACGCTCGCGGCAACGGTGGTCGCCGCTATCGTGAGCAGGGCGCCGAGCAGCAGCGCGGCATCCTCTCCCGGCCTCAGAACTCCCCGCTGGGTGCCGAGCGCGGCGGCGGCGATCGGCACCCCGAGCTGGCCTGCCGCCACCACGCCGAGCAGCAGGGGTTGGGCGACCAGGCGAGCGGCCAGGTGGCTGAGAATCGCGGCCGCCCCAAGGCCGAACCCGAGGAGAATCATCCCCGGGTGGCTGCCCAGTTGAGACAGGCTGATCGACGCCCCGAGCCAGACGAAGAACAGCGGCCCGAAGAATCCCTCGGTGATGCCGAACAGCTGGCGGGCGAGGCGGCGTGGTTCACCGATCGCGGCGACGACGAGACCGAGGGCGAAGCCCGCGAGCAGCACCGACACCCCAGTGAACTGGGCGAGACCGGCCAGGCCGAACAGCACCAGCAGGTTGATCCGCAATTCGAGGGCGAATTTTCGGCGCTCGGAGAATAGGTGCAGGCGCTTGCGCAGGCCGGTGCGGTCGAACCGTCGCAGCACGAGGAACACCGCGACGGAGCTGGCGATCACGGCGAGGCCGCCGAGGCCGGTGCTCGCGGCCCGCGAAGGATCGATCGCGAGCGGAAGGGCGACGATGCTCACCGCATCCGCTATCGTCACCTGTGCGGTGAGTTGCGCTACGCCGGTGAGCTTCAGGGAGGCGATGATGGGCAGGATCAGTGCCGCGGATGACGAGGCGATGACCACCGCATAGAGCAGGGCGTGGCCCGGTGCGAACAGCGCGGCCAGGCCGATCCCCGCGAAGGCGGCGAGCACCCCCACGATCACGGCTCCGAGCAGCCCGCGTGAGAACGCGCGCCGCACCGCGACATCCCGAACCGGCACGTGCGATCCCACCACGAACATCACGAGAGCGAATCCCACCTCGGCGAGCAGGGTGAAGGTCGGCTCCCGTGAGTCGAGCAGCCGGAGGCCCGATGCGCCTATCAGCAGGCCGCCGAGCAACTCCCCCACCACAGCCGGCAGGTGCCAGGACTCTCTGGCCGCCAGGAGAGGACCGACCAAGCCGACGAGCACCACGAGAGCCAGCAGGGAGAAGCTCATAGCGTCAGGCTAGCGTTCCCACTCCCGGATCGTCGTCGGGTGAGCGCGCGTTCGCGCACCGCCAGGAACAGCGGGAAGACGAATGCGAAGGCCGTGACCACGGCGAGGAGCAGGTAGATCCAGCCGCCGCGAAGGCCGAGACGACGCGATTCAACGACGATGAGGATGCCACCAGCCACGGCCGCGACGAGCAGGTCGACCGTGAGTGACGACACTGCCGGACCGCTGTTCACCCAATCGCCGACGAAGTCCCGTGAGTGCAGGATTGCTGCGATATTGAAACTCCAGGTGCCGATCAACCCGGCGACGGCAAGCACAAGGTAGAAGACGGCGAGGGGTGTCCAGTGCTGCAGGAAGGAGGACCGCGCGGCGAGAGTCATGCCCCCATGATGGCGGCTCCGGAGGCAGACCGCACCCCGGTGCCCGCCTCTCCGCGCTTAGAATCTGCAGACAGTGACTTCTTCCATTGCCTTCACCCCGCCCGAACCTCAGACCTCGCGCCCGGACCTCCGCGGCACCTTCGGGATGGTCGCCTCGACCCACTGGATCGCCACGGCGACCGCCCAGGCGGTATTGGAGCGCGGCGGCAACGCCTTCGATGCCGCAACGGCCGGAGCATTCGTGCTCCATGTCGTCGAGCCGCACCTCAACGGCCCGGGCGGTGACCTGGTCGGAATCTTCGCCACGGCGCGCAACCCGTCCGACCCGGTGGTGCTTGTCGGGCAGGGACCGGCGCCGCGGAGCGCGACCATAGAGCACTACCGCGCAGAAGGGCTCGACCTGGTGCCGGGGGCCGGCGCGCTTGCCGCCGCGGTGCCCGGTGCCGTCGACGCCTGGTTGCTGCTGATGCGCGATCACGGCAGTTGGGAGCTCGGCGAGGTGCTCGCCTTCGCCCGCGACTATGCCAGGCACGGGCATCCGCTGCTCGCCCGGGTGAGTGCGACGATCGGCGCGGTCTCCGAACTTTTCGAGACCCACTGGCCGACCTCGGCCGCCCTGTGGATGCCCGGGGGTCGGGTGCCCCGCGCCGACGAGCTTGTGACGAACCCCGCCTACGCCGACGTTCTCGACCGGTTGGTGGATGCTGGACGTGGCGCGGCCTCCCGGGAGCTGCGGATCGACGCGGCCCGCACCGAATGGAGCACCGGATTCGTCGCGGTGGCCGCTTCCCGGTTTGTGCGCGAGAAGCACCGGCATTCCTCGGGAACCGATCATGCCGGCGTCATCGACGAGCAGGATTTCGCGGAATTCCGGGCGGGCTACGAACCGGCGACCACTCTCGACTTCCGCGGTGTCACGGTCGCGAAGTCCGCTGGGTGGGGGCAG
This sequence comes from Actinomycetota bacterium, assembly GCA_040389685.1. Classification (GTDB taxonomy): domain Bacteria; phylum Actinomycetota; class Actinomycetes; order Actinomycetales; family Microbacteriaceae; genus Lacisediminihabitans. The sequence goes on from JAZJZS010000002.1 coordinate 128,212, forward strand.
GGGCCCACTCTTCTCCAGTCGCTCGCGGTGCTCGACGGATTCGACGACTCACGGCTCGATCCGTCGACCGCCCTCGGTGCCCACACCATCCTCGAAACGCAGAAGCTGAGCCTGGCGGATCGGGATGCCTACTACGGGGACGTCGACGTTCCGCTCGCCCACCTCCTGTCGGCTGGCTACTCGGAGGAACGGCGGGCGCTCATAACCGACCGGGCCTCCGTCGAGTTCCGCGCCGGAGTGGTGCCCGGGGTCGAAGCCTATCGACCGCCGCTCCGTGCCACTGGCGACTCTTCGTCGAACGCGGGCGCCGGCATCTCTGTCGCCGGAACCGGCGAGCCGACCGTGTCCCCGGCTGGAGTGACCGCGGGTGACACCTGCCACATCGATGTCGTCGACTCGTGGGGCAACATGATCTCGGTGACCCCGTCAGGCGGGTGGCTGCAGTCGTCCCCGACCATCCCGGAACTGGGATACTGCCTAGGCAGCCGCCTCCAGATGATGTGGCTGGATCCGCTATCGCCGTCCGCTCTCGGGCCGGGTCGCCGACCTCGCACCACCCTGTCGCCCACGATGCTGTTTCGGAACGGACTTCCCTGTGCAGCGCTGGGAACGCCAGGCGGTGACCAGCAGGACCAGTGGCAGCTGCTCTATCTGCTGCGAACGATCGTTGGCGGATATTCGCCGCAACAGGCGATCGACGCGCCGGCCTTCCACACGACCTCCTTCCCGGAATCCTTCTGGCCGCGTACCTGGCAGCCGGGTGGCGCGGTGATCGAGGGGCGGCTGGGGGCGGATGTCATTGCCGAACTCCGCGTACGAGGTCACCGGGTCACCGTGGCGGGCGACTGGACGCTCGGGCGACTGTCCTCGGTGGGTCGGGATGCCGCGACCGGGTTGCTCAGCGCCGCGGCGAACCCGCGCGGGGCGCAGGGCTACGCGGCGGGGCGGTGAACTGTGGCAGCGGGCGCACAGCGTGACCGGCCAGGGCCGTCTCGATGGTGCGCGCGGGATGCCCGGTGATCCGTTGCACATGGTCGGTCACCCGCTCGGTCTCCCCCTCGGCGATCGCGGTGTAGGTGCTCACCCAGGCGTCGAGTTGCCAGGGCTCCTGGCCGAAGTGGGCTCTGGACATATAGGCCTCCTCCACGGTCTCGCGACAGTAGCTGAGAGTCCTGCCCAATGCTGCGCCTGCCCGTTCGGCGACCTCCTGCATCGTCAACGCCTCTGGGCCGGTGATGTCGTAGGTGAGTCCGGCATGGGCTGCGGGGTCCCTGAGGATCACGGCGGCGGCATCCGCGACATCCGCCCGAGCCACCGCGGCAACCCGACCGTCGGCGGCGGGACCCCGGATGATGCCCGCGTCGTCGGCGAAGTAGGGCAGGAGGTCGGAGTAGAAATTGTCTCGAAGCAGGGTGAAGGCCATGCCACTCGAGCGGATCGTCGCCTCGGCGTCGGCATGGTCCCGCCCGAGGGTGAACACGGCATCGACAGCCGCCCCGACGAACGAGGTGTAGACGATATGGCGGACGCGGGCGGCGGCGGCGGCCTCGATGACGGTGCGGTGTTGCACCCGGCGAAACTTCGACTCCGCCGCGGAGACCATGAACAGGATGTCGACCCCCTCGAGCGCGCGCACCGCATTGGAGGCATCCCCATAGTCGGTCACCACGGTGCGGGAGCCCGCGATCGCTGGAGCCTTCGTGCGATCCCGCACCACAAGGGTGGGAGCGAGGTCGGCGAGCTGTTCGGCAACCCGGCGCCCGACATGCCCGGTGGAACCGGTGATCCCGATGACTGTCATGACCTCACGCTAGCCAGCGAGCTTGGGAGTACGCTCCTACCTTCCGCACCGCTCGGGGACGCACCGCACCGCTAACGGCTGCTGACGCTCGCGAACTTGCGGATCGCCAGCGGCACGAACACGATGAGAAGCACCACGATGCCGATGAGCACGGTGAGTTCGGGATTCTGTTGGATCCAGTTGTCGGCGACCGCGGAACCCGGTGGGGTGTTGCCGAACAGGTTGCGCACGGCGGAGACCAGCGCAGACACCGGGTTGAATTCCGCAAAGATCCGCAGCGGGGTAGGGAGCGTCCCGCTGGGAACAAAGGCGTTCGAGATGAACGTGAGAGGAAACAGGATCAGGAAGGACACGTTGTTGATCACCTCGGGACTGCGCACGCTCATGCCGACATAGGCCATCACCCAGGAGAACGAATAGGCGAACAGCAGAAGCAGGGCAATCGCGCCGAGCGCTTCGAGCGGACTCGAGCGAACGCGCCAGCCCACAAGGAGGCCGGTGCCCATCATCACTACGAGCGAGAGCAGGTTGATGAGCAGGTCGCCGTTGGTGCGGCCGATGAGCACCGCCGACGGGCTCATCGGCAGGGTGCGAAACCGATCGATGATGCCGTCTTTGAGATCCTGGGCCATCGCCGAACCGGAGAACGTGGAGCCGAAAACGATGGTTTGGGCGAAGATGCCGGCCATGATGAATTCCTTGTAGGTGCTGCCCGGGATCGTGATCACGCCCGCATAGACATAGGTGAACAGCAGCACGAACATGATCGGCTGCAGCGTCGTGAACACCAGGATGTCGGGTACCCGCTTAATTTTGATCAGGTTGCGACGGGTGGTGATCCACCCGTCGGAGAACCAGTGAGCGATCGCCCGTCTCGAATCGGTGGGGGTCGTGGTCATGATCGCCCTCTCGTTCGTTTGCCCGGCTTTTGTCTGCCCGGCATGGTTTCTCCCGGAGCTTGAATGGCGGAGTGCCCGGTGAGGCGAAGGAAGACGTCGTCGAGGGTGGGTCGTCGCATCCCGGCGTCGAAGAGGCGGATGCGGCGGGTGCCGAGCTCGGCGAGGATCGCCTGGAGCGCCACCGGGGCATCCGTCGCATTCACCGCGAGTTCTCGGCCCTCTGCCGCCATCGAGGGCTCGGAGTCGCCGAAACGGCGCAAAACGTCGAGCGTTTGGGGACTGTCGGCCCGGTCGACGAGGGTGATCTCGACCCGCTGGCCGCCGATCGACGCCTTCAGCTCGTCGGATGTGCCCTTCGCGATCACCCTCCCCCCGTCGATGACGGAGATGTTGTCTGCGAGCTGGTCGGCCTCTTCGAGGTACTGCGTGGTGAGGAGCACCGTCGTTCCCTGACCGACGAGCCGGGTGATGATGTCCCACATGCCGAGTCGACTGCGCGGGTCGAGCCCGGTCGTTGGTTCATCGAGAAACAAGACCTTCGGGCGGGTGACCAGTGCCCCGGCCAGGTCGATGCGCCGCCGCATCCCGCCGGAAAATCCCTTCACCGGACGATTCTTCGCCTCCTCGAGGTCGAACAGGGTGATGAGTTCCTGGGCGCGCACTCGTGATTGCGCGGCGCCGAGGTGATAGAGGCGCCCGACCATGTCGAGATTCTCGAAACCGGTAAGGTTCTCATCCACCGCGGCGTATTGCCCGGAGACTCCGATGATCGGGCGGATGCGTTCGGGATGTTCGACGACGTCGACGCCGTCGATGAGCGCGCGCCCCGCGGTTGGCCTGATGAGGGTCGTGAACACCTTCACCGCTGTGGTCTTGCCCGCGCCGTTCGGGCCGAGAAGCGCCGTGACCGTGCCCCGGGGCACGGTGAGGTCGAGCCCGTCGAGAGCATGGACGGGAGATGCTCCCTTGGGCGTGTAGGTCTTGGCGAGGCCGGACGCTTCGAGAAATGGCATGGGTTGACCGTAGCGGCCACCTCGGACACGCGGCAACCCGCGCGGTAGGGCGCCGACCGGGTATCAGGCTCGCGCGGAAGCCGAGAGCCGGGTGAGCAACGCCTCCCCGTCGGGCACCCCGAGCCCGGTGCAGGCGTCCCAACCGGTCTTCGCGGCATAGCCTCCGTTGTTGCCTACGGTGATATCGCGAAATCCGCTGCGAATCGAGGGGTCGACCGGCCGGTAGAGAACCGGATTCAGCAAGCCGAAGGGTGCGCCGGTCGCCTGCGCGAGGCGCGCCACCAGTGCCGCCCAGAGCGGCGCCACCGCGCTGGTGCCGCCGTAAACCTGCTTCTGCCCGTCCACGAGCACCTCGTACCCGGTGCGTGGATCGGCGACGGCCGCGACATCCGGAACCCCGCGTCCGACTGTGCCGCGCGAGGAGGTGGGCACCGCCGCCGATTCCTGCCAGCTCGGTCGTCCGAAGACATCGCTCACGCCGCCCCCGGTCGCTCCGGCTCCGATGCCGTTGTTCCACACCGTCTCCGAGGTGACCGTGCCCGATGTCGCCCGCAGGCTGGTGCCGCCGCAGGCCAGCACGTTGGGGCTGGACGCCGGGAAGTCCCATGGTCACGCCCGTCCTTCGCGCCATCCGAACTGCCGTTGTCGCCGGCCGCCGCCGTGACGGTGATCCCGAGCACCGCGGCATCCACGAAAGCTTCATCGAGGGCATTTCTCGCCTGCGCGGTCCAGGCATCCTCGACCTGCCCCCAGCTGATGCTGATCGCGGTGGGCGTCACGCTGGCGTGGGTCGCCTCGCTCACCGCATCGACGAAACCCGCATCGGTATTGGGCGCGAAATAGACCACGATCTTCGCCCCGGGACTCAGCGCCCCGGCCACCTCTATGTCCACCTCTATGTCGAGCAGCACCTCGCCGTCCGCCCCCGATGCATCCCCGCCGGGCACATTCTTCGCGCCATCCACCCCGACCGCCGTGACCGTCGGGCCGGTGATGCCGAGAGACGCGAAGTAGGTGTCGAGTTCGGCAGCATCGTAGCCGCCCCCCAGTTCGATGATGGCGATGGTCTGGCCGGAGCCGTCGTACCGCCGCGGAAAACGGTAGATCCCCGCCAGGTCGAGCGGCGTATAGCTCACGGCGACGGCCTTCGCCTCGGCGATTCGAAACCTGGTTCGTGACTGCGGCCGATCGTCCAGCCCGAGAACGGCCGTGACGATGCCCTCGAGTGCGGCCGGCACCATCAGCACCCCGGTGCGATTGCGGTGCGTCACCTCGGCCCCGTCGGACGTGCGGGTGGTGACCGACTCGAGATGGGTGCCGAATGCCCGCTCGAGAACTGATGCCGGCCCGGCGATCCGCATCCGGCGAGACGGCAGGTCGGAGGACACTATCCGAATCCCGAGTCCGCCGAGGGTCGCGGAGACCAGTCCGACGTCCGCGGCATCCGCTCCCATCTGCAGAGCGAAGTCCTCCCGGCCGAGGCGCACCGATGGGTCGAAGGCAGGCGCTCCCGACTTCCGCCGCAGGACCACCGTCGCCTCGATTTCGGTGTCGCCGAGCGGCTCGACCCCCGCCGCAGCAACGACAGCGGCCGATTCGCGGTTGCTGCCGGCAAGAGGCACAAGGGGTGAATCGACTGCGGGCGGCGAGGAGGCTTCGTCTTCGGACATGCTTCGGGTCTACCCGCCCACCCGGCGAGAATCAAGCGTCCTGGCGAACTCGGCCGGGCTCAGTTGCTCACCTCTCCGCGCCAGGCGCCCTGTTCGGTCCCCTGTTCTTCGATGAACTTCTTGAAGTTCTTCAGATCGCCCTTCACACTCGCGTCGTCGATGCCGAGCAGCGCTCCCGCCTTCTCGACCACGCCGGCGGGCTCCCAGTCCAGCTGCACCGTGACGCGGCTGGAGCGTTCGGTGAGTTTGTGGAAGGTGACGACGCCCGCCTGGGTGACGTCTCCCCCGATGCTCTTCCAGGCCACGCGCTCGTCGGGATGCTGCTCGGTGATCTCGGCGTCGAACCGGCGCTCCACCCCGCCGACCTTGACGACCCAGTGGTTGTGGGTGTCGTCCGTCTGCGTGATGGACTCCACAAAGCTGAGGAACTTCGGGAAAGACTGGAACTGGGTCCACTGGTTGTAGGCGGTGCTCACGGCAACGTCCACGTCGATGGTTTCGATGACCTGGGACATCTGCTTTCTCCTTCTCGTCTTGAATATGTTGTTCGAGCGATTCGAACGATACGGATGCCTCGCCCGAGACGCCCCTCCGCCCAGCAGAGTGCCAGCTTCAGTCGTCGGGCTTGACCGGGGCACGCCGGGCGGGTATCGCTCGGCAAAAAGGTGCGAGCATTGCAGAATTCGGTCGTGATGCGCGCCGGGCAAAATGAGGGAGTCGGTGGCGGTGAAGATCCTGATCGTGGAGGACGACCCGCAAATGCGTGAGCTCATCGAGCGGGGGCTCGAGGCAGAGGGCTACGAAACCCGGGCCGTGGACAACGGGGTGGATGCCCTCATCGCGGTCTCAACGGAGGATTTCGCCCTCGCCGCCATCGACGTGATGCTGCCTCGGATGTCGGGTTTCGAAATCTGTCGTCGCATCCGACAGACCGGAAACTCGCTGCCTCTCCTCCTGCTCACGGCAAGGAACGCCGTGGAGGATCGGGTGTTCGGCCTGGATTCCGGAGCCGATGACTATCTCACCAAGCCTTTCGCCCTCGTCGAACTCAGCGCCAGGGTGCGTGCGCTGATTCGCCGCGACGCGCAGGTGGACAAGCTCGTGCTCACCGTCGGTGCGCTGCGCATCGACTCGCTCGCCGTCGCGGTGACGGTCGACGGGCGTCCCCTGTCGATGAGCCCAAAGGAGTTCGCCCTACTGAGACTGCTCGCCGGAAGCGAGGGCGGCATTGTGAGCCGCACCCGCATCCTCGAGGAGGTGTGGGGATCGACCAGGAACATCGACCAGAACATAGTGGACCAGTACGTCAGCTACCTGCGGCGCAAGCTGGAACAGGTGGAGTGCGGCGTGCACATCGTCACCAAGCGCGGGGCCGGCTACCTGCTGGAGATCGTGCCGTGACACTGCTCCGCCGGGTGACTATCAAGTGGCGCATCACGATCGGCACCCTGGCGATCGCCATCGTGTTGTCCACCGTCGCGGTGATTGTGTTCCGCGCCCAGGTGGAGCGCATCCTCGCGACGACGACGACGACCCTGCTTCGCTTCGATGCCGCCCCCTACGTGACAGAAATCACTGCGAGCGGCAGTCCGAGCTTCGATCGCCCACTGCGAGGCCAACTGCTCGCCGTCATCGACCCGACGGGGAAGATCGCGGAGTCGAGCATGCCGAGGAGCCTCGAACGCCGGCTGAATGCGCTGTCGAGGCTTCCCGGCGACTCGAACACGGTGACGAGCGGGGACGACACTTACCGGGTCTATCACGCGACCGTGGTGACGGGTGCGGGATCCTGGACGATCGTCACCGCCCGCAACCAGGATTCCGCCATACTCTCCCTCGACCGGATCACCCAGGCACTCATCGTGAGCGCCTTGGTGATCGTGCTCGGCTTCGGCATCGCATCCTGGCTCCTCACCGGAGCGGCGCTCCGACCGGTGAGCCGAATGCGCAAGCAGGCCGAGGCGATCGTCGCCGAAGGGTCGACGGCGCCGCTTCCGACCGGCCCCGCCCGGGACGAGCTCTCCGCCCTGGCGGCGACCCTCAACCTGTTCATCGGCGACGTGCGGCAGTCGGTGGAGCGCGAACGCCAACTGGTATCGGATGCCAGCCACGAGCTGCGCACGCCGCTCGCCATCCTCATGACCCAGCTCGAACTCGCGCTCCTCTCCCGCGGCGACGCGCCGGCGCTCGAATCTCAGATCGTCGCCGCGCAGCAGTCCGTCGCGCGCCTGTCCCGCCTCGCGACCGGCCTGCTCGAACTGTCCCAGCTCGATGCCCGTGCCCCCGATATCACGAGCAGCTGGAGCGAACTGGCGGCCGAACTTGCGGCATCCGTCGACCGGGCGCGGATGCGTGCGGTGGCAGCCCGGCTGACCATCGACTTCGATGTCGAGGGCGAACCGACCGAGGCTCTCTACCTCATCACGGTGGAGAACTTCGGACGCGTCGTGAACAACCTCACCGGCAACGCGATCGCCGCGGTGCCGAGCGGCGGGTCGATTCGCATCGCCCTGCGCCATTCGACGCGGGAATTGCTGCTGGCGGTCATCGACTCGGGACCCGGCATGCCGGAGGAATTCCTGCCGATGGCCTTTGACCGGTTCAGTCGACCGGATGCCGCTCGTGCCTCCAATGACGGCGGCAGTGGGCTCGGACTCGCGATCGTGCAGGCCATCGTGCAGGCGGCGCACGGACAGGTGACCCTCACGAATGCGGACGGACTCACGGTCACGGTGTCGCTTCCTGCCGTCGGGAGTGTGTCCTCAACCTAGGCCCAACCTGTGTGAACTCTCACGACGCGCACGGAGGATCCGCACCGAACGTCGATCCCTCTCGCCGAGGATGAAGTCATGTCGGTAGCCGCCGGTGCAGATTATCCTGAGGGAGACGGCTCGTGAGCACCACCGCGATCGGAACCCGTTCGGGCGGCCAAGAGCTCGCGGGTGCGCTTCCGGGACTTCCGGCCCGCTGGTTCGGTGCGGATGCCGGCATCGGACCCCTCGCCGCCCTGCTCGGCAGCACCGGCTGGCTCGCTACCTTCATCGGATCCTGGATCCCCGCCTTCTGGGGGGACGAGGCCGCGAGCATCATGTCCGCCGAACGACCGCTCGCCACGATCTGGCGGGAACTCGGGCGGGTCGATGCCGTGCACGGAGCGTACTACGTGTTTTTGCACTTCTGGATCCGGGCATTCGGCGCTTCCGAATTGTCGGTGCGACAACCGAGCACCATCGCGGTGGGGCTCGCGATCGCCGGCACGGTAGTGCTCGCAGACCGGCTGTTCGCTCAGAATCCAGGCAACCCTCGACCGGGTACCGGCGGTCTTGGTGCGCGACGGATCGCCGTGATCGCCGGAATCGTGATGATCCTGCTTCCGCGGGTCGGCTCGATGGCCGGCGAGGGCCGGTCCTATGCCATCGGCACCGCGGTGGCCGTCTGGCTCACCATCCTGTTTCTCGGCCTGCTGACGCGTCGCGTCACGGCACTGCTCCCCTGGCTCGCCTTCGCTGTCGTCTTCGCCGTCGCAATCTACGTCTTCCTGTACCTCGCGCTCCTCGCCGTGGTGTACGCGGTCGCGATCCTCGCGCACCGCCCTGGGCGCGCGGTCACCCTGCGATGGATCGCCGCAAGCGCCGCTGGGGTCGTGCTCGCAGCGCCGGTGATCGGCTACGCGATCGGTGAACGCGGCCAGATATCCTTCCTCGCGCACCGCAACTACGTCACGTTCTCGCGCATGTTCGTGATCCAGTGGTTCGGGAACCCGTGGCTCGCGGTGGCCGGCTGGGCCCTGATCGCGGTCGCGGTGGTAGCGCTCGTCCGGGCGTGGTCGGGGGCGAGGAGCCGGTCGTCTGGCCCTGTGCCACGGGAGAGTGTGCTGCCGGGGGCCCTGCTCGGGGGCTGGTTGGTGTTGCCGATGGGCATCCTCATCCTCGGAAATGCGCTTGTCTCCCCGATGTACTCGATCCGGTACCTGTCGTTCGTTACCCCCGCGGTGGCGATTCTCGTCGCAGTGGGAGTCTCCGCACTCGGTGTCCGTCGGGGTGCCCGCGGGTGGATCCAGACCGCAGCGGTCGCCGCCCTGATCGGACTGGCCCTGCCCACCAACATCTTCCAGCGCACCGAGTTCGCCAAGGACGGCGGCAGCGACCTTCGGCAGGCCGCGCAGGTGATCGGAGCCCTGGCGACCGCGGGCGACGCCGTCGTCTTCGACGAGACAGCCAGGCCCTCCCGCAAACCACGACTCGCACTGCGTCTTTATCCGCAGTACTTCCGGGGGCTGTCGGACGTCACCCTCCGCACGCCGTATTTCCAACGCTCGGGCATCTGGGACTCAGTGTGGCCGATCGCCTCCGTCGCTCCGCCATTGCGGCTGACCTCCACCGTCTGGGATCTCGAGCTGGCCACTCCCGGATCGGTCGCGCCACCGGCCAATGTTGTCGCGCTCGAAGGTCTCGGATTCAGGATTTCCCGCCGGATTCCCGTCCATCGAACCGTCGTCTACGAACTCACCCGGGAGACACCGTGAACCAGACCGAGAACCGCACGCTCGTGGTCATCCCGACCTACAACGAGCGCGAGAATATCGCGGAGATCACCGCGCGCGTGCTGCGAGCCTCTCCCGGCGTCGACGTGCTCGTGGTCGATGACAATTCTCCCGATGGCACGGGCGCGCTCGCGTCGGCGCTCGCTTCCGGTCACGATCGCATCAACGTGCTGCATCGGGCCGGCAAGGAGGGTCTCGGTGCGGCCTACCGCGCAGGGTTCACCTGGGGTCTCGAGCGCGGCTACCAGCGACTGGTCGAAATGGATGCCGACGGCTCGCACCAACCGGAACAGCTCGCGGTTCTGTTGGCGGCGCTCGACACCGCGGACGTCGTGCTCGGATCGCGCTGGGTTGCCGGCGGATCGGTCGCCAACTGGCCGCTCAAGCGAATGCTGCTCTCGCAGGCGGGCAGTCTCTATGCCCGCGTCGCGCTCGGACTCCCCGTTCGCGACATCACCGGAGGGTTTCGTGCCTTCACCGCCGAAGCGCTGCACCGGATCGGCTACCAGCGAGTATTGAGCCAGGGATACTGCTTCCAAATTGACATGCTGTGGAAGGCATATAAGTCGGGTCTTCGCATCGCCGAGGTGCCGATCGATTTCGTTGAGCGCACCCACGGGGAATCCAAGATGAGTTCCCGCATCGTGCGAGAGGCCATCCTGCGCGTAACCGTATGGGGTCTTCTGGCGCTGCCTGCACGGCTGCGCGGCGACCACCGGATGGCCAGGGCCGCGGCATCCGCTGCTCCATTTGTTCGCGATGAGGTTGTTCGCGATGAGCGCGAAGAGGCCGGCTCGCGGTCCCCGGGGACGGTCGGGCGCCCGCTGTCGCCCGATCGAGTCGCACGGGAGCGCAATCGTGCCGCGTGATTCTCGGATCGTTTTCCTGCGCCAGCTCCTGAGCTTCGGACTCGTCGGCGGTGTCGGCCTGGTCGTCGACGTCACGGTGTTCAACGCATTGCGCGCAACGGTGCTCGACCCGCAACTGGTGTACGGCGGTCCCATCATCGCGAAGGTGATCTCCACGTCGATCGCCATCGTGGTCAACTGGATCGGCAATCGATACTGGACTTTCCGCACCGAACGGCGCACGGGCAGCCACTCGGCCGTCCTTCGGGAGGGCATCGAGTTCGGTGTGGTGAGCCTGGCGGGCGCCGGCATCGCGATCGGCAGCCTCTGGCTCTCCCATTACGTGCTCGGCTTCACCTCTGTGCTGGACGACAACATCGCGACCAATGTGGTGGGCCTCGCGCTCGGCACCGCCTTCCGCTTCGCGCTGTACCGGTTCTGGGTGTTCTCCGGCCGGCGAGGCACCGTGCATGTCACCGCCCCGGCGCGCGCGCGCAGCGAGGCGCTCGCGCCGTAACCACCCCGAGGCCGCGGGTGCATCACGCCCGCGGCCTCGCGGCGGGGATATGACCTCGCGGCGTGCTTCGCCCTCGGCCTCGCGGCGGGGATATGACCTCGCGGCGGGAGGCGTAACCCCCGCCGGGACGCTCCCACGCCGCCGCGAACCGGCGTAACTCCCGCCACGGCGAGTCTGAGCATCACGACACGCCGTACGGATGTCGGTGGCAATTGACATATTCGAATGTATGTTCGAATATGGGGGAATGGTCACCGCAGCAGCAGTTCTCGACACCTCGCCAACGCGAGCAACGGTCGACGAGCTTCAGGCGCGCATCCGGTCGATGCAGGCGACCACTCTCGATACTCGCACGATCCCCACCCACCCGGCGATTGCGCGACTGCTGCCCGGCGGTGGGCTCGCAGCGGGCGCGACCTACTCCCTGCACAATTCGGCGACTCTGCTCATGGCATTGCTCGCCGGTCCCTCTGCCGCAGGTTCCTGGTGCGGCGTGGTCGGGGTTCCCGAGTTCGGGGTGGAGGCCGCCCAGCGTTTCGGTATCGACCTCGAGCGGCTCGTGCTGGTACCGCATCCCGGGGAGCAGTGGCTCGGCGTCACGGCGGCGATCGCCGATGTGCTCGGCGTCGTGGTTACCCGACCCCCCAAGCGCGCGAGTGATTCGAGCGTCGCACGCCTGAGTGCCCGGTTGCGGCAACGCGGGGCCACCCTCATCGTGCTCGGGCCGTGGCCGCAGAGCGAGGCGATGCTGAGTCTCTCCGACAGTCGCTGGAGTGGCATCGGCCAGGGCGCCGGGCATCTCAGCGCCCGGCGAGTCACGGTCACGGTCACGAGCCGAGAGAGAGGGCGGCCGCGGAGTGCACGGTTGTGGCTGCCCGATGCGCACGAGCAGTTTCGTGAGGTCGACAGGACCACCGGGACCGCCGGGACCGCACCGCTCGAACCGGCCTATCACCGCGAGGCGACGGGGCACCGCGAGGCGACGGGCTGATGCGCCGCACCACATCGCTCTCTCCGCCGGCCGCTCCGATGCGCACGATCGTGCTGTGGTGCCCCGACTGGCCGGTCACGGCGGCCCTGCGGCTTCATGGCGCGGGGCGGGAAGCGACAACGGCGGATTCGCCGCTTGCCCTGATCGCCGCCGGGCTGGTCTTCGCATGCTCGGCTGCGGCTCGCGCTGAGGGCGTGCGCCGCGGTCTCCGGGTGCGCGAAGCCCAGGCCCGCTGCCCGGAGTTGCGGGTGCTCGACTATGACCCGGCCCTCGACATCCGGGCCTTCGAGCCGGTGCTCGAGGCGATCGAGGAGACGATGCCCGGCGCCCAGCTGGTGCGGCCGGGCACCTGTGCGGTGCGGGCTCGCGGGCCCGCACGCTACTACGGCGGCGAGGAAGAGGCGGGGCTGTGGTTGCTCGACGCACTCGACGCGCTCGGCATCCACGGCTCACGGGTGGGGATCGCCGACGGACCGTTCACCGCGGAACACGCGGCGCGCAGTCCACAGCGCCAGCGCATCCGTATCGTTCCGGAGGGGGGATCCGCAGAGTTCCTCGCCGGTATGCCGGTGGGGCTGCTCGGCGAGCAGGCCCTCGCCACACTCCTGCGGCGGCTGGGTATCCGCACCCTTGGCGAGTTCGCTCGGCTGCAACCTCAGGATGTCGAGGACCGATTCGGGGAGGCCGGCGCCCGGGTGCACGCCCTCGCCCGCGGTCTGGACAGCCGCCCGGTGGTGCCTCGGGTGGTTCCCGAGCAGCTCGACAGCGCCGTGGGGTTCGAACCGCCGCTCGACCGCATCGACCAGGTGACCTTCGGCGTCCGGGCATCCGCGGACCGTTTCATCGACCAGCTGGTGCGGGCCAGGCTGGTCTGCACCTCGATTCGCATCGAGGTGGATTCCGAGTCGGGCGAGGTGTCGGAGCGCACCTGGCTGCATCCGCGATCCTTCACGGCGGCGGATGTCGTGGACCGGGTGCGCTGGCAGTTGCAGGGCAGCGGCACCATCGACCACGGATTGAGTTCCGGTATCACCCGGGTGCGGGTCGTGCCCGAAAGCGTCGATGCCATCGGCAACCACGAACAGGGGCTCTGGGGCAGCGGGCACGACGAACGCATCCACCACGGTCTCTCCCGCGTGCAGAGCATGCTCGGGCACGGCGCCGTTGTCACCGCGTCGATCGGCGGTGGACGCACCCTGCTCGACCGCCAGAGTCTCGTGGCCTGGGGCGATCGCACCGAGACCGCGAAGCCCGATGCCCTGCCCTGGCCTGGCCAGCTGCCCACACCGATGCCCGGCACGGTGTTCGACGTGCCGCAGCCGGCGATGGTGCTCGATTCCGCCGGCGCTGCCGTCGACCTGGACGAGCGGGGAACGCTCTCGGGGGCGCCGGCGCAGTTTGCCACGGACGGTCGCACCCTGCGCCCGATCACCGCCTGGGCCGGTCCCTGGACCATTGACGAACGCTGGTGGGATGCCGACACCTTCCGCCGGGCGAGCCGCTTCCAAGTCGTCGACGATGCCGGGGCGGCCTGGCTGCTCGTGCTCGACAGTCACGTGTGGTGGACCGAAGCGAAGTACGACTGATGGGCTGGAACAACCCGCCGATCCCCTGGTCCCAGTTCGAGAAGGCGCTCTCCGACACTCGGCGACCCCGAAACGTGCCGGTCGGAGCGGATGGCGGCGACAGCCCCGGCTGGTCGCACACGCGCGGTGCGTACGAGGTTCCAGCCACCGCGGAAAGCCCGGCCGGTGATGACACGGGCCGCGTGCCGTACGCCGAACTGCACGCCCACTCGAGTTTCAGCTTCCTCGACGGGGCATCCTCCCCCGAGCAGCTGCTCGAGGAGTCCTCCCGGCTCGGGCTGCACGCACTGGCGGTGACGGATCACGACGGTTTCTATGGGGTCGTGCGCCTCGCCGAGGCGGCCGAGCAGCATCCGCGAATCGGCACGGTGTTCGGTGCCGAGCTCTCGCTCGATCTCAGCCGCCCGCAGAACGGCGCCGCCGACCCGGAAGGCAGCCACCTGCTCGTGCTCGCCCGCCGCGAGGAGGGTTACCACCGGCTGGCCGGTGCGCTGACCGCCGCCCAGCTCGCCGGCCTCGAGAAGGGGCGTCCGGTCTACGACCTCGACGAACTCGCGGCCAGGGCGGAGGGGCACTGGGCAATCCTCACCGGATGCCGCAAGGGCGCCGTGCGACAGGCCCTCGCGCAGTCCCCCGCGGCCGCCGCCCGGGAGATCGACCGGCTGGTCGACCTGTTCGGCCACGCCAACGTGATCGTCGAGCTCTTCGATCATGGCGTTCCCCTCGCCAGCGACCACAACGATGGCCTCTTCCAGATCGCGGACCGGCGCGGGCTGCAGGTGGTCGCGACCGGCAATGTGCACTACGCACGGCCGGAGCAGTACCGGCTGGCTTCGGCCCTCTCGGCGGTGCGCGCCCGCCGCAGTCTCGACGACATGGATGGCTGGCTACCGGCATCCGGAGCGGCCCACCTGCGCTCCGGCGCCGAGATGGCGGCACGCTTCGCCCGCTATCCCGGGGCTATCGAGCACACCGTCGTGCTCGCCGACGAGCTGTCGTTCCCGTTGCGCCGGGCGCGCCCGAAGCTGCCGAAGCAGCAGGTTCCCGAGGGCCACACCCCGATGAGCTATCTGCGCCAATTGGTCTGGGATGCCGTGCCGGTGCGCTACCCGCAGCTCGCGCAGACGGAGCGCGACCGCATCGCCCACGAACTCGACGTGATCGAGGCGAAGGACTTTCCCGGCTACTTCCTCATCGTCTGGGACATCGTGAAGTTCGCCCGGGATCGCGGCATCCTCTGCCAGGGTCGCGGATCGGCGGCCAACTCGGCGGTCTGCTACCTGTTGAACATCACCGCGGTGGACCCGATCGGCTACAGGCTGCCCTTCGAACGATTCCTCTCGAGCATGCGCGAGGAGGAGCCGGACATCGACGTCGACTTCGACTCCAACCGGCGCGAGGAGGCGATCCAGTACGTGTACGAGAAGTACGGTCGCCAGAATGCGGCGCAGGTCGCGAATGTGATCCAGTACCGTCCCAAGTTCGCGGTGCGGGACATGGCAAAGGCGCTCGGGGCGAGCCCGGGGCAACAGGATGCGTGGTCGAAGCAGGTGGAGCGCCACGGTGCCCTGCTCTCGAGTGTCGACCACGACATCCCGGATGCCGTGACGAGCCTCGCCCTCGAGGCGTTGAAGCTCCCCCGGCACCTCGGCATCCACTCGGGAGGGATGGTGCTCACCGACCGGCCCGTCGGCGAGGTCTGCCCGATCGAACACGGGCGCATGGACGGTCGAACGGTGTTGCAGTGGGACAAGGACGACTGCGCCTGGATGGGCCTGGTCAAGTTCGACCTGCTCGGCCTCGGCATGCTCAACGCCATCCAGCACACCTTCGACCTCGTGCGGGAGCATCTCGGCGAGCAGTGGGAACTCGCCACGATCCCCAAGGAGGAGCCGGGGGTGTACGACCAGCTCTGCCGGGCGGACTCGATCGGCGTGTTCCAGGTGGAGAGCCGGGCGCAGATGGGGCTGCTGCCTCGGCTGCAACCGCGCCGGTTCTACGACCTCGTGGTGCAGATCGCGATGGTGCGGCCCGGTCCCATCCAGGGCGGGGCGGTGCATCCGTTCGTGCGGCGCAAGCTCGGCGAAGAGGCGGTCACCTACCAGCATCCGAAGCTGAAGGAGCCGCTCGAACGCACGCTCGGCATCCCGGTGTTCCAGGAACAGCTGATGCAGATGGCGATGGCAGTTGGAGGCTGCAGCGCGGATGACGCTGACCTGCTGCGCCGCGCGATGGGCTCCAAGCGCGGGCAGGAGAAGATCGCCTCGCTCAAGACGACGCTCTATGCCGGCATGGCCAGCAACGGCATCGTCGGGCAGGTCGCTGACGACATCTACGCCAAGATCGAGGCCTTCGCCAACTTCGGGTTCGCCGAGAGCCACAGTCTCAGCTTCGGGCTGCTCGTCTACGCCAGCTCCTGGCTGCGGTTGCACTACCCCGGGGCATTTCTCGCGTCGCTGCTGCGCGCCCAGCCGATGGGTTTCTATTCACCGCTCTCCCTGGTGTCGGATGCCCGGCGGCACGGTGTCGAAGTGCGGCGCTCCGACATCCTTCGATCGGGCTGGCAGCCGGGGCTCGAGCCGACCGCTGGTCGAGTAGCGCCGTCTGCGGCGCGTATCGAGACCGTGCCGACCGCTGGTCGAGTAGCGCCGTCTGCGGCGCGTATCGAGACCGTGCCGACGGGCACCGCCTCCTGCCTGCACCCCCACCAACCGCCCGTCGGCGCCTACGATCGAACGGCCCACTTCGACTGCGACGATCACCGGCGCGATGGCAATCTCGCGGTGCGTCTCGGACTCGCCGAAGTCACCGGCATCGGCGAGACCCTCGCCAAAAAGATCGTCGCCGAGCGTGAGAAGAACGGCGACTTCACCGACCTCGCGAACCTCGTGCGTCGGGTCGGACTCAACACCCCTCAGCTCGAAGCCCTCGCCGCGGCCGGTGCCTTCGAATCCCTCGGTCTCAGCATGCGGGAGGCGCTCTGGGCTGCGGGCGATGCCGCTCGGGACCGGGAGGAGTTTCTCGCCGGCAGCATGGTCACCGTGCAACCGCCGTTGTTCTCGATGCCGAGCACCTCGGAGATCCTCGCCTCCGACCTCTGGGCCACCGGTATCTCCCCCGACGACCACCCTCTCCGCTATCTGCGGGAAGCCCTTCGGGAACGGGGTGCTCTCAGCTCGGACGATCTCAAGACGGCGGAGTCCGGCCGCCGCATCGAAGTGGGCGGCGTCGTCACTCACCGGCAACGGCCGGCAACGGCGAGCGGCATCACCTTCATGAACCTCGAGGACGAAAACGGGTTCGTCAACGTGATCTGCAGCGTCGGCGTCTGGAACCGTTACCGCCGCATCGCCCGGGACTCCCCCGCGCTCATTGTGCGCGGCATCCTCGAGCGCTCCCCGGAGGGGGTCACGAACCTGCTCGCCGACCGTCTCGAAGCTCTGCCGATGTCGACCCGCACGTCATCCCGCGACTTCCGGTGACCCTAACGAGCGGCCCGATTCGCGACCAGAAGCAGCGCGGATGCCTCGAACCACGCCCCGGCGGCCGGGCTCCCGTTGCACGACCCGTCGCTCACCCCAGGGTTCTTCACCCACAGCAGGGCATCGAGGCCGGTGGTGCCTGCGGTGACGTGCGGGTTCTGGCCGAGGGCGGCGCCGGGCGGGTTGCACCAGGAGCCCTGCCAGCCGGAACCGTTGCGAGAGACATCGATCACGAAGTGGCTACCGCCGAGCAGTGCACTGAGGGAGTCCGCATAGCTGCGTTCGGCATCCACCCGGGAGAAGTTCGCCACGTTTGTAAAGAATCCGCGGGCGTACTGCACGCCCGCCGTGGAAAGCCGGGTCGCCATGATGCCAGGAGCAACCCAGCGACTGTTCCCGCCATCGAGATAGACGGGCACCCCCACATCGAAGTAGATCTTCGCGACCTGGGCGAGCAGCTGCAGCCTCGCGCCAGCGACAGCCGCGCAGCGCGCCTCGCCGAGCATCGCGATGGAGTCCGGCTCCATGAGCACGACGGCCGGCGACCCGAGCAGGGTCGATGCGATCGTCCGGTTCCAGGCGAGGTACTCGCTCTCGGTGTACCCTCCAGCGGAATACCCTCCGCAATCGCGGTTCGGAATCGCATAGGTGACGAACACCGGAGTGCTGCCGGAGGCCGCAGAGGCCGCGAGTATCCCACGCAGTTTTGAAGTGAGAAGACTCGGGCTCCACCAGTCGCCGAGCCAGGTGGCGCTCGGCTGCGAGGAGATCTGGCGCACCAGCGCGGCATCCGCCGTGCGACCGGATGCGCCGAGCTTGGCGGCCGCGGACGACGCCAGGGTCGAGGGGTTGGTCCAGAGTCCCCCGGGGAAGATCTGGGAGTTTGAGACCGAACCCGGCCAAGCGGTGGATGTGGCCGATGCCGCCGATGAGCCCCCGAGAATCACGCCTATTGACACGACGCCGCAGGCTATCGCCGTGACGAGTCCGCGCCGCTGTCGCCCGGAAAGCCACTCTGAATCCCCCGACATACCGCGCTCCCCGCACCAGTTCACGCACCACGAACCCAATTCCAAAGCACGCCACTCGCACCAGTGTGCACCGGATCGCACTCTCGTGTCTGCCCCAGTTCGGGGCGGGCACGCGGATTGTCACCTTAAGTGAGAATTCATCATGCAAGACTAGAGGCCTGCTCGGCAGCGCTCTGGACTAGATCCACCACCAGCGTTTCTAGTCGCATTGACGGATTTCACTCGGATACGAACTCCTGGCGGACGGTTCCGGCGGTGGCGTCCGCGATGTAGCCGAAGTCCCGGTCGCTGTTCAGGATGATCGCGTCGTTGACGATGGCATACGCGGCGATCAGGCAGTCGAATGCTCCGGCCGAACGCATCAGTCCGCGTTTCCAGAGTGCCTGCTGGATATCCAGCGCCTGGCTCGTAGTGGGGTGAGTCAACGCGGGGAGCAGACTCTCCATGTCGTCACGGAGTTCTGCATACTCGGTGGCGGTGCGCGCCGAGTGGCAGTATTCCAATACTTGTGGCGGGCAGGTCATGATGAGGTGGTGTGGGGAAAGCACCCGGAGGCGTGCGGCGATCCTCTCGCTCCGGTTCGCCTTCTGCCAGATGCTGTTATCGACCAGATAGGTTGCCACTAATCGGATGCCGGCCGGATTGTGCCCGCATCGATCTGGTCGTCGTCGAATCGACGACCGATGATGCGCTCTATGGAGGCGGGCTGACGGCGGAGAGCGATCAGCGTGCGGAGGGCCAGATCGACCGTTTCCCGGTTACTGCTTGAGCCGGTGAGCTCCCTTGCCGTGCGAAGTTCGTCGGGATCGATGTCAATTGAGGTGACTGCCATGAGGAACTCCCTTCTGTATATAAAGTACTATATAGCGTGAAGCACGCCTGTGCGGATTCAAATCACCAGGGCGGATCTGCGCCGTTGGACCGAAGGTCGCACGCGCAAGTGGCGTCCGTATCCGGAACGCGCTGCAGGATGTCTGTCATGCATGACCCACCTGGATTGTCGGCCTGGAATTGGATGCTTCGCCGCCGAGAGTCCACAAGGGTCAAGCATCTGCCGGAGCGGTCGCCAGCCCTGACGATATCTTCGAACAGAATTCGTCGGGTGCGCGCGGCTTCGATTTTAAACAGGGCCGTGTCCGTCAGCTCCGCAGTCCTCGCCGCAGCAGGTCGATGCGGGCCTGCAGCTGGGACACACTCGCCTGCGGGACTGCCGGGCCGCCGGCCATCCGTCGCAGTTCGGAATGTATGATGCCGTGCGGCTCGCCGGTGCCCTTCGCCCGCATCCCGACCAGACTGTTGAGCAGCGCGCGCTGCTCCTTGAGGTTGCGATACAGCGGCACGATCTCCGCATCGACGCCGGAGGCGGACCCCTGCCGCTGCTGCTCGCCGATCCGCCTGGCCTGGCGCTGGTGACGATGACGAAGCAGTTCCTTCACCTGGTCGGGCTCGAGAAGTCCCGGGATGCCGATGAAGTCGAGTTCCTCCAGGCTGTCGGGCGGCGCGCCCGCGCCGAACTCGTCCCCGTCGAACAGCACCCGGTCGAAGGCGGCCTCGGAGCCGAGGGCCTTGAAGTCGAAGAGCAGCGCGTCACCCGAGGCCGATTCGACCCGGTTCGCCTCATCGGCGGCATCGTCGTCGAGCAGGATTTCCTCGAGCCCTTCTCCCGGATCCCGGTCGAGCGCGTGGTCCCGCTGCAGTTCCATCGCGGAAGCGAGGCCAAGGAGGGAGGGAATGCTCGGAAGGAAGATCGACGCAGTCTCACCGCGTCGCCTCGTGCGCACGAAACGGCCGATCGCCTGGGCGAAATACAGCGGAGTCGACGCGGATGTCGCGTAGACCCCGACCCCGAGGCGCGGGATGTCAACACCCTCCGACACCATGCGCACGGCCACCATCCAGCGCGAGTCGGATGCCGCAAACTCGGCGATCCGGTCGCTGGCCGACTTCTCGTCGGAGAGCACGATCGTGGGTGCCTCTCCGGTCACCTTCGCGAGGATGTCCGCATAGGCCCGCGCCGCGTAGTGGTCCGTGGCGATCACGAGGCCCCCGGCATCCGGGATGCCGTGACGCACCTCGGTGAGGCGGCGGTTTGCCGCCTTCAGGACTGCGGGCACCCATTCGCCTTCGGGGTCGAGGGCGGTGCGCCAAGCCTGGGCCGTGATGTCCTTCGTGTCGCCCTCGCCGAGACGGGCCTCCATCTCATCCCCCGTGCGGGTGCGCCAGCGCATCCGCCCCGCGTAGGCGAGGAAGATGACCGGGCGCACGACGCCGTCGGCCAGGGCACGGCCGTAGCCGTAGGCGTAGTCGGCCCGGGAGGTGCGGATGCCGTGCTCGTCGGGGTAGTAGGTCACGAAGGGAATCGGCGAGGTGTCCGACCGGAAGGGCGTGCCGGTGAGGGAGAGCCGCCGCGTGGCCGGCTCGAAGGCCTCCCGGATGGAGTCCCCCCAGCTGAGAGCATCGCCGCCGTGGTGCACCTCGTCGAGAATCACCAGGGTGCGGCCGCCCTCGGTCATGGACCGGTGAAGAGCCGCTCGGGTTGCCACCTGGGCGTAGGTAACCGCAACGCCGTGGAAGTGCTTGCCAGCCCAACCCTGGGCATTCTTGAAGCTCGGATCGAGCCGCACGCCTACGCGGTGGGCTGCATCCGCCCACTGGCGTTTGAGGTGCTCGGTCGGGGCGACCACAGTCACCCGGTCGATCTTGCGCTGGGCGAGGAGTTCGGTGACCAGGCGGAGCGCGAACGTGGTCTTTCCGGCCCCCGGGGTCGCCGCGACCAGAAAATCCTTCGGCTCCCGCAGAAAGTATTCGGCGATCGCCTCCTGCTGCCAGGCCCGCAACTTGTCGGCGGTGCCGCGGGCGGCGCGTTCTGGGAATGCGGGTGAGAGGTGTTCCGCTGCCGAGGTGCCCACCTGGGGTCCGAAGGGCTGCGGGTGGGTCATCAGTCGAGCCTAGGTGCGACCAGAGACCTCGCCCGCCGCTCGTCTGCGGGACGGCCCCCCGCCCGAAGGCGGGGGGCCGGAGTTCCGGGGGCGTGGGTTATGCGCGGCGGCGTGAGCCGCCGGTGACGAGGCCGTAGATGAGAAGCACGACGATCGAGCCGAGGATCGCGATGATCCAGGTGCGGATCTCGAAGAAGCCACCCATCGGGATGTTGAAGATGGCGCTGGCGAGGAAGCCGCCGAGCAGTGCGCCCACGACGCCGAGGATCAGGGTGATGAGCCAGCCGCCGCCCTGTTTGCCTGGGAGGATCGCCTTGGCGATGGCGCCGGCGATGAGTCCAAGAATGATCCAACCGATGATGCCCATGGTCTTCGCTCCAATGAATCGTGATGTCGACATTTCGAATCTCGAATGCCGTTGAATACTCTGCCACTGCCCCGTTTGGGGGACAAGGGCCTTGACTCGAAACGAATCCCCTGTTAGTCCCCGGTTTGGCGCGCCGCGGCACCTGATGCAAGCTAGAGGCATGACTCAGCAGCATCCCTGGTCCCGCTACGTTGCACTCGGAGATTCATTCACCGAGGGAATCGGTGACCCCGAACCGAAGAGCCCCGGGGGCAATCGTGGCTGGGCCGACCGGGTCGCGGAGGTGCTGAGCACGAAGACTGATGATTTCGCGTACGCGAATCTCGCCATCCGTGGTCGGCTGCTTCGCCAGATCCTGAGCGAGCAGGTGGATGTTGCGCTCGCCCTGCGACCCGACCTCGTCACGATCTCGGCCGGGGGTAACGACATCATTCGGCCCAATACGGATCCGGACCGGCTCGCCGCGATCCTCGAACAGGGCATCACCCGGCTGCGCTCGGACGGGGCGACAGTCGTGCTCTTCACCGGACCGGACCTCGGGATGACTCCGGTGCTGGGCCGCTCCCGGGGCAAGGTCGCGATCTACAACGAGAACCTTCGCGCGATCGCCCTGCGCCACGACCTGGTGGTCGCGGACCTGTGGGCCCTGCGTGAACTCAGCGATACCCGGATGTGGGCACCGGACCGGCTGCACTTTTCGCCGATCGGCCACAACACGATCGCCCGCATGGTACTCGAAGCCCTCAATGTCGACAACGACCTGAAGCCCTTTTCGCCCGAACCCCTCGAACGCGTGCCGTGGCGGCAGGCCAGGGTAGAGGACATGGGGTGGGCCCGCGAGTTCCTGATGCCATGGGTGCTGCGCCGGATCCGCCACCAGTCATCCGGCGACGGGATCACGGCGAAGAGACCGGATGCCGGACCGTACAGCACACGCACTCCGGTGGAGTAAACGTCCGCCGCGCCTGCCGGCGAAGCCGGTCAGCGACCGAACTGGGTGGCCGCCGGGCAGTCGAACGGATCGCCGCCGGCGGAGAGTCCGACGCGGTTGAGGTAGGCGATCACAATGCCATAGGACTGCGTGAGAGTGGTTTCGGTATACAGGATGTTGTGCGAGTCACAGTACTCCTTGGCGATCTCCCGAGCCTTGGCGAGGTGAGGTCGAGGCATGTTCGGGAAAAGGTGGTGCTCGATCTGATAGTTGAGGCCACCCATGAAGGTCGTCGTACCGAGGCCGGTGATGTTGCGCGAGGTGAGCACCTGCCGGCGAAGAAAGTCAACGGTGCTGTCATGCGCCAAAATCGGCATGCCCTTGTGGTTCGGGGCGAAAGACGCACCCATGTATAGACCGAAGACCGCGACCTGCACGCCGATGAAGGCGAAGGCCATTCCGACCGGCAGGAACATGAAGATCACGGTGACGTAGAGCGCGATACGGGGCACCAGCATGCTGATCTCGACCCAGCGTCGGTCGACCCGATCGCGGCCGAACACCGTCTTGAAACCGAGGATGTGCAGGTTGATGCCTTCGAGCAGCAGGGCCGGAAAGAACAGGTAGCCCTGGCGGCGGGTCGCCCAGGCGTACAGTCCCCGTGCTCGAGCGGCATCCTCCGGCGTGAAGGAGACGAAGTCCCGCTCGATGTCCGTGTCTTTGCCGATGACGTTGGGGTTCGCGTGGTGACGGCTGTGTTTCGTCATCCACCAGGAATAGCTGATACCGACGAACAGGTTGGCGAGGGTACGCCCGGCGAGGTCGTTGGCTCGCCCCGACTCGAAGACCTGCCGGTGGGCTGCCTCGTGGGCGAGGAACGCGTACTGGGTGAGGATGATGCCGAGAGCGGCGGCGATGAGCAACTGATACCAGGTGTCCCCCAGCAGGATGAAGCCGGTGATGGCGCCCCCGAGAGCGATCGTGATGATGGAGAACATCATGACGTAGAAGCCGGTGCGGCGGCGCAGGAGTCCGGCGTCGCGAACGGTGCGCAACAGGGACGAATACTCCGTCGTCGGGTTGGCGCGCGACCCGCCTGGCTTGGTCTTGGTGAAGGTCACTACCGGTGGCACGGTTGCATCGCTCACGATACCTCGATTCGAAATGACTTCCCAGTCGGGGTAGACGAGCGGGCGCTCCTTAGGATGGTTTCACCCTAAGGCCTAAGCCTGTGAGCGCAATGAATCTATGCTCAAACAGGCATACACGGCGCGTCGTCACGACCCGGTTCCGAGGAGTTTGATCGGGTTTGAGAGCCGCCACCACGGCCCCGGATCGAGCAGGGCGCGGTCGAGTCTGAGCGGCACGCTCAGCGACTGGCTGCCGACAGTGAACGTGACCCGGCCCGCTGCGGCGCGATCTCCGCCGATCCAGGCCGGACGGGCGTCGACCACCGTCGTCACCCTCGCGTTGCTCCACACCAGCATCTTCGCCGGTCTCGTGGAAACGGCCTTGGCCCGCTGGGACCACGCCGTGGTGAAATCCGCGAAGGCCTGGCCTCGCTTCGCGAGGGTGATCTCGTGGAAGCCTGCCTTCACGCTCGCAAGCAGTGTCGTGACGGAGGCGTCCACCGACCGATGATCGACGGCGCCGATCACGGCACCCACCACAGTGATGGAGCGGCTTTCGTAGCGCCAGGTCGCGGTGAACAACAAGTTGGACGATCCATTGAGAGTTCCGGTCTTGATGCCCTCGACCCCGAGTCGGCCAAGCAGGGTGTTGGTGTTCGGGAAGCTGCCGACACCGCTCAGCGTCATCGATCTCATGGCGACGATGGAGGCGATCACCGGTTCGGCGAGGGCGAGTCGGCCGATTTCCACGAGATCCGACGCAGTGCTCACATTGCCCGGATCGATGCCGGTCGGTTCCACGATGGTGGTCTGGTCCAGGCCGTTGGACGAGAGCCAGGCCGTCACGGCGATCTCGAAGGCCGCGCGTGAGCCGAAAGCCCAGCCGGCGAGGGCATCCGCATAGTTGTTCGCGGACGCCACGAGAGTGACCCGGAGGAAGTCGAGCTGGCTGATCCTCGAGCCCGCGGTGAGCGGCTTGGTCTCGCCGTTGAGCGCCGCATAGCGGGCCGTGAGGGCGGCATCCGCGGCGGTGAGGGTGATGGTCGGTCCCGGGCTGCCCGGCAACAGCGGCTTAGCCTCGAGCACCACGAGACTCGTCACGATCTTGCTGATGCTGGCGATGGGAAGCGGCCTGGTGCTCCCTGCGGTGGTGGACGCTTCGGGATACCCGATCACCGCCAGCGCGGTCGCCCCGTAGCCGGGGAGCACCGGAGCCGCGGCGGACTGGGTGGCAGTGGCGATCGGCACCGGCCGAGCCGCGATCGGTGCGAGGGGTGCGAGCAGCGTCAGCGGCAGGTAGATCCCGGACGCGATCACCGCCGCGGTCGCCGAGAAGACGAGAAGCCGGCGCCGGAACAGCTGCTCTCGGGTCGGACGCCGGCGATCCCGCGGCGGGGGCAGTTCGCGGGAACCCTCGGTGACCGGCATGCCGTAATGGTAGTTTTCCCGAGCCCCAATCATCGGGATCACCGCACCCGGAGCGACCAGAGCGCGATCGCACTCGCCGCCGCGACATTCAGCGAGTCGACCCCGTTCAACATCGGGATCGTGACGATGCTGTCGGCATTGGCCACGGCATGCCGGCTGAGCCCGTCGCCTTCGGTTCCGAGCAGAAGGGCGAGCTTTTCCGGCGGATCTGCGGCGAGCACCGCGAGATCGATTGCGGTCTCGGCGAGGGCGAGAGCGACCAGGTGAAAGCCGGCGCTCTTGAGGATCTCTGCGCCCTCCTGCCACTCGGGGAGGCGGGTCCACGGCACCTGCAGCACGGTCCCCATGCTCACCCGCACGCTTCGTCGGTACAGCGGGTCGGCGCAGCGCGGAGTCACGAGCACCGCATCCGCGCCGAGACCCGCCGCAGCCCGGAAAATGGCACCGACATTGGTGTGATCGACGACATCTTCGATCACCACGACGCGACGCGCACCCTCGATCACCTCCGGGACCGAGAGCAGCGCTGGCCGATGCATCGCCGCGAGAGCACCACGATGCAGGTTGAATCCGGTGATCTGTTCGAGCAGGCCAGGAGAGCCGACATAGAGCGGCACATCGAACGGCGCAAGCAGTTGTTCCATGTCGGGCAGCCACTGCTCCTGCACAAGAATCGACCGTGGTCGGTGACCCGCGGCGATCGCCCGGGCGATCACCTTCGACGATTCGGCGATATAGAGCCCGCCAGCCGGTTCGCTCACTCGTCGGAGGGCCACGTCGGTCAGTCCCGAATAGTCGGAGAGCCCCGGGTGCCCGAGGCCGTCGATTCGCACGATGTGCATGGAACTCCTGCCGCCGCATCCGGCCTGTGGGGATCGTCCGTGTAGCCGGGCGGCTCACACACCCAGCATTCGGAAACATATCCGAAAACTTGATTGTCTATTGTTGGCTCAGTTCCCGAAGGCGTCGTCGATCAGTGGAGGGGTGGTGCTCATGCCGCGTTCTGCCCTCCGCGACTGGCCGGTGGCGACCGGCGACGAGCTCGATGCCGCCGCCGACGCCCTGCGCGGCCGCACTGTCGCCGTTCTCACCGGTGCGGGAATGAGCACCGACTCCGGCATTCCGGACTATCGGGGCGACGGCGCTCCCCCGCGTAATCCGATGACGTTCCAGCAGTTCATGAAAGACGCCGACTACCGCAAGCGGTACTGGGCCGGGAGCCACCTGGGCTGGAAGAGATTCGACGGCGCCTCCCCCAACGGCGGTCACCGCACCCTGGCGGAGCTCGAAACCGGCGGGATCGTCAACGGTGTCATCACCCAAAACGTGGACGGCCTGCACCTGAGAGCCGGTTCGCAACGCGTTGTCGACCTGCACGGCACCATGGACCGGGTGCGCTGCCTCACCTGCGGGCAGACCTTCGCCCGTTCGGATGTCGCGGAGCGCATCTCCCGCGCGAACCGCTGGCTCGACGCCCCGGACTCCGTCGAACTGGGTCCGGACGGCGACGTGGAATTCACCAGGATCGCCGCCTTCGTCACCCCGGATTGCACGGTGTGCGGGGGGGTTCTCAAACCCGACATAGTCTTCTTCGGAGAGTTCATTCCCACCGAGAAGTTCTCCGAGGCCAGCGCCCTGCTGCAATCGGCAGGGGCGCTGCTCATCGCCGGGTCCTCCCTGGTCGTCAATTCCGGCATCCGTCTTCTCGATCAGGCCTCGAAGCGCAAATTGCCCGTCGTGATCGTGAACCGCGGCGCCACAAAGGGTGACTCGCGCGCGACGGTTAAGCTGGATGCGGGCACATCGGAGACACTCGCCGAACTCGCGTTGAGACTTACCGCCTGACCCTTTGCCCGGTCGGTCAGCAGGTCGAACGCGACCGGGCCCACCGACCGCCGGAAGGCCTGCGCAGTATGACACTGATTTACCTTGTGCGGCACGGCGAAACCGATTGGAACCTCGCTCGACGCATCCAGGGCAGCACCGACATTCCGCTGAACGCAACCGGGCGGTCCCAGGCCATGCGCACCGGTCGTCTCCTTGCGCGGCGCACCTGGGACGGGATCGCGACGAGCCCCCTGTCCCGCGCCCTCGAGACCGGCCGGATCATCGCCGGAGCGGTCGGCGTCGATCCGGCCGGCATCCACGTGCTCGAGGCGCTCGTCGAACGGCGCTACGGCGCGGCGGAGGGTCTCAACGACCGGGAACTCCTGCACCTGTTCCCCGGGAGCACCGCAGTGCCCGGGCGCGAGCCTCGGGAGGAGGTGGCGGCTCGGGTCATTCCGGCGCTGGTCGCACTGGCCGAAAGACACGAGAGTTTGCGCGGTGCCGACGCGCCGGACGCCCGGCTCATCGTGACGACCCACGGTGGGGTGATTCGAACCGTGTTGAACCACGCCTCGCGCAAGACGCACTATCACCGCGGCATCCCGATCACCAACGGATCTGTGCATAGCTTCCGCCATGTCAATGGTGCACTCGAACTGGTGATGTTCGACGACCCGATCGACGTCGAGTCGGTGGCCGAGGATTGCGCCGACCTCGAGGATCAGAACGCGATGGAGCAGCGCGAAGCGGGTTCTGAAACTCGCCGGTAACCCTACCGGGTGACGCGCTGCGCCTCGGGCACCAGTTCAGACAGCAGCGCGAGAAGGCGTCGGGCGGATTCGTCCCAGCTGAAGTCGGCTGATCGTGCTCGGGACGCCTCGCTTCGCCGCCGCCACTCCCCCGGGGCCTCGAGCGAAAGCACCGCGACTGCGAAGGCAGCCGGGTCCGAGTGTTCGAAGTAGACCGCGGCATCGCCGCCGACCTCATGGAACAGCGGGATGTCGCTCAACACCAGGGGGACACCGGCTGCCTCCCCTTCGATGAGCGGGATGCCGAAACCCTCGTCCCAGCAGGCAGTCACCATTGCGGTGGCATCTTCCAGGGCGTCGAGGTACTGCTCATCGGTCACCCCGTCGTCGAACCGGATCGACCCGGCCGGCGCGAGTTTCGTCATCCGCTCGCGATCATCCTCGCTGATCCTTGACAGGAGCCGAAGGGTGTAGCCGGGCAGGTGGTGCATGCCCCTGGCAAGGGTCTCCACGTTCTTGTTCGGCTGGAAGGTGCCCATGTAGACCAGGGTCTTCGACCCGGGACGGTCCCGTTGGGGCAGTCCCGAGTCGTCGACACCGGGTCGGATCACGGTCAGGGGACGCCGAGTGAGTCGCGCCTCGATCATCTCCCGCTCGCAGTTGTACGAGCCGGTGACCACCGCATCCGCTCGGGCGAGCACCGCGCGTTGCGGCCAGTAGGTGAGGTAGAAGGCGCGCCAGATCGCCCGCACGTACCAGCTGTACCCCGCCGGGATGCTGGTGATGCGATAGAAGACCATGTCGTGCACGGTGAGCACGAGCTTGTAGCGTCGCCCCGTCGCCCCCATCGTCTGCATCGGGCTGAACACGACGTCCGGCTTCCACCGGTTGATCGAAAGCATTCCGATGAACGGTTCGAGGGCGCTCGTGCCAGGGCGTCCCATCACCCAGGGGAGGTCGGGGAGCAGAGCGAGTTGGCGCTTGTCGCTGATCAGCATGGTCACCGGATGCAGGCGGGAGAAGGCGTCGACAAGTCCGGCCGTGTAACGGCTGATGCCGTCATGACGCACGAAGCGGGTATACCGGCAGTCGAAGATCACCTTCACGGCCGACGAGGTTCCGCATCCGGTACCACGCTGCCCGCTTCGGGCGGCAGCTCGCCGAAGAGGCCCTGGTCGATCAGGAAGCGGTGGATGGCCGCCGCCGCCAGTTCCGGAACCTCATAGTGGATCAGATGGCCGACGCCGAGAAGCAACTCGAGCCGGGCATCCGTCATGGTCTGCACGAGGTCTCGGTGGGCCTGGACCGGTGTGATGTCGTCGAGCTCCGCCGCGACGAGAAGCGTCGGGATGTGAACGCCCTCGGCATAGGTGCTCACGTCCGACCCGACCGAAGCCTCGAAGGATTCCACCACAAAGTCCCGGCTCGCGAAATTGTTGAAATAGGTGTGGTGCTGGTCGTGGATCCACCGCCGCAGGGCCCGGTTCTTCGTCTTGGCGAGCACCGATGACATGAACTGCACGACGATCCAGCGTTTGAGCAGGAATTCGCCGATCCGATCCGGCAATCGGCCCGCCAGGCGATAGAAGGCCACCGTGAGCAGTGTCGCGACCCTGCTCGGACCCTCGAGCCCCGAGGTCGAGATGGGGTTGACGAGAATCAGGGCGGGTGTCACCAGTCCGGCAGCCACGGCGCGGGTCGCGATGATTGTGCCGAAGGAGTGCCCGAGCGTCACTGCGCTGCCGCCCAGGCCGAGGGTGTCGACGAAAGCGGTGAGCCACTTGGCGAATCCATCGATCGAATGGGGCACCTCGGTCAGCGGCGTCGACTCCCCGAAGCCCGGCATATCCGCCCCGATCCAGCGGATTCCAGGCAGTTGAGCGATCACCGGCTCGAGACCGTGGTGTTCGCCGCGATACCCGTGAGCGATGACGATTGTGAGCGGCGCATCGACCGGTCCGTAAACCCAATATCGGGTCGTGCTCCCGAGAACCACGACCTCGCGCTTGTCGATGGGCATGCGGTCGAGCAGTTCGGCGTAAGGCGAGTGAACAGACATTGCACCGAGTCTACGGATACGAAGTTACACGGGCGTTTCACACGCGCACCTAGACTTGAACAGCCCGCGAACCATCGACTACGACAGCGTCGGCGAACCTGCACACGACCCTGCTCTGGAGAGGAGCACAGTGAGCTTTACCGCACCCATCCAGCTGCCCGGACTGACCCTCGATCCGCAGTGGTATCGACGTTCGGTGTTCTACGAAGTGATGGTCCGCTCGTTCGTCGACAGCAACGGGGACGGCTCCGGCGACCTCCAGGGGCTGCTTTCGAAGCTCGACTATTTGCAGTGGCTGGGTATCGACGCACTCTGGCTGCCGCCCTTCTACCAGTCCCCGCTCCGCGATGGCGGCTATGACGTCTCGGACTTCCGAGCCATCCTGCCCGAGTTCGGAACTCTTGACGAGTTCAAGGACCTGGTCACGAAATCTCACGAGCGCAACATGCGCGTCATCATCGACTACCCGCTCAATCACACCTCCGACCAGCACGAGTGGTTCCAACGGTCCCGCTCCGATCCGACCGGCCCGTACGGTGACTTTTTCGTGTGGAGCGACACCGACGAGAAGTACCCGAACATCCGGGTGATCTTCGTCGACACCGAGGAGTCCAACTGGAGCTTCGACCCGGTGCGCCGCCAGTTCTTCTTCCACCGCTTCTTCTCCCACCAGCCCGATCTCAATTTCGAGAATCCTGCCGTGCAGGACGCGGTGATGGATGTGATGCGTTTCTGGCTCGAGCTCGGTGTCGACGGCATCCGCCTCGATGCGATTCCGTACCTGTTCGAGTCGGATGAGGGCAACGGCGAGGGCGAACCGCCGACCCACGAGTACATCAAACGCGTTCGGGCGATGTTCGACGACGAATTCCCCGGTCGCATCATGGTGGCCGAAGCGAACCAGTGGCCGCGCGAGGTCGCCGCCTTCTTCGGCACCGAAGAGGAACCGGAGTGCCACATGGCCTTCGACTTCCCGGTGATGCCACGGATCTTCTACTCGCTTCGCTCGCAGAACGCCGCGGAATTGACCCGCATCCTGTCCGAGACGACGGACATCCCGCACGGCGCCGGTTGGGGGGTGTTCCTCCGCAACCACGACGAACTCACCCTCGAGATGGTCTCCGAGGAATACCGGCAGGCCATGTACGGCTGGTACGCCTACGACCCGCGGATGCGCTCCAACATCGGGATCCGCCGCCGACTCGCTCCGCTGCTCGACAACTCGCGAGCCGAACTCGAGCTCGCTCACGCCCTCCTGTTCAGCCTGCCGGGCAGTCCCTTCCTCTACTACGGGGATGAGATCGGAATGGGCGACAACATCTGGCTGCCAGACCGGGATGCGTCGCGCACTCCAATGCAATGGACCCCCGACCGCAACGCGGGCTTCTCCTCCGCCGACCCGGGCAAGCTCTACCTGCCCGTGGTGCAGTCGCTCGTCTACAACTACAGCCTGATCAATGTGGAGTCGCAGCTCGCGCAGTCCCGCTCGCTCCTGCACTGGGTGCGCAACGTCATCCACGTGCGGAAGGCGCACCCGACCTTCGGGCTCGGTTCGCTCACCGTGCTCGAAACCAACCACGAGTCGGTGCTGGCGTTCGTGCGGTCGTATTCGGGATCCGGCACGCAGTTCGGGGATTCCGCCGAAGACGTGCTCTGCGTCTTCAGCTTCGCGCACAACCCGATCGCGGTGACGATCACGGCGGAGCAGTTTGCCGGATCGACGCTCTACGACCTCTTCGGCGGGGGTGAGTTCCCTACAGTCAGCGCGGAGGGTGAGATCACTCTCACCCTGGGAACGCAGAGTTTTTACTGGATGCACCTCGGGTCGCCGAACCCTGCCGGTGGTCGGCCTTAGGTTGAGAGGGTGAATGCAGCCTGGTACGACCGTCTCGGTGTCTTCGACCTCGAAACGACGGGGATAGACACCGACACCAGTCGGATCGTCTCCGCCTACGTGGGGGTGCTCGATGCCGAGGGGGTGCCGAAGGGGCTATCCTGGCTCGCCGACCCCGGGGTGGAGATCCCTGCGCAGGCCTCGGCCGTTCATGGCATCACCACCGAGCGCGCCCGCGCGGAGGGAAGGGGTGCCGCGGAGGTTGTCGCCGAGATCGTTTCCGTATTGCGTGCCCTGCTCGCCCAGGGCGTGCCGATCGTCATCTACAACGCGGCCTACGATCTCACCCTGCTCAACCGTGAGTGCCTGCGTTACGGCATCGTACCGCTGGCGGATCCGGTTCCGATCATCGACCCACTCGTCATCGACCGGGCGATGGACCGGTACCGCAAGGGCAAACGCACTCTCGAGATGGCGGCAGAGTATTACGGGGTCGAGTTGATGGATGCCCACGATGCCGAGGCGGATGCGGTTGCCGCCGGTCGGGTGGCGCAGGCCATCGCCCGCAAATACTCCGACACCCTCGGAGCGGATCTCACCCTGGTGCACACGAAACAGGTGGCCTGGGCCGCCGACAGTGCCGCGAGCTTCCAGGAGTACATGCGACGCACCAAGGACCCGGCTTTCGTCGCCGACGGCGCCTGGCCGGAACGCTGACGCTACGGCAGGAAGTCGGCTCACTCTGCCCGCCAAGCGCCCGCCTCAGCAATTGGTTGGTTACGAGCCGAAACCCTTGTACCGCGAGTTGAACTTCTCCACCCGGCCGGCACTGTCGAGGATGCGCTGCTTGCCGGTGTAGAAGGGGTGCGACGCCGAGGAGATTTCCACATCGATGACCGGGTAGGTCACACCGTCGAGCTCGATCGTCTTGTCACTCTTGACCGTCGAACGGGTGAGGAAGGTTTCGCCGCTTGCGAGATCGCGGAACACGACCGCGCTGTAGTCGGGGTGGATGTCAGTCTTCATCGTGAATTCCTTGAGGTGGGGAAGAGAGGGGGAAGGGTCGGCTCGTGGGCCAAGGGTCTACATTACCAGAATTGCGGTCGGCGCTACCAGGATTGCGCGGCACGAGCGGTGAATCGACCATCGCTCTGGTTCACCTGCAGTTCGAGACCGAAGGCTTCGCTCAACTTTTCGGAGGTGATCACTTCACCGATCGGGCCCGCCGCGGTGACCTGTCCGCGGGACAGCAGCAGCGCATGTCCGAAGCCAAGGGGAATCTCTTCAACGTGGTGGGTGACCATGACGATGGCCGGAGCCTGCTCGGCCCGCGCGTAGCCGCTGAGCAGTTGAAGCAGTTCCTCCCGGGCGCCGAGATCGAGGCTCGCGGCTGGCTCGTCGAGCAGCAGTAGCTCGGGGTCGGTCATCACCGAGCGGGCGATCTGAACACGTTTCTGCTCGCCGTCGCTCAACCCTCCGAAGCGGCGGTCTTCGAGGTGGTCCAGTTTCCACTCGGCGAGAACCCGCTGCGCGCGTCGGGTGTCGATGTCTTCGTAGGCTTCGTTCCAGCGTCCCGCGACCGCGTAGGCGGCAGTGAGTACGACATCAAGCACCCGCTCGCCGGCCGGGATGCGTCGTGCCATCGCCGTCGAAGCGAAACCGATGCGCGGTCGCAGCTCGAAGACGTCGGTGCGGCCGAGGTTGACGTCGAGGATCCGCACACCGCCGGCGGTGGGGTGGATCATTGCCGAAGCTAGTTGAAGAAGCGTGGTCTTGCCCGCGCCATTCGGACCGAGGATCACCCAGCGTTCGTCGCCTTCGACGCTCCAGTTGACGGAATCCAGGATGTGGTTGCCGTCTCGGACGACGGAGACGTCGGAAAGCTGGAGAACGCGGGCCATGACTCAACCCTACCTTTTCGGCAAATCGATTCCGGTCGAGCGCACTCCTCGACAGGTCACAGCAGGGAGCGATAAATCTCCTGGGTGCGCGTCGAGATACGATCCCAGCCGAAGTCCCTCTCGGCCCGGTCCCGACCGGCCCTGCCCATGATCCGGGCCCGTTCCGGGTCGCCCACGACCTCAATGAGGGTCCGGGCCAGGTCGGCGACATAACGGTCGGCGTCAAGCGGCGTACCGGTGCCGTCTTCGGCCTGGTCGATCGGCACGAGACGGCCGGTCACCCCGTCGTCGACGACCTCGGGGATGCCTCCGGTCGCCGTTCCGACTACCGCCGCCCCGCAGGCCATGGCCTCGAGGTTGACGATCCCGAGCGGTTCGTAAATCGACGGGCACACGAACGTGGTCGCGGCGGTGAGCACGGCGGACAGGTCGTGGCGACTCAGCATGTCCTCGATCCAGACGACGCCGCTCCGAGTCTCCTGCAGGGAGGCCACCCCGGTCCGCACCTCGGCCAGGATCTCCGCGGTGTCCGGGGCGCCCGCGCACAGCACCAGCTGCACCTCGGGGGGAAGCAGCGCCGCGGCGCGCAAGAGGTATGGCAGGCCCTTCTGCCGGGTGATCCGTCCGACGAAGACCACCGAGGGTCGGTCCGGGTCGATGCCGAGAGAGCGAACGAGCGCATCATCCTCGACCGGATGCCACGACTCGAGATCGATGCCATTGTGAACGACAGAGACTCTCGCCTCGTCGAGCATCGGGTAGGAACGCAGGATGTCCCGGCGCATGCCGTGACTCACCGCAATGATCGCGTCGGCCGCGGCGAACGCGTCACGCTCGATCCAGCTCGAGACGCGGTAGCCGCCGCCGAGCTGCTCGGCCTTCCACGGTCGCAACGGTTCCAGGCTGTGGGCCGTCACCACGTGAGGGATGCCGTGGAGCAACTGCGCGATGTGGCCGGCGCCATTGGCGTACCAGGTGTGGGAATGCACCAGGTCCGCCCCACCGACATCCTGGGCGATCTCGAGGTCGACCCCGAGCGTGGCGAGGGTGGGGTTCGCCGTGGCGAGAGCGGGCGGCACGTCATAGGAGTAGACCTCGGCCTCATCTCGAGGTTTGCCGAATGCGCGCACCACGACGTCGATGTCGAGGCGGAGCGCCTTCACGAGCTCGGTGACATGCACGCCTGCCCCGCCGTAGATCTCCGGTGGGTATTCCCTGGTAATCAGATCGACTCTCACAGGTCAAACGCTAGCGCGGTTCGCAAGGTGTTGCAGCGTGATCGTTCCTCTACTGTTAGGTCATGGCATCGAAGAAGATCTTTGGCATTGTGCTCGCCGGCGGAGAGGGCAAACGCCTCATGCCGCTCACCGCAGACCGCGCGAAGCCCGCCGTCCCATTCGGCGGCAACTATCGCCTCATCGATTTCGCCCTCTCGAATCTCATCAACTCGGGCCTTCGGCAGATTGTCGTGCTGACCCAGTACAAATCGCACAGTCTGGACCGCCATGTTTCGCAGACCTGGCGCCTCGACGGAATAACTACCTCCTACGTCGCATCCGTTCCGGCCCAGCAGCGGCTCGGCAAGCGCTGGTTCGCGGGATCGGCGGATGCGATCCTGCAGAGTCTCAACCTGCTTCGCGACGAGAAACCCGACATCGTGGTGGTGGTCGGTGCCGACCACGTTTACCGCATGGACTTCAGCCAGATGATCGAGGCGCACATCGCCTCGGGAGCCGGAGTCACCGTCGCGGCCATTCGGCAGCCCATCTCGCTCGCAGACCAGTTCGGTGTCATCGAGCTCGACCCCGACGACCCGACCCGCATCGCACAGTTTCTCGAGAAGCCGAAGAACGCGGTCGGACTCTCGGATTCCCCCGGCGAGGTGCTCGCCTCCATGGGCAATTACATCTTCGACGCCGACATCCTCATCGACGCTGTGCTTCGCGACGGCGAGTTGACCAGCTCGAACCATGACATGGGGGGCGATATCGTGCCCGACTTCGTCTCTCGCGGGGATGCGGCGGTCTACGATCTCAACCGCAACGAGGTTCCGGGAGCGACAGATCGCGATCGGTACTACTGGCGGGATGTCGGAACCATCGAGTCGTTCTTCGACGCCCACCAGGATCTCATCTCCGCCTTGCCGATCTTCAATCTCTACAACAGCGAATGGCCGATCTTCAGCCAGCAGCTCAACTCGCCCCCGGCCAAATTCGTGCGCGACTCGAAAGGCAACCTCGGCACCACTATCGATTCCATAGTCTCTCTGGGTTCGCTGCTCTCCGGGGCGCACATCGAGCGCAGTGTGCTCGGTCCCTGGGCGATCATCGAGTCAGGGGCACAGGTGATCGATTCGATAGTCTTCGACCGGGTGCGAATCGGCCCCGATGCGGTGGTGCGCCGGGCCATCCTCGACAAGGAGGTCGTCGTCGCCGCCGGCGCGACCGTCGGGGTGGACGCCGACGCGGACCGGGCTCGCGGGTTCACGGTCACCGAATCCGGTATCACCGTCGTCGGCAAGGGTGTCACCGTCGATTGATGTCGTCGGGTTCGTCGATCCTTCTCCCCTAACGAATGGCCTGCATCCGATGCCCCGTTTTCTTGTCGTGCTCGATGTCGATTCCACCCTCATCGAGAATGAGGTGATCGAACTGCTCGCGGATGCCGCGGGCTCGGGTGTCACCGTCGCTCAGATCACCGCCAGCGCGATGAACGGCGAGGTGGACTTCGAGGAGAGCCTGCGGGCGCGGGTGGCGACCCTCGCCGGGCTTCCGGAGACGGTCTTCGACGAGGTGGGCCGACTGGTGCGCATCACCGCCGGGGTGCCGGAGATGATCGCCGGCGTGCGGGCCGCGGGGGGCGGGGTTGCCGCCGTTTCGGGCGGATTCCACGAGATCATCGACCCGGTCGCGGCTCGGCTCGGACTCGACTACTGGCGGGCGAACCGCCTCGAGGTTCTGGATGGGGTGCTCACCGGGGGACTCGTCGGACCCATCATCGACGGCCAGTCCAAAGCGGATACCCTCATCGAGTGGGCGGCAGACTTCGGGGTGCCTCTGTCGCAGACCGTGGCGGTGGGCGACGGCGCCAACGATGTGCCGATGATGGCCATCACCGGGCTGTCCGTCGGATTCGACGCGAAGGCCCCGGTTCGGGACGAGGCCGACGTGCTGATGGATCAGAGGGATTTGAGCCAACTGCTTGCCCTGCTCGGCCTGCGCGGCTGAACACCGGTCGGCGGGCGGTGCCTCAGTGGCCCATCCCCAGTCCGCCGTCCACCGGGATCACCGCGCCGGAGATGTAACCGGCGTCATCCCCGGCGACCCAGGCCACCACCCTCGCGACTTCCTCGGGGCTGGCGAACCGGCCTGCCGGGATCGACTTGCGGTAGGCATCCTGCTGCGCCTGGGGAAGTTCGGCGGTCATGTCGGTCTCGATGAACCCGGGAGCGACGACGTTGGCCGTTATGCCCCGCGCGCCGAGTTCACGTGTCACCGACCGGGCGAGTCCGATGAGGCCGCTCTTCGAAGCGGAATAGTTCACCTGCCCGGCCGAACCGAGCAGTCCAACGACACTCGAGACGAGCACGATGCGGCCGTAGCGCGCCTTGAGCATGCCCTTCGCCGCCCGCTTGACGAACCGGAACGCACCGGACAGGTTGGTGTCGATCACCGAGGTGAAGTCGTCCTCGCTCATGCGCAGCAGCAGCGTGTCCTTCGTGATTCCCGCGTTGGCGACCAGCACCTCGACGACCCCGAGCTCGGCTTCGATCAGGCTGAATGCCGCATCGACCGAGGCCGCGTCCGTGACGTCGGCCCGCACCGTGAGACTCCCGACGGGACCCTCGCCGGAGCGTGCGGTCACGGCGACGCGATGCCCGAGGGCCAGGAATTCCGCCGCGATCGCGAACCCGATTCCACGGTTCCCCCCGGTCACGAGCACTGTCCGTTGAACGAATTCAGAGCCGGCCATCGCTCCCTCACTCTCGCTGTCGACGCTTGTCCCGACGTCCCCTGAACGTATGCCGAACACCGACAAACTCCCATAATCGTAAGGCCTAAGCTTGGTTTACCCCATGGCAAAGCAGCAGCAGTCGATCACCTCCCTCCCCCGGTCTCCGCAGGACGATCGGCGCAGCCGCATGATCCAGTACACGGTGGCGATGAGCATCCGAACGGTCCTGCTTGTGGTGTGCCTCATCGTCCCCGGCTGGTGGCGGCTGCTTCCCGCCGTCGGGGCGATCGTTCTGCCCTATGTCGCCGTCGTTCTCGCCAATGCGAGCATTTCGAAGCCCGCCGCACAGGTGTTGCGACCGGGCGGGATCATGCGCCGCGGCCCCGACGTCACCGGGGCCGATCCGCGGTGATCGGCGTCGACGAGGAGCTCGCCGAACCGACCTGCTCCCGGGCCGGCTGCCGCCGCCCCGCCGAATGGAACGTCCATTGGCGTAACCCCCGCATCCACGGTTTGGAGCGGGTGAAGGTCTGGTTGGCCTGCGAGGACCACCGCGAGTACCTGCGCGATTACCTGGAGACGCGGGACTTTCCGGTTGTGGTGACACCGGTCTCCGAGCTGCTCGACCGACTGCCGGCGGTCGGTACGGGCCGTGCATCATGAACCGGTGGCGCTTCGCCCTCAGCGGTCGCTGGTTCGGCTATCTCGCCCTCGCCCTGGTCTTCGCGGCGGTGTGCGTCGCTCTCTCCCAGTGGCAGCTTGCTCGGTTGAAAGAGACCCGTGACGCCAACGAACTGGTGAACCGCAACTATCGCAGCACGCCGGTGCCGCTAGAGAACGCCCTCCCCTCCCTGCGCTCCTACTCCCCCACGCAGCAGTGGATGCAGGTGACGGTCACCGGCAGTTACCTGGCTGACGATTCGCTGCTGGTGCGCAATCGGCCGCTGAAGGGACAGCCCGGTTTCGAGGTGCTGAATCCCCTGCTGCTCGCCGACGGCAGCGTCTTCGTGGTCGACCGCGGGTATCTTCCCATCGGCAACAAGCAGGATCGACCCGACAACATCCCTTCTCCACGCTCGGGGCAAGTGACGGTCACCGTGCGCCTTCGGGCCGGGGAACCGACACTCTCGGGACGTTCGAACCGTCCAGGGGAGCTCGCCACCATCCGCCTTCCCGATGTCGCGAAGCTCGTGGGAAAGCCGACCTATACCGGCGCCTACGGGCTCATGGTGTCGGAGAACCCGGCGTCCGCCTCCCGCCCGGTTGCGCTGCCGCGGCCGCAGCTCAATGAGGGTCTGCACATCTCCTATGCGATCCAATGGGTGCTCTTCGGCATCATGGCCTTCTTCGGGCTCTGGTATGCGATCCGCCAGGAGTATCGGATGCGTAACGCCGAGGATCCCGAGGAGCAGGAGCGCGCCGAACTACGGGAGACGAAAAGGCTGGCCAAACCGCGCACCGACAGCGAGGTCGAGGATGATCTTCTCGACTCCTCGGTCTCCCCCCACGGTCGCTGAGCTACCAGGTCGATCCGCGGGCTCTCAGGCCAGCGCCACCAGTTCCGCGTAATCGCGGTTCCAGAGGTCTTCGGTGCCGTCGGGCAGGATGAGCACCCGCTCGGGATTCAATGCCTCGACCGCTCCCTCGTCGTGGCTCACCAGCACCACGGCGCCGGAATAGTTCGCCAGGGCGTCCAGGATCTCGAGCCGACTGGCCGGGTCGAGGTTGTTGGTCGGCTCGTCGAGCAGCAGCACGTTCGCACCGGAGACGACGATCATCGCGAGCGCCAGACGGGTCTTCTCCCCACCCGACAGCACGCCGGCGAGCTTGGTGGCGTCATCCCCGGAGAACAGGAACGACCCGAGGACACGTCGCGCCTCGGTCTCGGTGATGTTCGGCGAGGACGAGACCATGTTCTGCAACACCGTGCGCTTCACATCGATGGTCTCATGCTCCTGCGCGTAGTAGCCGATCCGTAGTCCATGTCCGGGTTCGAGTTGACCGGTGTCCGGCTGGTCGACGCTCGCGAGAATGCGAAGCAGGGTGGTCTTGCCGGCGCCGTTGAAGCCGAGGATCACCACTTTCGACCCGCGGTCGATGGCGAGATCGACCGCGGTGAAAATCTCGAGCGAGCCGTAACTTTTGGACAGATTGGATGCCATGAGCGGCGTGCGTCCGCAGGGTGCGGGATCCGGAAAACGCAGCTTCGCCACCCGGTCGACGGTGCGAACCTCGTCGAGGCCGGAGAGCATCTTCTCGGCACGCCGCACCATCTGGTGGGCGGCGGCCGCCTTGGAGGCCTTTGCCCCGAACTTGGCCGCCTGCATCTGCAGTACACCGGCCTTCTTCTCGACGTTGACGCGCTCCTTCTTTCGACGCTCCTCATCGGCGGCGCGCTGGCGCTGATAGTTCTTCCAGCTCATGTTGTAGATGTCGATGACCTGGCGGTTCGCATCGAGGTAGAAGACCCGATTCACCGTGTCCTCGACGAGCTCCACATCGTGGCTGATCACGATCAGCCCACCCTGGAAGCTCTTCAGGAACTCGCGAAGCCAGGTCACCGAGTCGGCGTCGAGGTGGTTGGTCGGTTCATCGAGCAGCATGGTGTCCGCCCCTGAGAAGAGGATGCGCGCGAGTTCGATGCGCCGACGCTGCCCACCCGAGAGGGTCGAGAGCTGCTGGTCGAGAATCCGGTCGGGCAGGCTGAGGTTGCTGGCGATCGACGCAGCCTCCGCCTCGGCCGCGTATCCGCCGAGGGCCATGAAGCGGTCCTGCAGTTCGCCGTACTGCTTCATCGCCTTCGCGGCGACCTTCTCGTCGGAGTCTCCCATGTCGAGGGCGGTCTTCTCCATGCCGATCACCAGCTGGCCGAGGCCCCGGGCATCGAGGATGCGCGTGCGGGCGAGGTCCTCAGGGTTCCCGGAGCGCGGATCCTGCGGAAGGTAGCCGATCTCCCCGGTCGAATCGATCGTGCCCCCGGTGGCGAGTTCCTCGCCGGCGAGCACTTTAGTCAAAGTCGTCTTGCCAGCGCCGTTCCGCCCGACCAGCCCGATCTTGTCGCCGCGTTCGACTCTGAAGGTGACGTCCTCCATGAGCATGCGTGCGCCAACACGCAGTTCGAGGTCGTGCACGCTGAGCACAGGCAGAGTCCAATTGTTTAGTCGTCTTGCGACAACGGGAGGGAGGGGGTCGGCCCCTAGTATAAATCGTGGACCCCCGGGTCTATTCCCCGCCCCCGTCTAAGGAGCACCAATGAGCACCCTCCCCCTCGCCCTCGGCCGCCCCACTCTCGCTGATCGACTCGTCACAAGGAGCATCGCGACGGATGTCGTACTCGTGGTCGCCGGCGCCGCCCTCACCGCGGTCGCCGCGCAGCTTTCGGTGCCGCTCTGGCCAGTGCCGGTAACCGGCCAAACGCTCGCGGTTCTGATCGTCGGCAGTACCCTCGGCGCGGTGCGCGGTTCGCTTTCCATGGTCCTGTATGCGCTCCTCGGCATCCTGGGACTTCCGGTGTTCAGTGAGGCGAGCAAGGGGTTCGGGGTCATCGCCGGCCCGACCGGCGGCTACATCATCGGATTCATCTTCGCCGCCGCTCTCACCGGATGGCTCGCGCAGCGGTCGTGGGACCACCGGATCCTCGGCGCCATCGCGTCGTTCGCCGCAGGTACCGTGGTCACCTTCGCCATCGGACTACCGTGGCTCGCCGTAGTCCTCGGCACCAACCTCGACCTGACCCTGCAGTACGGTCTCTACCCCTTCATCCTCGGGGGGATCATCAAGGCGCTTCTCGCGGCCGGGTTCATCCGGTTGGCCTGGTTCGGCGTAAACCGCTCGGACGACCGGAACCTCACCCGGTAGCCCGGATGAGTTCCGGAGGGGCCGGCAAAACGGATGCCGCTACATCGAGAAGCCGAGAGCCCTCATCATGTCGCGACCGTCGTCGGTGATCTTCTCCGGACCCCACGGTGGCATCCAGACCCAATTGATGCGGAACTGGTCCACGACCCCGTCGAGGGACTGGGCCGTCTGCTCCTCGATCACGTCGGTGAGCGGACACCCGGCCGAAGTGAGCGTCATGCTGATGATGAGCGCATCGTTGTCGTCATCCCAGGTGAGGTCGTAAATCAGCCCGAGGTCGACGATGTTGACGCCGAGTTCGGGGTCCATGACATCCTTGAGCGCCTCTTCCACCTGGTCGAAGAGCGCGGGGGCGAGTGCGACTGCCATGGTCCTAGCCTAGGCTCGCCGGCGCGAGGAAGCGATCGTAGCCCTCGTTTTCGAGGCGATCGGCCAACTCGGCTCCGCCCTCTTCCGCGACGCGACCGTCGACGAAAACGTGAACGAAGTCGGGCGTGATGTAGCGCAGGATGCGCGTGTAATGGGTGATCAACAGGAGGCCGAGCCCGGTGTTGTCCTTCGCGCGGTTCACACCTTCCGCCACGATCTTGAGCGCGTCGACATCCAGTCCGGAGTCGGTCTCATCGAGAATCGCGAATTTCGGCTTCAGCAGCTCGAGCTGGAGGATCTCGTGGCGCTTCTTCTCCCCGCCGGAGAACCCCTCGTTCACGTTGCGGTCCTTGAAGGAGGTGTCCATCCGCAGATTCTTCATCGCCTCGGTGACCTCTTTGGTCCAGGTGCGGATGGAGGGCTGCACCCCGTCGATGGCTGTCTTGGCCGTGCGCAGGAAGTTGGTGACCGCGACACCGGGGATCTCCACCGGGTACTGCATCGCGAGGAAGAGGCCCGCTCGAGCGCGGGCGTCGACGGGGAGAGCGAGCAGGTCCTGCCCGTCCAAAGTGACCGATCCGCTCTCGACATGATATTTCGGATGTCCGGCGATCGTATACGCGAGGGTGGACTTGCCGGAACCGTTGGGCCCCATGATCGCATGGATCTCGCCCTCGTTCACGACCAGGTCGACCCCTTTGAGGATCTGCTTGGTGCCCTGTTCGGTGTCGAC
This sequence comes from Actinomycetota bacterium, assembly GCA_040389685.1. Classification (GTDB taxonomy): domain Bacteria; phylum Actinomycetota; class Actinomycetes; order Actinomycetales; family Microbacteriaceae; genus Lacisediminihabitans. The sequence goes on from JAZJZS010000002.1 coordinate 170,672, forward strand.
GCTCACGTGGAGGCCGGTGACTTCGAGTACTGACATGGTGTGAGTTCCTTGGGATCTAGGGGGCGACCACGGGGGTCGGGTCGATGAAGACATCACCGTCGACGATCGAGACCGCGAAGACGGGCACCGGTTCATAGGCCGGGAGGGTGAGCGGTTTGCCGGTGACGAGCGAGAATTTGGAGCCGTGCGCCCAGCACTCCAAAGTGTCGTCTTCGACGAAACCCTCGGCGAGCGAGATGTCGCCGTGAGTGCAGGTGTCGCCGATGGCGTGAACGGTACCGGCGGAATCGCGCACGACGGCGATGGGGATGTCGTCGATGACGACCCGCACGGCGGAACCGAGTTCGATGTCGCTCTCGGCACAGATCTTGATGCTCACTACCGCTTCTTTCATTTAGTGGTCAGCCTTCGTTCAGGGTGAGTTCGGCCTCGATGGCGTCCTGCAGTCGCTGCTCGAGTTCGGCCGAACCGATCTTCTGCACGATTTCTGCGAGGAAACCCCGCACGACGAGTCGTCGCGCTTCGTCCTCTCTGATGCCGCGGGCCTGGAGATAGAACAGCTGTTCGTCGTCGAACCGTCCCGAGGCGCTCGCATGGCCCGCTCCGGCGATGTCGCCCGTCTCGATTTCGAGGTTCGGGATCGAATCGGCGCGGGTGCCATCCGTCAGCAGCAGGTTGCGGTTCTGCTCATAGCTGTCGGTGCCCGCGGCGCTCGGGCGGATCAGGACGTCCCCGACCCAGACCGTGTGCGCGCCGGCGCCCTGCAGGGCGCCCTTGTAGCTGACCCGGGACTTCGTGTGCGGTGCGTCGTGATTGACGAAGACCTGCTGTTCGAGGTGCTGGCCGGTGTCGGCGAAGTACACGCCGTACAGCTCGACATCCCCGCCCTCGCCCGAGAGGTGGGTGGACGGGTTGACCCGCACGACCGACCCGCCGAGCGAGACGACGACGTGCTTGAGCCGGGCATCACGACCGATCTCGGCGAAATGACTGGCGAGATGGATGGCGGTGGAATCCCACTGCTGCACCGTGACGACCGTCAACCGGGCGCCCTCGTCGAGGATGATCTCGACATTCTCGCTCAGGTTGGCGTCCCCGCTGTTCTGCAGCACTACCGTGCCGACGCTGTGGTGCGTCGCATGGATGATGGTGTGGGCGGCACGGGCGGTGCCCCCGAGCGCAGACCTGGTGACGGTGATCTCGGATGGCTGTTCGGCCGTGATCGTGATCGCCAGCGCCGAGGCGAAGGAACTCCAGGCGTTGGCGGATGCCCGCTCCTCGGGTTTGCCCGCCCGGCCGATTCGGCTGTCCGCGCGTCCGACCCACTCGATGAGGACCGAGTCGCCGGAGGCGGTGATTCCGGTAAGCGGTTGGATGTCGGCCAGAAGCTGATCTTCGAAGAGCCGCTTCACCCGCGCAACCGGCGTGTGCTTCCATTCCGCCTCCTGGCCGGTGACGGCTTCGAAGTCGACGACATCGTAGGAGGCAAAACGGGCCGACCGCACCTGCACGGGCACCAGGCCCCAGCCGCCATCGCTGTGCTGCTTCGAGCCGAGGCGTGAGTGGTCGGGCGCTCTCGCAGGATCCGTGGGGAGTGTTGCGGGCACGGTTTGAGTGGGAACAGACACCTAGCCGACGCTGCCTTCCATGCCCATCTCGATGAGCTTGTTGAGTTCGAGGGCGTATTCCATCGGGAGTTCGCGGGCGATCGGTTCGATGAACCCGCGCACGATCATCGCCATGGCTTCGTCTTCGGGCATCCCGCGCGACTGCAGGTAGAACAATTGCTCGGCGCTCACCCGGGACACCGTTGCCTCGTGCCCCATCTGCACGTCATCCTCGCGGACATCCGTCGTGGGATAGGTGTCGGAGCGGGAGATGGAGTCGACCAGCAGCGCGTCACAACGCACCGTGTTGGCCGAGTGGTGGGCGCCTTCGGCGATTCGCACCTCGCCGCGGTAGCCGGTGCGTCCACCGCCCCGGGCGATCGATTTGGAGACGATCGACGACTGCGTGTACGGCGCCATATGCACCATTTTGGCGCCGGCATCCTGGTGCTGTCCCGGCCCCGCGAACGCCACCGAGAGCGTTTCTCCTTTGGCGTGTTCGCCGACGAGATAGATCGAGGGGTATTTCATGGTGACTTTGGAGCCGATGTTGCCGTCGATCCACTCCATGGTCGCGCCCTCATGGGCTATGGCACGTTTGGTGACCAGGTTATAGACGTTGTTCGACCAGTTCTGGATCGTGGTGTAGCGAACGCGGGCGTTCTTCTTCACGATGATCTCGACGACCGCGGAGTGCAGGGAGTCCGACTTGTAGATCGGCGCCGTGCAGCCCTCGATGTAGTGGACATACGAGCCCTCGTCGGCGATGATCAGCGTTCGTTCGAACTGGCCCATGTTCTCGGTGTTGATGCGGAAGTAGGCCTGCAGCGGGATCTGAACGTGCACTCCCTTCGGGACGTACACGAATGACCCGCCGGACCAGACGGAGGTGTTGAGCGCCGCGAACTTGTTGTCGCCGGCCGGGATCACGGTGCCGAAGTACTCCTTGAAGAGTTCCGGGTGTTCCTTCAGTGCCGTGTCGGTGTCCATGAAGATGACACCCTGCTCTTCGAGATCCTTGTTGATCGTGTGATAGACGACCTCTGACTCGTACTGGGCGGCGACGCCGGAGACGAGGCGCTGGCGTTCCGCCTCGGGGATGCCGAGCTTCTCGTAGGTGTTCTTGATGTCGTCGGGAAGGTCGTCCCAGGTCTGCGCCTGCTTCTCGGTGGAGCGCACGAAGTATTTGATGTTGTCGAAGTCGATGCCGGAGAGGTCGGCACCCCAGGCGGGCATCGGCTTCTTGTAGAACAGGGCGAGCGCCTTCAGGCGATTCTTCAGCATCCATTCGGGTTCGCTCTTGAGGCTCGAGATGTCGGCGACCACCTCTGGCGAGATACCGCGCTTTGCGGATGCCCCGGCGACGTCGGAGTCGGACCAGCCGAACTCGTAAATTCCGAGGCTTTCGAGTTCGGGACGGTCGATCAGGATGTCAGACATCTGTTCCCTCTTCCTGTTGCAAAATCCCTGCGCGCACAGCGCATCCGCTTGTCGTAACCCGATGAGACGCCGGGGAATTCCCTCGCCCGGCCGAGCCACAGCGGATCGTCACGGCCACCGCGCCGCTTATCGTACGCCGTGAGTATCAACGCCGACACAGTGGGTCAGCCTGCGCTTCCCACGGTTGCCATTCTACAGGGGCGCTCTCTGCAATCAGCGGAGAGTCGGCACCTCGACCGCGGAGTGGACCTGCAGCCGCACGTTGCGGAACAATCCGGGGTTCACGTCGAGGAGCACCCGCAGCACTCCCACCCAGACAAAAGCGGACCCGAGCACATGAACGGCGACCAGCGCGGCGGGGATGGCGGTATTGGCCTGAACCACTCCGAGCGCGGCTTGTGCGATCGTCACAATCAGAAACACGATCACCCGACGGCGGGCAAGGGAGTGTTGCGGCCGTCCGCGGAGGCTCAGGAACAGGGCCACGGCAATGACGATCACGACGGTGCCGAGCAGTCCGTGCACCAGGGTCACCTGCGCCCACACGAACCCCATCCGCGGTACCTCGGCGGAATCTCCCGAGTGCGGTCCGGATCCGGTGACCAGGGTGCCGACCAGGATGAGCACGCCAGTGGCGGCGACCAGGACGCGGCTCAGGATGACGGAGACGTTCGGCGCCGCAGTGCCCGTGGGCGGTGTCGTGCCTGCGGGCGCCGGGCTCGACTGCCTGGCACGGTGCCAGGTGAGCGTGGTCGCGGTGAGCAGGCCCATGGCCAGTATGAAATGCATCGCCACGACGTAGGGATTGAGCCCGGTGAGCACCGAGATGCCCCCGGCGATCGAGTTCGCGACGACGAGCCAGAACTGCGACCAGGCCAGGCGGGTCAGGGTGCGGTTCCGCGGCTTCTGCAGGCGGGCGGCGACTATCGCCCAGCCGACCGCGAGGATCAGGATGCCGGTCAACGAGCGGTTGGCGAACTCGATGAGACCATGGATGCCGAGGGCTGGAGTGGTGGTGAGAGATCCCGTGTCACAGGCCGGCCAGGTCGGGCAGCCGAGCCCCGACCCGGTGACGCGCACCACTCCCCCGGTGAAGACGATGAAGATGCTGACGACGAGCGCCGCGGTGGTGCCCCACCGCAGTGCGCGGTGGCCGAGGGTGTATCGACGGGCGAGCCAGGCGAATGGGGTGACGATGCGGCGGTCCTCCGGGGGATCGTAGGGTCAGCGTTCGGTTCAGCGGATCAGGGTGAGCAGTGGGTCGATGCCGACCGCGAGAAACAATACGGTCAGGTAGCTGATCGAACTATGGAACACCCGCATCGGGTTGACGGTGGCGTGGCGGATCGCCATCGAGTAGAGGCGGTGGGACTCGAACACGAACCAGGCTCCTGCGGCTATCGCCACCACCGAATACAGCACGCCCATCTGCGCGACCGGGATCAGGAGAAGCGAAGTCGCGGCGGTCGCCCAGGCGTACAACACAACCTGGAGCCCGACGACGGTTCGGCCCCGCACCACCGCCAGCATCGGCACGTTCACCGAGGCGTAGTCGGCGCGATACCGCATGGACAGGGGCCAGTAGTGCGGCGGCGTCCAGAGGAAGACGATTCCGAACAGGATGACCGGAGTCCAGCTGAGCGAGCCGGTGACCGCCGCCCATCCGATGAGCACCGGCATGCACCCCGCCGCTCCGCCCCACACGATGTTCTGCGGGGTGCGACGCTTCAGCAGGAGCGTGTAGACGAGGACATAAAACAAGATGGCGGCGAGTGACAGTGCCGCCGCGAGCCAGTTGACCGACAGTCCGAGCACGAGAATCGATGCCGCACCGATAACCCAGGCGAAGGCGAGCGCTTCACGATCGCTGAGATCCCCGGTCACCAGCGGCCTGCTGCTGGTTCGCTTCATCACTCGATCGATATCTCGGTCGATGTAGCAGTTGAACGCCCCCGCGGAGCCGGCGCTGAGGGCGCCGCCGACGAGCGTCCACAGAACGAGCCAGAGATTCGGGATGCCCCCCTGGGCCAGGATCATGACCGGAGCCGTCGTCACGAGCAACAGTTCGATGACTCGAGGTTTGGTGAGGGCGAAGTAGGCCTTGGACTTGCGGGCGAAGCCGATGCGTTCACTCGGCTTCCGCGTTTGCAGCGCTACGTCCATTGCTCCTCTAACACCCGGTCACACCCCACAATCAGTCTAAGTGTCCCGACTGGGAGCTCAGGTCGACCCCGTCGCGTTCCCGCGGGTGATCGAACGGTGGGTCACAGGTTTCTCTATACTGGACGTGCTCGCACGCCGCCGGAGCAGCCCCCGTCCGCCACCGTTGACGTGTCGGGCTGCCCACGGTACTGCCGATGTCGTCAGGTCCGCCGGTGCAATTTACCTCAGGTGGTGTGACCCAGCCGGGACAGACATCGTACGTAACAGAAGGGTCGAATTCTCGTGGCAACACTCCAATGGGAACCCATTGACAACACCGCAGTCGACACCGCTCGCATCCTGGCAGCGGATGCCGTCGAAAGGGTCGGCAACGGGCATCCCGGCACCGCGATGAGCCTCGCTCCCGCCGCCTATCTGCTGTTCCAGAAGGTCATGCGGCGCGACCCGAGCGACAGCACCTGGATCGGTCGCGACCGCTTCATCCTGTCGGCCGGCCACTCCTCCCTCACCCAGTACGTGCAGTTCTACCTCGGCGGCTACGGGCTCGAACTGGACGACCTCAAGGCACTGCGCACCTGGGGATCCAAGACGCCGGGTCACCCGGAGTACGGCCACACCGACGGGGTGGAGATCACGACCGGTCCGCTCGGCCAGGGCCTCTCCTCTGCCGTCGGCTTCGCCTACGCATCCCGCTTCGAGCGCGGCCTGTTCGACCCGGATGCCGCGGAGGGCACCAGCGTCTTCGATCACTACATCTACGCAATCGCCAGCGACGGCGACATGGAGGAGGGCATCACAAGCGAGGCCTCCTCGCTCGCCGGCCATCAGGAGCTCGGCAATCTCATCACGATCTACGACAGCAACCAGATTTCCATCGAGGACGACACCGACATCGCCTTCACGGAAGATGTGAAGGCCCGGTACGAGGCGTACCACTGGCACGTGCAGGTGGTCGACTGGAAGAAGACCGGCCGATATGTGGAAGACATCGCGGCGCTGAACGACGCGATCGAGGCAGCCAAGGCCGAGATATCCAAGCCCTCGCTCATCATCCTGAAGACCATCATCGGCTGGCCGAGCCCGAAGAAGCAGAACTCGGGCAAGATCCACGGATCGGCACTCGGCGCCGACGAGCTCGCCGCCGTCAAGAAGGTGCTCGGCTTCGATCCCGACAAGACCTTCGACGTCGACCCGACCGTCCTCGCCCACACCAGGAAGGCCACCGACCGCGGCCAGGCCGCCCATGCCGAGTGGAACGTGCAGTTCGACGCCTGGGCCGCCGCGAATCCGGAGCGCAAGGTGGTGCTTGACCGCATTCTCTCCGGCGACCTTCCCGTTGGCGTTGAGGATGCTCTTCCCGCCTTCGAGGCGGGCAAGGACGTTTCCACCCGCGCGGCATCCGGCGCCGTGCTCACCGCGCTCGGCCCGGTGATCCCGGAACTCTGGGGAGGCTCTGCCGACCTCGCCGAATCGAACAACACCACCATCGGAGGCGCGCAGTCGTTCGTGCCCGCGGAGCGCTCCACCCACGAGTGGGTCGGCAACCGGTACGGTCGCGTGCTGCACTTCGGCATCCGCGAGCACGCCATGGGAGCCATCCTGAACGGGATCGTGCTGCACGGGAACACCCGCCCGTTCGGCGGCACCTTCCTGATCTTCAGCGACTACATGCGCCCGGCCGTGCGCCTCGCCGCACTGATGAAGGCCCCGGCCATCTATGTCTGGACGCACGATTCGGTCGCGCTCGGCGAGGACGGGCCGACCCACCAGCCGATCGAGCAGCTCGCCACCCTCCGTGCCATCCCCGGCCTCGACATCGTGCGTCCCGGGGACGCGAACGAGACAGCCTGGGCCTGGAAGACGATACTCGAGCGTCGCAAAGGGCCGGCCGGAATCGCGTTGACCCGCCAGAACATCCCGGTGTTCGAACGCGGCGACGATGTCGCCGTCGGCGAGACCTTCGCGGCGGCCAGGCACGTCGCCCGGGGGGCGTACGTGCTCGCCGAAGCGCCGAACGGGGCCCCGGATGTCATCTTCATCGCCACCGGGTCGGAGGTTCAGATCGCCGTGGACGCCCGCGCGCGGCTGAAGGCCGAGGGAATCAACGCCCGGGTCGTCTCCGCTCCGTGTCTCGAATGGTTTGAGGAGCAGTCCGCCGAGTACCGTGAGTCCGTTATTCCCCGGAGCGTCAGGGCGCGGGTGTCCATCGAGGCCGGCCGCGACCTCAGCTGGCGCTCCTATGTCGGTGACGCCGGCCGCAGCGTCTCGATCGAGCATTTCGGAGCATCCGCCGACTACAAGACGCTGTTCCGGGAGTTCGGAATGACCACCGAGCACGCCATCGCCGCCGCCAAGGACTCGATCGCCGCCGTCTAGGCGTCGAACAGTAAGGGAGAACGAACATGACTGAGACCACCCCGACCGCTGCCCTTTCCCACCTCGGCACGAGCATCTGGCTCGACGACCTGTCCCGTGAACGGATCAATTCCGGCGGGCTGCAGAAGCTCATCGCCGATCGCAATGTCGTCGGCATCACGACGAACCCGACGATCTTCGCCAGCGCCCTCGCCAAGGGTGAGGCCTACGACGCGCAGGTGGTCGAACTGGCCGCCGCGGGAAAGTCCGTCACCGAGGCCGTTTTCGAAATTACGACCGACGATGTCGCGAATGCCTGCGACATCTTCCGTTCGGTGTACGACTCGACCGGCGGCCAGGATGGGCGCGTCTCGATCGAGGTGGAGCCGGGTTTCGCGCACGACGCCGCCTCGACCTCCGCCCAGGCCAAGCAACTATGGGCCAAGGTCGACCGTCCGAACGCCATGATCAAGATCCCCGCCACCGTCGAGGGTCTCGAGGCGATCACCGAGACGATCGGGTCGGGCATCAGCGTGAACGTGACCCTGATCTTCAGTCTCGAGCGCCACCGTGAGGTGATCAACGCCTACCTCACCGGTCTCGAGCGGGCGAGGGCCGCGGGGCTCGACCTGTCGAGGATCCACTCCGTCGCGTCGTTCTTCGTCTCCCGGGTGGATACGGAGATCAACAACCGTCTGGATGCGATCGGCAGCCCGGAGGCGATCGCCCTCAAGAGCAAGGCCGGCATCGCCAACGCCCGCCTGGCCTACCAGGTCTTCACGCAGGCCTTCGACAGCGAGCGGGCGAAAGGCCTGCTCGCCGCCGGTGCGACGGTACAGCGTCCGCTCTGGGCCTCCACCGGTGTGAAAGACCCGACTCTTCCGGACACTCTCTACGTCACCGAGCTCGCCGTCGCGAACGTCGTGAACACCATGCCGGAGAAGACCCTCGAGGCAACCTTCGACCATGGCGTCATCAGCGGAGACCAGGTCACCGGCAACTACGACGACGCCAACTCGGTACTCGACGCCCTCGATGCCCTCGGCATCTCCTACGCAGAGGTAACGGCGCTGCTCGAGAAGGAGGGGGTGGAGAAGTTCATCGTCTCCTGGAATGAACTTCTCGACACCGTGACCGCGGCTCTCGAGTCGGCGAACGCCGAGGTGGCCAAGTGAGCTTCGACATCGCGGTGAGCGGCGCGGCGGCGGAAGCTGTCGACCGCATCGTGCCGCAACTGGTCAGCGACCTCGTGGCCTCCCGCATCTCCGACCAGGACCCGACGCTCTGGGGCGCGGATGCCGAGGCCGAGGCCGGAAAGCGGCTCGGCTGGACGGAAGCGGTCGTCATCTCCGAACCGCTGATCGACGACATCATCGCGTTGCGTGACCGGCTTCACGCCTCCGGCGTGAATCACGTCGTACTCGGAGGAATGGGCGGTTCCTCGCTCGCCCCCGAAGTGATCACCCGCACGGCGGGGGTCGAACTCACCATCCTCGACTCGACCGACCCTGGCCAGATCCTCGCGGCTCTCGCCGACCGTCTCGAGACCACGGTTGTCGTCATCTCGTCCAAGTCTGGGTCGACCCTCGAGACCGCCAGCCAACGCAAATCCTACGAGGAGGCCTTCCACGGCATTGGTATCGACCCGGCGGAACGCATCGTCGTGGTCACCGACCCGGACTCCCCGCTCGACCGCTCCGCTCGCGCCGCCGGCTATCGCGTGTTCAACGCTGACCCGAACGTGGGCGGCCGGTATTCAGCGCTGACCGCTTTCGGACTGGTGCCGTCCGGGCTGGCCGGCGTCGACATCCGAGCCCTTATCGCCGAAGCATCCGCCATCACCGGCCAGCTCATGGTCGACCGGCCGGACAATCCCGGGCTGGTTCTCGGAGCGGCCATCGCCGGGACCTTGCCGCTCAAAGACAAGATCGCTATCGTCGCCGACGGCACCTACATCGTCGGTTTCGGCGACTGGGTGGAACAGCTCATCGCCGAGTCGACCGGCAAGAACGGGCGAGGGCTCCTCCCGGTCGTGCTCGACCCCCACTCCCCCGAACTCACCGAACGGCTCGCTGATGTTCAGATCGTCCGCCTGGTCGAGAATGCACGTGCCGTCAAGGATGTGCGTGACGGCGAGATCGAGATCAGCGGCACCCTCGGCGCTCAGATGCTCGTCTGGGAGTATGCCGTAGCCGTCGCCGGACGGATCCTTGGCATCGACCCATTCGACCAACCGGATGTCGAATCCGCCAAGATCGCCACCCGCGCGCTGCTCGACTCCCGTCCCGAACCCGTCGCCCCCGCCTTCACGATCGACGGGGTCGAGGTGCGGGGCTCGAGCGAACTTCTGGCCGGTGCGGACTCCATTTCCGACGCACTCGACGCCCTGCTGTCGCAGATCGGCCCGGACGGGTACCTCGCCGTGCAGGCCTACGTGGACCGCCACGCCAACCACGAACTGGCCGGCCTGCGTGACCTGCTTGCCGCGAAGACCGGTCGTCCGGTGACCTTCGGCTGGGGACCGCGGTTCCTTCACTCCACCGGCCAGTACCACAAGGGTGGCCCGGCCACCGGGGTCTTCCTGCAGATCACCGCGACGGCGCCGGCCGACCTCGAAATCCCGGACAGCCCGTTTTCATACGGCTACCTCATCCAGGCTCAGGCCGCCGGAGACGCCAGCGTGCTCGCCGACCATGGTCGTCCCGTGCTCACCCTCACCCTCACCGATCCGGCACTCAATCGGGCGACGCTGTTCAGCGCCATCGCCTGACCTCCCGGCCGACAACTCGCTAGGAGCCGAATGTCCCCGGTGGAAATCACGCCGGAGTTCAACCCGCTGAGGTTGGCCTCCGATCGCCGCTTGAACAGGATCGCCGGGCCGAGCGCCCTGATCATCTTCGGGGTGACGGGCGATCTCGCCCGGAAGAAGCTCATGCCGGCGGTGTACGACCTGGCAAACCGCGGACTGCTGCCACCGGGCTTCGCGCTCGTCGGGTTCGCCCGACGAGACTGGGCCGACCAGGACTTCGCGAAAGTCGTGCACGACGCGGTCGCGCAGTACGCCCGCACGCCATTCGATGAGAACGTGTGGAAGCAACTGGCGGAGGGCATCCGCTTCGTCCAGGGTGAGTTCGACGACGACGCCGCCTTTGCCGATCTCAAGACGACGCTCCGGGAACTCGACACGACCAGGGGCACCATGGGCAACCATGCCTTCTATCTCTCGATCCCGCCCAAGTCGTTTCCGCAGGTCACCGAGCAGCTTCGCCGTTCCGGGCTCGCCGACGACGTGGGTGGTGCGTGGCGGCGCGTGGTGATCGAGAAGCCGTTCGGCAGCGACCTCACCACGGCCCGCGAGTTGAACGACGTCGTGGAGTCGGTCTTCCCGCCCGACAGCGTCTTTCGCATCGACCACTACCTCGGCAAGGAGACTGTGCAGAACATTCTCGCGCTGCGCTTCGCCAACCAACTGTACGAACCGATCTGGAACGCGAACTATGTCGACCACGTGCAGATCACCATGGCGGAGGACATCGGTGTCGGCGGTCGGGCGGGCTACTACGACGGAATCGGCGCCGCGCGCGACGTGATCCAGAACCATCTGTTGCAGCTTCTCGCCCTGACGGCGATGGAGGAGCCGGTGTCCTTCGCCGCGAAGGATCTTCGTGCCGAGAAGGAGAAGGTACTCTCCGCCATCCGCCTGCCGAAAGATCTCACCCATTCCACTGCGCGCGGCCAGTACGCGAGCGGCTGGCAGGGCGGTGAGCGGGTGGTCGGGTTCCTCGAAGAAGACGGGATGAACCCGGACTCGCTCACCGAGACCTTCGCCGCGATCCGGTTGGACATCGGCACCCGGCGTTGGGCCGGGGTGCCCTTCTATCTCCGGGCAGGCAAGCGGCTCGGGCGGCGCGTCACCGAGATCGCGGTAGTCTTCAAGCGAGCGCCACAAGCCCTGTTCGCCGAGAGCCAGACCTCCGCGCTCGGCCAGAACGCGCTCGTCATCCGCGTGCAGCCTGATGAGGGAGTCACGATTCGGTTCGGCTCGAAGGTACCCGGAGCGGGCATGCAGGTGCGCGACGTGACCATGGACTTCGGCTATGGGCATGCCTTCACCGAGGCCAGCCCCGAGGCCTACGAGCGCCTCATCCTCGATGTTCTGCTCGGGGACCCCCCGCTGTTCCCCCGGCACGAGGAAGTGGAGCTGAGCTGGAAGATCCTGGATCCGATCGAAGAATTCTGGGCGAACAAAGGCCAGCCGGAGCAATACCGTCCCGGAACCTGGGGGCCGGCATCCGCCGACGACCTCCTCGCCCGGGACGGGCGGGTCTGGCGGCGCCCGTGACCACCACCGTCTGGAGACGCCAATGATCGTCGACCTTCCCAACACCACCACCAGCCGAATCTCGAAGGCACTGGTCAAAATCCGTGAAGAAGGCGGCGCGGTCGCTCTCGGGCGCGTGCTCACCCTGGTGATCTCGACGAATCTCGGCCACGAGGAAGAGGCGATCGAGGCCGCCAACGACGCCTCTCGCGAGCATCCGATGCGCGTCATTGTGATCTCGACCGGCAACGATGTCCGGGATGTGTCGGATGCTCCTCGTCTCGACGCGCAGATCCGGGTCGGCGGCGATGCCGGCGCGAGTGAGGTCATCGTTCTGAAGGCGTACGGGGACACCGCTTCGGACCAGGAAGGCCTCGTCACGGGTCTGCTGCTGCCGGACGCGCCCGTCGTCGCCTGGTGGCCGGGAGAGGCGCCGAAGGTGGCGTCTGAGTCACCGCTCGGTCGAATCGCCCAGCGCCGCATCACCGATGCCGCCGCGCAGCGCGACCCCCGCGGCTTCTTGAATCATCTCTCGCGAACCTACAGTCCGGGAGACACCGACTTCTCCTGGACCCGGCTCACGCTGTGGCGGGCCCAGCTGGCCGCCGTTCTCGACCAGCCGCCCTACGAGCCGATCCTGAGCGCGGAGGTCCACGGTGCTCCGGACTCGCCTTCGACGGGACTGCTCGCCGCGTGGCTGCAGATGCAGCTCAAGGTGCCCGCCCGCCACGAGTTGGTCACCCCGGCGCACGGTTCGAGCGGCATCCAGGGCGTGCGGCTGCACCGTGCCTCCGGCGTGATCGAACTGGAGCGCACCAACACGAACATCGTCACCCTGGTGCAGCCGAACCAACCCATCCATGACATCTCGCTCATCCGTCGAAGCCTCCGCGACTGCCTGGCCGAAGAGCTGCGGCGGCTCGACCCGGACGACCTGTTCGGGGCGGTCATCCAGCACGGTCTCGCCCAGCTGGACGCCCCGACCGTCACGGGTTCGATCGCGGTGACCGAATAATGTCGAACGCTCGCCGCGTGCTCGTGCATGCGGACAGGAAAGCCCTCGCCGGCTCGGTCGCCGCTCGATTCATCACCAAAGTGGTCGACCTGCTCGACGAGCAGCACCGGGTGAACATCGCCCTCACCGGCGGGACGGTCGGCGGCGCCGTGCTCGCGGCGATCAACGAGTCACCCGCACGGGACAGCGTCGACTGGTCACGGGTGGTCCTGTGGTTCAGTGACGAGCGGTGGCTCCCGCGGGGAGACCCCGATCGCAACGACACCCAGGCCCGTGGCGCCCTGCTCGATCACATCGCCCTGCGACCCGAGAATATCCACTGGTGCCCCGCTTCGGACTCCGGTTCGAGCATCGATGAGGCGGCCGCCGCGTACGCCGCAGAACTCGCGGATGCCGCCGAGGACGGCCGGGACACCCCCCGGTTCGACATCCTGTTCCTCGGTGTCGGTCCGGACGGGCACGTCGCATCGCTCTTCCCGGATGCCCCGGGCATCCGTGTCACGGCGGGCGCCGTCATCGCCGTGCGCAATTCTCCGAAGCCACCGCCCGAACGCCTCAGCCTGACCCTGCCGGCGATCAACAGTGCGGACCGCATCTGGCTCGCGCTCTCGGGCCCGGACAAGGCCTCGGCGCTCGGACTCGCCCTCGCTGGGGCGAGCACCTGGGAGGTGCCCGTCGCCGGTGTCGAGGGGCGGCTGCGCACGGTGTTCTTCGTGGACCGCGAAGCTGCCGCCGAGGTGCCGGAAGATCTGATCGCGACGGAGTACTGACGTTTCGGTGATCGGGCGCCGCCGTGGGGCATGTCTTCCGCGCTGGGACGCTGATGCGGGCAGCCGCCGCCTGCACGTCTGGGCGGCGGCCATCCGTCACACTCGGTCGCCAGGAGCCAGAGTCGCGACAGTTTCTGACGGATCGCCGGCTGAGTTCTGATACAGCCGCGGCCACACTTTACCTACTGGACCTGCCGTTCCGGCCGTCGCAAATGGTTGGTTAGAGCCCGCCACGCGACAGCGTCTGACGTACGGCCACCGGTAGCCGGTGGGGGCCCCGACCGGCCTGACCTCCGAACCGTCGCAAATGACCGCCAGCGTCGTCATTTGCGACGGTTCGTGACGGATGGCGGCAAGCGGGCAGCGCTGGAGCCGGCGCGGCAAGCGGGCAGCGCTGGAGCTATTGGGGCGTGAGGCGCCCGCGGCGCGCGCGGAGTTGTTCGAGCGCCTCGTCGAGGAGGGTCGCCGCTTCCTCTTCGCTTCGTCGTTCCTTCACGTAGGCGAGATGGGTCTTATAGGGTTCGACCTTCACGACCGAGGGCGGGTTCGCCTTGTCACGACCGGCGGGAAGACCGCAGTTCGGGCAGTCCAGAATCTCGGGGATCTCTTCCGGCTCGATCGTCGCGAGGAAATGCGGGCTCAATTCGTGCCCGTTCGCACACCAGTAGAAGACCTGCAGGCGTTCGGCGTGGAATCCGCGATCCTGCTCCCCCATCGGTCCGGCTCCCACGCGGGAACCACGAATTGCGCTGCCACCTGAAGCCATGGGCACGTCTCCTAGCCGGTTACGTCGAACTTGGTGATCAGACCAAGCACGATGATCGATGCCACCCAGATCAGCGCGAGGATCAGCGTGATGCGGTTGAGGTTGCGTTCGGCGACCCCGGATGCCCCGAGGTTGCTGGTCACTCCGCCCCCGAACATGTCGGATAGCCCGCCGCCACGACCGCGGTGCAGCAGGATGAGGAGGGTCAACAGGAGACTCGTGATTCCGAGCACCACCTGCAGGACGACCTGAAGAATTTCCACGAACAGCCTTTCTGGGGCGCGACGATGATGTCTATCGGGCGCGGTTCAGTATAACTTGCCCCGTCGGTTCGCCGTGAAGCCGCCGGGTCGAAACTCAGGTGCCGACGTGCTTTTGGAACTGCGCGATGCTGGAGAATTCCGCCAGGTCGAGGCTCGCGCCGCCCACGAGCACACCGTCGACGTTCGGCTCGCGCATGAAGCCAGCGATGTTGGATGCCTTGACCGATCCGCCGTAAAGGATACGGGTGGCGCCCGCCGCGGCCTCGCCGATGAGCTCGACCAAAGTCCCCCGAAGGTGCGCCGCGACCTGCTCCGCCTGAGCCGGGGTGGCCGCCTGGCCGGAGCCGATCGCCCAGACCGGCTCATAGGCCACGACGATGTCCGCGCCAGGCTTCACCGAGGCGAGCGCCGCCCGAAGCTGGGCGATGGGCACCGCACTTGGACCGTGGGTTTCGAGGTCTTCGGCGCTCTCTCCGACGCAGAGCACCGGCACCAGGCCATGGCTGATCGCCGCCGCCACCTTCGCGGCGAGCTCCTCGTCGGTCTCGTGATGCAGCGTACGTCGCTCGGAGTGTCCGATGATCACGTACTCGCAGTCCAGAGCCTTGAGGAAGGCGCCGGAGATCTCACCGGTGTAGGCGCCGGAATCGTGAGCCGAGACATCCTGCCCGCCGAATTTGAGCGGGAGTTTGTCGGCCGAGATGAGGGTCTGCACCGAACGCAGGTCAGTGAACGGCGGGAAGATCGCCACCTCGACGGTGCCGTAGTCGAGCTTCGCGTCCTTGAGGCTCCAGGCCAGTTTCTGCACGAAGGCGATCGACTGCAGGTGGTCGAGGTTCATCTTCCAGTTGCCGGCGATGAACGGGGTGCGTGAGGTCATGCTGCTGTCCATCCCAGTACTTCCAGGCCCGGCAGGCTCTTGCCCTCCAGGAATTCGAGACTCGCTCCGCCGCCCGTGGAGATATGGCCGAACTGGTCGTCGGTGAACCCGAGGGCGCGAACCGCTGCGGCAGAGTCTCCCCCGCCGACAACAGAAAGGCCCTCGACCTCGGTCAACGCCCGGGCGACGGTCTCCGTACCCGCCGCGAAGGGTGCGAGCTCGAAGACGCCCATCGGGCCGTTCCAGAACACGGTCTTCGACCCGCGGATGACCTCCGCGAATCGAGAGGCCGTCTCCGGGCCGATATCGAGCCCGAGGCCCGACTCGCCCCAGGGCGAGCCCTCGATGTCATCGGCCCGGCGCACCTGGTGCTCAGCGTCCGCTCCGAATTTCGAGGCGACCACGACATCCGTGGGAAGAACGATCTCGACACCGAGCTCTTCGGCTTTCGCCAGATAGCCGCGTACCACATCCAGCTGGTCGATCTCGAGCAGGCTCGCACCGACCCGGTGACCCTGCGCGGCGAGAAAGGTGAAGAGCATGCCGCCGCCGATCAGCAGTGAGTCGACCCGCGGAAGCAGGTGGGCGATCACGCCGAGCTTGTCGGACACCTTCGAGCCGCCGAGGACCACCGCGTAGGGTTTCGTCGGCGACTCGGTGAGGCGGTCGAGAACGTCGAGTTCGGTGGCGATCAAGGTTCCCGCTGCACTCGGCAGGAGCTCGGCGAGCTCGTAAACGCTCGCCTGCTTCCGGTGCACGACCCCGAATCCGTCGGAGACAAACGCGTCGCCGAATGCGGCCAGTTTGCTCGCGAACTCCCGCCGCTCATCCGCGCCCTTCGCTGTCTCGCCCGGGTTGAAGCGAAGATTCTCGAGAAGGGCAATGTCACCGTTCGCCAGGCCGGCGACGGTTCGCGTCGCGGATGGTCCGACCGTGTCGGTGGCGAAGGTCACTGCCCTGCCGAGAAGCTCAGCCAGACGCTCGGCTACCGGGGCAAGGCTGTACTTCGCCTCCGGGGCACCGTCCGGGCGTCCGAGATGGGAGATAACGACCACGCGGGCCCCGGCGGCGGTGAGAAGTGTGAGGGTGGGAAGCGACGCGCGGATGCGGCCGTCGTCCGTGATCTCGGTGCCCGCGAGCGGCACGTTGAGGTCACAGCGGACGACGACCGTCCTGCCCGCGAGGGAACCAAGGAAATCGATCGTGCGGAGGCTCATCCGGGCGCCCTACAGGCGGTCTGCGACGTATTCGGTGAAATCGACGAGGCGGTTGGAGTATCCCCACTCGTTGTCGTACCAGGAGGCGACCTTCACCTGGGTGCCGATCACCTTGGTGAGGCCGGCATCGAAGATGCTGGAGTGCGGATCTCCCTGGATGTCGCTGGAGACTATCGGGTCCTCGGTGTAGCTGAGGAAGCCCTTGAGCGGGCCGCTCTCGGCCGCCGCCTGGTAGGCCGCGTTGACCTCGGCGACGGTGACCGGACGGCTGGCCTCGACCGTGAGATCGGTGATCGAACCGGTCGGCACTGGCACCCGCAGTGCATAACCGTCGAGCTTGCCGACGAGCTCCGGCACCACGAGGCCGAGCGCTTTGGCGGCGCCCGTCGAGGTCGGGATGATGTTGATCGCTGCGGCACGCGCACGGCGCAGGTCGTCGTGCGGGCCGTCCTGCAAATTCTGGTCGGCGGTGTAGGCATGCACGGTGGTCATCAGGCCGCGCTCGATGCCGAAGGCCTCGAGGAAGACCTTGGCCAGCGGCGCGAGGCAGTTGGTGGTGCACGAGGCGTTGGAGAGGATGTGCTGGGTCGCGGTGTCGTACAGGTGCTCGTTCACTCCCATGACGAAGGTGCCGTCGTCACCGGTCGCCGGGGCGGAGATGATGACCTTTTTCGCGCCGGCCTCGATGTGCTTGACGGCATCCTTGGCGTTGGTGAACCGGCCGGTGGACTCGATGACGATCTCCACGCCGAGGTCCCCCCAGCCGAGGTTGGCGGGATCCCGCTCGGCGAGGACCTTGATGCGCTTGCCTCCGACGACGATGAAGTCACCATCGACCGAGACGTCTTCGGAAAGTCGCCCCGCGACGGAGTCGTACTTGAGCAGGTGCGCGAGCGACTTGGGGTCGGTGAGGTCGTTGACGGCGACGACCTCGAGGTCGGCACCCTGCGCGAGAGCCGCGCGGAGGTAGTTGCGACCAATGCGGCCGAAGCCGTTGATACCGATCTTGACAGTCAAGGGGACTCCTGTTGCTGAGGCGCTGAGAGCGCGGCGGTGTGGGTATGGCCCGAGGGGATGGGGACAGCGGTACGGCCGGGACGAATCCCGACCGTACCGCGCAACTGTCCTATGAGAGCACTGTGCTACGAGAGTACCAGCAGGCCGTTCGTCTTTTCACGAGCGACCTCGAAACGCTGCTGGACGTTAGCCCAGTTGGCGATGTTCCAGAACGCCTTCACGTAATCCGCCCGCACGTTCCGGTAGTCGAGGTAGTACGCGTGCTCCCAGACGTCAAGCAGGAGGAGCGGCACAGTGCCTGCGGCGAAGTTTGCCTGCTGGTCGAAGAACTGGTTGATCAGGAGATTCTCGCCGATCGAATCCCAGACCAGCGCCGCCCAGCCGGAGCCCTGCACACCGAGCGCCGCGGCGGTGAAGTGGGCGGTGAACTTGTCGAATGATCCGAAGTGGTCGTCGATGGCGGACGCGAGCTCTCCGACCGGCTTGTCGCCGCCGTTCGGGGACAGGTTGGTCCAGAAGATCGAGTGGTTGACGTGGCCGCCGAGGTTGAACGCGAGGTCCTTCTCATGCTTGTTGACGTTGGCAAGGTCACCGCTGTCACGCGCGGCGGCGAGAGCGGCGAGAGCCGCGTTGGCCCCGGTCACATAGGCCTGGTGATGCTTGGAGTGGTGGAGCTCCATGATGGTGCCGCTGATGCTCGGAGCGAGGGCCCCGTAGTCGTATCCCAGCTCGGGCAGAGTGTAGTCGGCCATAGTGCGATCTCCTTGTCATGAGCCCCGCTGACGTGACAGGTCCGCGCCGATCCGGGGATTTTCAGTCTACCCGGCTCGGTCCAGACGCCCGTCGGACAGGCAGCGTTCAGCGCCTGCCCGGCAGCCTGGTCTGCGGTTCGTGCGGAATCGGCTCAGGCATCGTCGTAATCCGGCGGCAGATTCGCATCGGTGCCCGGGATCCCGAGGTCGCTGGCGCGCTTGTCGGCCATCGCGAGAAGGCGGCGGATGCGACCGGCCACGGCATCCTTCGTCATCGGCGGATCCGCATGGTGGCCCAGTTCGTCGAGACTCGAGTCGCGGAATCGAAGCCGCAGGTCTCCCGCGTACTGGAGGTGTTCCGGCACGTCGCCGTCGAGGATCTCGAGGGCGCGCTCCACCCGAGCGCACGCGGCGACCGCGGCCTGTGCAGAGCGGCGCAGGTTCGCGTCATCGAAGTTCACGAGACGGTTCGCGGTGGCGCGCACCTCCCGGCGCTGGCGAAGTTCCTCCCAGTTGAGAACCGTCGAATGCGCGCCCATCTGCCCGAGCATCGCGCTGATCGCCTCGCCGTCCCGGATCACGACCCGGTGGATCCCCCGCACCTCACGCGCCTTCGCGGCGATCTTCAGTCGACCGGCCGCGCCCACCAGGGCCATCGCGGATTCATTGCCCGGGCAGGTGATCTCCAGTGCCGCCGAGCGACCAGGGTCGGTGAGTGAGCCTTGGGCGAGGAAGGCTCCCCGCCAGATCGCCGCGAGCTCCTCTCGGCTGCCGGTGGTGAGTTTGTTCGGAAGCCCGCGGATGGGTCGACGACGAGCATCGAGCAACCCGGTCTGCCTGGCCAGCGTCTCGCCGTCGAGCACACGCACGAGGTAGTGGCTCGAGCGGCGCAGGCCGGAGGCGGCGATCACCGAGAGTTCGCTTTTCACCCCGTAGAGCTCGGCGAGATCCTTGCGCACCCGACGCGCGAGTTGCGCGGTATCGAGTTCGGACTCGACCGCGATGCGACCGGAGATCAGGTGCAGGCCCCCGGAGAAGCGCAGGATCGTGGCGAGTTCCGCCGCACGAACCGTGGTCTTCGACACGTCGATGCGGGCGAGTTCGTCTTTGACGTCGGCGGTGAGAGCCAATCCGTACTTCCTTTACTTTCGGTTCTTCGAGGATGGCGCGGTCGGATCCAGCGGATCGTGCGGATCCGTGGCCATCGAAGCTATAGCGGGATGTCGCGGGAAGTCGATGCTATTCGCGACCGAGGTCCCGGTGTTTGATGCTGACCGCGACTCCGGGTTGTTCGCGCAGGAGGGAAGCCAGCCGCTGAACAGTCGCGACCGATCGGTGTTTGCCCCCCGTGCATCCAATGGCGATCGTAGCGTGTCTCTTGTTTTCGCGCTGGTAGCCGGCGAGCACCGGCGCGAGGGCGAGCACGTAACGCTCGATGAATTCCGCGGCGCCTTCCTGGGCGAGCACATAGTCGCTCACCTGGGCGTCAAGCCCGCTGAGCGCACGCAGCGCGGGCACCCAGAACGGATTCGGCAGGAAGCGCATGTCGGCCACGAGGTCCGCGTCGGCGGGCAGCCCGTACTTGTAGCCGAAACTCAAGACGGTGAGCTGGAGCCCCGCGGTGTCGGAGCTGGAAAAGGTCTCGGAGATCGTCGTTGCGAGTTGGTGGATGTTGAGGTCGGAGGTGTCGATGACGATATCGCTCGATTCGCGCAGTCCGAGCATGCGCTGCCGTTCGGCGGCGATACCGTCGAGAAGCGTTCCATCGCCCTGCAGCGGATGCGGGCGCCGAACCTGCTCGAACCGGCGCACGAGCGCGGCATCCGTCGCCTCGAGGAAGAGCACGCGAACCGGGGTGGCTTCACGAAGGGCCTCCACCGTTTCTTCGAGATCGGCGAAGAGCCTGCCGCCGCGCACATCCACGACGGCGGCGACCTTCGGAAGGTTGTTGCCCGCTTTGCCGGCCAGCTCCACGAGGGGACGCAACATCTGGGGCGGAAGATTGTCGACGACATACCAGCCGAGATCCTCCAGCGCGTTGCCGACGGTGGACCGGCCGGCGCCGGACATGCCGGAGACGATGAGCACCTCCTGGTGCGGCGCGACCTGGTTTCGGTCGGCCCGGCGGGGGCTGTCTCCGGTCATCGCGTGGTCACGTTTCCACTCCTGTGCGTTTGCCTGAGCGTCAAGCCTACCGACCAACTCACTCCCGGAGCTTCTCGAAGATGGTCTGCGCGATCACGGAACCCACCCCCTTCACCTCCGCGATGGCCAGCGGATCCGCGGCTCGCAACTGCGTGACCGAGCCGAAGTGGCGAAGCAACTCTTTCACCCTGGCCGGGCCGAGTCCGGGGATGTCCGACAGCACAGACCCGATGTCACGCCGGCGCCGCTGGCGCTGATATCTGATGGCGAAGCGGTGCGCCTCATCGCGAATGCGCTGGATCAGGAACAGCGCGTCGCTGTTTCGCGGCAGGATCACCGGATAGTCGTTGCCGGGAAGCCAGATCTCCTCGAGCCGCTTGGCGATGCCGCACAGCGCGATCCCGGTGATGCCCGCGTCGTCAAGGGCTCGGACGGCGGCGGCCACCTGCGGCTGCCCACCGTCGACGATGAGGAGATTGGGGCGGTAGGCGAACCGGGGGCGCGCCACCGTTTCGACCGTTTCGTCAGTCCCGACGGCCGGGAGGACCGGGTCGTCGTCCAGATGTGCCAGCCTCCGGGTCAGGGTCTGGTAGATCGATTCGGTGTCGTCGGTCGACTCTGGGATGCTGAAACGTCGGTAGTGATCCTTACGCGGCAGGCCGTCTTCGAAGACGACCATCGACGCCACGATGTTGGTGCCGCCCAGGTGCGAGACGTCGTAGCATTCCATGCGCAGCGGGGCCTCCCGCATGCCGAGGGCCTCCTGGATGTGCGCGAGCGCCTGGGAGCGCGCGACGAAGTCGCCGCTGCGCCGCGTCTTGTAGAGGATGAGGGCGTTCTGCGCGTTCCGTGCGACGGTGAGCGCGAGCGCCGCGAGTTCGCCGCGCTGGGCCACTCGCAGCACTACCCGCCCGTGCCCGACGCCACGTTCGATGCGCAGCCCGGTGAGCCAGGTCTCCAGTTCGACGGCGTCGTCCGGCAATTTCGGGACCACCACGAGGCGGGGCGGATCGAGCTCGTCGTAGGCGTTGTGCACGACGGTTTCGACGAGTTCGTCCAACTCGAGGTCGAGTTCCTTGTCGACGACCCAACTGCGCACACCCCGGATGCGCCCGCCGCGCACCGTGAACTGCTGGACGGCGGCGGCCAGTTCGTCATGCGCGATGCCGAAGACGTCCGCGTCCACGTCGTCGGACAGCACGACGGTGTTCTTCGACAGCGCCGTCTCGAGGGCTCCGAGCTGGTCCCGGTACTTCGCTGCCGACTCGTAGTCCTGCACGGCTGCCGCAGCAGTCATCCGCCTGGACACCTCACTGACATAGGTCGCGTCGTTGCCGGCCATGAACGAGGCGAAGTCGAGCGCGATCGACTTGTGCTCCTCCTTGGTCACCCGACCTACGCAGGGCGCTGCGCATTTGCCGATGTCGCCCAACAGGCAGGGACGCCCGGTCTGCTCCGCGCGCCGGTAGGTGGAATCCGAGCAACTGCGCATAGGGAACGCCTTGAGCATGAGGTCGACGGTCTCTCGGATCGCCCACACCTTGGTGTACGGTCCGAAATAGCGCGCTCCCTTGAGGGTGCGGTTGCGGGTGACCTGCACCCGCGGCACATCCTCGCCGAGGGTGATGGCGAGGTAGGGGTAGGACTTGTCGTCCCGGAACTGCACGTTGAACGGCGGGTCGAACTCCTTGATCCAGGTGAATTCGAGTTGAAGTGCCTCGAATTCCGTGCCGACGACGGTCCATTCGACGGATGCCGCGCTCAGCACCATGCGCCGGGTTCGTTCGTGCAGGCTCGCCAGGGGCGCGAAATAATTGCTCAGCCGCGCCCGGAGGTTCTTCGCCTTGCCGACATAGAGCACCCGCTTGCCGCCATCCCGAAACCGATAGACCCCCGGCTGCTGGGGGATCTCGCCCGCTTTCGGGCGCCAGGGCACGGTGTCCGGCACGGCGACTACCTGGTCGCGAGGGCTTTGGCCCGCGCCGCCGCTGGCTTCGTGCGTCGCGTGGGTGTCGGCACCTCTGGCAGGACCTCCCTGAGGAAAGCGCCGGTAAAACTCGCCTCGACCGTGGCAAGGTGTTCGGGAGTGCCGACGGCGAGGATCTGCCCCCCGCCGGCTCCTCCCTCAGGGCCGAGGTCGATGAGCCAGTCAGCCGACTTGATCACATCGAGGTTGTGCTCGATTACGATCACCGTGTTGCCCTTGTCGACCAGTCCGTTGAGCACGAGCAGGAGCTTGCGCACGTCTTCGAAGTGCAGGCCGGTCGTCGGTTCGTCGAGAACATAGATGCTGCGGCCCATTGAGCGCTTCTGGAGTTCGGTCGCGAGCTTCACCCGCTGCGCCTCGCCACCGGAGAGGGTCGTGGCGCTCTGGCCGAGGCGGACGTATCCGAGCCCGACATCGACGAGGGTGGTGAGGAACCGGCTGATCGACGAAATCGCTTCAAAGAACTCGGCCGCCTCGCTGATCGGAAGGTCGAGTACCTCGGCGATGCTCTTGCCCTTGTAATGCACCGCAAGCGTCTCGCGGTTGTAGCGTGCGCCGTTGCAGACCTCGCAGACCACATAGACGTCGGGCAGGAAGTTCATCTCGATCTTGATGGTGCCGTCGCCGGAACAGTTCTCGCAGCGGCCACCTTTCACGTTGAAACTGAACCGGCCCGGAAGATAGCCGCGCGCCTTGGCGTCCTGGGTTTCGCTGAACAGGGTGCGGATCTTGTCGAAGACCCCGGTGTAGGTCGCCGGGTTGGAGCGCGGGGTGCGACCGATCGGCGCCTGGTCGACGTGTACCACCTTGTCGAGATTGTCGAGTCCGGTCACCCGCGTGTGTTTGCCGGGAATCTGCCTGGCGCCGTTCAGCTCGTTGGCGAGCACCTTGTAGAGAATGTCGTTGATGAGGCTGGACTTGCCCGATCCGCTGACACCGGTGACCGCGGTAAAGGTGCCGAGCGGGAATTCGGCGGTGACGTTCTGCAGGTTGTTGGCGCGAGCGCCCTCCACCGCGAGCATCCGCTTCCTGTCAACCGGGCGACGGGTCTTCGGGGTGTCGATCGAGCGGCGGCCGGACAGGTAGTCCCCGGTCATCGAGCGTGTATTGGTGAGCAGAGCCTCGTAGGATCCGGAGTGCACGACCTCTCCCCCGTGTTCCCCGGCGCCCGGACCGATGTCGACGATCCAGTCGGCGGTTCGAATGGTGTCTTCGTCGTGCTCGACGACGATGAGGGTGTTACCGAGGTTCTTGAGCTTCACCAGGGTCTCGATGAGCCGGCGGTTGTCTCGCTGGTGCAGGCCGATGCTCGGTTCGTCGAGCACGTAGAGCACTCCGGTGAGTCCCGATCCGATCTGGGTGGCGAGGCGGATGCGCTGGGCCTCGCCGCCGGAGAGCGACCCGGCGGAGCGGGCGAGATTGAGATAGTTCAGGCCAACTTCGATGAGGAACTCGAGTCGGAGACGGATCTCCCGCAGCACCTGGGCGGCGATTTTGGCGTCGCGGGCGGACAGTTCGAGGCGCTGCATGAAGTCGAAGGCGTCGATGAGGCTGAGCTCCGCGACATCCGCGATGTTGTGACCGTGCACGGTGACAGCGAGCACCTCTGGTTTGAGCCGTTTGCCGTCGCAGACCGGGCAGTTGATCTCGCGAAGGTAGGCGGAATACCGCTGGCGCGCGGAGTCGGTCTCGGCCTCGAGGAACTTTCGTTCGATGTAGGGCATGACCCCTTCGAACCCGGTCGAGTACTTCATCTCGCGACCGAACCGGTTTTTCCATTTGACGGTGACCTGAAAGTCGTTGCCGCAAAGAATCGCGTTCTGGATGTCGGTGTCGAGGTCTCGCCAGGGGGTCTTTAGCGAGAAGTCGAGGTCTGCGGCGAGGCCCTCGAGCAGGCGCTGGAAATAGTTGAAAAGTCCCTTGCCTGACTGGGTCCAGGGCAGGATGACCCCGTCGGCGAGGCTCAGCGCGGGGTCCCCGAGCAGCAACTCGGAGTCGACCGACATCTTCGTGCCGAGACCGGAGCACTCCGGGCAGGCGCCGAAGGGTGCGTTGAAGGAGAACGTCCGCGGCTCGATCTCCGTGAGCTGCACCGGATGCCCGTTCGGGCAGGACAGCTTCTCACTGAAATTGCGCCAGGCCTCCGGTCCCGTCGCGTCCACATAGTTGACGCTCACCAGGCCGTCGGTGAGACGCAATGCGGTCTCAAGCGAATCGGTGAGACGGGTGAGGATGTCATCGGCGGCGACCAGGCGATCGACCACCACCGAGATATCGTGCTTGACCTGCTTCTTTAGGATAGGTGGGCTGCTGAGCTGGATCTGCTCGCCATCGACGATCGCCCGGGAGTATCCGCTGGCGGCGAGTTCCTTGAAGAGATCGACGAACTCGCCCTTCTTCTGTGAGATCACCGGGCTCACGACCTGGTAGCGCACCCCGGTCTCGAGGCTCATCAGCTGGTCGGCGATCTGTTGCACCGTCTGCCGCTCGATCTTCTCGCCGCAGACGGCACAGTGCGGCACCCCGATGCGCGCCCAGAGAAGCCGCATGTAGTCGTAGATCTCCGTGATCGTGCCGACCGTGGAGCGCGGATTGCGGTTGGTGGACTTCTGGTCGATCGAGACGGCCGGACTCAACCCGTCGATGAAGTCGACGTCCGGGCGATCGACCTGGCCGAGGAACTGGCGGGCGTAAGCAGAGAGGGACTCGACGTAGCGACGCTGGCCCTCCGCGAAGATCGTGTCGAAGGCGAGGGACGACTTCCCGGAGCCGGAGAGCCCGGTGAAAACCACGAGCGAATCCCGCGGAATCTCGAGATCGACCCCCTTGAGATTGTGCACTCTCGCACCGTGCACGGAGAGCTTCGAACCGGACTCGACGCGGGAAATAGACACTCTATAGATTCTATGTAGGCCACCGACATCGAAGTCCGGGGTTCGCTCAGTGCGTAGCGAGCAGCAGTACGCCCTCGTCACGCTGCGACATCCGAGAGCCACGCTGTACGCACGAGCGATGAGCGACGTCGTTCGCCACGATCACCACTTGGCCGGCGCCACTGTTCTCCGAAGCTGCGCGCGACGGCCACCGAGTAGAAACCCCGGTGTTCCCCGATGGTGCCCGAGATCGCGGCAACGAGGAGCGACCCGCTCGTCTCAAGCAGGGCCGTCGCCGTGCCCGCGAGCTCACTCGAGAGGTGAGGACAGGACCCCCGGAGGACTCGATCAGAGCGAAACTCAACCCGCTCCCCGGGCGCAGGGATTGAACGGTCGTGGTTTGCAAGAGTTGTTGACGGCCGATGGCAGTCCAATGTACGTCTCCGGTTGGGCTCCGCGAGTGCGCGGTCCCTTCTAACCCCAAGTAGCTGGTGTGGGCGCCACCTCGCTCGAGCAGGTCAGTGACGCGGACTACCGCCGGATCTGAGCGTACTCAGAACTGGATGCCGCCGAACGGAATCGTGGGCAGGAAGGGGATGACCGACGGCGCGCGCCCCCACCCAAAGGTGTAGGAGACTGCAAGCGCCAGGATGAGCGCGACAACCCAGCGTCTCCACCAGGGTCTCACCCAGGGAGGTACCGCCACGGCGGCGAACACAAGCCCCGCGCAGACAACAGGCAGGATGACTCCCCAGATAACATCGAACTGTTCAGAATTTGCTGTCGATCCCCAGCATCCGCCGAATCCGCACCAGTTAAGCCGAGCTGCAATCCAGAGCAGGTGTTGTACGCCTCCCGGGGTGACGACGTGGACGTCTTCCCGGTGACGATGGTTTTTAGCGCGCCAGGATTTGGTATCTGTCCGTCGGCGGCGTCAGGCTGACGCTGTCCGGATAGACGAATGGCCCGGCGTGCAATCTTTGCGGATCACGCCGGGCCGTTCTAACGCGTAAGGCCGCGCTGATGCTCACGGTAAGTCATGATTCTGTTGTTGTCGAGTTTGCCCTGCGGGTCGGGTCCGTAGCGTGCCCTGATTGTGGTGGCCGGTTGCGCCCGTGGGGGTGGGCCAGGACACGTGTGGTTCGGGAGGGCCCCGGCGCGGATTGGGCGGTCCGCGCGCTTCGGCCGCGCAGGTCGCGGTGCACGGTATGCCTGGGCACGCATGTGCTCCTCGAGGTGCGGTTGGCCGTGCGGCGGGCCGATACGGCTGAGGTGATCGCGGCGGCGATCGAGGCGAAGACAGTGTTGGGGTGGGGCCACCGGAAGATCGCCGCGGGCTGCGGAAGACCGGTCTCGACGGTCCGTGGCTGGCTCCGCGCCTTCGCCTCCTCGGCCGTGGTAGTCGGCGAGAGGTTCACGGGTTTGTTGGTGCGAGACGCGCCGGACGCTGTCGTGCTTTGGCCCAAACCTGCTGGCAACACCCGCTTGCCGCCACCGTTCTTGGCCCCTCGGGCTTCTTTCCCATTGATCGCGATCACCCGGCGGCCGCTCGGAGCCTGTTCTCGTGCCCGGTCTCGGATCCATTAGCCGAGGATGTCATCCAGGACCACGGGATCGATCCGGGCTGCGACCGGGTGGACCGTGGCCAGAGAGGGCAGTCGCCCCTGCTCGAACACCGGTGCGCTGGAATCGGGCATCAAGCGTCCACTCGGTGATCATCGTCAACGTTCTGGCTCCCGAGATCACGGCACACACGATCACGTGCAGGAGCTCGTATTTGGCGCGCGTGGTGCGGGCGTTGTCGTCAGTCGCAGTGTCGTCAATCGCTGTGCCGTCAGGAGAGGTGGCCCGCCGCTTCCATCTGCCGCAGTTCCTTCTTCAGGTCGGCCACCTCGTCGCGAAGTCGGCCGGCGAGCTCGAATTTGAGCTCCCCGGCGGCCTGCAGCATCTGGTCGTTCAGGTCGCGGATGATCGACTCGAGGTCGTTCGCCCCGCTGGCCGCGAGCCCGCCGTGCCGCTTGAGGTTGGGCGTTGGCGCCCGCTTTCTCCCATCGCGGCTCGATAGCAACGCGGCGGTGTCGGCACCCTCACGGTTGAGGGACTCGGTGATGTCGGCGATCTTCTTGCGCAGCGGCTGCGGATCGACCCCGCGTTCGAGGTTGTAGGCCACCTGCAGCTCCCGGCGGCGGGTGGTCTCCGAGATGGCGAGTTTCATCGAATCGGTCATCACGTCGGCATACATGTGCACGGCGCCCGAAACGTTGCGCGCCGCCCGACCGATGGTCTGGATGAGAGATGTCGACGAGCGAAGAAACCCCTCCTTGTCCGCGTCGAGGATGGCCACGAGCGACACTTCCGGGAGGTCGAGCCCCTCCCGCAGCAGGTTGATGCCGACGAGTACGTCGTACACGCCCTGGCGCAGTTCGGTCAGCAATTCGACTCGGCGCAGCGTGTCGACATCCGAATGCAGGTAGCGAACGCGCACCCCCGCCTCGCCGAGGAAATCGGTGAGCTCTTCGGCCATTTTCTTGGTGAGCGTTGTCACGAGCACACGTTCATTGGCCGCCGTGCGCCGGCGGATCTCCTCGAGGAGGTCATCGATCTGTCCCTTGGATGGCTTGACCACGATCTCCGGGTCGATGAGCCCGGTGGGTCGGATGATCTGCTCGACCACGCTGTCGGTGATGCCCATCTCGTACTTTCCCGGTGTGGCGGACAGGTAGATCTTCTGTCCGACCCGGTCGAGGAACTCGCTCCACTTGAGCGGGCGGTTGTCGAGGGCGCTCGGCAGCCGGAAACCGTGGTCGACGAGAGTGCGTTTGCGCGAGGCATCACCCTCGTACATCGCGCCGATCTGCGGCACGGTCACGTGGGACTCGTCGATCACGACCAGGAAATCGTCGGGAAAGTAATCGATCAGGCAGTGCGGGGCCTCCCCCGGCTGGCGCTGGTCGATGTGACGGGAATAGTTCTCGATGCCGCTGCAGAAGCCGATCTGCTCCATCATCTCGATGTCGAAGGTCGTGCGCATGCGCAGTCGCTGCGCCTCGAGCAGCTTTCCCTCGCGCTCGAGTTGACCGAGCCTCTGCTCGAGCTCCACCTTTATCGTCTTGATCGCGGCGTGCATGCGTTCCTGGCCTGCGACATAGTGCGAGCCGGGGAAGACGGAGACCGCGTCGAGCGTGCTCACCACGTCTCCGGTGAGCGGATGCAGGCTGTACAGTCCCTCGATCTCGTCGCCGAACATCTCGATGCGGATGGCGAGTTCCTCATACATCGGAATGATCTCGATGGTGTCGCCGCGCACCCGGAAGTTGCCGCGGGAGAAGTCCACGTCGTTGCGCTGGTACTGCATCGACACGAATTTGCGGATCAGCGTCTCGCGGTTGATCGTCATCCCCACCTGCAGGGCCATCATGGCGTCGAGGTATTCCTCGGATGAGCCGAGCCCGTAAATGCAGGACACTGTGGAGACGACGATGACATCGCGTCTGCTGAGCAGTGAGTTGGTCGTCGAATGTCGCAGCCGTTCGACTTCGGCGTTGACGGACGAGTCCTTCTCGATGAAGGTGTCGGTCTGCGGAACGTACGCCTCGGGCTGATAATAGTCGTAGTACGAGACGAAGTACTCGACCGCGTTGTTCGGCATGAGTTCACGGAATTCGTTGGCCAGTTGCGCCGCGAGAGTCTTGTTGTGCGCCAGAACCAGGGTCGGGCGTTGCACCGCCTCGATCAACCAGGCCGTGGTGGCCGACTTGCCGGTACCGGTGGCACCGAGCAGCACGATGTCCGTCTCCCCCGCGGTGACCCTTGCGGTCAGCTCCGCGATCGCCGCCGGCTGGTCACCGCTCGGAGTGTAGTCACTGATCACCTCGAAGGGGCGCACTGAACGTGTCGGTTCCATGCCGTCAAGCTTAGGCAGCACCCCTGACAGCGGCGGTGGATATCGCCATCGGCGGAACACCGGGGAGGCCGGACGGCGAGTCGAGGTCGACACGGATGTCGCCGGGAAGCAGCCCGAGGCCCTGGTGGGTCACCAGCACGGTGATCCGTTCTCGCAGTGCGAGCCGGAGGTCGGTCATGAGTGCCTCGGCTGAGCCTGCATCGAGGTGCGCGGTCGGCTCATCGATGAGAATGATGCCGCACCGGGTGAGGAGGGTGCGCGCGACGGCGACGCGCTGTCGCTCCCCGCCGGAGAGCGAGTGTCCCGCTTGCCCGATCCTGGTGTCGAGGCCATCCGGGAGCCGGTCGAGCAGCGCGCCGAGTCCGACCCTCCGGAGCACGGCGAGCATTTCGGCGTCGTCCGGTGCGTCGGCCCGGTCGCGGGCGAGCAGCAGGTTGCCTCGCAGCGTCGAATCGAACAGGTGGCCCTCCTGGGGGCACCAGCCGACGCGGACACCGAGGGGTCCGGCGACGGGATGCCCGTCCACGAGGTAGCGTCCGGCCGAGGGAGCGAGCTGGCCGAGCAACACGGCGAGAAGGGTGGACTTGCCCGATCCCGACGCGCCGGTGACGACGAGCCATTCGCCGCGCCGGACCTCGGCGTCGACGTGTGCGAAGACCGGCTCACGGGCGTCCGGCCAGCTTGCCGCGACATCCTCGAGCCGCACAACGCGGGCGGGCGTGGCGCGATCGCCGCCGCTTGCGTCGGGCGACGGGCGTGTCGGCTTCGGCGTCTCGAGAATCGGCTCGAGCCGGGCGACCACCCGCTTGAGGTTCGGGAAGTTCTGCACCGCGGCGACCAGATCGAGCAGCGGGTCGATCAGTCCGAGCGGGGTGAGGGCGAGGACCGCGACGAGCTCGGGGCGAAGGGACCCGGATGCCACGGCCGCCGCGGTCGCCGGCAGCACGAGTATCGCGGCGAGTGAGCAGGCGAGCACGACCACGGCGGAGCCGAGACCGAGCGCCCACGCACCGTGCCGTGCCGCGCGACCCGCACGGGCATCCAGGGACTGGACCTCGAGTCGAACGCGTTCGTCGACCCCGTTGGCCCGCAGGTCTCCCGCGGCGATGAGCATCGCCGTGAACCGTCGAAGAACGGTGCCGCGGAGCGACTGTTGCGAACGGGATGCCGAACGATCGGCCACCACGGCCGTGAGCGGTGCTCCGATGACACCGGCAAGGGCGAGGGCGATGAACAGAGGCAGTGCCGGCGGGAAGACCATCCCGAGGGCGGTCACGGCCGCGAACACGCTGAGCGAACCGGTGACCGCGGGAAGGACGACCCTGATGGACAGGTCTCTCACCTGGTCGACATCGCCGACCAGGTGGTCGAGGGTGCGGCCGCCGCGCAACAGCGAGCGGCTCCGGAGGCCGCTGGCGGCCAGGGCATCCCAGAGCCGTCCGCGCAGCGTCGTCACCGCGGCGAAGACGGCACTGTGGCCGAGCAACCGCTCGGAGTAGCGGAGCATGGCCCGTCCGATACCGAAGAACCGCACGCCGACGATCGCCACAAGCAGGTACATGATCGGCGGCTGTTGGCTCGCCCGTACGATGAGCCAGCCGGACAGGCCGGTCAGGCTGACGGAGAACAGGGTCGCGAGAGTTCCGAGCAGGATAGCGCCGACGACCTCGGTGCCCCTTGGGGCCAGAAATCGCAGGATGGCGCGACCGGTTCCCACCGGCGTCGCAGCGTCGACTCCGGTCGGGGTGGGTCGGCCGCGATCCTGGAGCACCGGAACGGAGGAGGCTTCCCGCGCTGTGATCGGCGTCCCGGCCGCACCGTCGAAGGCGACCAGATTGTCGGCGAGAGCCCGGACGGCCGCGTCGTGGGAGGCGACGATCACGGTGACCCTGCCGCGAAGGGCGGCGATCGCGGAGACGATGAGACCGGCGCTGTCGTCGTCGAGACCGGAGGTCGGTTCGTCGAGCAGCGCGAGCGTCGCTCCGGCGTCGACTCGCAGCATCACCCTCGCGAACGCGAGGCGGCGGAGCTCCCCGGTGCTGATCGTCGCGGTATCCGCCTCCGCACGATGCGCGAGCCCGAACTGCGCGAGCAGTTCGTCGATCCGCCGTGCGGTAGGGGTATCCGCACCGGCAGCCGCGTACAGTCCAAGCTCCTCGCGCACCGTTCCATCGAGCATCTGCGGATGCTGCGGCAGCCAGGCAATCCGGGTGCGATCGAGCCCGGTGATCGAGCCGCTGACCCTGGCATCCGCGCTGTCGCAGAGCAGCCCGGCGAGTACGGCGAAGACTGTCGACTTTCCGGAGCCGCTTCGGCCGTCGAGAACGGTGATGCGGCCGCCCGGCGCGGCGAAATCCACCGAGTGGACCGCATCGCGGGACCGATCCGCATAGCGCACGCTGAGCCCGGTGACCCGCACCGCGACAGCGTCCGGCCGGCCCGGCGCGGGGATGAGGGGCCGGGGTTTCGGCGCATCGACGATCGCCGTGACCCGCCGCAGCGCCTCGCGCCCGTCCTCGGAGGCGTGGAAGGCGGTACCGATCTCCCGGAAGGGAAGAAAACATTCCGGGGCGAGCAGGAGCGCGAGGAGTCCGATTTCGAGCGGCAGTTCCCCGGCGACCAGCCGCACCCCGATGAAGACGGCGACGACAGCAACGGAGATGGTGGCGATCAGCTCGAGAGCGAGCGACGACAGGAATGCCGTGCGGAGGGTTTCCATCGTCGTGCTTCGATACTTCTCCGAGATCCGGCGAAGCGCGGCCGACTGTTCGCTCGCGCGACCGAGTCCCACGAGCACGGGCAGCCCGCGAGCGAGTTCGAGGAGATGATCCGAGAGCCGCGCGAGAGAATCGGTCGCGGCGGCGACCCTCTCCCTGGTGTGCACCCCGATGAGTGCCATGAAGACGGGAATCAGTGGCACTGTCAGTACCACCACGAGGGCGCTCACCCAGTCGGCGAACAGGAGGCGCACGCCGATGAGAAGGGGGACGGTCGCCGCGTTGACCAGGGCGGGGAGAAACACCGTGTAGTACTTGTCGAGATCGTCGAGACCGGTCGTGGCGAGCACCGAGGACGACCCCGCGGATGATCGAGCGGAACCCATGAGCGATTCGGCCAGCTCGGCCCGAAGGCGCTCCTTGGTGCCGAGTAGGGAGCGCGCGGCAACGACGCCGCGGGCCCAGACCACCAGTGCGCGCGCCAGGGCGGACGTGATCCCGAGTGCCAGCACAAATTTCCAGTCGGGCCTGCCATCGATGACCCCGGCTAGTCCGGTGGACAGCGCCGTGGCCAGTCCGACCAGTGTTGTGGCCTTGAGGGCACTGAGCAGCGCCAGAAGGTAGACGGTCGGACGATCGACGGCATCGAGCCCCGCGAACGGCGACCGGGATGCCGACGCCGGGTTCACGAGGCTCGCACGGCCGGCCGCACCGGGTGGGCATCCGGAATCTGGTGCGCACCGACGCGCGTGCGGAACACCCAATAGGTCCAGGCCTGGTAGCCGAGCACGAGGGGCAGGCCGAAGCTCGCGACGATGGTCATCACCCCGAGGGTGTACGGGCTCGAGGAGGCGTTCTGCACGGTGAGGTCGAACCGGGGATCGAGGGTCGACGGGAGCACCACGGGGTAGCTCGCCACGAAAATCGCCGCGACGCCAGCGGCGAGGAACGCGCCGAACCCGATGAACGACCACCCCTCACGGTCCCGTCGGTTGGCGACTAGGCCGAGAATCGCCGCGATGACGGCGACCACGATGAGTCCTGCGCTCACCACGGAACCTCGTACCGACTGCACGACGATCACCCACGCCACCAGCGGAAGCAGGGCGACCGGAGCGAACCTGCCGGCAAAGGACCGAGCCGAAGCGCGCACCTCTCCCTCCGTCTTCAGCGCGAGGAATGCTCCCGCGTGGATGAGGCAGAAGCCAACCACGGAGACACCACCGAGCACGGCATAGCCGGTCAGCCAGGCGAACGCCCCGCCGACGCGGTCGCCGTTCGC
This sequence comes from Actinomycetota bacterium, assembly GCA_040389685.1. GTDB lineage: Bacteria > Actinomycetota > Actinomycetes > Actinomycetales > Microbacteriaceae > Lacisediminihabitans. The sequence goes on from JAZJZS010000002.1 coordinate 204,146, forward strand.
GTCGATCGGGAGACCCGTCGTCGTGGCGGCCAACATCACCCCGACACCGAAGGCCGAGACGAGCGAACCGACGCCGAGAGCCAGATCCCAGCCCCGACGCCAGCGGTCCGAGTCGCCCTTTCCCCGATATTCGATCGACACCGCCCGGAAGATCAGCCCGAGCAGAAGGATGACGAGCGGAAGGTACAGCGACGAAAACAGGGACGCGTACCAGAACGGGAAGGCGGCGAATGTCGCTCCGGCGGCGGTGACGAGCCACACCTCGTTGCCGTCCCAGACGGGGCCGATCGCGTTCAACATCACCCGCCGCTGCTTCTCGGTCCGTGCGAAGAACAGGATGTGCATGCCGACCCCCAGGTCGAATCCCTCGAGGAAGAGGTACCCGATCCAGAGCACCGCGATCAGCACGAACCACAGGGTGGGAAGGAATTCCATCGGTCTCTCCTAGTACGCGAACGCGAGCACGTCGCGATCAGTGGTCCCGCCGGACGGGCCGTCATCGTGGTCATCGGGTCGCTTCGCGGCGAGTTCCGGGATGGCGCTTGCCGCGCCTCCGCGCACGTATCGAATCAGGAGTCGGAGTTCGAAGACCAGGAGGACGGCGTAGACGAGTGTCAATGAGATGACAGAGAAGAGAACCTCTCCAAAGCTCACCCCGGGTGAGACCGCGGCGGCCGTGAAGAGAAAGACCCCGTCCACTCCGGTGGGGTTCGGCGCGACGACAAAGGGTTGACGTCCCATCTCGGTGAAAATCCAACCGGCGGAGTTCGCAGCGAATGGGGCGAGGATGCTGGCCACGGCGAGCAGCATCAGAGGCTTGGAGTGCGGAACGGTGCCCCGGCGGGTCAGCCAGAGAGCGAGCACTGCGGCACCCGCCGCGAGCATCCCGAACCCGATCATGAGTCTGAAGCCCCAGTAGGTGACTTCGAGAATCGGCACATACTCGATGTTCTGGCCCGCCCGTGCGCCGTATTTCGGGTCGTCCGGCAGCGTACTGCCGTACTTCTGCTGATACTCCGGCACGAGCGCATTGATGCCCTTGATGTCTGTGCTGAAACTCCCGTTGGCGAGGAAGGAGAGGAGGCCGGGGATCTCGATGACCGGTGTGACGTCGTCGCAGTTCTTGGAGCCGAGTTTGCCGATCGACAGGACCGAGAAGCTCGTGCCGGTGTGGCACGCGCCTTCCGCAGCCGCCATCTTCAGGGGCTGTTGTGCGAACATCAACTTCGCCTGGGCGTCGCCGGAGATCGCCACCCCGCCGAAGGCGAGGATCGCGACGACCGCGCCGATGCGCAACGAACTGATCCACATTCCGTGGTCGGCGCGGTCCCGACCGGCCACCTCCGGCGCCTCCCCGACGACGACCCGGCCCGCAGCATCCGTGGTGTCGATGCCGTCCCGGCGACGTTGCCAGAGGTGGTACCAGGAGATCCCGAGAAGAAAGGCCCCGCCGACGGCGAACGAGCCGAAGATGGTGTGTGTGAAGGCCGAGATCGCGGTGTTGTTGGTGAGAACCGCCCAGACATCCGTCATGACCGGGCGGCCGTCCACCAGTTCGACGCCGACCGGATGCTGCATCCACGAGTTCGCGACGATGATGAAGTAGGCGCTCAGCACCGACCCGGCGATCGCTATCCAGAGACAGGCAACGTGGATGCCCTTCGGGAGCTTTCCCCAACCGAAGATCCACAGCCCGAGGAAGGTCGACTCCACGAAAAAGGCGAGGAGGGCCTCCATCGCCAGGGGGGCACCGAAGACGTCCCCGACGAATCGGCTGTACTCGCTCCAGGCCAGGCCGAACTGGAATTCCTGCACCAACCCCGTCGCGACTCCCATGATGAAATTGATCAGGAAGAGTTTTCCCCAGAACTTGGTCATGCGGTAATAGCGCACGTTGCCGGTTCGATGCCACATCGTCTGCATCACGGCGACGAGAGGCCCGAGGCCGAGGGTGAGCGGCACCATCCAGAAGTGATAGACGGTGGTGATCCCGAACTGCCAGCGGGCTATGAGCAGCGGGTCGAGCGATCCCACGTGAGTCTCCGATCAGATCGTCGCCAGTTCGACGAACGCTTCCTTTCTACACTATGTAGAACTCGATTTCTACTTGACGTAGAATCAGGGCATGGCAACTCTCGGTGACCTGGAACGCTCGGTGATGGACCTGCTCTGGGATTCCCCGGTCCCCCGAACCGCGACCGACATTCGCGATGGACTCGCGGCGCAGAACGCGGCGGGGATGGTTGGCAGGGAGCTGGCGGTCACCACGGTGTTGACGGTGCTGACGCGACTCGAGGGCAAGGGATTCGTCTCTCGCGACCGCGGCATCCGTCCCCACCTGTTCGAGGCCACCACCACCCGGGCCGCCCACATGGCGGAGCTCATGCACGAGGTACTCGGCGCCGCGCCGGACCGTGAAGCCGTGCTGGCCCGATTCGTCGGACAGGTCTCGCCGGCCGAGGTCGCGAGCCTGCGTCGGCTGCTCGGAGGACTATGACCCGCATGAGCCCGTACCGGTGAGCGCCACCTGGATCGGGCTGGCGGCACTCGCCGTCGCTCTGGCCTGGCCCGTTCCCATCCTGCTGTCGCGCGCCCGATGGCCGGCCCGTGCGCCCGGAACGGCCCTCCTGGTCTGGGAGGCGATCGCCCTTGCAGGAGGTCTGTCGATGATCGGCGCGTTGCTCTCCTACGGCCTGCAGCCGTTCGGCGCCACCTTCATCGACGGGCTCCTCGCCGTCCCGCGGTACCTGCTCGAACGGCGACTGCCGGCGACTGCCGATTTCGGCCAGATGTTCGCCCTGAGCGGCGGAGTGCTGCTGGCCATCCACCTGCTGCTCAATCTCGCCCTGACCGCGGTGCGGGCGGAGCGATCCCGCACCCGCCACCGCCAACTCGTCACCCTGCTCAGCACCCCGATGCCGCAACGCCCTGGCCTGCGATTGATCGACCACCAGGCCCCGGTGGCCTATTGCCTGCCCGGCACGACCCGCTCGGTCACGGTGCTTTCCGCCGGGCTCCTCGAGTTGCTCGACGAGACCCAGCTTCGGGCGGTGATCTCCCACGAGAACGCCCACGCCGCGCAACGCCACCACCTCGTCCTTCTGGCCTTCCGGGCCTGGAGCAGGTCACTGCCGTGGTTTCCGATCGCCACCCGCGCCCTCGTCGAGGTCGCCACTCTCGTCGAGATGCTCGCCGACGACCGGGCCAGGCAGGAGGTGTCGGACGACGCCCTCGCCCAGTCGATCGCGCTCGTCGCATCCGCCTCCGGTGCTTCCGCCGTGGGGGCGCGCACACCGGACTTTCTGCGCACGGCACCGGATGCGGCGGCCAACGCTCTTGCGGCCGACGGCGATTCCGCTCATCGTCGCATCGCGCGGCTGGTCGGGTCATCGCGACCCCTCGGTATCCAGGCCAGGCTGTTCGCGGTGGGGTGCAGTGTCGCTCTCCTCGCGGTGCCGACCGCGTTGCTGGTGTACCACGCATTCCAATGATGGATGGCCTGCGCCGCTCGGTACAGCGGAGCAACCGGGTCAGCGGCCGGAGTGGATCCTCTTCCACAGTTCGTCGACCTGACCGAGCGTCTGCTCGATGCTCCCGGCGCTGTCGATCACGACATCCGCGACCGCGAGTCGCTCGGTGTCGGTGGCCTGGGACTCGATCCGGTGCAGCGCGTCCTCGCGCGTGAGCCCACGCAATTCGACCAGGCGATCGAGCCGGGTCTCGGCGCTCGCGTTCACCACCACGACGAGATCGAACCCCCGGAAGCCCGGATCGGCGGAGGTTTCGACCAGGAGCGGCACGTCGTAGACGACGACGGCATCCGGGTCGGCATCCGCGGCGTCGGCGAAGCGTTTCGAACTGAGCAGCCTGATGGCCGGATGCGTGATCGCGTTGAGCGCGAGCCTGGCTTGCTGATCCGCGAAGACGACCGCCCCAAGCGCCGCTCGATCGAGTGATCCGTCGGGCGCCAACACGTCGGGGCCGAATCGCTCAACGACGGCGGCGAGCCCGGGGGTGCCGGGAGCGACCACATCGCGCGCCAGCTGGTCGGCATCCACTCGCGTCGCCCCGAGTTCCTCGAGCCGCGAGGCGACGACTGTCTTTCCCGAGGCTATGCCGCCCGTGAGCCCGATGAGATACACGGAGGCAATGCTAACTCGCGTGAGGCGCCCCGACCGCCGGGCGGCCGCTGCGAAAACGCAGGACACGGCCGGACCCGCAGGGTCCGGCCGTGTCTTGGGTGACCGCTTAGGAGTTGGAGCTCAGCTTCTCCCGAAGGGCCGCGAGAGCTTCGTCGTCTGCCAGGGTGCCGGCGGAGTCCGCGTCGTTCGAGAAGGAAGATCCGCCGGGAACCGGGGCATCTGTGATCTCGTCGGCGGTCGCAACCTGCTTCTTGTGGGCTTCCCAACGAGCCTGGGCCGCAGCGTAATCCTGCTCCCACTTCTCGCGCTGGGACTCGAAGCCCTCTCTCCACTCGTTGGTCTCCGGGTCGAAGCCGTCCGGGTACTTGTAGTTGCCCGACTCGTCGTACTCCGTGAGCATTCCGTAGAGGGCCGGGTCGAACTCGGTGCCTTCGGGGTCGACGCCCTCGTTCGCCTGCTTCAGCGAGAGGGAGATACGACGGCGCTCGAGGTCGATGTCGATGACCTTGACGAACACCTCGTCGGCAACCGAGACGACCTGCTCGGCGAGCTCGACATGCTTGCCGGAGAGCTCGGAGATGTGGACGAGGCCCTCGATGCCCTCGGCGACGCGGACGAACGCGCCGAAGGGAACGAGTTTGGTGACCTTACCCGGCGCAACCTGGCCGATGGCGTGGGTGCGGGCGAACACCTGCCACGGGTCTTCCTGCGTCGCTTTGAGTGACAGTGAGACGCGCTCCCGCTCGAGGTCGACCTCGAGAATCTCAACGGTGACCTCCTGGCCGACCTCGACGACCTCGGAGGCGTGTTCGATGTGCTTCCAGCTGAGTTCGGAGACGTGCACGAGACCGTCGACGCCGCCGAGGTCGACGAACGCGCCGAAGTTCACGATCGACGAAACGACACCCTTGCGGACCTGGCCCTTGGCGAGGTTGTTGAGGAAGGTGGTGCGGCTCTCCGACTGCGTCTGCTCGAGCAGCGCGCGGCGGGACAACACAACGTTGTTGCGGTTCTTGTCGAGTTCGAGGATCTTCGCTTCGATCTCTTGGCCGAGGTACGGCGTGAGGTCGCGGACTCGGCGAAGTTCGATGAGCGAGGCGGGGAGGAATCCGCGCAGCCCGATGTCGACGATGAGCCCGCCCTTGACGACCTCGATGACCGAACCGGTGACGACCCCGTCGGCATCCTTGATCTTCTCGACATCGCCCCACGCACGCTCGTACTGAGCCCGCTTCTTGGAGAGGATGAGGCGGCCTTCTTTGTCTTCCTTCTGGAGGACGAGGGCTTCGACCACATCGCCGACCTGGACGACCTCGGTGGGGTCCACATCGTGCTTGATGGAGAGTTCGCGGGAGGGGATGACACCCTCGGTCTTGTAACCGACGTCGAGGAGAACCTCGTCACGATCGATCTTGACGACGGTGCCCTCGATGAGGTCCCCGTCGTTGAAGAATTTGAGAGTCTTTTCGACCGCGGCGAGAAAATCTTCAGCAGATCCGATGTCGTTGATTGCGACCTGCTTGGGCGCCTTGTCGGTCGTTACGATTGTCATGTAGTAGTTGCTCCAGGATGGACATTTTTCGGGGCCGGCCGCAGGGAAGTGCGAGTGAGCGAGTAGATCGTGTGTGTTCCGCGACTGGCAGGCGGATGAGGTGCCACAGAATTGCGACGCTCCAGTCTATAGCCCTGAAAATGGGCGCGCCACCTCGCCGGGTAACCCTGGTGAAACCTCACCGCGAGTGAACGATGTTGCGGATGGCGGGGCGCGACTCGGGATATTCGAATTCGTACCCCGCGTCGACGAGCCGCTCCGGCACAACCCACCGGCTCTTCAGCACCAGCTCGGTCTCGCTGTGGATCGCGGCGGTGCCGAGCTCGAGCATCAAGCGCGGAGCCGGGATGCCGAACGGCATTCCGAGCGCGTCTCGGTTGGTCTGCATCACGGTGCGATTGTCGGAGAGGTTGGGCGAGCTGACGTTAACCACCCCGTCGATCTCTGGGTGAGACCGGAGGAAGCGGATCACGCCGAGCACGTCGGCCAGGTGCACTCAGCTGAATTTCTGGCTGCCTCCCCTCGCCCCGAATTCGTAGAATGTGCCTGCTGCCCGTCGCGCCGATGTCGAGAACCACGGCCCGTCGAGCTGCGGGCCACCGAGGCCGAAGCGCGCGAGGGTCATCAACGGAGTGAGCGCGCTGCCGTCGCCGAGCACGATAGCCATGCGGAGTGCGACTCGGCGAGTCGCGGGGCGGTCGCCCTCGAAGAACGCCTCTTGCCAGGCCTTCGCGACTCCGACCGAGAATCCACCGCCCAGCTCGCCGGTCGACTCCGTCATGGGGTGATCGTCGGCATGGCGATAGATCGTGGCGGTCGACGATCCGGTCGGTGGCGGAAGCCCGGGCGGGATCCGGTCGGGTCATGGGGCCTTCTCGATCCTGTCGGTGGACGAACCGGAATACTCATGAAGCCTACCGAGGAGCGGCGCGCTCACCCGGACCGCGACGTGCTGCTCCTGGTCGGTCGCGTCGAAACGCAACTCGAGGGTCACGATCGACGCGACCGGCCGCCGAGACCTCCCCAGAACGGCACGTCCTCCTGCCAGGCGGCGAACACGGTGCCGTCGGCGGCGAACAACCGGAGCACCGGCCAGAGCCAGCTACCCGAGCAAAGCCGCGTTCAGGGTGTCCAGCCCGACTCCCCCGATGTCCAGCGCCTTCTTGTGGAAGGCCTTGATGTCGAAGTCCGCTCCCTCGCGGCGGGCATACTCGTCGCGGAGCTGTTCCCAGATGCGCTGGCCGATCTTGTACGACGGCGCCTGGCCGGGCCAACCGAGGTAGCGGTTCACCTCGAAGCGCACGAACTCGGGGCTCATGTTCACGTTGCGGCCGAGGAATCCGAAGGCATAGTCGCCCGTCCACGGACCGGAACCGTCGGGGAGCGGCTTCTCGAGGTGCACGCCGATGTCGAGCACGACGCGGGCGGCGCGCATCCGCTGGCCGTCGAGCATCCCGAGCCTGTCGCCCGGGTCGTCGAGGTAGCCGAGCTGTTCCATGAGGCGCTCCGCGTAGAGCGCCCAGCCCTCGGCGTGACCGGAGGTGCCGGCATTGCGGCGCCAGGTGTTGAGGATCGCTTTGTTGTAGACGGCCTGCCCGATCTGCAGATGATGTCCGGGGACACCCTCGTGATAGACGGTGGTGAGTTCGCGCCAGGTATCAAACTCTGTCACGCCCTCGGGGACGCTCCACCACATCCGTCCCGCGCGCGAGAAATCGTCGGTGGGGGGAGTGTAGTAGATGCCGCCCTCCTGGGTTGGGGCGATCATGCACTCGAGTCGGCGCACCTCGGCGGGGATATCGAAGTGCACCCGCGAGAGCTCCTCGACGGCTCGATCGCTGGTCTCCTGCATCCACCTCTGGAGCGCGTCCGTGCCGTGAAGCTTGCGGCTCCCATCCTTATCGAGATACTCGATGGCCTCGGCGACGGACGCCCCCGGTTTGATCTCGCGGGCGATGGATTCCTGCTCCGCGGTCATCCGGGCGAGTTCCTCGATACCCCACTCGTAGGTTTCGTCTAGGTCGACGACGGCGCCGAGGAAGTCGCGGGAGGCGAGGGCGTAGATCTCGCGGCCGACGGCATCCCGTTCCGGGGCGTGCGGGGCGAGTTCCCGTTCGAGAAAGTCGGACAGCGCCGCGTAGGCACCGGCGGAGTCCCGCGCCGCGGCGGTGAGATCCGTTCGCAGGGAGTCAGGCAGGGCGCCGTCGGCGGCCTTTGCGCCCTCGCCCAGCTGATAGAAGAAGCCGGTGTCCGCCACCTGCTTGGCCGCCTGGGCGGCGACCTCGCGGATCTGGCGGATCGCTGGCACGTTTCCGGCCGCAATTCCGGTGCGCAGGGTCTGGATGTAGCCCTCCATCGCCGCCGGGAGGTTGCGCATGCGTGTCGCGACGTGCGACCAGTCCTCTTCGGAGTCCGTCGGCATGAGGTCAAAGATGTCGCGAAGGGCCTGCGGAGCTGAGGCGATCACATTCAGGTCCCGCTGGTCGAAGCCGGCGTCGTGCTTGTCTACCTGCAACTGCAGTTCCCGACTCAGGTCCATCTTGGTGACCTCGTCGACCTCGTCGACCGGGGCGGCCTCCCGGATGCTCGTGAGGGTCTTCTTCGCTTCGGAGATTGCCCGTTCGGCCCCCGCCGGCGAGTAGTCGGCGTACTCGCCCTCACGGCCGGGGCGACCGAGGTAGACGCGGTATTCCGGGAACAGGTCGAGCTCGGTGTTTACCCAGGCCTCGGCAATGGCATCGATGGGGGTGGAGGGACGGACCTTATGGGTCTGCTCTGCTTCAGTCATTCCTCGAGCCTAGATGAGCGGGTCCCCGCGGCGCAGATCGGAGGTCGGTGTGCTGCTTGCCGGCATTTGGCGCCACGGGCGGGTTCGTGTCCCGGGGAAGGGTGCACCGTGGTTATCGAAAGCGAGCGCCGTCGTTTGCGGCCTCGCCGGTCATCCACCATCCCCGTCTGCGCCCGCTGGTGCCCTCTCACGCTGGTGCCCTCCCACGCTGGTGCCCTCCCACGCCCGCGCCCTCCCACGCCGGTGCCCTCCCACGCCCGCGCCCTCTCACGCCCGTGCCCTCTCACGCCCGCGCCCTCTCACGCCCGTGTTCGAAATGCAGGACTCGACGTGACGGATGTGGCGGATGAGGCCTCCGAGTTGACACAGGTCACATAGATTCCTGCATTTGCGACGCGGACAGGGCAAACCCGGGCAGGGCCGCCCGCATCGCCGCCCGCATCCGCTGGTGTTCGCGCCCGCCGCCCGCATCCGCTGGTGTTCGCGCCCGCCGCCCGCATCCCGCGCCCACATCCCACGCCGGCGCCCTCTCACGCCCGTGTTCGAAAGGCAGGACTCGACGTGACGGATGTGGCGGATGAGGCCTCCGAGTTGACACAGGTCACATAGATTCCTGCATTTGCGACACGGATGGCAACTGCGGGCAGGCTCGGCGCGCGGAGGATGCCGACCTCGCCGCGCAGGCGACTACTCCTTGTCGAGGTCGGTGTTCAGGAGCTCCGCAAGCGAGTCGAGCGCCGCCTCGGCACCGTCGCCATCGGCTTTGAGAGTCACTACCTCCCCGTGACCGATACCGAGAGAGAGCACGCCGAGGATGCTGGCGGCATTGATGGTCTTGCCGGCCGTGTTCGTGAGGGTGACGGGCACCCCCACTTTTGCCGCGGCCTGGCTGAACAGGGACGCGGGACGGGCATGAAGTCCGACGCTCGAGGCGACGGTGACGGTACGTTCAGGCATTGGAGACTCCTTGTGGTTGGGACGGGAAAGGTCGAGGAGGGATCAGGGCTCGATGGTGACTTTGATGCCATCACCGCGCGCGACGATCTCGATGGCTTCGAGCACGTCATCGAGCGCCAAGCGGTCGGTGATGAGGTCGGTCACCGGCACCGCCCCGGTGGCGATCAGGTCGAGCGCCTGCTTGTTGTGAGCGGGGCTCGAGCCGTTCACCCCGATGATCGTGAGTTCCCGGTAGTGCACCAGATTCGAGTCGACCGTGATCGTGGGATGGTCCTTGGGAAGGCCACCGAACAGGCTGAGCCGCCCGCGGGGGGCGAGCATACGCAGGCCCTGTTCCTGGGCGGCACCGGATGCGGCGGCGGTGATCACCACATCCGCGCCCCGACCGTCGGTGGCCTCGAGCACCGCGGCCACGGGATCGGTGGTCTCGGAGGCGATGGCCAGGTCGGGTTTCACCAGGTCGGCAGCCCTCTTCAGCCGGTCGCTGTTGAGATCGACGAGGATGACCTTTGCCGCGCCGCGTGCTCGAGCAAGACGCACATGGAGGCAGCCAATGGGGCCGGAACCGACGACCACGACGACATCTCCCGCTCCCACGCGGGCTAGCTCCTGGCCGTTGAGCACGCAGGCGAGGGGTTCGGCGAGGCTCGCCTCGGCGAACCCGAGCCCCTCCGGTATGCGGTTGAGGCCGTCGACCCGCAACACTTCGCGCGGCACGATCATGAACTCGGCGAAGCCGCCGGGAAACTGATAGCCCATCGAGAGTTGATGGAGGCAGACCGTTGGGCGACCGGCCAGGCACTCCCGGCAGGTACCGTCGGGGATCGCAGCGATGACCTGCACGCGTTCGCCAACGGCCCAGCCCACAACACCGTCACCGAGGTCGACGATCTCGCCCGCGATCTCGTGGCCCATCACTTGCGGCGGTGTCATGTTCGGATGCCCCGAACGCGATATCTTGACGTCCGTTCCGCAGGTGGAGCAGTTGCGCACCCGGATCTTCACCTCTCCGGCAGAAACCTGCGGCTCCGCGATCTCCTCAAGGCGGATGTCGCCCGGTGCGTAAAACCTCGCTACCTTCACGCCCTACTCGTCCTCGGGATCGGGCTTGAGGAGCTCGTAAACCTCGGCACTGGTCGTCGCCGCTCGAAGCGCAGCCGCCCTGTCCGGGTCGAGGAGCACGGTGGCGAGCTGGGAGAGCAGGGCGATATGCCCGTTCCCGCGAGCGGCGATGCCGACGCAGACGCGCACATCGTTGCCGTCCCAGTCCACGCCGTCCGGGAAGCGAAGAACGACGAGTGCGTCGTTCTTCACCGAGTCCTTGCCGGCGAGGGTGCCGTGTGGAATCGCGACACCCTCCCCGACGAAGGTGGAAACCGATCGTTCGCGCTCGAGCATGGCGTCGATGTAAGAGGCGTCGATCGCGCCCGCGTCAAGTAGGGCCGCGCCGGTCTGCCTGATCGCGTCCTCCTGGTTCGCCGCAGAAAGCTCCAGCCGAATTGATGACTCGGCCAGCAGCGTGCCCAGGGCGGGGGCGGTGTCGCCCCCGCCGGTGGTGTCGGTCATCCTCTACGCCTCGAAGGTCTCGCCGTTTTGAATGGCTTTGACGATTTTGGCGACGGCAGGATCACCCAGGAAGAGCTGGAACGGCACGACCGGCACGTCAGGCACGGTGTGCCGTGCGCGGTCGGCCAGTCCCGTGTGGGTGAACACCAGGTCGGCGTCGCTCGGGATCGAGGCGACCGGGGAGTGTTCCACCGTCACCCCGTTCTTAGCGAGTTGCTTCTTCAGCGTTGAGGCCAGCATCACGCTGCTGCCCATCCCCGCGTCGCACGCAACGATCAGCTTCTTGATGCTCGATCCGTCGATGGTTGCCATCTGAGGTTCTCCTTGGGTGTTGTACAGCGGATCAGGCGACGGGGGCGGTCGCCGGCTTGTTCTTGTTCTTCGCGCTCTGCTCGCGAGCGGCCTCGAGGTCGAGACCACTGTTGTTGTTGCGACCGAAGCCGAGAAGCACAGCGCTCACGATGAACGCTACTCCCGCGGAGACCAGGATGCCGAGCAGGATGGTCGGAAGATCGCCCGGATAGGCCACCAGGATGTAGGCGAAAATGCTCCCAGGGGAGGCTGGTGCGAGCAGCCCGTCGTTGAACAGGCTGAACATGAGGACACCGGATGCGCCGCCGGCGATGGCGCCGATCAGCAGGATCGGCTTCATGAGAACGTACGGGAAGTAGATCTCGTGGATGCCGCCGAGGAACTGCACCACAATGGCCGCCGGAACGGTCGCGCGGATGGCGAGAGGACCGAACAGCATCATCGCCACAAGGATGCCGAGCCCGGGGCCGGGGTTGGACTCCAGCATGAAGAGGATGGACTTTCCATCCGGGCCGGCCGCCTGCTTCGCCGCGAGGGGCACGAGTACGCCGTTGCCGATCGCGTTGTTCAGGAACAGGATCTTCGCCGGTTCGATGATGATCGAGGCGAGAGGGAGCAGCCTCGCATTGATGAGTCCGTCGACGAAAGACGCGAACACTGTTGTCAGCGCGAACACGGCCGGGCCGAGAGCGAATACGCCGACGAGAGCGGAGAATCCGCCGACGATTCCGGAGGTGAAGTTGTCCACGAGCATTTCGAATCCGCCGCGGAGTTTTCCATCGATGAGGCTGTCGATCCACTTCAGCAGCAGTGCCGCGAGTGGGCCGATGATGAGTGCGCCGAGGAACTGGGGGCCCAACTCCGCGATGGATTTCGGCGGGGTTCCGCCCGATGCGGCGAGACCGAGGGCAAGCGGCGAGACGATGACACCGATCGTGGCTATCGCGCCGACGACGGCACCGCGCTGGCCGTGCACCGTACGCCCGCCGGTGTAGCCGATGAGAATCGGCAGCAGGAAGACGATGATGGGGCCGACGATGGATGACGCCTGGCTTGCGAACGGCACCACGCCGTCCTTCGCGACCGCACCGGTGCCTCTGGCGATCTCGTTGACCCAGCCGTTGGGGATGAACAGGGCGGTGACCAGGCCCCAGGCGATGAACGCACCGAGGTTCGGCATGATCATTCCGGCGAGGAAGGCACCACCCCGCTGGATGCGTGCGCGGGCGCCGGTACCGGCGGCCACGGGAGTGTATTCGGACATTTCTAGTGGTACTCCTTTGTACAGATCAGGACTGTGCGGGTGGGGCGGGTGGGTTTGGCGGGTGATCAGGTGGCCACGAGTGGCCGATCCAGGTCTGGCTGCCACACCAGATGGACGTTTGTATAGGCGATATCGCCCGGTCCGGGAACTGAGCTCCCCGGCAGGCTGACCGCTGCGGCGCCCCAGGCGAGCGCTTCGACGAGGGCGGAACCCTCGTCCGATTCATCGGCCGAGAATTTGGAAAGAAATCCGGCGAGGAAGCTGTCGCCGGCTCCGACGGTGCTGCGCCGCTGGAGAACGGTGGATTCGCCGACGATGGCACCGTGTTCGCCGACCAGGACTGCGCCGTCGGAACCGAGGCTCACCAGCACCCGCTCAACACCGAGGGCGCGTAACTCCTCTGCCGCCGCGATCACCTCCGAGACGGAGTCGAGCCGGCGACCGACCGCCTCCGCGAGCTCCGCGCGATTCGGCTTGATGAGTCGTGGACGGGCCGAGACGGAGGTCGTGAGCGCAGCTCCGCTGGTGTCGACGGCGAGGGAGGCACCGAGGTCGGTCACCGCATCCATCAACGCGACCAACTGGTCATCCGGGCTTTCTGGAGGAAGGCTGCCGGAGAAGACCACCCAGTCCCGTGCCGTTACCAGTCCGGAGAGCACGGTGGACAGCACGATGAAATCGGCGCTCGACAGCGCGGAGCCGGGCTCATTGAGCTTCGTGATCGTGCCGTCCGGTTCTGCAACGGTGAGATTGGAGCGGGTGCGCCCGCTCACCGGGACCAACCGGGTAGCAATGCCGGCCTCATCCAGCAGGGCACTGAGTTCCGCACCTTCCGGGCCGCCGACCGGAAGAACGGCGATGCTCTCGATGCCGTTGCGGGCGAGCGCGCGAGTGAGGTTCACTCCCTTCCCCCCGGGTTCGAGCACCGGTGATGAGGTTCGGAGCACCCCGCCGCGCTCGAGTCGGTCCACTTCCACCGTGCGGTCAAGGCTCGGATTCAGGGTCACAGAGACGATCACACGATCACCACCGTCGGGCCGGCGCTCTCGACGTCTTCGGCGAACTCGACGTCGAGACCGACGTCGGTGATGATCGTGTCGACGACGCTGAGCGGGGCGACGCGGGCGAAGTCTTCGCGACCGAATTTGGTGTGATCGGCGAGCACCACGACGCGGCGGGAAGCAGCGATGAGAGCACGCTTGACTGTCGCTTCGGCAATATCGGGGGTGGTCAGGCCGCGCTCGACGCTGATGCCGTTGATCCCCATGAAGGCGACGTCAGCGAAAACGTCCACGATTTGGGCCTTGGTCCATTCGCCGACAGCGGCGAGTGTGCGCGGCCGTACGACGCCTCCGAGCAGGTGCAGGCTGATGTTCGGGCGGCCGGTGAGGATCGCCGCCACCGGGATCGAATGTGTCACCACGGTGAGCTCCCGGTCCGTCGGCAGCAGTTGGGCGAGCCGCACCGTCGTGGTGCCGGCATCGAGGATGATCGATCCGCCGTCGGGTAGCTCCTCCAGTGCCGCGCGAGCGATGCGCTCCTTCTGGCCGGCCGAATGACCTTCCCGATCCGCGACATCCGGTTCGTTCCCGTAGCGCTCCACCGGGATGGCCCCCCCGTGAACCCGCCGCAGCACCCCGCGCCGCTCGAGCGCGGTCAGGTCCCGTCGCACCGTTTCCGGAGTCACCGCGAGGTCACGGGCGAGCCCGGCGACCTCGACGCGACCGAACGACCGCGCCGTCTCCAGGATCTGCTGGTGTCGCTCGGGGGCGTACATCGGACCTCTTCGTCGGGAAGACTACGAACATACAAATGTTGTTCTGGGCTTATATAAGTCCGTTTGTGTCCGTTTGTCAACCCACACGCCATTCACAGCTTGGGGCATGGCGCAATTTGGTCGCGCCGAAATCGAGTCGGGACTCAATGGCGAGGGTGCATACGCCCCTCGAGAGGTCCTGCACAGCCAAGTGCGACAATCGGGCCTCCGAGTGCCGCCCGAACGCAAACGCGCTACCGGTTCGGCGTCCCGGGGGGTCAGTGCGCGGCGGCGTCCCAGTTCGAGCCGAGACCGATCTGAACTTCGAGCGGCACCGCGAGGTCGGCAGCGTGTCCCATTCGATCGGTGACGAGCGCCGTGAGCTCGTCGAGTTCGCCGTCGGCGACCTCGAAGACCAATTCGTCGTGCACCTGCAACAGCAGTCGGGACGACAGCGCGCGCTCGTCGAGATCGGTGGCGACACCGAGCATGGCGATCTTGAGGATGTCCGCCGCCGAGCCCTGGATCGGCGCGTTCAGGGCCGCCCGCTCCGCATTCTGTTTGAGCACCCGGTTGTTCGAGGCGAGGTCGGGGAATGGACGGCGGCGACCGAAGATCGTCTCGGTATACCCGTCTATCCGAGCCTGGTCGACGACGCCGCGCAGGTAATCGCGAACGGCCCCGAAACGCTCGAAATAGTCGGTCATCAACTGTTTCGCCTCGGAGTTCTCGATGCGCAGTTGTTTGCTCAATCCGAACGCGCTCAGGCCGTAGGCCAGGCCATAGGACATCGCCTTGACTTTCGTGCGCATCGCCGGGGTGACGTCCACCGGGTCGACACGAAAGATGCGTGAGCCGACGAACCGATGCAGGTCTTCGCCGGAGTTGAAGGCCTCGATGAGTCCCGCATCCCGGGAGAGGTGCGCCATGATCCGCATCTCGATCTGCGAATAATCGGCGGTCAGCAGGGTGGTGAACTCCGGGCCGCACTCGAACGCGGTGCGAATCTCGCGGCCCACCGCGGTGCGCACCGGAATGTTCTGCAGGTTGGGGTCCGTCGACGAGATGCGGCCGGTGCTTGTGCCGGTCTGGTCGTAGCGGGTGTGCACCCGGTGGTCGGCGGCGATCGCCTTCTGGAGCGTGTCGACGATCTGGCGCAGTTTGGTGGCATCCCGATGTTGGAGGAGAAGATCGAGGAAGGGATGCGGACTCTGCTCCTGCAGGTCGGCGAGCGAGGCGGCATCCGTCGAGTACCCGGTCTTGTTCGACCGGGTCTTCGGCATTTGCAGGTCGTCAAACAACACCTGTTGCAGCTGTTTGGGTGACCCGAGGTTGATTTCCCGGCCGCCGATCTCGGCATAGGCCCTGGTGGCGAGGATCGCGGCGGTCTCTCCCAGCTCACGATTGAGGCGTTCGAGAATTCCCGGGTTCACCGTGACCCCGGTCGTCTCCATCGCCGAAACCACGGGGACCAGCGGAAGCTCGATCTCGCGGAGCACGCGGAGCGATCCCGGATCCAGACGGTCGGTGAGGTATTCCGACAGTCGCAGCACGTACCAGGCCTGCGTCGCGGCGCTGAGGGCATCCGTCTCCGGCACCAGCTGGTTGGGATCGGGTTCGGCCAGGTGCTCGCCGAGGTGGGTGTAGACCTGTTCGGCAAGGGGCTGGTCGTGGCCGCCCGGTTTCAGAAGCCACGCGGCGAGGGTCGTGTCGAACGTCACCCCATCGAGCGGGAGCCCGGCCTTCTGCAGTCGCTTGAGTGCCGGCTTGTAGTCGTGAAGGTATTTGGGTGCCGGGGAGGCGAGCCAGGCGGCAAGTGCGTCGTAGTCTGGCCGACCAGCCGCCCAGGGAGCGTAGGCCGAATCGTCGGCCGTGGCGAGCCCGAACCCGGTGATGCCGTCCGGGCCGATCTCCAGATGAAGGCCGAGTGCGCGGGTGCCCGTCGCGCTGGCAGTGTCGATCCAATGCCCGAGTTCCTCATCGATCATGGTGCGCACCGGCGGAATCCTGGCGGCCGGCGCCGCCGATCCCTCACCGGTCGACTCGAGCGAGACCGGGTCTCCGGCAGCGGCGGCGATCTTCAGCACCCGATCGAGCAGGGTGCGGAACTGCAGGGTGTCGAAGATCTCTCGAACGGCCGCCTCATCGATCGGGCGCCGTTCGAGGTCGTGGGGTCCCACGGGCAGGTCGACGTCGGTGAGCAGGTGGTTGAGCTTGCGATTGCGGATGGCGCGGTCCTGCTGTTCGCGCAGCTTCTCCCCCACGACACCGGGGATCTCATCAGCATGGGCAAGGACCCCGTCCAGCCCGCCATAGAGGGTGATCCATTTGACGGCGGTCTTCTCCCCCACCTTGTCGATTCCGATGAGGTTATCGCTGGTCTCGCCGACCAGGGCCGCGACATCCGGATACTGGTGCGGTTCGATCCCGTAGCGCTCGAAGACGGCGTCGCGATCGTAGCGTTTGAGTTCGGAGACGCCGCGCGCGTTCGGATAGAGCAGCGTCACGTCGTCGTTGACCATTTGGATGGCGTCCCGGTCTCCCGAGACGATGAGAACCCGAAATCCCTCCCTCGCCCCCTGCACCGCGAGGGTGGCGAGGATGTCGTCGGCCTCGTAGTCCTCCTTGGAGACCGTCGTGATGCCCATGGCGTGAAGGGCCTGCTCGAGAAGCGGAATCTGCCCGATGAACTCCGCGGGGGTCTCGCCGCGCGTTCCCTTGTATTCGGGATACTCCCTGGTGCGGAAGGAGTAACGGGAGATGTCGAAGGCCACGGCGAGGTGCGTCGGCTTCTCCCTCTGAAGGAGGTTCAGCATCATCGAGATGAAACCGTGGATCGCATTGGTGTGCTGTCCATCCCGGTTTTGGAAACTGTCGACGGGCAGGGCGTAAAACGCCCGGAAGGCGAGCGAATGCCCGTCGATAACGAGGAGGGTAGGCTTTTCGTTGTCCGGCACGAGGCCAGCCTATCCGCGGCAGCAGACACCCCACAGCCCGCAGGAAGAAGACGATGACCATCATCCCCGATGA
This sequence comes from Actinomycetota bacterium, assembly GCA_040389685.1. Lineage (GTDB taxonomy): Bacteria > Actinomycetota > Actinomycetes > Actinomycetales > Microbacteriaceae > Lacisediminihabitans. The sequence continues at coordinate 221,513 of JAZJZS010000002.1, forward strand.
CCTCGACCCGGAACTGGTGGAGCGACTTGTGGTCTCCGGCGGCGGCGCGCTTGCCCAGAAGATGGGCTTTGAATTCCTCGAACTCTCGGCCGAACGGTCGGTCGGGACCATGCCGGTGGAAGGCAACACGCAGGTGGTTGGGTTGCTCCACGGCGGTGCCCACGTCGTGCTCGGCGAGACTCTCGGCTCGGTGTCATCCGCCATCCATGCCGGGCCGGGACGCATCGCCGTCGGCATCGAGATCAACGCGACCCACAGTCGCTCGATCACCTCCGGACTGGTCACCGGCACCTGTACGGCGCTGAACCTCGGGCGCACCCTCGCCACCCACGAGATCGTGTTGCGCGACGAGCAGGGCCGACGCCTGTCGACGGTGCGCATGACGAACTTTTTGCGCGACGCCTGACGCTTCGCTGAGCTATTTCTTGGCGGAGAGCTGCTCGATGATCGCCTGGGCGACGTCGTGCATTGTCAGGCGACGGTCCATGGATGCCTTCTGGATCCAGCGGAACGCCTCGGGCTCGGTGAGCCCCATCTTCTCATTGAGCAGCCCTTTGGCGCGGTCGACGAGTTTCCGGGTCTCGAAGCGTTCGACCAGATCGGTCACTTCGGCCTCGAGAGTGATGATCTGGGCGTAGCGCGCGAGAGCGATCTCGATGGCGGGAAGGAGGTCGTTGGGGGTGAACGGCTTCACGACATAGGCCAGCGCACCCGCTTCGGTCGCCCTCTCGACGAGCTCCTTCTGGCTGAAAGCGGTGAGCAGCACCACGGGCGCGATGTGGTTCTTGGTGAGTCGCTCCGCTGCGGAGATGCCGTCGAGAAGCGGCATCTTCACGTCCATGATCACGAGATCGGGACGCAGCTCCGTGGCGAGCGCGACGGCGGTCTCACCGTCCCCGGCCTCACCGACGACCTCGAATCCGTTGTCTCTCAGGGTTTCGACGATGTCGAGGCGGATGAGCGACTCATCCTCGGCCACCACCACGCGGCGGGGGGTCTGAGAAGCTTTTTCCTGGTCTGGCACGATCCCAACCCTACGGTATTCTTGGGCTCGGTATCGTGCGCCGGTGTGGCGGAATGGCAGACGCGGAGCACTCAAAATGCTTTGCTCGCAAGGGCGTGTGGGTTCGAGTCCCACCACCGGCACGACGTTCCACTCGCCGGCGGGCTCCGTCGGTCAGGTTCCGTCGACTGCCACGGAGGCGGAGGCAACGGTTGCGGTCGCCACGAAAGCGGTGGCCAGCGGATGCGGCGACGCCGTCATCCAGTCGCGCAGAACCGAGACGGCATGATCACGCTTCTCCGGCATCAGCGCGGACAGCACCGGGCCGTACGGAGTGCCGAGGATCCCGTTGACCGCAGCGTCGACGCTCGGCCAGTCCAGCCGCAAGGAGATGGTCTCCACCGTCGCATCCGCAAAGCCCGCCAGGAGCTTGACCAGGCGGGCTCGTGTCATCTTGAACGAGTCGAAGTCCCAGGCGCGGGGGAAGGGTTCGTCGAGACCCTCGTCGCGAAGTGCGTCCCCGTAGCTGTCGAAGGGCTCGAGTCTCATGGCCGCCACCCAGACGACGATTCCGAGAGTGCCGCCGGGCCGGAGAACGCGTTTCATCTCCGCCAGCGCGGCCGCCTGGTCCCGCACGAAGGGCAGCCCGTGCTGGCAGAGCACCACGTCGACCGAGTCGTCGTCGAGCGGAATCGCGGTCGCCGGAGCCTCCAGCGTTTCAATGGGAGCACCGTCCGGGTCGGCACTGAGCGCCACTTCGGCGAGCATTCCGGTGCTGATGTCGCTGGCGATTACGCGACCGGTCGGGCCGACCATGCTGGCCGCCGCGCGGGCGACGGCGCCGGTTCCGGAGGCGACATCCAGCACAGTCTGGCCGGGCGCCAGCGCCACCGTACTAACCAGCTGACGAGCCCACGGCTCGAACACCGTCGGCAGGAGATAGTGTCGATAGTTCTCGGCGATCGAATCCGACTGGAACAGGGTCGACCGGCCATCCTCATTCATTGTTCGCTCCTTCGCTGGTTCGGTTTCAGGGACTGTTAGGCTCGCATTTTCTGGCTTGTCCGAGCTGACCTCACTGGAGATCCGATGACCGACCTTCCCGTCTCGCCGCAGTCGATGACCCCGGCGGGCTGGTATCCCGACCACACCGGCGCACCCCAGTTGCGTTGGTGGAACGGTTCCGCCTGGACGGACAGTGTCCGCACGCCGATCGTCGAGCCGGTGTCGACAGGCAGTGGGGCATACGCCGCACCGTATTCCCTGAACCCCGCGCCCGCGGCCGTGCCACCGGGGACTCCCGTGTACAACACTTTCATCTGGATACTCGCTCTGCTTCCAATACTCGGCATTGTGAGCCTACTCACCCGCAACTCCTCGAGCCTTGTGGCATCGTCGACCGACCCCCTCGCGCTGTATCGTGATCCCGCCTATCTCGCCAGCCTCGGGATCAGCTTCCTCATCTACGGTGGGTCGGTGATTCTGGCGTACTTCGACCGCCGGCGTCTTCTCCGTGATGGGTATGACCGGCCGTTCCACTGGGCCTGGACCTTCCTCTCCGGTGCTGTCTACCTGATCGGACGCTCGATCATCGTGCGCCGCCGCTCCGGGCGTGGTCTCGCCCCCCTGTGGGTGTGGAGCGCGCTGACCGTGTTCGCGGTCGTCGTCGCCGTGGTGACGGTTGCCCAGATGATGACGACTCTGATTGGCACCAGCGGGTTCTCGGCCTGACGCGCACAGCCCGTCGGACGCCGGGAGGCTGCTCGGTGACGGCTCAGGCTTTGGGGCGGGTGTCCCGTTGCGGCTTCTGGTGCGCGAGCTCCCCGCCGACCCGGCCGCCGTGCGGGCGGCCATGGTCGGCGAACTCTTCGCGAAAGTAGGCCATCTTCCACTGACCGAGTTCGATCCGTGTGCCCGTGCGTAACACCTGACCGCCGTCTTTCCTCCCGCTTGATGCGGCGAGAAGCGAACTGCCCGAGAGTTCCCCGATGGCATACAGCACATACTCGTCGTCTTCGGTGTGGCGAATTTCGGCATGTACGGGGCTCAGACCCTCCAGACGCAGGTTCGCGTCGGGGCCTGACCCGATGGTGGTGCCGGCCGGGAGCAGGTCGAACTCGCGCGGCGGCTGACCATTCCAGTTCTCCGAACCGATCACGAAGATCAGGCGAGGGCGGCCAGAGCCGGGCAGGTAGTGGGTGGTCGTGACCCTGCGACGGATGCGGCGGTTCACCGTGGGCACCAGCGGGATCAGGGTGGGCGGCGGCAGCGGGATGGCGGTGTCGACGGAACCGCGGCGGCGCAGCGCCGCGAGAGCTTTGGCACCGCCGAGCCGGATGTGCGGTGAACCGGTGACCATACGCTGCACCAGCGGGGCATCAACATCACCGATGCGCGCGATGATGCCGTCCGGGCCGCTGAGGGTGACGGACAGGCCGAGGGCGGCGATGTCCCGCGCGAGCGGACGGATGTCGGCGAGCTTCACGCTGCGCCCGTACACGAGCATCTCCGGATGGCTGGCGAAGATCTCGACCTCGGTCCCCGACGCCGTGATCGTGCCCTCGAGCACGGGTGATGGTGTCTGCCCGGTCGCGGCGCCGCCGGATTCCTCGAGGGAGTAGGCGAGGTCGATGTCCAGCCGCGGCACGACCACCATGGTCAGTTGCGGTGCTGGTCGGCGCCGGGCGCCTGGTCGTCACTGGTGGTGACGCGTAGGGTACCGTTCAGTTTCCAGGTGGCCCGCGGAGCGTCCGGTCCGATGTCCCGAGGCACTTCGATTGTCATGTCGATGAAGCTGTAGTTGACGGCGGCACCACGCCCGGTGAGATACGACCACATCTCCCGCCCGAGGTCGGTCCAGTCGCTGATGCTGCGACCCTCCGGTCCTTCAGTGTTGTCGATGGGGCCGGGAACCTGAGCTGAATCGGTCACGATGAAATCCTTCCGGGATGGTTGAATTCACCGTAGCGAGACCGCGGGGTCGGCTGCGGCTTTCACAGCCGACAGCCAGCCTCTGCTCGCCGACATCGTCGTCGCGGTCCCGGCGATCAGTCCGCGGCGTAGGCCGGGGCAACCGCGTTGTGGGCGTCTCCGACCCGGTGAACGCGCATGTCATTCGTGCCGCCGGAGATGCCGGGAGGGGACCCGGCGATCACCACGACTTTCTCGCCGATGACAGCCCGATGGTGTCCGAGCAGCATGTCGTCGACCTGGCCGAACAGTGCATCGGTGTGGGTCTTGCGGTCGACCTTGTAGGTCTCGGTGCCCCACACCCAGGCGAGCCGATTGCGGATGCGCTCCTCCGGCGTGAAGGCGATGATCGGGATGCGGTGGCGCAGGCGCGACATCCGGCGCACCGAGTCGCCCGACTCGGTGAACACGCAGAGGTACTTCGCCTCGACGAAGTCGGCGACCTCGGCGGCGGCGAGAGTGATCGCCCCGCCCTGGGTTCGCGGCTTCGTCCCGAGCTCCGCGATGCGCTCGAGGCCGTGCTCCTCGGTGGAGGTGATGATCCGCGCCATCGTCTGCACGGTGATCACGGGGTACTCCCCCACGCTGGTCTCGCCGCTCAGCATCACGGCGTCGGCGCCGTCAAGCACCGCATTGGCGACATCCGAGGTCTCGGCGCGCGTCGGAATGGGGCTCGAGATCATGGATTCGAGCATCTGGGTGGCCACGATCACCGGTTTGGCCATGCGGCGGGACAGTTCGACGGCCCGTTTCTGCACGATCGGGACCGCCTCGAGGGGAAGCTCGACACCGAGGTCGCCGCGAGCGACCATGATGCCGTCGAAGGCGTCGATGATGGCTTCGAGGTTATCGACGGCCTGCGGCTTCTCGATTTTCGCGATCACCGGGACCTTCACTCCCTCCTCCGCCATGATCTCGTGGACGCGGAGGATGTCATCGGCGCTGCGCACAAAGGACAGGGCGATGAGGTCCGCTCCAAGCCGGAGTCCCCAGCGGAGGTCGGCTTCGTCCTTTTCGGACATTGCGGGGACGGTGACGGCCACACCGGGCAGGTTGATACCCTTGTTGTTGGACACGGCACCGGCGACGACCACCTCGGTCCTGACGACGGTGCCGTCGGTCGAGAGCACCTTGAGTTTCACCTTGCCATCGTCGATGAGCAGCGGGTCTCCTGCCTTCACGTCGCCCGGCAGTCCCGTGAACGTGGTGCTTGAGAGCTCCCTGGTGCCGAGGACATCCTCGATCGTGATGGAGAAGATGTCGCCGACGGAGAGATCGTACGGGCCGTTCTCGAACTTGCCGAGACGGATCTTCGGGCCCTGGAGGTCGACGAGCACAGCGACGGCGCGCCCGGAGTCGGTGCTCGCCTGGCGGATGTTGGCGTAGACCTCCTCATGAACATCGTAACTGCCGTGACTGAGGTTCATGCGGGCCACATCGACCCCGGCATCGACAATGGCGCGGATGTTCTCATAGCTGGCCGTTGCCGGACCGAGGGTTGCGACGATTTTTGCGCGTCTCATGTGTTTCTTTCTGTTGTGGGAAAAGGTCGGGGGAACTATAGGGCGATGGCCCGGTCGGTCGGCTTCACCGGGGAGGGGAGACTGGTTTCGCCTTCGAGGAAGCGGTCGACGGCGGCGGCAGCGGCCCGCCCCTCGGCGATCGCCCAGACGATGAGGGACTGGCCTCGTCCGGCGTCGCCTGCGACGAAAACGCCGGATTCGCTGGTCTGGTAGTCGGCATCGCGCTCAACGTTTCCACGGTCGATGGGCAGGCGCAACTGGCTCTTCAGCGTGTCGCCCTCCGTTCCGCTGAAACCGAGGGCCAGCAGCACGAGATCTGCGGGGATCTCCCGTTCGGTGCCGGCCCGCGGCACGCGGCGGCCATCGAGGTATTCGGTCTCGGCGACACGGATGGCACGCACCTCGCCAGCGTCATTCGCCAGGAACTCGATGGTCGAGGCGAGGTAGACCCGTTCGCCACCCTCCTCGTGGGCGCTCGACACCTCGAACAGCGTCGGTGACATCGGCCAGGGCTGGTGCTCGGGGCGCTCGTGGGGCGGCTGGAGGCCGATCGCGAGGTTGGTGACCGAAAGCGCCTGCTGCCGGTGGGCGGTGCCAATGCAGTCCGCTCCGGTGTCACCGCCGCCGAGCACCACGACGTGCTTGCCGTCGGCGGTGAGCTGGTCAACGATGATGTCGCCGGCACCGACGCGGTTCTGCTGCACCAGGTAGTCCATCGCGAAGTGAATGCCGGAGAGGTCGCGCCCCGGAATGGGCAGGTCGCGTGGCTGCAGCGCTCCCGTCGCGACGACCACAGCGTCGTAGCGCGCGCGCAGCTCATCCCAGGGGATGTCGACGCCGATGGTGACGCCCGCACGAAAGCGGGTGCCCTCGGCCTGCATCTGCTTGAGACGCAGCTCGATGTGCCTCTTCTCCATCTTGAAATCCGGGATGCCGTAGCGCAGCAGCCCGCCGATGCGGTCATCCCGCTCGAAAACCGCAACCGTGTGACCGGCCCGGGTGAGTTGCTGCGCCGCCGCGAGTCCCGCCGGGCCCGATCCGACCACGGCGACGGTCTTGCCGGTGAGACGCTCGGGCGGGTGCGGCTCCACCCAGTCGTTGGCGAAGGCCTGGTCGATGATCGAGACCTCGACGTTCTTTATCGTCACCGCCGGCTGATTGATCGCGAGCACGCAGGACGATTCGCACGGGGCAGGGCAGAGGCGGCCGGTGAACTCGGGAAAGTTGTTGGTGGCGTGCAGGCGGTCGATGGCCTGCCTGCCCTCGCCGCGCCAGGTGAGGTCGTTCCATTCCGGGATGAGATTGCCGAGCGGGCACCCGTGGTGGCAGAACGGGATGCCACAGTCCATGCAGCGTCCCGCCTGCCGGCGAACCGTGGCGACATCGCCCTGCTCGTAGACCTCTTTCCAGTCCATCAGCCGGAGCGAGACCGGCCTTCGGGCGGGCAACTGTCGTTCACGGGTCTTCAAAAACCCCTGGGGATCAGCCACCGGTCACCTCCATGATGCGAGACCAGACGATGTCACCGTCTGGGTCGAGCCCTTCTTCGACCGCGGTAGCACGGGTCGCGAGCACCGCGGCGTAGTCGCGCGGTAACACCTTGACGAACCTGCCCATCGATTCCTCGGGCGTCGCAAGCATGCGAGAGGCGACCGCGGAGCCGGTCTTCGCCAGATGCTGTTCGAGCAGGTCGGTGACTATTTCGACATCGCCGGCACCGAGCGGCAGCAGTGCAAGTTCGCCCGTGGCGAGGGCGTCACGGTTAACCCGCTCGGGGGCCAACTCGTAGATGTAGGCGGTGCCACCGGACATTCCGGCGCCGAGGTTTTGGCCGGTGCCCCCGAGGATCAGGGCGAGGCCTCCGGTCATGTATTCGAGGGCATGGTCACCGACGCCTTCGACGACCGCGGTCGCACCGGAGTTTCGCACCAGGAACCGCTCGCCGACGATACCGCGGAGAAACAGGCTGCCCTGGGTGGCCCCGTAGCCGATGACATTGCCGGCGATCACGTTGCGCTCGGCGGGGAAGACGCTGTTCCGGTCGGGTCGCACGATGATCTCGCCGCCACACAGGCCCTTTCCGACATAGTCATTGCTGTCCCCTTCGAGGCGAAGCGTGATGCCGCTGGGAACGAAGGCGCCGAAGGACTGCCCGGCGGTGCCGCGAAGGGAGATGTCGATGGTTCCCGCGGGCAGACCGTTTTCGCCGTGGCGGAGGGTGACCTCATGACCGAGCATGGTGCCGACAGCCCGTTCGGTGTTGCGAATCGGACGCGTGATCTGGACCGGTTCCCCGGTCTGCAAGGCGCCCTCGCTCTGCCGGATCAGCTCGACGTCGAAATGCCGCTCGAGTTCATGTTCCTGCTTCGAGACGTTGTGGCGTGGCTCGTCCGGGCCGAAGACCGGACCGTGCAGGATCGGGGCGAGATCCAGACCATCCGCTTTCCAGTGTTCGATCGCACGGTTCGCGTCGAGCAGCTCTGAGTGCCCGACCGCCTCTTCGATCGACCGGAAACCCAGCTCCGCGAGGTATTCGCGCACCTCCTGCGCCAGGAACTCGAAAAAGTTGACCACGAACTCCGGTTTGCCACTGAAGCGTTTGCGCAGCTCGGGGTTCTGGGTCGCGACCCCCACCGGGCAGGTGTCGAGGTGGCAGACGCGCATGAGGATGCATCCGGAGACGACGAGCGGGGCGGTCGCGAAACCGAACTCCTCCGCTCCGAGCAACGCGGCGACGATCACGTCTCGACCGGTTTTCATCTGGCCGTCCACCTGCACGACCACGCGACCGCGCATACCGTTGAGCATGAGTGTCTGCTGGGTCTCGGCCAAGCCGAGTTCCCACGGCGTGCCGGCGTGCTTGAGGGAGTTGAGCGGGCTTGCACCGGTGCCCCCATCGTGGCCGGAGACCAGCACGACGTCGGCGAGGGCCTTCGCGACCCCGGCCGCCACCGCGCCGATACCGGATTGGCTGACCAGTTTGACGTGCACGCGCGCATCCGGGTTGGCGCGTTTGAGGTCGAAGATGAGTTGCTTCAGGTCCTCGATCGAATAGATGTCGTGATGCGGCGGCGGGCTGATCAGGCCAACGCCGGCCGTCGCATGGCGCGTCTTGGCGATCCAGGGGTAGACCTTTTTCGACGGCAGTTGTCCGCCTTCCCCCGGCTTCGCGCCCTGGGCCATTTTGATCTGGATGTCGGTCGCGTGGGTGAGGTACATGCTCGTCACCCCGAAGCGTCCGGAGGCCACCTGCTTGATCGAACTGCGACGCTTCGGATCGAGCAGTCGGACCGTGTCTTCGCCGCCCTCCCCCGTGTTGCTCTTAGCGCCGAGGCTGTTCATCGCGATCGCGAGCGTCTCGTGCGCTTCGCCGCTGATCGAGCCGTAGCTCATCGCGCCGGTGGAGAACCGGGTGACGATGGATGCGACGGACTCCACCTCGTCGATCGGCACGGCCGGTCGCATGCCCTCCCGAAGAGAAAACAGTCCGCGAAGGGTCATCAGGTTGGTGGCCTGTTCGTCGACCAGCCTCGTGTAGTCGCGGAAGATGTCGTACCGTCGCGAGCGGGTGGCGTGCTGCAACCGGAACACGGTGTCGGGGTTGAACAGGTGCGGCGGGCCGTCCCGGCGCCACTGGTACTCGCCACCGGTCGCGAGGCGCTCATGGGCGCTGGTCGCGCCATCCTCGGGGTACGCTGCCGCGTGTCGGGAGGCGCTCTCCGTCGCGATCACGTCCATGCCGATCCCGCCGAGCAGGCTGGAGGTGCCGGTGAAGTACCGGTCGACGAAGGCCTGGTCGAGTCCGACCGCCTCGAAGGCCTGGGCGCCGGCGTACGAGCCGACCACAGAGATGCCCATTTTTGACATGATCTTGAGCACGCCTTTGCCGAGCGCCTTGATCAGGTTCTTCACGGCCTTCTCGGCGTCGATTCCGGAGATCATGCCGCTTCGCACGAGTTCTTCCGCGGATTCCATCGCCAGGTAGGGGTTGATCGCCGAGGCGCCATAGCCGATCAGCAGTGCCACATGATGCACCTCGCGCACGTCACCGGCCTCGACGATGAGCCCGACCTTCATGCGGTTCTGTGCGCGGATGAGGTGGTGGTGCACGGCCGCGAGCATCAACAGCGACGGAACCGGTGCCAAGTCCTTGTTGGAGTCGCGGTCGGACAGCACGATGAACAGGGCGCCCTCGTCGATGGCGTGGTCCACTTCGTCGCACATCGCGGCGATCCGCTGCTCCATGGCCTTCGGCCCCTGGTCGACGCGGTACAGGCCCCTGATGGTGCGCGTTGGGGTGAACGCGACGCGGGAGCCGGCCGGGGCGATGTGTTGGATCTTGGCCAGCTCGTCGTTGTCGATCACCGGGAAATCGAGGATCACCTGGCGGGCGTGCTCCGGAGTCGCATCGAGGAGGTTGCGCTCCGGACCAAGACCCAGTTTGAGCGACGTGACGACCTCCTCACGGATGCTGTCGAGCGGCGGGTTCGTCACCTGCGCGAACGCCTGGGTGAAGTAGTCGAACAGCAGGCGAGGGCGCGTGGACAGCACCGCGATCGGGGTGTCGGACCCCATGGCCCCGAGCGGTTCAGCGCCGTGCTCCGCCATCGGTTTGAGCAGGATCCGCACCTCCTCCTCGGTGTAGCCGAAAGTGCGCTGACGTCGGGTGACCGAGGCCGGCGTGTGCACGATGTGTTCACGGTCGGGAAGATCTTTGAGGTTGATCCGCCCTCCAGCCAGCCAAACCCCCCACGGCTGGGATGCCGTCAGCTCCTGTTTGATCTCGTCGTCTTCGATGAGTCGACCGGCCTCCGTGTCGACGAGGAACATCTTGCCCGGGCGCAGGCGACCCTTGCGGACGACCCGCTCCGGGGCGATGTCGAGCACGCCGATCTCGCTCGCGAGCACGACGAGACCGTCGTCGGTGACGAGATAGCGTCCGGGGCGCAACCCGTTGCGATCGAGGGTCGCCCCGACGAGGGAGCCGTCGGTGAAGACCAGGGCGGCCGGGCCATCCCACGGCTCCATGAGCATCGAATGGTACTCGTAGAAGTCGCGGCGGGCCGGATCGATGTCGAGCTGGTTCTCGTAGGCCTCCGGCACCATCATCATCATGGCGTGTGGGAGGGATCGCCCGCCGAGGTTCAACAGCTCAACGACCTCATCGAATGACGCCGAGTCGCTGGCACCGGGCGTGACGATCGGGAAGATCGGAGCGAGGTCGCCGAGAAGCTCGGACGCCAGCTGGGACTGGCGCGCGCGCATCCAGTTTCGGTTGCCCTGCACGGTGTTGATCTCACCGTTGTGGGCGATCATGCGGAACGGTTGGGCGAGCGGCCAGGAGGGGAAGGTGTTGGTGGAGTAGCGGGAGTGCACGAGAGCGAGCTTCGAGGCGAACCGCGGGTCGGAGAGGTCAGGATAGAACGGCTCGAGCTGGAGGGTGGTCACCATGCCCTTGTAGACGATCGTGCGGCAGCTCAGCGACGGGAAATAGGCGTCGAACTCGCGCTCGGCACGCTTGCGCAGCCGGAACGCCTGGCGATCGAGCGCGATGCCAGCCAACTCTTCGCGTGCGCCACCCGACGATGGCGAATGCCGCGTGCTTGACAGGAAGACCTGCTCGAAGAAGGGCATCGCCTCACGGGCGAGGCTGCCGAGACCGTCAGGGCGCACCGGCACCTCCCGCCAGCCGAGCACCGAAAGCTGCTCCTGCGAGGCGAGGGACTCGATGCCGAGCTTGACCGCGGCACGATGATCGTCGTCGACGGGAAGGAAGACCGTGCCGACGATATACCGGCCAACCGGGGGCAGCGGGATCCCCGAGACAGCGCGGAAGAAGGCATCCGGAATCTGCGTGACGATGCCGGCGCCGTCTCCGGTGCCCGCATCCGATCCGATGGCACCACGGTGCTCGAGGTTCCGGAGCGCCGCAAGCGCCAGGTCGATGATGTCGTGACCGGCGGTACCGCGGAGGGTCGCGACCATCGCGAGACCGCACGCGTCCTTTTCGCGCCGTGGGTCGTACAGGCCGGTCGCGGCGGGTGTGGTGCTGAAGCGGGAGAAAGCTGGCGTGAGTGCCATGGTGGAACCGTCCTCACGAAGTTGCGTCGGCAGGCGGGACGGCGATGGCCCGAAGGGATGAAGCCTGAAATTGTCGGAAACGATTGCGGGATGCGACAGCTACCCTCGCCCCCGTCGGCACCGGCGTCGCTAGATCGGGTCTTCCGGTGTATCAGGTGCTCTTGCGAGTGCCGCTTGTGGCGGATTCCTCGGTGTTGGCACCACTTTTGGCTGTGGATAACGTAGCCGATTGTGACGACGTGCGCTCCAAGTCGGCGTCATTGTCGGCTTCGTCGTGTTCCGAGTAGGTGTCCTGAGAGTCTACCGCAGGCATCGGCGTCCACTCCCGACCGGGCAGGTACGCACTCGGCTCGAAACCGGGGTGCCGGCGCGACTGCACGACGAAGATGACGATGCCCACCAGGATTGCTGCCCACGCTGCCCAGACGTTGGTGCGGACGCCAAGGAAAATGAGGCTCGGATCGATGCGGATCGACTCGAAGACGCTGCGTCCGAGACCGTACCAGACCAGGTAGACCGCCAGTGTCTTGCCCCACTGCAGCGTGAACTTCTTCGACAGGAAAAGGATCACGAACACACCGGCGACGTTCCAGATGATCTCGAAGAGGAAGGTCGGCTGGAAGAGGGTGCCAGCCGGAAGACCGGCAGGGAAAGCCGGATTGCTCTTCTCGATCTCGAGCCCCCACCATCCGCTGGTCGGCACGCCGAAGAGTTCATGGTTGAACCAGTTTCCGAAACGCCCGAAGGCCTGGGCGAGCAGGAGTCCGGGGGCCAGTGCGTCGGCGAAGGTCCAGAACCGCATCCCGGTCAACCGGCAGCCGATGTACACACCGATCGCGCCTCCGATCAGCGATCCGAAGATCGCGATGCCACCCTCCCAGATGAACAGGATGCGCAGCATCTTCTCCGCCGAGCCGAAGTAGTCGTCCGGGTGGGTGACCACATGGAAGATGCGGGCCCCGACGATGCCGAACGGCACCGCCCACAGCGCGATGTCGAGCACGACCCCCGATTCGGCACCCCGGGCCTTGAGGCGCTCGTTCGTGAGGATCGTCGCCGCGACGATGCCGACGAGGATGGCGATGGCGTAGGTGCGGATGCTGAGGTTCGGGGAAACGAAGGAGAGACCGATGCTGTTCAGCCACTCGCCGAGGCGGATCGCCTGCCACGGCGCACTCGGGCTGGGGATGCTCAGCGGAAGAATCACTTTTCGAGGGTGCCTTTCGTGGGGGATGTCCAGTGCTGCCGTTGGGGATGCCGAAGCCCTGATGAGCGCTCGCGGTGCGGAACTAGCTAAGCGTACCGGTCGCCAGGCACCTGGCCGTCGCCGCAACGGCGGGCACACCGCCCTCGGCTAGCGCGCTGACGAGCGCGGAACCCACGATCGCACCGTCGGCATAACCGATGACTTCGCGCACCTGCTCCGGCGTGGAGATTCCGATGCCGACACAGGTGGATGTCGCTCCCGCCTCACGGAGGCGAGCGATGAGGGCCCTGGCCGCGACATCCACATCGAGTCGTGCCCCGGTGGTCCCCATGGTCGAGACGGCGTAGACGAAACCGCGGCTTTGCTTCACGGCCTGATCGAGCCGGGCCTCGGTGGAGGATGGAGCGGCGAGGAACACTCGGTCGAGGCCGGTGCGACGCGACGCGGCCAGCCAGTCGCGTGCCTCGTCGGGAATGAGATCCGGGGTGATCAGTCCGGCGCCTCCCGCCGCGACGAGGTCGTCGGCGAATCGGTCGACCCCGTACTGCACCACCGGGTTCCAGTAGGTCATCAACAGCACGGGCACACTTGTGCGCGCGGTGATTTCGGCCAGGGCCTCGAAGCCGTTGCTCAGCCTGAATCCGTTGGTGAGGGCGCTGAGGGTGGCGGCCTGGATCACCGGCCCATCCATCACCGGGTCGGAGTACGGCAGGCCGAGCTCGATCACATCGACGCCGTTCTCCGCGAGGGCGACCGCCGCCTCGATGCTCGTGCGCAGGTCGGGGAATCCCACGGGGAGGTAGCCGATGAGGGCACCGCTTCCGGCCGCCTTGCGGGCGGCGATGACCGTTTCGACCGTGCTCATGCGGTGTCCCCGGCCGAGCCGGCCTGCATGGCCCGTTCTCCCGCGGCTTCGGTGTCGAGGATATCGAAGTATGTGCCGGCGGTCTCCATGTCCTTGTCGCCGCGCCCGCTGAGATTCACCAGGATCGTCGCACCCGGGCCGAGTTCGAGACCGAGTTTGATCGTGCCGGCCAGGGCGTGGGCGGATTCGATGGCCGGGATGATCCCCTCGGTCATCGACAGCAGGCGCATGGCGGACATAGCCTCGTGATCGGTGATCGGGCGGTAGGTCGCCCGGCCGATGTCTGCGAGCCAGGCGTGTTCCGGCCCGACCCCGGGATAATCGAGACCCGCAGAGATGGAGTGCGACTCGACGGTCTGCCCATCGTCATCCTGGAGCAGGTAGCTTCGCGCGCCGTGCAGAACCCCCGGGCGTCCCTTGGTGATGGTCGCGGCATGCCGGGGGGTGTCCGCCCCCTCGCCGGCGGCCTCATACCCGTAGAGCGCCACGCCGGGATCATCGAGGAAGGCGTGGAAGATGCCCATCGCGTTGGAGCCGCCGCCGACGCACGCGGTCACCGCATCCGGAAGTGCGCCAGTGGTTTCGAGCACCTGCGCGCGCGCTTCCTCGCCGATGATCTTGTGGAAGTCGCGCACCATGACGGGGAACGGATGCGGTCCAGCGACGGTCCCGAGCAGGTAGTGGGTGGTGTCAACGTTGGCGACCCAGTCGCGAAGCGCCTCGTTGATGGCGTCCTTGAGGGTGCGCGAACCCGCGGTAACCGGGATGACCTCGGCACCGAGCAGGCGCATCCGCGCCACGTTGAGCGCCTGTCGTTCGGTGTCGACCTCGCCCATGTAGACGATGCACTCCATGCCGAACAGCGCGGCCGCCGTGGCCGTCGCGACACCGTGCTGCCCGGCGCCGGTCTCCGCGATCAACCGAGTTTTGCCGAGTCGACGCGCCAGCAGCGCCTGGCCGAGCACGTTGTTGATCTTGTGCGAGCCGGTGTGATTGAGGTCCTCGCGCTTGAGGATGATGCGCGCGCCGCCGGCGTGGGCGCCGAAGCGTGGCACCTCGGTGATGATCGAGGGCCGGCCGGTGTAACTGCGGTGCAGTTCGGCGAGCTCCTCCTGGAACAGGGGATCGAGCTTCGCCGCGGTGTAGGCGGCATCGAGTTCGTCGAGGGCCGCGATGAGCGATTCGGGTACAAATCGTCCGCCGTATTCACCGAAATACGGGCCGAGTTGGTCACGCAGTGCCATTGATCTATCGCCCTTGTTCGAGAAATTCTGCCAGCGTTCGCACCGGGTCCCCGGTGACGAGCGCCTCGCCGACGAGCACGACATCCGCTCCGGCGTCGCGGTAGTGTGCGACATCCGCCGCGGACTTCACCGCAGACTCTGCGACCCGGATCACGCCGGAGGGAATCTGGCCAGCCAGGGACCCGAAGAGGTTCTGGTCGAGCTCGAAGGTGGACAGGTCTCGGGCGTTGACCCCGACCAGCTCCGCACCGATGTCGAGCGCGCGGGAGACCTCGTCGGCGTTGTGCGTCTCGACCAACACGGCCATGCCGAGCTGGTGACTGAGATCGAACAGGCTCACGAGGCTCCCCTGGTCCAGGGCCGCAACGATCAGCAGGACGATATCCGCACCGGCCGCGCGGGCTTCGAACACCTGGTAGGGCTCTGCGATGAAGTCCTTCCGCAGCACCGGGAGCAGGACCGCCTCCCGGACCGCTTCAAGATCAGCAAGCGAACCGCCGAACTTCCGTCCCTCGGTGAGCACGCTGATGGCGCTCGCTCCCCCGGTCTGGTACGACACCGCGAGGGCCGCCGGATCGGGGATCTCGGCGAGGGCACCGCGGGAGGGGCTCGCCCGCTTCACCTCGGCGATGATGCGCACGCGGGACGCGGGAGCGAGAGCGGCGAGAGCATCGACGGCGGCGGGACGGGCGAGAGCCGCCGCCTCGACGTCGGCGAGACTGCGCAGGGCACGGCGCTCCGTGGCATCCAGAAGTGCCCAGGAGACGAGATCGGAGAGCA
Organism: Actinomycetota bacterium; assembly: GCA_040389685.1. GTDB lineage: Bacteria > Actinomycetota > Actinomycetes > Actinomycetales > Microbacteriaceae > Lacisediminihabitans. The sequence goes on from JAZJZS010000002.1 coordinate 237,186, forward strand.
CCTGAGTCAGTGGCCCTTCGGTGTGTACTTGGCGCCGTAGACGCCGTAACCCATGCGTTTGAGCACGTATCCGACGATGGCACCGACGATGAGGAGGCCGACCGACACCCAGACCATGAACTGCACGTTGAAGAAGAAAGCGATGGTTCCAATGCTGAACGCGATGAGCATGATGATCACGGCGGTCCAGGCCGCCGGGGAATTTCCTTCTCCCGGCTCGGGGAATTCGTCGCTCACGGGTCTCCTTCGATGTCTTGAGCCAGAAGTCTATCGCGCGGTCGGATCGCTGCCGCCGCTCAGCGAATCCCAGTCCGAAACCGCATCGCCAGGGTGGCCGGCCGCTCCGGGCGCCCCGGGCTCGGCGTTCTCGAGTATCACCGGTTGGCCGTACCGTCGGGATGACCCCGGCCAGCGCCGCGATGTGACGAGCACGAAGACGCCGAGCGCCATTGTCAGGATGCCCACCACGATCGCCATCGCCGGGTAGGCGGTCTGCGACACGGATGCCACCACCGCCGCGACCGGCTTCGATCCGGCGACTCCGGTCACCGCCGAGATCGCCGAGGCGGATGCGCGCACCGGATCCGCTTCCGCGAGGGTGGCCGACAGGCCAACCGTGAAACCGATCACGACCTGCAGTATGCCGAGCACGGCCCGGAAGAACGGGCCGGCGATCGCGAGGGCGGCGACGAGCGCGAGGCTCGCGAGGGCGAGGGCGATGAGGGCGGGCGCCGCGACATCCCCGGCGACGCCGAGCACCGGGCGCCCCGTCGCCGACTCGCGAAGGGTGAACGAATACCACTGACCGGTCCAGGCGAGCAGGGTCAGCCCGCTGAGCACGAGGGCTGCGATCAGGGAGACACTCTTCAGCCGGCGAGCCGTCATGGGCTACCTCACCCGCCGCATCGCGTTCGCTACCGCGACGGCCCGCAACGGGGCTGCGGCCTTGTTCTGCGATTCGAGGTATTCGCTTGCGGGGTCGGAATCGGCGACGAGGCCGGCGCCGGCCTGAACCCGTGCCACGCCGCCGGAGATAGTGGTGGTGCGGATGGCTATAGCGAGGTCGAGATCCCCCGCGAACCCGAAATAGCCCACCACTCCCCCGTAGAGCCCGCGCTGCGCGACCTCGAGTTCGTCGATGATCTCGAGGGCCCGTGGCTTGGGTGCGCCGGAGAGGGTGCCGGCGGGGAAGGTTGCCCGAAAGACGTCGATGGAGTTCGCACCCGTCCGCAGATCGCCTTCGACCGAGGACACCAGGTGCATGATGTGGCTGAACCGTTCCACCTGCATGAACTCGCTCACCGCCACCGAGCCAGGGATGCAGACCTTCAGCAGGTCATTGCGTGCCAGGTCGACGAGCATCAGATGTTCCGCGCGTTCCTTCGGATCGGCGAGCAGCTCTTCGGCGAGGGCGAGATCCTCCTCCGGCCCGACACCGCGCGGGCGGGACCCAGCGATCGGATGCATGAAGACGCGATCGTTCTCGACCTTGACCAGGGCTTCCGGTGACGACCCGACGATCCAGTACGGTTCGCCACCCGGCGTGACCAGTGAGAGAAAGTACATGTACGGGCTCGGGTTCAGGGTGCGCAGCACCCGGTAGACGTCGATCGGATCGGCCGTGATCTCGTGATCGAAACGCTGCGAGATCACCACCTGGAAGACATCCCCGTCACGGATGAACCGCTTGGACCGCTCGATCGCCTCGTGGAACTCTGGCGCCTGGATGCGGGGAACCGGAGCGGCCGCTACGGCCAGGTCCACCTCGGCCAGCCAGGCCTCCGCGGGTTCCGCGAGAGCGGCCTGGAGGCGATCGAGGCGGGACTGCGCGGAATGCCACAGCTGACCGGTGACATCCACGCCGTCGTTGAGAACGGTGGCGATGAGCAGCACTGTGCCGGTGCGGTGGTCGACCACGACGAGTTCCGAGACGAAGCTGAGTGCCTGGCCGGGGAAGTCGAAGTCCGCCGGGGGCACGTTCGGCAATCGTTCGATCTGCCGGATCGCTTCCCAGCCGATGAAGCCGACCAGGCCGCCGGTGAGGGGTGGATGCCCCGGGACGTGCGGGGTTCCCCAACGGCCGTAGAGGTGCGCGAGCGCTGCGAGCGGACCTTCCGGGCAATCGGAGCCGAGCGCGCGCTCGGCCGAGAGTCCGTAGTCGAGCCAGATCGCAGCATCCGTGCCGGAGTCGTCGGCGACCTGCGTGAGGACTCCGAAACTCGAGACGCCGATGAACGAGTATCGCGACCAGATGCCGCCCTGCTCGGCCGATTCCAGCAGGAAGCTGCCCGGGACGCCCTTGGCAAGCTTGCGGTAGATGCCAACCGGGGTCTCACCGTCGGCGAAGAGTTCGCGGATCACCGGCACGACTCGGTGCCCCTGAAGGAGCGCGTCGAACTGTTCGCGGCTTGTGGTCTCAGTCATTCTCGACCCCGTTCGTCGAATCGAGGATCGTGGGATGCAGCGGATCGACGTCGAAGCACGAGTGCGCGCCCGTGTGGCAGGCGGCCCCCACCTGTTCCACCTGCACGAGCAGGGTGTCGGAGTCGCAGTCGAGCGCCGCAGCCTTGACGTACTGGCGGTGGCCGGAGGTATCGCCCTTGCGCCAGTACTCTCGGCGGGAACGCGACCAGAAGGTGACCCGCCCCTCGGAGAGCGTGCGGCGCAGGGCCTCCGCGTCCATGTAGCCGAGCATCAGCACCTCACGACTGTCCCACTGTTGGATGATCGCGGGCAGCAGTCCGTCGGCATCGAACTTCGCTCGCGCCAGAACGGCGGCGACTGATGTGTCCATTGGCCTCAGGTCCTCACCAGGATGCCCGCGTCGGCGAGCCCCTGTTTCACGTCGCCGACGGTCAGTGCGCCGGTGTGGAAGACGGATGCCGCGAGCACGGCATCCGCGCCTGCGGCAATCGCGGGGGCGAAGTGTTCCACCGCTCCGGCGCCGCCGCTCGCCATGACGGGAACGCGGCTGACCTCCCGGATCGCGGTGATCAGCGCGAGGTCGAAGCCGCTCTTCGTGCCATCCGCATCGATCGAATTCACCAGCAGCTCGCCGGCACCGCGTTCGACGGCTTCGATCGCCCAGAAGAGGGCGTCCCTGTCGGTCTCGGTGCGTCCGCCGTGGGTGGTGACGATCCATCCGCTCGCTCCCCGCGCGGACCGCTTCACGTCGAGGGAGAGCACGAGGGCCTGGGCACCGAAACGGTCGGCGATCTCGCCGAGCAGGGCCGGCCGCGCGATCGCGGCGCTGTTCACGCCGATCTTGTCGGCTCCGTGACCCTGGAGCCTCGCGACATCCTCAACGGTTCGAACGCCCCCGCCGACCGTGAGCGGGATGAACACCTGCTCGGCCGTCGCCTGCACGACGTCGTACATCGTCGCGCGGTCGTCGATGGTGGCGGTGACATCGAGGAAGGTGATCTCGTCGGCTCCCTGTTCGTAATAGCGCCTGGCGAGTTCGACCGGGTCGCCCGCATCGCGCAGGTCGAGGAAATTGACACCCTTCACGACCCGGCCTGCCGCGACATCCAGGCAGGGGATCACACGCACCGCGACGGGCACCGTCAGATCCGAGCCGCGTGAATCGGACTCACGAGAATCGCGCGCGCACCGAGTTCGTACAGCCGATCCATGACCTGGTTGGTGTCGTCACGCAACACCATCACGCGCACCGCCACCCAGTCACGGTCGCGCAGCGGGGAGACCGTCGGAGACTCCAGCCCCGGGGTGATGGCCGAGGCGGATTCGATCAGGGCGATCGGAAGGTCGTAGTCCATCAGCACATACTGGCGGGCGACAAGAACGCCCTGAAGACGACGCTGCAGGGTCGTGATGCCCGCGAGCCCGGCACTGGCGCTGATCAGCACTGCTGAGGATTCGAGGATGACCGGACCGAAGATCTCCAGGCCCTGGGCGCGCAGTGTCGAGCCGGTGGAGACGACATCGGCCACGGCATCAGCCACCCCGAGTTTCACTGCCGACTCGACAGCCCCGTCGAGTTTCACCAGGGTGGCGGTCACGCCGTTATGGGTGAGGAAGTCACCGACGAGTCCGGGGTAGCTGGTCGCGACCCTCACCCCGTCGAGATCGTGGAGTTCGGAGAATCGGCCAGCCGTGCCGGCGAAGCGGAACGTGGAGGCCCCGAAGTCGAGGCTCGCGATCTCCTTCGCGCTCGACCCGGAGTCGAGCAGCAGGTCCCGGCCGGTGATTCCGACATCGAGAGCTCCGGATCCGACATAGGTGGCGATGTCCCTCGGGCGGAGGAAGAAGAACTCCACGCCGTTGCGCGGGTCGGACAGGTTGAGCGCACGGGGATCACGCCGACTGGCGTATCCGGCCTCGGACAGCATCTCGGCGGCGGTCTCGCTCAGGGAGCCCTTGTTGGGCACTGCTATTCGCAACATGGTGGGGTCTCTTCAGGGGGTGGCGAGGGGTGAGGGAGGGCTCTGGCTCAGAGATGCCGGTAGACATCCGCGGTGGTCAGGCCTGTTGCGATCATGAGCACCTGCAGGTGGTAGAGCAGCTGGGAGATCTCTTCCGCCGTCTCGTCGGCGGACTGGAATTCGGCGGCCATCCACACTTCGGCGGCCTCCTCGACGATCTTCTTTCCGATCGCGTGCACGCCAGCGTCGAGCTCCGCGACGGTGCCGGAGCCCTCGGGTCGCGACACCGACTTCGCGGTGAGCTCAGCAAACAATTCGTCGAACGATTTCACAGTGCCAAGGGTACCGGGTGCCGGCGGACGCCTGCGGCCCGAGCGTGAATGCCCCCGTTTGCCAGGTCCGCGCCCGCGCGCGCAGGCGCACACCTGACAGCGAGGAACAGTCACCGGGGGCGGGCTACCGACTAGGCGGGAGCGGATGCCACGGGCTCGAGACGCACGATGACGGCCTTCGACACCGGCGTGTTGCTGCCCTCCGCCGCGCTGCCCAGCGGTATGAGCACGTTGGCCTCCGGGTAGTAGGCGGCCGCGCAGCCCTTCGCGGTGGGGTAGGACACGATGCGATAGTGGCGAAGCACCCGGTCGACCCCGTCGCTCCATTCGCTGTGGATGTCGACGCGTTGGCCGTCTGAAAGCTGCAGTTCGGTGAGGTCTTCCGGATTCACGAAGATCACGTCGCGGCCGTTCTTGATGCCGCGATAGCGATCGTTCAGGCTGTAGATGGTGGTGTTGAACTGGTCGTGTGAGCGCATTGTCTGCAGGATCAGGCGGCCGGCCGGCCGCACGAGAGCCTCGAGCTCGTTCACCGTGATCATCGCTTTGCCGGTGGCCGTTGCGAAGGTGCGCGAATCTCGCGGACCATTCGGAAGGATGAACCCGCCCTTCTGCCGCACCTGCACGTTGAACTTCTCGAAGCCGGGCACGACCCGGCTGATGTGATCACGGATCACGTCGTAGTCGCGCTCGAAACCGCCCCAGTCCACCGGAACCGAATCGCCGAGCACGGCACGGGCGAGCCGGGTGATGATCGAGATCTCGGAGAGCAGGCCGGGAGCGACCGGCGCGACCTGGCCGTGGGATCCGTGCACCGCGCACACCGAGTCCTCCACCGAGACGAACTGCGGACCGGTGGCCTGGAGATCCACTTCGGTACGACCCATCGTCGGCAGGATCAGCGCCTCGGTGCCGATGACCGCGTGGGAGCGGTTCAGTTTGGTTGACACCTGCACCGTCATCTCGGTGCCGTGCATCGCCTTCTCGGCGGCGGCGGTGTCGGAGATCGCGGCGACCAGGTTGCCTCCGAGGGCGAACCAGACCTTCACCTCTCCACGCTGCATCGCCTCGATCGCCTTGAGAGAATCCGTGCCGTGGGCGCGCGGCGGCGCGAAGGAGAACTCCCGTTCGAGGGCGTCGAGGAATCCGTCACTCATCTGCTCCCACACGCCCATCGTGCGGTCTCCCTGCACGTTGCTGTGGCCGCGGATCGGGGATGCCCCGGCCCCCGGCTTGCCGATGTTGCCTCGCAACAGGAGGAGGTTGATCAGCTCCTTCAGGGTGTCCACCGACTTCTTGTGCTGGGTGAGCCCCATCGCCCAGGTGATGATCACCCGGTCGGCGGCCAGGTAGCGCGCCGCGAGCTCGTCGATCTCGGCAGAGGTGAGTCCGGTGGCCAGGAGAACGGTCGCCTCGTCGAGGCGGCCGAGATGCTCGGTGAGGGCATCGAGCCCGAGGGTGAATTCGTCGAGGAAGGCATGGTCGAGCACCGTGCCGGGGGACGCGGCCTCCGCGTCGAGTACCCGCTTGGACACGGCCTGGAGCAGCGCCATGTCCCCGCCGGAGCGAATCTGCAGGAACTGGTCGGCCAGCGGGGTGCCCGCTCCGATGATGCCCCTGGCCTTCTGCGGATTCTTGTAGCGCATCAGACCGGCCTCGGGAAGCGGGTTGACGGCGACGATGCTCGCACCGTTGCGCTTGGCCGCCTCGAGGGCGGTGAGCATGCGCGGATGGTTCGTGCCGGGGTTCTGGCCCATGATGATGACCAGGTCGGACTTCTCGAAGTCGTCGTACGCGATCGTCGACTTGCCGATGCCGATTGTCTCGCCGAGCGCGGTGCCGGTGGACTCGTGGCACATGTTCGAACAGTCCGGAAGGTTGTTGGTGCCGAAGGCTCGGACGAACAACTGGTAGACGAAGGCCGTCTCGTTGGCCGTGCGCCCGCTGGTGTAGAAGGCGGCCTCGTCGGGCGAGGCGAGGCCGGTGAGCTTGTCGGCGATGATGCCGAAGGCGCGCTCCCAGCTCACCGGCTCGTAGTGGTCGGCACCCGCGGGGCGATAGACGGGTTCGACCAGTCGACCCTGCATGCCGAGCCAATATTCGGATTTCGAGAGCAGGTCGTCGATCGAGTGCTCCGCCCAGAAGCTCGACGGCACCGTGACCGGTGTGGCCTCCCAGGTGACGGCCTTCACCCCATTTTCGCAGAACTCCGCGATCGAACGGTGTTCCGGATCCGGCCAGGCACAGCTCATGCAGTCGAAGCCCTCCTTCTGGTTCATCGAGCTGAGGAGCTTGGTCGTGCGGGCGACGCCCATCTTCACCAGTGCCGGTTCCACGGCATGGTAGATCGCCGGAACTCCGACGGCCCAGTCCTGCACCTTGCCGACGTGGAGGTCGGGGTAGCCGGCATCCGCATCCATCGGGCTCTTCGTCATTGTGCCGCCGCCGTCTCTTTCAGCATCATCGTGGGCTTTTGGGTGATCAAGCGTTCGTCGCCGCTGTAGACCACCATCGAGGGTCCGCGCAGGAACCCCACGACGGTCATCCCCAGCTCCGTCGCGAGTTCGACCGCGAGAGAGGATGGCGCGGAGACGGCGGCGAGGAAGGGGATGCCGGCCATCGAGGCCTTTTGGGTCAGTTCGAAGCTCGCCCGCCCGGAGACCATCAGCACCGTGCCGCGAAGAGGCAACAGGTCTTCGGTGAGCGCCCAGCCCACCACCTTGTCCACCGCGTTGTGACGCCCGACGTCCTCGCGAAGCACCAGCATCTCGCCGGTCGTGCCGTCGAAGAGGGCCGCAGCATGCAGTCCGCCGGTCTTCTCGAAGACCGCCTGGCTGGCGCGGAGGCGATCGGGGAAGCTCGCAAGGAGGGCGGGGTCGATGCGAACCGGATCCTCCCCCACCGGATATTTCGACAGCGTGCGAACCGCATCGATGCTCGCTTTGCCGCACAGGCCGCACGAACTGGTGGTGAAGAAGTTGCGTTCGAGGCTCGGATCGGGTGCCGGTACACCCACGCCGAGGGTCACATCGAGCACGTTGTAGGTGTTCTCGTCGCCGGGCGCGACACCGGCACAGTAGCGGGCCGTGGCGAACTGTTCCGCCTGCCAAACGACCCCCTCGGAGACGAGAAATCCGGCCGCCAGCTCGATGTCGTGACCGGGAGTGCGCATCGTGATCGCGAGTGCCTTTCCCCCGACCCTGATCTCCAGGGGCTCCTCGACGGCGAGCACGTCTTCTGTTCGCGTGGCGCCTTCGCCGACAGTGACCCGAGTCACCCGGCGTCGAACGGTTATTCTTCCCATAGTCATCGAGTATCCACCCGCGGACGGCGTGTGGTCGGCGGCGTCCGGGCGCTCGCCCCTGCGATTTAGAGTGGATTCCATGATCTTCGACGCCATAGTGCTTGCCGGCGGGCGGGCATCCCGACTCGGCGGGGTGTCCAAACCAGAGCTTCTGGTCGATGGTCGTTCCCTGTTGTCCCTGGCCTTGGCTGCCGCCTCCGGGGCTCGACGCGTCGTCGTGGTCGGTCCCGCGGCGGTGCCCGCCGGGGTGCTGGTCACGCAAGAGGACCCGCCATTCGGCGGTCCCGCCGCCGCAATTGCCGCGGGCATCAACGCCATCGCGCCCGAGACCCCGGCCGACTTCGTGCTGGTTCTCGCCGCTGACCTGCCGAACAGCGCTGCTGCTGTGGTCGAACTGCTCGGCCGAGCGAGCGAGGGCGCAGACGGGGTTGTCGCAACTGATGACTCTGGCCGCCGCCAACCGCTGCTCGGCCTCTACCGCGCGGGACCGCTCACGGAGGCGGTGCTGGCGCAGGGTCCGGGCATCCGGAACCTGTCTGTCCGCGCCCTGCTGTCCCCGCTCGATCTCGTCGAGGTCACCGTGCCGGACGGCACGACAGACGACATCGACACCTGGGCGGATGCCGCTGGTTTCGGCATTTCGCCACCCTCCCCGACCGAAGGACACCTCATGAACGAGCGGGACGCCGACGCCACACTGGCCGCCCTCACCGACTGGAGCGATCGCCTCACCGCCGCGCTCGGCATCGAGGGGGCAGTCGTCGACATCGATGCTGTTCTCGCGCTCGCCGGAACGGTGGCCCATGCTGTCATGCGCCCGGCGGCACCGCTCACGACCTACCTGGTGGGGTACGCCGCAGGGGTCGCCGCGGCGGAACGGTCGGGTTCGGGATTCACGAACGCCGCGGCGATCGCCACCGCGCTGGCTGCCGGGTCGGGGGACGCGACTGCTGCCCGGCCCGCGGAATCCGGCGACCGGTGAGCCCTGCCGAGCGGGCCGCACCGCTCGCCTGGCATGGCGCCCGTGCGGCGGCCGCGGCCGCGGCATCCGTCCTCCCGGCCGAAACGGTTTCCCTTCGCGATGCGACGGGTCGCGTGCTCGCGACGGATCTCAGCGCGCTGGCGGATGTACCGCACTACGCCTCGTCGGCGATGGACGGCTGGGCCGTGTGCGGCCCATCGCCCTGGCGGCTTGCAGGCATGCCTCCTCTCACGCCAGGGCTCGCCGCCGTGATCGTCACCGGTGGCGTGGTTCCGGTCGGCGCCGACGCGGTGCTGCGCAGCGAGAGCGGCATCGTGCGCGGGGAGCGTCTTGAATCGGTCGCATCGACCGGAGAACCGCATCCCGGGCAACACATCCGCGCCGCGGGACAGGAAGCGCGCTCGGGCGAAGTCGTCGTGCGCGCCGGAACGCTGCTCAACCCGGCGCACATCGCGCTAGCCGCCGGCTGTGGGCACGACGGACTCAGGGTGATCCGCCGCCCACGGGTGAGCCTGCTGCTCACCGGCGACGAGGTCGATGCGAGCGGCATTCCCGGGCCGGGACGGGTGCGGGACAGCTTCGGGCCGCAGCTGCCGGCCGTGCTCCGGATGCTCGGGGCGGAGCCCGTCTCCCAGCGCCGCATCCCCGACGACTTCGACGCCACGATCGAGGCGCTGCGGAACTCCCCGGGCGCGGCTGAGGTGATCGTGACCACCGGCGGCACGGGAGACTCGGCGGCGGACCAACTGCGGCTGGCGCTGGTCTCCCTCGGCGCCGAGTTCCTGGTGCCCCGGGTCGCGATGCGTCCCGGGGGTCCGACGCTGCTCGCCCGGCTGCCCGAGGGGCGCCTGCTGCTCGGGCTGCCGGGTAACCCGCTCGCCGCGATGATGGGACTGCTGACGCTCGCAGCCCCCCTGTTGGCCGCCTTCCAGGGGCGGACCATCGAAGTCGGACGGATCACCTCCGCGTCGGCGCTCGAGGGTAGGGCCGGCAGTAGCATCCTGGTGCCGTTCCGTCTGGAGCATCAGCAGGCTGTGGCCACCTCCTGGCTCGGCTCCGGCATGATGCGCGGGCTTGCGGATGCCGCGGGCGTGCTAGTCGTCCCGCCGTCCGGGGTCGATGCGGGCGGGGACGCCGAAACGCTCCGGCTGCCCTGGGGGTGAGTCCGGGTTCGCCCACGCCCCGTCCGCCTCCCGTTTTTCCGACCACCGACGTGTTCGAACGCGGAGGTGGTCGCAAAAACGGGAGGTGGACGGGGCGGGGCGGGGTGGGGCGGGGTGGGTCAGCTGACGCCGAGCAGGTCGATCACGAAGATCAGGGTGCGGCCGGCGAGCTGGTGGCCCGATCCCGCCGGTCCGTATGCGAGGGCGGGCGGCACGATCAGTTGGCGGCGTCCGCCGACCTTCATGCCGGGGATGCCCTCCTGCCAGCCGGCGATGAGGGAGCGGAGCGGAAAGTCGACCGATTGCCCGCGGCTCCAGGAAGAGTCGAACTCCTCGCCGGATTCGAAGTCGACACCGAGGTAGTGCACATCGACCTTGTCCCCCGCCTTGGCCTCGTCGCCGTCTCCGATCTCGATGTCGATTGACACCAATTCGACGGGCACATCGCCCTCGTGGAATTCGATCTCCGGCTTGGTCTTATTGAACTCAGTCATTCACCAATTCAAGCAGAGTCGGCGGCCTGGCCGGTTCAGTGGGCGTGTGCCGCCGCAGCCGCTCGGAGCAGGGCGATCTGTTCGGCCGGCTCCCCCGCGTTGAAGACACTCGAGCCCGCCACGAAGGTGTCGGCACCGGCGTCGGCCGCGATCGCGATGGTGACCTCGGTGATCCCGCCATCCACCTGGAGCCAGATGTCGAGCCCGGATGCCGCCACGGCCGCGCGCAGCGCCACGAGTTTCGGCATGGTCGATTCGATGAACGACTGGCCGCCGAAGCCTGGCTCGACAGTCATCACCAACACCTGGTCGAATTCCGGCAGCAACTCGAGATACGGCTCGATCGGGGTTCCGGGCTTCACCGCGATGCCGGCCCGGGCGCCGATGTCCCGCAGCCGGCGCGCGAGAGCAGCGGCATCCGCTACCGCTTCGGCGTGGAAGGTGACCGAAAACGCCCCGGCCTCGGCGTAGCCGGGGGCCCAGCGATCCGGGTCGTCGATCATGAGGTGGATGTCGAGGGGCAGCGACGAGACGCGCTGAAGCGATTCCACCATCCGCGGTCCGAACGTCAGGTTCGGCACGAAATGGTTGTCCATTATGTCGACGTGCACCAGGTCGGCCGTCGCGATGCGTCCGAGTTCGCGCTCGAGATTCGCGAAATCGGCGGTGAGGATGCTGGGGTTGATGCGTACGGTCACGTGCGCCAGCCTAAGGGTCGAGCCACGCCCGCGGGCTGGGCGGGCGCGTCGCGGCTTATGCGGGCGCCGGCCCGGACTTCTCGAGCAGGCAGATGAACATGGCATCGGTGCCGTGCCGATGGGGCCAGAGCTGCACGTGACCGTCGCCGGAAGTTGCACCGAGATCCAGCTCTCGCTTGGTCACGCCGGCGAGAACGGCCGCGGTGTCGACGCGGGACACCCCGGTCACCCGCCGCAACACGGTCTCCACGACCACCTTCGTCTCGGCCCGGTGTGGCGAGCAGGTGACGTAGGCGAGGATGCCACCGGGCGCCAGCGCCGCGAGCCCCGACTCCAGCAGCGCGACCTGCAGACCGGTGAGCTCGGCGACATCGCGCGGCTGCTTTCGCCAGCGTGCCTCCGGGCGGCGGCGGAGGGCACCGAGTCCCGTGCACGGCGCGTCGATCAGGATGCGGTCGAACTGCTGCGGCATCCGCTCACCGAAGAGCGTGCCGTCCTGCACCAACAGCTGGGGCGGATCGGCGAACACCGCCAGCGCCTTCCGTACCAGTTCCGCCCGGGCGGGCGTGATCTCGTTGGCCACGAGAATCGCGCCGCCTTCGCGCGCTTCGGCGGCGAGCAGCGCGGCCTTGCCGCCCGGACCGGCACAGAGGTCGAGCCAGCGCTCGCCCGCGGCGACGGGGCGCGCCCGGCTGAGCGCGAGGGCTGCGAGTTGCGATCCCTCATCCTGCACCCGGGCGCGACCCTCGTGAACGGCCGGCCAGAGCGCCGGGTCTCCCCCGTCACTCACGGCGGCGAGGGGAGAATACCTGGCCTTCTGGATGCCTCGGATCTCGGAAATCGTCGCGAGCCCCGGCAGGGCGACGAGACTCACCCTCGGCGCGAAATTGTCGGCGACGAGCAGGTCTTCGAGTTCCGCTTCGCGGCCCTCCGCGGCCAGGGCCTGGCGGAAGGCGCGCACGATCCAGAGCGGATGCGAGTGCTCGAGAGCGAGGCGCTCGTCATCGCTGCGCGGCGTGGCCATCACCCGGTCATGCCAGGCCGACGGCTCGCTTCGCGTGATCGTGCGAAGCACCCCGTTGACAAAACCGGTCGCCGACCGGGATCCGATCTCCCTGGCCAGAGACACCGCCTCATCGACGGCGGCGTGCTGCGCGACACGCATCGACAGCAGCTGGTGGGTGCCGAGCCGAAGCACGTCGAGGATCGGGGAGTCGATCTCACGGGTGGATCGCCCGGCCGCGAGTTCGATCACCGCGTCGTAGTAGCCCTGCTGGCGCAGCGTGCCGTAGGTCAACTCGGTCGCGAGAGCGGCATCCTGCGCATTCAGCCGCGCCCGTTCCAGCTTCACCGGCAGCAGGAGGTTGGCATAGGCATCGCTCTCCCGCACCGCCATGATCACCTCGAGCGCGATCCGACGGGCCGGCTGCACCCCAGTGCGCGGCCCGCGAGGGGGGCGCTCGGTCATTGCACAACCGTTCCGGCGTTGGCCGCCCGTCCGCGCCACCAGTCCTCGGCGCGCATCGGCTTCTTTCCGGCCGGATGCACCGACACCAGTTCGATCGGATCGCTCCCGGTGCCCACCAGCACCCGGCCGGCCCGCGCTTCCAGGTGGCCCGCCGCCAGCCGCGGTTCGTCGCGGGCAATCGCGGCCTCGAGCACCTTCACTCGCACGCCGTCGACCAGGGTGAAGGCGCCGGGTTCGGGCGTGACACCGCGCAGCCGATTAGCGACGGTCGAGGCGTGCCCGGAGAAGTCGAGTCGGGCATCCGCCAGTGCCAGCTTCGGGGCGAGGGTCACGTCTCCCTCCTGGGGTTCGGCGCGCGCGATCCCGTCCGCGATCGCATCCACCACCCGCACCAGCAGTTCCGCCCCGCTCACCGCAAGCGAGTCGAGCAGATGCCCCGCCGTCTCGGTCGCGCCGATCGCCTGGGTGACCTGCCCGAAGACATCGCCGGCGTCGAGCTCGGGCACAAGCTGGAAGACGGATGCGCCGGTCACCTCGTCGCCGGCGATGATCGCGTGCTGCACGGGAGCCGCACCGCGCCAGCGCGGCAGCAGCGAGAAGTGTAGGTTGATCCAACCCAGCCGAGGAATACTGAGAAGCGGCTCGCGTACGAGACCACCGTAGGCCACGATCACCCCGAGGTCGGGCCGAAGCGCGCTGATCGCCTCGGTCGCCGCTCCGGCCAGCCGGTTCGCCCGGATGGTCGGCAACCCGAGTTCGGACGCCGACACGGCGACCGGGGTCGGGCCGAGTTCGCGTCGGCGGCCCTTGGGCGAGTCCTCGCGGGTCAGTACCGCAGTGACCCCGTGTCGGCTCGCCGTGAGCGCCCGGAGGCTCGGCACGGCGGCGGCCGGGCTTCCGGCGAAGACGATGGCCAGGTCGGGCATGGGCACACTCGTTCGTTGGGGTGGGTGGATCACTCGGTGCTGTCGAAGGACAGCGCGTCATCGAAACGCACTCTCAGTGTAGGCAGCGGGGTCTTCCCGTTTGCGCCGCCAGCCCGCGAGCGCCGGCTCGTCGCCGCCCGGATCATCTCGGCGCGGAGACCGGATGCCACCGCGGCGCCCTCTGCGTAATCGAACCGCACGATAGCCCGGACGCCACCGTCCGCGGTCTCCACCGGGCCGAGAACATCGACCCGGTCGATGGTCCGGACGGCGTCGACCGCGGCCTGCACCGTCTCCGGCGTGCCGGTGACGGTGGCGACGCGCACCGCGGGCGGGAATCGCAGCGTGCGCCGGTCGCTCAACTCCGAGCGGAGGTAATCCGAACGACGCCAGGTGGCGAGAGCGGATGCCAGGGCCCCTCCCACTCCGACCAGCACTGTCGTCGCACCCGGTGCCGCCAGTGCGATGGCGTTCGACCACCAGCGAAGGCAGTCCTCTCCCACGCGAAGGCTCTCGCGGGCGATCATCCGCTCGCCGTCGAGGAGCAGCACCGCCCGGTAGCCCCCGGCCGCGATCGGTTCGGCGCCGCGGGTCGCGATCACCAGCGTCGGCTCGGCATCGACCGAGAGGATCGGCCGGTCGCCGTCGGCGATGATAATGCGCACGCCGGGAAAAGCACGCCCGAGATCCTCCGCGGTGCGTCCGGTGCCCTGGCCGACCATTCGGAAATCGCTGCCGGCACACTTCGAGCAGGTCCAGTCGGTGGCGAGCTTGCCGCACCAGGAGCAGGACGGGGCGGATCGCGCCGTTTTCAACCGCAATGGCCCCTCACAGCGCAGGCACCGTGCCGTGGTGTCGCAGTTCGCACAGGCCAGGCGCGGCGCGTAGCCCGGCCGGGCCACCTGCACGAGCACCGGGCCGTGCTCGAGCGCCGCCCTGGCCTCCTTCCATGCCGCGGAGGGGATCCGAGCCTGGGCCGCGAGGCGATCCTGGGACTGCTGCTGGGCAGTCGGCAGCACCTTCGGCGCCACGGACCGTTCCGGGGCGAGCTCGTCGAACCAGCCGATCTCGACCAGGCGCTCCGCCTCGGTGCTTCGCGCGTGGGAGAGGAACAGCAGTGCAGAGCCCTGCTGTTCCTGCCGCACCAGCGCGATGTCCCGCGCGTGCACATAGGGAGCCAATGGTTCGTTGTGCAGCGGATCGCCCTCGTCCCACACGGCGATGAGCCCGAGGCTGGCGGCCGGCGCGTAGAGCACCGAGCGGTTACCGACGATCGCGAGCGGGGCCTGCCCGAGGCAGGCCAGCATCGCCCGATAGCGATCGGGGTTCGACTGCCTGGCGTCGAGATGCACGATCCGGTCGGCGGGCAGCACCGCACGAAGCGCCGCCACCAGCTGCTCCTGGTCCCGGTAGTCGGGCACGGCGAGAATCGCGGATCCGCCCGCGGCCAGCGCGCGGGTCGCGCTCGCAGCCATCGTGATCGCCCAGTGACCAACCCACCGCGGCGGGGCTTCCCCGCCCGAACGGACCTCGACGACGCGCGGAACGGCATCCACCGCGAGACGCCCGCCGGTCGCCAGTGCGAGATCGATCCGATCGGTGTCGAATCCGGGCACCGCGATCGGCAGTACCGGTGCGGATTCGCCGGTCCCGGCCTCGAGGAGCCAGGCCTTCTCCACCCGCACCTGCCGCTTCGGCACGGCCAGTCGCACGATGTCGCTTGCGGTGCCGGCCGCACGATCGGCGAGACGCCGACACAGGGTCCAGACCTCGGGTGCCAGCACCCGGGCGGAGGAGACCACCGTCTCAAGCTCGCTCAGTACGCCCGCGTAGTCGCCCGGGCCGGTCACCTCGACGATGAAGCCGTCCGCGACCCGACCGATCGACCGAAGGGGAACCCGCACTCGCACTCCCGGCAGCGCCTCGGACGCCATGGCGTCGGGGATGCTGTAGTCGAACAGCCGATCGAGTTGCGGCAGCGGCGAGTCGATGAGTACCCGCGCCACCGCCGGCCTGTCGTTCACGGCGAGGACGTCGCCCGCTGCTACAGCCCGGCCAGGCCGCGCAGAGCGTCGACCCGGTCGAGCTTCTCCCAGGTGAACTCGGGCAGCTCGCGCCCGAAATGGCCGTAGGTCGAGGTCGCCGCGTAGATCGGTCGCAGCAGATCGAGGTCGCGGATGATCGCTGCGGGACGCAGGTCGAAGACCTGGCGGATCGCGTCGATGATCGACGCCTCGTCCACGTGCGCGGTGCCGAACGACTCCACGTAGAGTCCCACCGGCGCGGCCTTTCCGATGGCGTAGGCGACCTGCACCTCGAGGCGGTCGGCGAGACCAGCGGCCACGACATTCTTCGCGACCCAGCGCATGGCGTAGGCGGCCGAGCGGTCGACCTTCGACGGATCCTTTCCGCTGAACGCTCCGCCGCCGTGACGGCTCGCTCCCCCATAGGTGTCGACGATGATCTTGCGTCCGGTGAGACCGGCGTCGCCCTGAGGTCCACCGATCTCGAAGCGCCCTGTCGGGTTGATCAACACGCGCGGGTCGACGCTGCCCAATTCGACGCGGTCGAGCACCGGGCGGATCACGAGCTCCTCGATCTCGGCACGGAGAATCTCCGTGCTGACCTGCGGCGAATGTTGCGTCGATAGCACCACGGTTTCGACGGTCCGCGGAACGATCCCGTCGTACCCGACGGTCACCTGGGTCTTGCCGTCCGGCCGAAGATAGTCGACCATGCCGGACTTGCGCACCTCGGCGAGGCGTTCGGCGAGGCGGTGGGCGAGCCAGATCGGCACCGGCATGTACTCCCGGGTCTCGGTGGTCGCATACCCGAACATGATGCCCTGGTCCCCCGCGCCCTGACGGTCGAGGTCGTCGATGCTCGACTCCTCGCGGCTCTCGTAGGCGTCATCCACCCCTTGGGCGATGTCGGGTGACTGGCCGCCGATCGAGACGGAGACGCCGCAGGAACGACCGTCGAACCACACATCGGAGGAGTTGTAGCCGATATTCCAGATGCGATCCCGCACGATCGAGGGAATGTCGACGTAGCCGGAGGTGGTCACCTCACCGGCCACGTGCACGAGACCGGTCGTGACGAGCGTTTCGACCGCGACCCGGCTGTGCGGATCGACGGCGAGCAGGGCATCCAGGATGCTGTCCGAAATCTGGTCGCAGATCTTATCGGGATGCCCCTCGGTCACCGATTCGGAAGTGAACAGACGGAGGGGCGTTGTGGATGCTGCGCTCATTGTGTTCCCAGCGTGAATGTTCGGGGGGTGAATAACCGTCTCGAACCAAGGTCAGCCGAGGCGCGCGACGACGGAATCGAGGATGCGGTCGGCCACCGTTTGCTTGCTCCCGGAGGCCTCCATCACTATATCTCCGAGGCCGTCCACCACGATGATGGTGTTGGTGTCGGTGCCGAAGCCCTCGGTCCAGCCAACCCTGTTGAGGACAAGCAGGTCACTGCCCTTCCGGATGATCTTCGCGCGTCCGAGCGCGAGCAGGGCAACCGCATCCGGCTCGGTCTCGGCGGCGAATCCGACGATCAGCTGCCCTGCTCGCCGGGTCGCGGCGAGTCCGGCGAGGATGTCGGGGTTCTTCACGAGCTGGAGCGTGAGGCGGTCGCCCACGACATCTTTCCTGATCTTCGAGTCGGCGACGACCTCCGGCCGGTAGTCTGCCACCGCGGCGGCCATGATCACCACGTCGGCGTCGGCCGCGGCATCCGTCACCGCCGCCGCGAGTTCGAGCGTCGTGCCGACGTGCAGCACCCGCATCGAGGCGGGGGCGGCGATTTCGAGATTGGCCCCAATGAGCGTCACCTCCGCCCCCCTGGCGGCAGCCACGACGGCGAGAGCGATCCCCTGTCTTCCGCTCGAGCGGTTGCCGAGATAGCGCACCGGATCGAGTGGCTCTCTCGTGCCCCCCGCCGTGACCAGGATGCGACGGCCCGTGAGGTCTTTCGGTCGCAGCACCGCCAGGGCGGCCCGCACGATCTCGTCCGGTTCCTCGAGACGCCCCAGACCGGAATCCGCGCCGGTGAGCTGGCCGGCAGTCGGCCCGACCACGGTGACCCCCCGGGAGCGGAGCAGGGCGATGTTGTGCACGGTCGCCGGATGCTGCCACATCTCCGTATGCATAGCCGGCGCGATCACCACCGGCGCGCGGCTGGCGAGCACGGTGTTGCCGAGAAGGTCGTCGGCCAGGCCCGTAGCCAGCTTCGCGATCGTGTTCGCCGTTGCCGGGGCGATGACGATCAGGTCCGCCGCCTGGCCGATGGCCACGTGGCGAACTTCGGCGACACCCTCGTAGAGCTCGGTGTGCACGATGTTGCGACTGATGGCCTCGAGCGTGGGCGTGCCGACGAAGCGTAGCGCAGCATCCGTCGCCACCACATGCACATCGTGACCGGCGAGCACGAACCCGCGGATCACGGTCACGGCCTTGTAGGCGGCGATGCCCCCGGTGACGCCGACGACGATGTTCAACCGGCCACTCATCGAAAGGAGCCCAGGGGGAAGCTATTCGACCGGCTCGGCGAGGGCCTTGACCACAAGCTTGTCCTCGTTGATCTCGTGCATCGCGACGGAGAGCGGCTTGTCGTCGATGGTGGAATCGACGAGCGGTCCGACGTTGTCGAACAGGCTGCCCTCGTGGAGGTCGGCGTAGTAGTCGTTGATCTGGCGAGCACGCTTGGAAGCGAAGATCACCAGGGCGTACTTCGAGTCGACCTTCGACAGCAGTTCGTCGATGGGCGGATCGATGATGCCTTTGGCGCGTTCAACCATGCGTAAAACTCCTGTTGCTTGTGGGGATTGCCATCAAGTCTACGACCTCGCGGGCAGCGGTGCTCACGTCGGAGTTGATCACGCGGTGATCGAACTCGTGTTGGGCGGCCAGTTCGACCTTCGCCGTCTCGAGACGGCGATGCTGTTCACCGGTGTCTTCGGTGCCCCGGCCGATGAGCCGCCGCACCAACTCCTCCCAGCTGGGAGGCAGCAGGAACACCAGCACGGCGTCGGGCATCACCTTTCGCACCGAACGGGCACCCTGCAGGTCGATCTCGAGTAGCACGCTCTTGCCGGCGGCGAGGGCTTCGTCGATGGGGGCCCGTGGCGTGCCATAGCGGAAGGCGTTGTGCACGGTTGCTGTCTCGAGCATCTGCCCGGTCTCGATGAGTCGATCGAAGTCGTCGTCGTTCACGAAGTAATAGTTGACACCGTTCACCTCGCCGGGGCGCGGGGCGCGAGTCGTCGCAGAGACCGAAAGGTGCACCTCCGGATAGTTTTCCCGGATATGAGTCGAGACCGTCCCCTTGCCCACCGCCGTCGGCCCGGCCAGCACCACGAGCCGGGCGCGCCCCGGGGTATCGCGGTGCTCGCGGTGGGCCAACCAGTCCGCGAGCTTACGGCGCTGCCGGACACCGAGTCCTCCGACACGCTTCGATTCGGCGATGCCGAGCTGCGCCATCACCCTGGCCGCGCGAGTGGGTCCGAGGGTGGGGATGCTGGTGAGCAACTCCCGCACCCGCAGGCTCGCCTCCGCCGGCGCAGGCGGGTCCGCCCAGGCGGCCTCGACGACATCGACGGCGCTGCGCTGCCGATCGTGCACGGCCAGCTTGACGGATGCCCGCGCCCGCCGGGCGGCAACGGCCGCGTGGGCGGCGGCGACGCGATCGACTTCTGGCGGGGCTACGCGCGGCATGCGAGCACCTCCGCCGCCTGCATCCGGATCCTCTCGGACAGGCCCTCGGAACCGGAGGCAAGGATGCTGCGCGACGCGTTCACGATAGTAACCGAGGCCGCAGGGCCGTACAGCCGTTCGAGATCGGTGAAGCGGGCACCCTGGTGGCCGAATCCCGGGGCCAGCACCGGGGAGGCAGGTTTCGCTGCGATGGCGCCGAGGTCGAGCTCGAAAGCGGAAAGGTCGACCGTCGCCCCGAGCACCAGGCCGATCGAACCGACACCGTGCTCTGCCGTAGCCGACCCCCGCGACGCATTCCACTCTCCCACACCTGCGACGATACTGGACGCAACCGTCCGACCGGCATGGGATCCGGAAGAAATCCGAGCGGTCTGCAGGAAGAATGCTTCGGGATTCGAAGTGGCGGCGAGCACGAACAGCCCCTTGCGGTGCTCCCCGGCGAGGCTCATCGTGCCCTCGAGCGAGGCGAGACCCATGTAGGCGCTGGTCGTCAGGGCATCCACTTCGAGCGGACTGCCCGGTGTCAGCCAGGCGCTGGCATAGGCGTCCACGCTGGTTCCGAGATCGCCGCGTTTGGCATCCGCGATCACGATCAGTCCGGCCTGCCTCGCGGCGGCGAGGAGCTCTTCGAGCGCCGCGTACCCGGCCGATCCGTGCCGTTCGAAGAAGGCCACCTGTGGCTTGATGACGCCGACAATGCCGGCCGCCTCCTCGACGACCCGCAGCCCGAATGTTCGGAGCCCCGAGGCGTCGTCCGGAAGCCCCCAGCGCTCGAGTAGATAGGGGTGCGGGTCGATGCCGACACACAGCTGTCCGTAAGCGTTGAAGGCGTCGACGAGTCGATCGCCGAATGGTGCCCTGGTCATTTCAGACAAGTGCAGCCAGACGCTCTGCCCGCTCGCTCGCGTAGTCCTGCAGCGACTTCACGTCGAATCCGTCGCGAATCGACTCGATCGACGCGACAGCGGCACCGAGTTGGGCGATGGTGGTGAACAGCGGCAGGTCAGCGGCGACGGCCGCCGCGCGGATCTCGTAGCCGTCGACGCGAGCGCTCCGACCACTCGGAGTGTTGATCACAATGTCGACCTGCGAGAGGTTGATCAGGTCGACGATGGACGGCTCGCCCTCGACCGACACCTCTCCCTGGTCGTATTTGCGCACGACCCTGGCGGTGATGCCGTTGCGGGCGAGGATCTCCGCTGTGCCGATCGTGGCGAGGATGACGAAGCCGAGCTGCTGGAGGCGGAGGACCGGCAGGATGATCGCGCGCTTATCGCGATCGGCCACCGACACGAAGACGCTTCCGCTGGTCGGCAGACCGCCGTAGGCCGCCTCCTGGCTCTTCGCGAATGCCTTCGGGAAGTTGGAGTCGATGCCCATCACCTCGCCGGTGGAACGCATCTCCGGGCCGAGAACCGAGTCGACGATGAGACCCTCCTTCGTGCGGAAGCGCTTGAACGGCAGCACCGCCTCCTTCACGGCGACCGGGGAGTCCATCGGCACCACCGAGCCGTCAGCCGGCGGCAACATCCCCGATTCGACCAGCGACCGGATGCTTCGACCCACCATGATCAGCGACGCCGCCTTGGCGATCGGCAGGCCGAGAGCCTTCGCGACGAAGGGCACCGTCCGGCTCGCCCGCGGGTTGGCCTCGAGCACGTAGAGCACCCCGGCGCCGATCGCGAACTGCACGTTGATGAGACCACGAACCCCGATTCCCCGGGCGATCGCATGGGTCGCCTCGACGACCGACAAGATCTGGTCACGGCCGAGTGTGACCGGCGGCAGCGTGCAACTCGAGTCGCCCGAATGGATGCCGGCCTCTTCGATGTGCTCCATGACGCCGCCGACGTACAGTTCCTCCCCGTCGTAGAGCGCGTCGATGTCGATCTCCACCGCGTCATCCAGGAAGCGGTCGACCAGCAGAGGATGGTCGGGGCCGACGATGCCCTGGCCGACGATGCGCTCGAAATAGTCCGCAAGAGACGGGCTGTCGTAGACGATCTCCATGCCGCGGCCGCCGAGCACATAGGACGGGCGCACGAGCACCGGATACCCGATCTCCTCGGCCACCTGGACGGCACCACGGTAGTCGTAAGCGGTGCCGTTGCGGGGGGAGACGAGACCTGCGGCATCCAGGATGCCCTGGAACAGGCCACGCTCCTCGGCGAGATCGATCGCTTCCGGGGTCGTGCCGAGAATGGTGACCCCGTTGGCCTTGAGACCCTTGGCCAGTGAAAGGGCGGTCTGGCCGCCGAGCTGCACGATCACGCCGACGAGTTCGCCGCTCGCACTCTCCGCGTGGATCACCTCGAGCACGTCCTCGAGGGTGAGCGGCTCGAAGTACAGCCGGTCACTCGTGTCGTAATCGGTCGAGACCGTTTCCGGGTTGCAGTTGATCATGATCGTCTCGAAGCCGGCATCCGACAGGGCGAAGGATGCGTGAACGCAGGAGTAGTCGAACTCGACACCCTGGCCGATACGATTCGGGCCGGAGCCGAGGATCACGACCTTGCGGCGATCACTCGGCCGCACCTCGGTCTCCTGGTCGTAGCTCGAATAGTGGTACGGGGTGAGGGCGGGGAACTCCCCCGCGCAGGTGTCGACAGTCTTGAAGACCGGACGCACCCCGAGCGCGTGGCGGATCGTGCGCACCTCGTCCTCGGACACACCGCGGAGGGAGGCGATCTGGATGTCACTGAACCCGTGACCTTTGGCGAGCGCAAGCAGCGCGGCATCCAGGTCGGGCGACGAACCGATCTCCCCCGCGAGCTCGTTGATCAGCACGATCTGGTCGATGAACCACGGGTCGATTTTGGTCGCCTCGAAGACCTCGTCGATTGTCGCGCCGGCGCGCAGGGCCTGCTGCACCGTTACGATGCGGCCGTCAGTCGGTACCGAGGCGGTCGCGAGGAGCGCGTTCTTGTCGCCGGGTTCGGCGTCCCAGTGGAAGCTCGACCCGCGCTTTTCGAGGGAGCGGAGGGCCTTCTGCAGGGCGGTCGAATAGTTGCGCCCGATGGCCATCGCCTCGCCGACCGATTTCATCGTGGTCGTGAGCGTCGCATCCGCCGCCGGGAATTTCTCGAAGGCGAAACGCGGCACCTTGACGACCACGTAATCGAGGGTCGGCTCGAACGAGGCGGGGGTGACCCTGGTGATGTCGTTGGGGATCTCGTCGAGACGGTAACCGATCGCGAGCTTCGCCGCGATCTTCGCGATCGGGAATCCGGTGGCCTTCGACGCGAGGGCGCTCGAGCGGGAGACCCGGGGGTTCATCTCGATGACGATGACGCGACCGTCTGCCGGATCGATGGCGAACTGGATGTTGCAGCCGCCGGTGTCGACGCCGACCGCCCGGATTATGTCGATTCCGATGTCACGCAGGTTCTGATATTCGCGGTCGGTGAGGGTGAGGGCGGGAGCCACGGTGATCGAGTCGCCCGTGTGCACGCCGACCGGGTCGACGTTCTCGATTGAGCAGACCACAACGGTGTTGTCGGCGGTGTCCCGCATCAGCTCGAGCTCGTACTCCTTCCAGCCTAGGATCGACTCCTCGAGCAGCACCTCGGTGGTCGGGCTCTGGTGCAAACCGTCGGTGACCATCCGCACGAGTTCGGTCTCGGTGTAGGCGAACCCGGAGCCGAGGCCACCCATCGTGAAGGACGGGCGGATGACGAGGGGGTAGCCGAGGTCCACGGCGAATGCTCGCGCCTCGTCGACAGTGTGAGCGATGAAGGAACGAGCGACATCCGCCCCGCACTCGAGTACGAGCTGTTTGAAGATCTGGCGGTCCTCGCCCTTGTTGATCGCCTCGAAGTTCGCGCCGATCAACTCGACATCGTACTTTTCGAGGATGCCGTGGTGGTGGAGGTCGATGGCCGCGTTCAGGGCGGTCTGGCCGCCGAGGGTCGGGAGGATGGCATCCGGCCGCTCCCGGGCGATGATCGTCTCGATCACCTGCCAGGTGATCGGTTCGACGTAGGTCGCATCGGCGAAGTCCGGGTCGGTCATGATGGTGGCCGGGTTGGAGTTGATCAGGATGACCCGCACCCCCTCCGCACGCAGCACGCGGCAGGCCTGGGTACCCGAGTAGTCGAACTCGCAGGCCTGGCCGATGACGATCGGGCCGGAGCCGATCACCAGGACCGAATTGATGTCGTCGCGCTTGGGCATCAGTTCGTCGCTTTCTGTGCGATCACGAGATCGCGGAATCGGTCGAAGAGGTAGTTGGCGTCGTGCGGACCTGCCGCGGCTTCCGGGTGGTATTGCACCGAGAAGGCGGGAATGTCGAGGGCGTTCAGCCCCTCCACGACGTTGTCGTTGAGGTTGACGTGGCTCACTTCGACCCGGCCGAAACCGGCCGGAGAGTCGAAAGGGCCGTCGAGCGGCGCATCCACCGCGAATCCGTGGTTGTGCGAGGTGATCTCCACGCGACCGGTCGCGCGGTCCACCACGGGCTGGTTGATGCCGCGATGCCCGAACGGCAACTTGTAGGTTCCGAGTCCCAGCGCGCGACCGAGCAGCTGGTTGCCGAAGCAGATGCCGAAGAACGGCAGCCCGCGGCGGAGCACCGCCTGGAGGAGTGCGACATGCCGATCGGATGCTGCGGGGTCGCCCGGTCCGTTGGAGAAGAACACCGCGTCCGGCGCGAGCGCGAGAAGCTGGTCGATCGTGACATCCTGCGGCAGCACGTGCACCTCGAGTCCGCGTGCGGAGAGGTATCCGAGGGTGGCGTTCTTCACTCCGAGATCGAGCACCGCGACCGACCCGATCCGCTCCCCCTCGGCGGGAACGGTGACCCGAGAGGTGACCGAGACCTGCGCGGAGAGGTTGCGACCGGACATCCCGACTTCCCCACGCACCATCGCCAGCTGTTCGCCATCGTCGAGGGAGACATCCGGTCCGGAGAAGATGCCCGAACGCATCGCCCCGGAATCGCGGAGATGCAGCGTGGCGGCTCGCGTGTCGATGCCGCTGATGCCCACGATCCCCTCGGCGACGAGTTGGTCGTCGAGGCTGCCATCGGCCCGATGGTTCGAGACGACGCGGGAGGGGTCCCGCACCGCGAAGCCGGCCACCCAGATGCGGCGGGATTCCGGATCCTCGGCGTTTACCCCGGTGTTGCCGATGTGCGGCGCGGTCATCAGCACGATCTGCCCGGCGTAGGAGGGGTCGGTGATGGTCTCCTGGTAGCCGGTCATGCCGGTGGCGAAGACCGCTTCGCCGAGGGTGGTGCCGCGGGCACCGTAGGCCTGTCCGGGGTACCGCGTGCCGTCTTCAAGAACGAGAACGGCGGGGTCGAATCGCGTCACGGGGCGTCGCCTTCCAGGGGAACGGTGCTGGAGAGTATGGCCTGAACCGCGTCGATCAGCGCCACGGCGTTCGCCGGATCGGCGAACCGCAGGTAGCTGTCGACGGTCGTGTCGCCGAGCGACCAGGAGATCCGCACGAGACCGTCGCGCTCGACCACCCGGTCGATGGTGAAGGTGGCGCGGTCGATGGCGCGGAGTGCCGTGAGCGGGATGAACACCTCGGTGGCGCCCGCGAGCGAAACGATCACACCGGTCTCCGCAACGGTGGCGATCGCGCGGGCCCGGAATCCGAGCCCTGCCACCGCGACGCGGTTGAGCTCATCGTCGGCCATCGTCGTGGCGACATAGAAAGCCTCTGCGGTGAACAGCACGCGGCCGAGTTCCGCCGGAACGGGATCCGGTCGTCCGAGAAAGGCCTGGCGCTTCCGGCGGCCACGCCACCCGATCGCCATGCCCACGAAAGCGAGCAGGATCACTGCGATCACTATGGTGGTCGAGGTGGTTCTATCCACGGTCCACTCCTGCCTTGGTTGAGTTCGTGAGCGTCTCGGCATCAACCAGTTCGCCGTCGAGCACTGTGGCGCGACCGCGATGGAGGGTCGTGAAGACGCGGCCAGGGAGGGTCATCGAGAAGTAGGGCGAGTTGGTGCTTCTCCCGCGCAGGTGCGAGGCGTCGAACACGCGGCTCACAGTCGGGTCGTAGAGGGTGAACGAGGCTGGCACCCCAACGGTGATGCCCCGGTCATAACCCTCGAGCCGACCGATCTCCGCCGGGGTCTTCGAGAACACCCGGGCGATGTCGGCCCAGTCCAGCATGCCGGTGTCGACGACGGAGGCCTGCACCACGCTGAGCGCGGACTCGAGCCCGACCATGCCGAATGCGGCGGTTTCCCACTCGCATTCCTTGGCCTCGACCGGATGCGGCGCGTGGTCGGTAGCGATGATGTCGATGGTGCCGTCGGCGAGGCCTTCCCGCACTGCTCGCACGTCTTCGTCCCGCCGGAGCGGTGGGTTGACCTTGTATCGCGAATCGTAGCTCGCAGCCAGTTGTTCGGTGAGCAGCAGGTGATGCGGGGTGACCTCGGCCGTGACCTCGATGCCTCGCGCCTTCGCCCAGCGCACGACTTCCACCGAACCCGCCGTCGAGAGGTGACAGACGTGAAGGCGGGCACCGACGTGCTGCGCGAGCAGCACGTCGCGGGCGATGATCGCCTCCTCAGCGACGGCCGGCCAGCCGACGAGTCCCAGCTCACCAGAGAGGGTGCCCTCGTTCATCTGGGCGTCCTCGGTGAGCCGGGGTTCCTGGGCGTGCTGGGCGACCACGCCACCGAAAGTCTTCACGTATTCGAGTGCTCGCCGCATGAGCAAGGGATCGGCGACGCACCGTCCATCGTCGGAGAACACGCGAACTCGCGCGCGGCTGTTCGCCATCGCGCCGATCTCGCTGAGCTGTTGGCCCTCCAGCCCGCGGGTGACCGCACCGATCGGGCGCACCGTCACGTAACCGTGCCGATCACCAAGCGACATCACCTGTTCGACGACGCCGGCCGTGTCGGCGACCGGCGAGGTGTTCGCCATCGCGTGCACCGCAGTGAATCCGCCGATCGCGGCCGCGCGGGACCCGCTCAACACCGTCTCGCTCTGTTCGGCTCCCGGTTCACGCAGATGCGTGTGGAGGTCGACTAGGCCCGGGAGAGCGATGAGGCCGGCCGCGTCGATCACCCGGTCGGCGGACGCGAAGATCGCCCGGCCCAGTTCAGCGACGCGACCATCCCGCACGAGGATGTCGGTGCTGGTGCCATCGGCGAGAGTCGCGGCCCTCACCAGGATGGTCTCCGTCATCATCTTCCTCCCTCTCCGGACAGCGCGAGATACAGCACGGCCATCCGGATCGACACACCGTTGGCGACCTGTTCACGCACGGTCGAGCGCGGCGAGTCGGCGGCGGCCGCCGAGATCTCGAGCCCGCGATTCATCGGACCGGGGTGCATCACCATGCTATCGGCGCTGAGCTGCGCCATCCGCTCGCCGTCGAGTCCCCAGCTGCGCGAATACTCGCGCGCGTTGGGGAAGTACGCGGCGTGCATCCGCTCGGCCTGAATACGGAGCATCATCACGACGTCCGGTTTCTGCGCCAGGGCGAGGTCCAAGTCGAACAGCACCGCGACCGGCCACTTCTCGATCCCGATCGGCAGGAGGGTTGCCGGTGCGACGAAGGTGATTTTCGCACCGAGGGTGGTGAGAAGCCACAGGTTCGAACGGGCGACGCGGGAATGCAGGATGTCGCCGACGATCGCGACCGAGACGCCGTCGAGGTCGCGCCCCCGGGAATGCTCGCCGTGCAGGCGTCGACGTATCGTGAAGGCGTCGAGCAACGCCTGGGTCGGATGCTCGTGGGTTCCGTCGCCCGCGTTGATCACCGGGGCGTCGATCCAGCCGGAATTCGCCAACACGAGCGGAGCTCCGGATGCCCCGTGCCGGATCACCACCGCATCCGCACCGATCGCGGCCAGGGTCTGCGCGGTGTCCTTGAGGCTCTCGCCCTTCGACACGCTCGAGCCCTTCGCGCTGAAGTTGATGACATCCGCCGAGAGCCGCTTTGCGGCCGCCTCGAAGGAGATGCGGGTACGCGTGGAATCCTCGAAGAACAGGTTCACCACGGTCTTGCCGCGCAGGGCCGGAAGTTTGCGCACCTCGCGGTCCGCGACATCCGCCATGTCTTCGGCCACGTCGAGGATGGTGATCGCCTCGGACCGGGAGAGATCGCGGGTGCTGAGGAGGTGCTTCATTCTACGGCCTCTTCGATGCTCACGAACTCGTCCCCGTCGATCTCCTCGAGGTGCACGTTGATGCGCTCGTTCTGCGCGGAGGGCAGATTCTTGCCGACGAAATCGGGGCGGATCGGCAATTCGCGATGGCCGCGGTCGATGAGGGTGGCGAGCCTCACGATCGCGGGCCTTCCGATTCCGCCTATGGCATCGAGAGCAGCGCGGATGGTTCGCCCGGAGTACAGAACATCGTCGACGAGCACGACGGTCATGCCGTCGATGCCATCGATGGGCACCTGGGTCGGGGATGGGACGCGAGTGGGATTGCGGGCGAGATCGTCGCGATACATGGTCACGTCCAGGGCGCCCGTCGGCACCGGGGTGCTGGAGATCTCGGCGAGCAGTGCGCCGATCCGCGTGGCCAGCAGCACTCCGCGCGTGGGAATGCCGAGGATGACGAGCCGATCGGGACCCCGGTTCGACTCCAGGATCTCGTGGGAGATCCGAGTCAACGCCCGGGTGATATCAGCTTGCTGCAGCACGATGCGTGCGGGCAATCTGACCTCCTTCCCCGCCTCTCCGGACGGAATTTAAGGATGCCTGTCGGGTTCCACTCTAGACGATATGAGTACGGCACTTACCTCTTGAGGCTGGGGCCCCCGTTCGAG
>JAZJZS010000003.1:0-137666 GCA_040389685.1 Actinomycetota bacterium
CACAGCCCAACCCCCACAGCCCAACCCCCACAGCCTGCGGCGACAGCCGAGGGCCGGGTCGGTGGCTCCCGGTAGTCTTGGCTGGTGGTCACCGCCCTGTATCGCCGTTATCGGCCCGAGACTTTCGCCGAGCTGATCGGGCAGTCGCAGGTGACCGACCCGCTGCGTACGGCGCTCCGGAACGACCGCGTCAATCACGCCTATCTCTTCAGCGGACCGCGCGGGTGCGGCAAGACGACCTCGGCCCGGATCCTCGCCCGGTGCCTCAATTGCGTGGAGGGTCCGACGGACACACCCTGCGGCGTCTGCCCGAGCTGCATCGAGCTGAGCCGTGATGGCGGGGGATCGATGGATGTGGTCGAGATCGACGCCGCAAGCCACAACGGGGTGGACGACGCCCGCGACCTGCGTGAGCGTGCCGTATTCGCGCCGGCTCGCGATCGCTACAAGATCTTCATCCTCGACGAGGCGCACATGGTCACGCCCCAGGGCTTCAACGCGCTTCTGAAAATCGTGGAAGAGCCTCCCGAGCACGTCAAGTTCATCTTCGCGACCACCGAGCCGGAGAAGGTCATCGGCACCATCCGGTCGCGCACGCATCATTATCCGTTCCGCCTGGTGCCGCCGGCACAGATGCTCGAATACGTGCAGTCACTCTGCGTCAGCGAAAAGGTCGAGGTGGAGCCCGGCGTCCTGCCACTCGTCGTGCGGGCGGGCGGCGGTTCCGTGCGCGACACCCTGTCACTGCTCGACCAGCTCATCGCCGGATCCGAGGGCTCGTCGGTGCTCTACGAGCGCGCGGTCGCGCTGCTTGGGTACACTCACGGTGCGCTGCTCGGCGAGGTCGTCGACGCACTCGGCGCCCGCGACGCCTCTGCCGCGTTCGCCGCGATCGACCGGGTCATCCAGACCGGCCAGGATCCGCGCCGTTTCGTCGAAGATCTTCTCGAACGCCTTCGCGACCTCATCATCGTCGCCGCGACCGGCGAGGGAGCGGCGGCCGTGCTCCGCGGCATCCCGGCCGACGAACTCGAGCGCATGGCGCAGCAGGTGTCGCGATTCGGCAGCGCGGAACTGTCACGGGCGGCGGATGTCGCAAACGCGGCTCTCACCGAGATGACCGGTGCCACCTCCCCCCGCCTCCACCTCGAACTCATGATTGCCCGAGTGCTAGTGCCGGCGAGCGACGAGACCAACCGCGGTGCGCTGGCCCGGGTCGAGCGTCTCGAACGGCGCATCGGCGTGGACGAGCCCGCTGTCATCGCCCCCGCTGGTCGAGCGGCGAGCGCGAGCGGACGTATCGAGGCCACGGCGGCCCCATCGACAGCGCCTCTAGAGCCCGTCATCCCCAGCCCCGTCACCCTCCAGCAAGTGAAGGACAGCTGGCCGGAGATCCTCGAGGCCGTGGAGAAGGCCAAGCGCACCGCCTGGATGGTGGTCTACACCGCCACGCCGCTCGCGCTTCGAGACGGTAACATCCTCGACCTGTCGTTCGCCAGCCAAACGGATGTCGACGCCCTCAAGCAGCGCACCACACCGGGGGAGGGCGTCTCCGACTTCCTCAAGCAGGCGGTCTACGACGTGCTCGGATTCCGCCCGTTACTCACGGCGCGAGCGGAAGCGACGCGTCCGGATGCGGCTCGCGCTGAGCCCGCTCGTGCTGAGCCCGCTCGTGCTGAGGCGACCCCCGCCGAGGTGCCGGTCGCATCGCGGCTCTCGGCCACCGAAGAGCCGCTGACCTCGCAGGTGCCGCCGGAGCCCACTGAGCCCGACATCGAGCCGCCCGTGCCCTCGGGCGCCACCTGGGAGACCGCGGTCATCACTGACTCGGAGCCCGAGACGAAGCGGATGCCCGAGCCGGTGGCGAAGAAGTCCGAGACGCCGGTAGTGCCGGCGGCCCCCGAACCGGCTCCACCGAAACGCCCTGGCCCGGTCGCGACGGCCGACGGCAAGGAGCGGTACGGCGAGTCCGTGGTGCGCGAAATTCTCGGCGCCAGTTTCATCGAAGAACAGGCTGTGGCCCCCCGCGTCGCCCCGAGGGAGCAGTAGGCGTGTACGACGGAATCGTCCAGGAACTGATCGACGAACTCGGGCGCCTGCCAGGAATCGGGCCGAAGTCGGCCCAGCGCATCGCCTTCCACATCCTCCAGACCGAGACCTTCGACGTCACCCACCTCGCCGAGGTGCTCATGACGGTGAAGGAGAAGGTGCGCTTCTGCGACATCTGCGGCAACGTCACCGAGCACGAGTTGTGCAACATCTGCCGAGACCCTCGGCGCTCAGCCGCCACGATTTGCGTGGTCGAGGAGGCGAAGGATGTCGTGGCCATCGAACGCACCCGCGAGTTCAAGGGCCTCTACCACGTGCTCGGCGGCGCCATCAGCCCCATCGACGGCATCGGACCGGACGACCTGCGCATCCGCCAGCTGATGCGGCGCCTCGCGGACGGCACGGTCACCGAGGTGATCATCGCCACCGATCCCAATCTGGAGGGCGAGGCGACCGCAACCTACCTGTCACGCCTGCTCATGCACCTCGACCTGCGGGTGACCCGGCTCGCCTCCGGCCTGCCGGTGGGCGGCGACCTCGAGTACGCCGACGAGGTCACCCTCGGCCGCGCGTTCGAGGGCCGCCGGCTCGTGGAGAACTAGGGCGTAGATCGGTCGAGCTGCCGAGCGAGGTCAACCAGGTCAGGTCAGAAGAATCGCCGATGACGAGTCCGCGCAGCGCATCGTTGAAGGTGCGGCCATGCTCCTCGGCGAGGTGAGCCGCGAACGCGTCGTCGTCGACGTACACCTCATAAACGAAGAAGGCCGCCGGGTCATCGGTCTTCTGGTGCGCCTCGAAGAGCAGATTTCCTGGCTCGGAGCGAACCGCCGTTGCGAGTTCGGTGATGAGTTCGCGCACGCGTACGACACTGCCGGGCTTCGCGCGGAACTCGGCGAACAGAGCCTTCGTCACCGTGCGATCCAACTCACGCGACAGCCGCGCCGGTCATGATCGCCACCGCCTCGGTCATGGTGTGTGAGGTCGGCGTGATCACCGCAGCACGCTTCCCGAGGCGTTGGATGTGGATGCGGTCGGCGACGTCGAAGACCTGAGGCATGTTGTGACTGACCAGGATGACCGGGATGCCCTGGTCACGCAGGCGTCGGATCAACTCGAGAACCTGGTTCGACTCGCGCACGCCGAGAGCCGCCGTGGGCTCGTCGAGCACCACGACCTTCGAGCCGAAGGCCGCCGCGCGCGCGACGGCAACCGCCTGCCGCTGCCCACCGGACAGATTCTCGATCGCGACCGTGACATCCTGCAGTGTCGAAATTCCGAGCCGATCGAGTTCGGTTCTCGCGTTGGCCCGCATGAGCTTGGTATCCATCACCCGGAAGACGCTTCCGAGGATTCCCGGCTTTCGCAGCTCGCGCCCGAGGAATAGGTTCGATGCGATGTCGAGGGCCGGCGACACGGCGAGCCCCTGGTAGACGGTCTCGATGCCGTGGTGCTTCGCGTCCTGGGGGCGTTTGAAATGAACGATGCCCCCGTTGAGGCGGAGTTCGCCCTCGTTCGGAATCTCCGCACCGGTCAGGCACTTGATGAGGGTCGACTTGCCGGCACCGTTGTCTCCGATGACCGCGAGCACCTCGCCCTGGTAGAGCTCCAGGTCGACGCCGTCCAGGCCGACCACACGGCCGTAGGTCTTCACGAGGCCCGTTGCCTGCAGCACCGGCTGGCTGAATGGCAGGGTCGACGCGGGGGAGTGGTCTTCGAGCGTGTTCATGTGCGTACCTTTCGGATCCACTGGTCGAGGGAAACGGCGACGATGATCAAGACTCCGACGGCGAGTGTCTGGTAGAGCACGTCGAGTCCGGCGAGGGCGAGTCCGTTGCGGAAGACCCCGACGATCAGGGCTCCGAGCAGGGAGCCCCACATGGTGCCGCGTCCTCCGAACAGGCTGGTTCCCCCGATCACCACGGCCGTGATCGAGTCGAGGTTGAGTTCGCCGCCGGCATTGGGGCTCGCCGCGTCCGCGCGGCCGATCTGGATCCACGCCCCGACCGCGAGGATCGCCCCCGCAGTGACATACACGCTCAGAAGCACGCGGTTGACGCTGATTCCGGCGAGGCGAGCGGATTCCTTGTCGTCCCCGACCGCATAGACGTGCCGCCCCCAGGCGGTACGTCCCATGATGAAGGCCATGATCACGTAGAGCACGAGCATGGCGACTACGCCGTAGGTGATGCCGATACCGCCAATGCTGAAGATCGCGCCGGTGGAGGTGATCATCGGGGGGATGTTCTGGCCGATGACCGCTGCGCTGTTCGAATAGAGCAGCGTGAGAGCGAGGAAGATATTGAGGGTCCCGAGGGTGACGATGAACGGGGGAAGCTTCAACCTGGTCACCAGGATGCCGTTGAGCGCTCCTGCTGCCAGCCCGACGAGAAGTCCGAGCAGCAGGGCGAAGGCGGCGGGCACCTTGTTCTGGGTGGCCGTCTGGGCCACCACCATAGACGCGAGCACCATGATCGCCCCGACCGAGAGGTCGATGCCGGCCGTGAGGATGATGAGCGTCTGGGCGATCGCGAGAGTTCCGACGACCGCCACCTGCTGCGTGATCAGCGACAGGTTGTTGGCGAAGAAGAACCGGGGGCTGATGATGCCGAAAATGATGACCGCAACCAGCAGCACGATCGCGGGACTGAGCGCCGGATACCGGTGCATCAGGTTGCGGATTCTGCTCAGCGGGGTACTTCGGTCAAGGAACTCGGTGGCGAGATCGCCCGAGCCCCCCGGTGTGTCCTTCAGGGGCTGTCCGGCCCCGCGCGTGCTGGTACTCACAATTTCTCCTGAACCTCGTTGTTCCGTGATCCGACTGTAGGCAGGACCGGGCGCGCCCGCAATCGGCGCGCCCGATCCGTATCT
Organism: Actinomycetota bacterium; assembly: GCA_040389685.1. Classification (GTDB taxonomy): domain Bacteria; phylum Actinomycetota; class Actinomycetes; order Actinomycetales; family Microbacteriaceae; genus Lacisediminihabitans. The sequence goes on from JAZJZS010000003.1 coordinate 4,918, forward strand.
GCCCGAGGGCGATCCGTTGAGCTACTTGCCCCAGCAGATCTTCGCCGCATCCGCGGTGCTGATGCTGGCCAGGCCATCGACCGGCTTGTCAGTGACGAGCTTGGACCCCGTGTCGAAGAAGTCGAGGCCGGAGGAGACCGTCGGCTTCGTTCCCGACTTGGCGAGTTTCACAATGGCCTCCATGCCGCGGGAGGCCATCTGGCCGGGATACTGCTGGCTGGTGGCGCCGAGGATGCCGTCCTTGACCTCGCCGACTCCGGTGCAGCCACCGTCGACAGAGACGATGAGCACGTTCTTCTCCTTGCCCGCGGCTTTGAGTGCCTGGTAGGCGCCGAAGCCGGCCGGTTCGTTGATGGAGTACACCACGTTGACGTCCGGGTTCTTCGACAGGATGGTCTCCATCGCGGTGCGGCCATCGGCCTCATTGCCATTGGATGCCTGGTTGCCGGCGATCGTGTAGGTGCCGCCCTTGCCTCCCGTATAGCTGCCGGTCTTGGCTTCGTCACCATTCTTGGTCTTGTCCTTGGTGTCGATACCGAGTCCGGTGAGGAATCCCTGGTCGCGGTTGTAATCGACGGATGCCACCTGGTTGCTGAACAGGTCGATCATTGCGATGACGGCAGGCTTGCCGCCGAGCTGCGCCGCCGTCCACTTGCCGATAGCGACCCCCGCATCGAAGTTGTTCGTGGCGAAGGTGATGTCGACGGTGTTCGCCGGGTCCGGTGGCGTGTCGAGGGCGATGACGTACAGGCCGGCCGCGCGAGCCTTCTTGATGGCGCTGTTGACCGTCGCGTCGGTGGGGGTGATCAGGATCCCCTTGTCGCCGCGGGAGATCGAATCCTCGATCGCCTGGATCTGGGTGGCGGCGTCGCCGTCCTTCTTTCCGGCCGCGAGAGTGAGCTTGACGCCGCTCTTCGCTGCCGCGGCCTTGGCGGTGTCCTCCATGGAGACGAAGAACGGATTCGTGGTGGTCTTGACGATCAGGGTGACGCCGACCGGGCCGGAACCGGAGCCGGAGCCTCCCGTGGTCGACGAAGAACATGCGGCGAGACCGATGGCGGCGATGGTGGCGATGGAGCCGAGCGCGAGGAGGCGCGAGACTCGGCTGGGTGTGATGGTGCGATTCGACATTGAACTCCCTCATTGGATGGGCATCGCCTGGTGATAACGATGTCAGAGTAAAGTCTTAGCGCAATTTGCCCGCTATAGTCAATCAACCGGCAAGATTGAAAGGCAAATTGTGACAACGGTGTCAAATGAGCACGAGAAAAGTCCCGCTCCCGCCCAGCGTCCGACGATGAAGCAGGTCGCCGCGCTGGCCGGGGTCGGCATCAAGACCGTGTCGCGCGTGATCAACAATGAGAACAACGTCAGTGGGGCGACTCGAGCCCGAGTGGATGCCGCCATACAACAGCTCAATTTCCATCCGGACATCAACGCCGGGAGCCTACGCCGCGCGGATCGCCGCACTCTCACCCTCGGGCTCATCGTGGGAAACGTCGCGAACCCGTTCTCCGGTTCGGTCAACCGCGCTGTCGAAGATCGGGCCGCAGAGCGGGGCATCGCCGTTCTCGCCGTCAGTCTCGATGACGATGCCCTGCGGGAGAAGGCTCTCGTCGGAGCCTTGCTGCGCAGGAGGGTCGATGCTCTCATCCTCACCACCGTGACCAATAACCAGGCGTACCTCATGCCCGAGATCGCCCACGGCACACCGTTCGTGTTCGTCGACCGCGAACCGGTCGGGGTGGAGGCGGATGTCGTGGTCAGCGACAACGCGCATGGCGCTTCGATCGCCACCGAACACTTGCTTTCTCGCGGACATCGCCGAATCGCGTTCATCGGCGACCGGTCCGACATCCAGACCTCCCGCGAGCGTCGCCGCGGATTCTTCGAGGCGCTCGGCCGGGCGGGCGTGGTCACCGATGAGGTCATTGCGATCGACGGCATCGACGATGAAGAGGCCGCCCGATCGACGGTGACGGCACTGCTTGACCTGGCCAATCCGCCGACCGCGATCTTCAGTGGACAGAACCTGATCACGGTCGGGACGCTCCGGGCGCTCCGTGACCGCAATCGACACCGATCGACGGCGCTCATCGGCTTCGACGACTTCCTGCTGGCGGACCTTCTCGATCCGGCCGTCACCGTGATCGCCCAGGATCCGAGTGCCATCGGGCATGTCGCTGCCGATCGCGCATTCGCCCGCCTCGACGGCGACCCGGGACCCTTCGTGACGACCGTGATTCCCACTCGCCTGATCGTTCGGGGGTCCGGGGAGATCCTGCCCGAATGACCGGTCGTAGCGCCGGGGCATGTCATGAAGCCGACGGCGGCGGACCCAGCATTTAGGATGGGGAGTCGGCCGGCATGAGCCCTTCACCCCCCAGGAGCAGCAAGTGAGCTTGATCGTGCAGAAGTACGGCGGCTCGTCCCTGGCCGATGCGGAGAGCGTCAAGCGAGTCGCCAAGCGCATCGTCGAGACCCGTAAGGCCGGCAACGAGGTGGTCGTCGTGGTTTCGGCCATGGGCGACACCACAGACGAGCTGCTGGATCTCGCGGGTCAGGTGGCCCCCATCGCGACCGGTCGCGAACTCGACATGCTGCTCACCGCAGGCGAACGCATCTCGATGGCGCTGTTGGCGATGGCCATCAAGAGCATGGGGCAGGAGGCCCGCTCCTACACCGGAAGCCAGGCCGGTCTCAGCACCGACGCCAGGCACGGCAGCGCCAGAATCGTGGATGTCTCGCCCACCCGCGTGCGCGCGGCTCTCGACGTCGGCGCCATCGCCATCGTGGCCGGCTTTCAAGGCTTCAACCGAGGCACCGGGGATATCACGACACTCGGACGCGGGGGCTCAGACACCACCGCGGTCGCCCTCGCCGCGGCTCTCGACGCCGAGGTGTGCGAGATCTACACGGATGTCGATGGCATCTTCACCGCGGATCCGCGGGTTGTGCCCTCCGCGCGAAAGATCGACCGGATCACGAGTGAAGAGATGTTAGAACTCGCCGCTGCCGGAGCCAAAGTGCTTTATATTCGCGCAGTGGAATATGCCCGGCGACACGGGGTTACGCTACATGTGCGCTCCTCGTTCAACAACAACGAGGGCACTCTCGTGGTCAACCCGAAGGAAGGCGAAAGCGTGGAAGAGTCAATCATCTCCGGGGTCGCAATCGATCTGAGCGAAGCGAAGATCACCGTCGTCGGCGTGCCCGACGTGCCGGGGAAGGCCGCGCAGATCTTCACCCTGGTCGCCTCGACCGACGCCAATATCGACATGATCGTCCAGAACGTCTCGACCGCGGCGACCGGCCTCGCCGACATCTCCTTCACGCTGCCAAAGGCGGACGGACCACGGGTGCTCAAGACCCTCGAGGACAGCAAGGAGGAGACCGGATTCCATTCCCTCCAGTACGACGACCAGATCGGCAAGCTCGCCCTCGTCGGCGCCGGCATGCGCACGAACGCCGGTGTCTCCGCGCGACTGTTCACCGCACTTTTCGAGGCGGGAATCAACATCGAGATGATCTCGACGAGTGAGATCCGCATCAGCGTCGTCACCCGTGCCGACACCATCAACGAGGCGGTGCGGGTCGTGCACAGCGCGTTCGACCTCGACGGCGACGAAGAGGCGAAGGTTCACGGAGGGACCGGACGATGAGCACAGGAGTCACCATCGCCGTGGTCGGCGCCACCGGCCAGGTCGGAGCCGTGGTGCGTCGACTGCTGGAGGAGCGTGACTTCCCGGCGCTGAGCATCCGCTTCTTCGCGTCGGCGCGTTCGGCCGGGAGCACGCTGCCCTGGAAGGGCGAGGCCATCATCGTCGAAGATGCCGGGGCCGCAGACCCGTCCGGAATCGACATCGCCATCTTCTCGGCCGGTGCCGGAACCTCGAAGGCGCAGGCACCGCGTTTCGCGGCGGCCGGAGCGATCGTGATCGACAATTCCTCCGGATTCCGCATGGACCCCGACGTGCCTCTCGTGGTCAGCGAGGTCAATCCGCATGCGATCGCCGAGGCGCGCACGGGGATCATTGCCAACCCCAACTGCACCACCATGGCGGCCATGCCCATCCTGAAGGTGTTGGACGCCGAGGCCGGGCTTACGCGACTGGTCGTCAGCACCTACCAGGCCGTGTCGGGGGCCGGACTGGTCGGGGGAGAGGAACTCTACGCGCAGGCGAAGGCGGCAATCGAGCAGGATCCGCGCAGCCTCGTGCACGATGGCACGTCGATCGACTTCCCGGCCGCCGCGACCTTCCCGCGCACGATCGCCTTCGATGTGATCCCCTTCGCCGGCAACCTTGTGGACGACGGCCTGTTCGAGACCGATGAGGAAAAGAAGCTGCGCAACGAGAGCCGCAAGATCCTCGAACTGCCCGACCTGATGGTGAGCGGCACCTGTGTGCGGGTGCCGGTCTTCACCGGCCATTCCCTCTCGATCAATGCCGAGTTCGCTCGGCCCCTCACGGTGGCGCGGGCGAAGGAACTGCTTGCGGATGCTCCGGGCGTAGCGCTCACGGACATCCCGACCCCGCTCGCCGCCGCCGGCAACGATCCTTCGTATGTCGGGCGCATCCGGCAAGACGAAGGCGTGCCGGATGATCGCGGGCTGGCGCTGTTCATCAGCAGTGACAACCTGCGCAAGGGTGCCGCTCTCAACGCCGTGCAGATCGCGGAGCTCGTGGCGCGCACGCTTGAGGACGCCTGACCCGAGGCACAATGGAAGTCACTCGTTCGCGTTCAGAGGAGAATCGCATGTCCCTTGTCGTCGTCGCCACCATGACCCCCCAGCCCGGAAAGTTGCAGGACCTGACGGACGCCTTCGAGCGGGTCGCAACCGCGATCCAGGCCGAACCCGGGTGCGAGCTCTACGCCATCCATTCCGACGGCAACGTCGTCGTGACGATCGAGCGATGGGAGAGTCAAGCGGCCCTTGACACCCACATGACTGCGCCCTCGGTGGTGACGCTGCTCGAGCAAGGCCCGAAGTTCCTCGCCAAAGCACCCGAGATAGTGCCGATGCAGGCCCTCGGTTTCGGCGACCCGGTGAAGGGCATGATCTAAGTCGCTGCGGCGCGCGAGTGTGCATCCGCTCCCAGTCGGCGTGACCGCCGCCTTTCCAGACCGCCGGGCCCAGCCACCAAGCGCTACCCGCCGCCGCGCCGAACCATCCGCATGACTCGCCGCATCCTGGTCGCCGCTGCGGCCCTCCTTGCCGTCTTGGCGATCCCGCTCGCCATCGCGATGAGCGTGAATGGGCGGGTGCGACCCGTGCCCGGCCCGGCCGCGACCGGCCCGATCGTCGCCTTCTATGGCGATTCCTATACTCTCGGCACGGGTGCGAGCGCCGTGAACAAGCGCTGGTCCACAGCGATCAGTGCCCAGCGCAACTGGCGCGAGGTCAATCCAAGCGTCAACGGCCTGGGTTTCGTCAATAACCGCTCGCCGGCGATCGACGAGCCCGCGGAGATTATCGCCGCGCGCCCGGACATCGTTTTCATCACCATGGGTCTCAACGACAACTTCTCCTACGATCGTGCCGCCGCGCAGATCCGCCGCCAGATCGGGGTCGACTTGTCCCGCCTGAAAGGGGCTCTCCCGAAAGCCAGATTCATCGTCGTCGAACCCTTCTGGTACACGGACGAGCGGCCGAAGAGTCTGGCGGTGATCAGCGGGTGGGTGAAGGCCGCGGCGTCCGACATCCGCGCCGACTACATCCCCGGTGCCTCGCGCTGGATCGAGGGCCACCCGGAGTGGATGGCGGCCGACGGGCTGCATCCGAACGATGCCGGATACGCCGAAATGGCCCGCCGGATGAACGCCGAGCTCAAGAAGCTCGGCCTTTAACAGTGCGGATGGCCCCGCTCCCGGGAGGTGAGCGCAATCCCCACCGTAAACTGGAGTCGTGACCGTTCCAGGTAGACCCGTCGACGTCGCGCTCATCGGTGGAGGCATCATGAGCGCCACCCTCGGCGCTTTCATCAAGCAACTCCAGCCGGACTGGAGCATCCAGATCTTCGAGCGGCTCGGGGATGTCGCGCTCGAAAGCTCCAACCCGTGGAACAACGCCGGTACCGGGCATTCCGCGCTGTGTGAGCTCAATTACACGCCGGAGAAGGCGGATGGCTCGATCGACATCTCGAGCGCGGTGAAGGTGAATGAGCAGTTCCAGGTGTCCCGCCAGTTCTGGTCCTATCTCGTCGGGAAGCACCTGCTTCCCGACCCGCAGGCCTTCATCACTCCCGTGCCTCATATGAGCTTTGTCTGGGGCGCCGACAACGTCGACTACCTGCGCCGCCGACAGCAGGCGCTCATCGGGCATCCGCTCTTCGCCGGAATGGAGTTCAGCGAAGACCCGAAGGTGATCCGTTCCTGGGCGCCGGCGATGATCCCGGGGCGCAAGAAAAACCAGCCGATCGCAGCCACCCGCATCGACGCCGGCACTGACGTGGATTTCGGCGCGCTCACGCATGGCCTGCTCGACTATCTGACCTCCAGCGGTGCCATGCTTCTCACCGAGCACAGCGTCAAGAACATCACCAGGCAACGCGACGGTCTCTGGCGCCTGAACATCGTGCACGAAGTCGGCGGCACACCCCAGCAGGTGCGTGCCCGCTTCGTCTTCGTCGGGGCAGGTGGTGGGGCGCTCAGGCTGTTGCAGAAGTCGGGAATCCCCGAGATCAAGGGGTTCGGCGGCTTCCCGGTGAGCGGGGAGTTCCTGCGCACCGACAATCCCGAGGTCGTCAGGCGCCACCACGCAAAGGTGTACGGCAAACCGGCCCTCGGGGCCCCTCCCATGTCGATGCCCCATCTGGACACCCGAGTCGTGGATGGCACACCGAGCCTGATGTTCGGCCCCTATGCCGGCTTCAACACCAAATTCCTCAAAGCCGGATCCTGGTTCGACCTGTTCTCCACGATCCGTGCGCACAACCTCATCCCCATGATCGCTGCCGGCACCTCGAACATCGGGCTCGTGCGCTACCTCTTTGCGCAGCTCGTGGCGTCGCGCTCGGCGAAGTTCCGGGAACTGCGGGAATTCATGCCCACCGCTGACCCGAAGGACTGGTACAGCATCACGGCCGGGCAGCGGGTGCAGGTGATCAAAAAGGATGCGGAGAAGGGCGGAGTGCTTCAGTTCGGAACCGAGGTCATCAGCTCCGCCGACGGGTCGATCGCCGGTCTTCTCGGTGCCTCGCCCGGGGCATCCACGGCCGTCCCGATCATGCTCGACGTGCTGAAGCGGTGCTTCCCCGACCGCATCCCGGCCTGGACTCCGAAGCTAGTCGAGATGGTGCCAAGCTACGGCCGGCTGCTCTCGGATGACCCCCAGTTCGCTCAGAGGACCCTCGGATCCACGCAGAAGGTCCTCGAGATCGCCTGAGGCCGCACTCCGGTCGGCCGTGCCGCGTGCATCCCGCTGCCGTATGGCCGGTCGCCCCGTCACGCGACCCGGGGTCTGGCTGGCTTGCGTTTGGGAAGGCAGGTGACGTTTTCGTCCAAAACCAGCCGAATTCGCAAGATTTCGGCGCGGATCGGGGGACAGAGTGGCGCGGCGCGATGAGATACTAAAGCCCTGCGGCCAAGGGAGGGACATGCATGTCGCTCGGATTGCCGTCCCACCGGGCATCGCGCACCGTCAGCAGGTCCTTTGGTCGATCGCTCAACGCCGTCGCCTACACGACTCTACTCGCCGCCCTGGTGACAACGGCTGCCTTCCAGTTCTCCCGCGCCTCCGCCGTGCTCTGGCCGGCGATGGTGGCCATCACCCCGGTGCTGCTGCTCCTGTACCTGAGCGCTCGCACCCGCGACACGCTCTATTCGATCGCCTACCTCGTGATCGGGGCGGCAAGCACCTTCTGGTTTGTCGTGACCTTCTACTCGCAGAGCCCCCCGATTCTCGAAAGCGATGCTCTCGCCCTCGCCCTTCCCAAGATCGCTCTCGTCATGGTCGGTGGCTCGGCACCGCATATCGTGCCGAGACTGGCGTGGTGCACCGCCGGGTACCTCGCTGCCGAGTTCTCGACGGGGGCGGCCTTTCTCGTCACGGGGCAGCGCTGGCAGTTCGATGTCACCACGTTTCTGGCTTACGCTGCCACCTCGACAATATTCATTGTCGGCAGCCTGAGCAGGCGTAGTTCCCGACGTACCCAACCGATGCTGCATCGTGCGGCGCGCGACGAACAGCTCGGGGAGATGCGCCACCGCATGGAGGTGAAGGCAGCCTCTCTTCTGCACGACACCGTGTTGAGTCATCTGGCTGCGATCGCCGGCTCGGCCGACGATGTCCTCGACTCGCACCTGCGCCGGCAGATCGAGCGGGACCTTGAGATCCTGATCGGCGAGGAATGGCTCACCGAACCGGAGCCGAGGATTGACCGCGACGTACTCCAGCGATGGGAGCGAAGCCCGCTGTTCGCGGCGATCTCCGAGGCACGGATGCTGGGGCTCGAGGTGGAGTGCACCGGGGATATGGACGTCCTGTCCCGGCTCGACCAGCAGACCGCGGTGTCGCTCGGGCTCGCGGTCACGCAGTGTCTGGTTAATGTGCTGCGCCATTCCGGCATCACCAACGCCGAGGTCGCCGTGTTCGATTCGGAGACGGATGTCTCGGTGATGGTGATCGACGCCGGCCGTGGTTTCACCGAGGCGGAAGCCGCCCCGGATCGCCTCGGCATCCGACAGTCGGTGCGGCAGCGCATCCAGGAGGTCGGTGGGGCGGTGCAGATCTGGTCGACTCCGGGACGCGGCACATCGATCATGATCCGAGTGCCCGCGCTCACTTCCGACCGAAGTTCCGAGGTCGACGCCTCGTGACCGACGTCGAGCGAACGCGCCAGCAACTCGATCCAGCGGGAAGCACTGGGATCGCCCCGGTAGCGATCGTCCTTGCTCTCGGCGCACTCCTCTATGCACTGGTGATGACGGCGCGAGGGCAGTCGGAAATTTCGAATCCGGGCTTCGCCGGTCTCGCACTTGCCCTGCTCGCCCTCGCCGGAATCATCATGATTGCGGGCGCGAGAGTCGACCGGGCTCCGCTCGGCGCGCGCACACACGCGGCGGTCCACGCGGTGACGGTGCTGGCAATCGTGAGCGAGGCTCTCGGCCAGGCGGGCACCAATGCCTACATCCGAAACGATTGGGGTCCGATCGCTCTGGGGATCATGCTGGTGGGTCTCGGCCCGTATCGACCGGCGAAGGAGATTGCCGGGGCCGGGATGGTTTCGGCGGTCGTCATCGCGGTCGTTACCTATTTCGAGGTGCCGTCGCTTGTGACATCCGGTCCGGCCCTGGCCTTCGTGGCGGTGGCGGTGACCCCGATGCTCGCGCTCGCGCTGTCGGCAGCGATGTTCTCCCACGGGGTCGTGGCGTCGATCGAGCGCTGGAAGACACGTGCCCAGGCGGCATCGATGAGTCTGGTGAGTGAACTCCGGGAGGGAATCGCCCGCTCGGTGCAACAGGACCGGGTGACCATCCTCAATCGCGATGTGTTGCCATTCTTCACCGAAGTGCTCGCGCGCGACACCATCACGGACGAGGATCGCGACCGCGGAAGGATGATCGCCGACTCGATCCGCCAGGTCATGGTGGCGGAGGTCGACCGCTCGTGGCTCGAATCGCTTGTGGAGCTCTCGGGGGTTGAACGTACTAACCGGCCGGGAGCGGCCCGGGTCGTCGTGGATGACCCCGACCGAGTGGCCACCGCGATGACCGTGGCCCAGCGCACCGCGATCCGAGCCCTCTTTGTGGCCTTCAGCAGCATCCCGGGGCTCACGCGCAATCACGTGCGGATCGTGCTTGGCGACGACGGTGCTCGCCATCAGGGGCTCATCACGGCACAGCTGCCGTCCACCGATTACGCCATGCGTTCGACATTCGCCCCGTTCTTAGCGGTCATGCGAGCCGTATTCACAAGCCTGGAGGCTGATTTCGTGCACCCCGAACTCGCAATAAGGTTCACCTATGAGCATTGCTAGCCCGGTGGCGGGCCGTACCGGCCGACGTGTGCGCCTGGCGATCCTGGATGACCACGAGGTGCTCCTCGACAGCCTGTCGAGTTGGATCGGAGCGAATGCCCCCGACTTCGACCTCGTTTTGAGCGCGACCACCTGGTTGCAGCTTGTTCATAGCGAAAACTTTCCGACCGAACTCGTCTTCATCGACTTTCAACTGAAAGAAGCGGTGTCCATCGAGGCGCGGGTTCGTACCTGCCGGGCCGCCGGAGCCAAAGTGATCGTGCTGTCGAGCCTCGACACGCGGGAGGCGCGCGAGCGAGCCCTGGATGCCGGAGCTTCCGCATTCCTCTCCAAGTCCATTCCCATGCGCGAGGTGATGGACAGCGCCCGACAGGTGATGGGCATTGAAGGCGGTGAGAACCTGCAGAAGGACTGGCGCCCGTTGCCGGTCGGCGCGACGATGCACCAGACTCGGCCCAAGCTGAGTCACGGCGAGGAGGAGGCACTTAGGCTCTACGTGGTCGGGTTCAGCACCTCTGAAGTGGCCAGCCAGATGAACGTGCAATATGAGACCGCGAAGACGTATCTGCGTCGAGTGCGGGAGAAGTACGCGAAAGCGAACAGACCGGCGAGCAGGAAGGCGGATCTCATCCGCCGTGCCGCCGAGGACGGATACCTGAAATAGTGGCAAAGCTCTATTTTCGCTACGGCGCGATGAACAGCGGCAAGAGCACAGCGATGCTCCAGGCCGCCTACAACTATGAGGAGCGCGGGCAGCAGGTGCTGCTCGCGAAGCCCTCGGTCGACACGCGGGGAGACGGCGGCATCGTCTCGCGGCTCGGGGTCACGCGCGCGGTCGACTTCGTGATCACTCGTGATGACGACGTCTACTCCCTGTTCGAGCGACAGCGCGCACGGGTGCTCGCGGCGACCGGGGTGAACGTGAGTTGCCTGCTCGTGGACGAGGCGCAGTTCCTGAGCGAGACACAGGTGGACGACCTGTTGCGCATCGCAATCATCGAGGGGGTGCCGGTGTTGGCCTACGGCATCCGCACCGACTTCCAGACCGTGGCCTTTCCCGGAAGTCGTCGCCTGCTCGAGATCGCGCACTCGCTCGAGGAACTCAAGACGATCTGCCGTTGCGGTCGCAAAGCGGTTTTCAATGCGCGCAAGATCGACGGAAGATTCGTTTTCGACGGCGACCAGGTGGCGATCGACGGGGCGCTCGAGGTGACCTACGAATCGCTCTGCGGGGCCTGTTACCTCGATGAGAGCCACGGACTGCTCGGCAGCGGCCGTCGCCGTGTGCTCATAGACCAGCCGGAAACGGCCTACGGTTCGGCGCCCGACGCCGACTTCGAATAGTTGCAACTCTTCCTCACCCGGCTTCCGCGTGCGAAATGCAGGAATACCTGTGACAGGAGTGGCGGATGAGCCTGACGCGCCACATCCGTCACATCCGTTCCTGCATTTCGGGCGGGATGCGGGCTGCGGGATGCGGGCTGCTCGCTACCCGACGCAGGAGGGCCGCGCACTGTGCGGCCCTTCGGGTGCAACTGTCGGGGTAACAGGATTCGACCCTGCGACCTCTTCGTCCCGAACGTCCTGAGGAGCCGCGTTCCCCTGATCTTAGGGTCTGTGGGTGTCTCCGGGGCCGCTCGGCGCGTCCTAGGGGTGATTTTGGGGTGAGCGACAGAGCCGGGAAGTCAGGGTGCGAGCGCGGTGATCGGAGTGACATGGACGCCGTCGCTGCGCCGGCCCGCGCTGCCGGTCGCGGTGACAACCACGAGCGCCGCTGGCTCGCCCTGGTGCGCGGTATCCACCCTGTCTGTGAACTTGATCAAGTTCGCCGCAGCGGTGTCGACGTCGCGTTGGCTCATCTTGATCTCGACGGCCGCCCAGCGCCCGTCGGGAAGAGTGACGATCGCATCGACCTCGTTGCCTCCCTCATCGCGCCACGTGTCGACCCGCCCGCCGAGCGCCTGGGCGTAGATACGCAGGTCGCGGACGACGAGCGCCTCGAAGTGGAACCCGGCGGCATTGAGGTCGCGAAGCAGGTCGTCACTGCCGACGTGGAGCGCGGCCGCACCGATCGACGGGTCAACGAAATAGCGAGTCGCCGTTATTCGCAGTCGAGACCGCGATCGCATGTGGGGCTGCCATGCTGCTGAGTCGTCGAGCAGGCGGAGCCGGTCGAGCGCATCCAGATGGCTGTAGATCGTGTCGGACGCGATCGGCCCCCTCTCGCCGCCGGCATCGGCGGCGACGGTGCGGGTGGCCGGGCTTTGTGCGACGAAGCGACCCAACGATGCCAGGACCCGCTGAAGAGTTCGGGGATCGCGGCGCCCGACGAATGTCGGGATGTCCACTTCGACGATCTGGCGCAGGTAGTCCTCGATCCAGCCCCGGGCTTCGCTTTCGTCGGCATCGAGCAGGCCAGGCCAGCCCCCGATGACGATGCGCTGCATCAGGTCGGGAACCGTCAGGCCGTTATCCTTGCCGAGTTGCTTTGTGCCATCCAGCAGCGCGGTGAGTGAGACCTCGCCGTTGGAGTGTCCCGACTCGAACAAGCTCATCGGTCGCATCCGTAGCGTCCCGATTCGGCCTGCCCCGGAGTGGCGATTCAGGTCCTGTCGCGGCGTCGCGGATCCGGTCAGCAGATACAGGCCCCGCCCGCGACTCGAGTCGTCGACCGCACGCCGAACCTGATTCCACAGCTCGGGAGTCACTTGCCACTCATCAAAGAGGATCGGCGTGGGCTGGTCGAACAGGTACGCCGGGTTCAGTTCGATCGACGCGCGCGCTGTCGTGTCCCGGTCCATGTCGAACACCGTCGTGGCGACGCGCGAAGCGGTCGCTGTCTTCCCGCACGCCTTCGGTCCCTCTACGAGGACCGCACCGACAGTGCGCATCTTGGTCGCAAGTTCTGCGTCGGCGATGCGGGCGCGATAGTTGGGCACTCCTTCACCATACACTTTGCGGACTTTAAAATGGACGGATTGCGGATAGTGAACTGGACGAATTAAGAACTACAGAATGGACGGATTACGGGCTTCTGGCGGGCTTTCGCATCGACGTCGGCTCGGCCCGCTCGCCTGCATGCCGATGCCGTCTCGCTCCAGCCTCGGGAAGACTCCTGCTCGATCGACGGTGACGGGAATTGATGGAGCTGGGCGGCCACGGTGACCGGCAGAGCATCGATCTCGGCGAGGTCGCCGCGCACCTGCTCAGCGGCCGGTCCTGATCCTGATGACCGGGGTGACTCCTGGGTGATTCGTTGCGAACCGGAGAGTCCGACCGTGGCCACCAAAAGAAGAAACCCCCGAGTTAACCGGGGGTTTCCAACTGTCGGGGTAACAGGATTTGAACCTGCGACCTCTTCGTCCCGAACGAAGCGCGCTACCAAACTGCGCCACACCCCGATGCCCAACAATCGAGCCGACCCGCGAAACGGGCCACGTCAAGAATAGCTGATATCTCGCGCCGTGAGTGTCAGCAGCGTCGCCTCGGGGGGGCAGGCGAATCGTACCGGCGCATAGATGGATGTTCCGAGCCCGGCTGACACGGCGAGATACGCCGAGCGGCGGGCGTGAGTCCACAGGCTGATGCCCTTGACCCGGTCGCGAGGGATGTCACAGTTCGTGACGAGCGCCCCGATTCCGGGCACGCAGACCTGGCCGCCGTGGGTGTGGCCGGCGAAGATCAACTCGGAACCGTAGGTGACGAGGGAGTCGAGCACGCGCTGGTAGGGCGAGTGGGTGAGGCCGATGGTGACGGGGTTCGGCCCGCCCGGTTCGTCTTGCCAGCCTACGTTCTCCCGCATCTCATCCATCGCTCCGGGAAGTTGTGCGAGCTTGTCCCACCCGATGTGCGCATCGTTGACCCCGAGGAATTCAAGACGGGACCCCTTGATGCTCATTGCCCGAGCCGTGTTGTTGAGGTCGAGCCAGCCGAGGCCTTCGAGAAAGGCGTTGAGGCTGGCCGTGTCGAGTCGCGGCTGGGAGTGCTCCACCTTGGAGGGGGCCGTGAAGTAGGTGAAGGGATTCTTCGCCACCGGGCCGTGATAGTCGTTCGACCCGTGGACGAAGACACCCGGGATGCCGCGAAACGGCTCGAGGGCATACTCGACTCCCTCGATGCCTCGTTCGTGCCCGAGATTGTCACCAGTGTCGACCACCAGGTCGGGTTCATACACGGCGAGACCGCGGATCCAGTCCTGTTTCGCCCGCTGCCACGGAGCCATGTGGAAGTCGGAGAGGTGAAGGACCGTGAGAGCGCGAGCGCCGGGCTGCAAGACCGGAAGCGTGTGCATACGCAGCGTGAACCTGTTGCGCTCGACCAGAGTCCCCCAGGCGAGGGTTCCGAGGCCGACGAGGGCGAGGGCTGTGGCAGCCGAACCCACCCGTCCGGATGTCACGCTCACTTCGGGCAGGCCCCGCCCGGGTCGCTTCCATCCGGTTTGCCGTACACGGTCAGTGTGATCGGATCGCTCTTGGCCGCGGCGGATCCCGAGGACGGGTTCGACGCCTGCACGATACACATGCTGTCGGACTGCCCCGGCAGCGGGTTTCCTTTCGCCCACTGGTAACTTATCTGGTCGGGATTGAATCCAGCGCTGGCGATGGTCGCATCGGCAACCTGGCGCGTGAGTCCGGTAACCTTCGGCATGGTCGTGGCGAGACTGCCGTCGCTCGTGAACACCGCGACGCTCGACCCGGACGACACCTTTGAGCCCGCGGCCGGATCCGTGCGGGTGACGCGTCCGGCGGGCAGTCCGGACGCCTCCGGGCCACCATCAGTAAAGGCGAACTTGAGGCTCGTCAGCACCTTCTGGGCTTGGGCCACAGTCTGCCCGCTGACGGTCGGTACGACGACTGTGGACCCGCTCAGCACCGCTGCAGAAGCGGCGGGGAACGCGGACCCCTTGAGGGCGCCGACCTTGTTCGCCGCTGAGGCGATCGACTTCATGATGGCGAAGCGCGCGGAGCTGTAGTAGTCCCGGCGGGTATTCGGGTTGACGAACTTCTTCAGGCTGAGAAGGGCGCTGTCCCAGTTCCCCGTCCAGACGGAGGAACCGACCTTGGTGGTGGTCGAGACCACCCAGTCCTGCTCGAGTGTCGGCGCGGTGCCGGTCTTGCCCGCGATCGGAACTCCATCGTTGGGATTGGCCGGCCTGCTCGTTCCGCCCTGCATGCTGCCGATCATCGCATTCGCGACTCCCGCCGCGACCTCGGGAGTCAGTGCCTGGGTGCAGGTCTTCGCCTGCCCGGGAAGTTCCTTGCCCGAGGGGTCCACGACCTTGTCGATGATGATCGGAGCACAGCGCAACCCGCCGGCACCCACGGTTGCGGCCACGCCGGCCATGGTGAGCGGTGCCTGCTCGTTGCTGCCGAGCACGGTGCTCGGATTGACATCCAGGTCTTTCTTGAAGTCGGCGCGGTGGGCGCCCATGCTCTTCGCGGTATCGCGAATTCCGCAGAGATCCTGCTTGAGCGCCATCTGCATGAACGCGTTGTTGACCGAACCGATCAGCGCGCTCTTGACCGTCATCGGACCGCCGCCGGAGTTGCCGTCGTTCTGCAGCTTGTATGGCCCGGCACCGATCAGCACCCCGGGATCACACGAGGCGGTGAACTTAGACTGGTCGTAGGTCTGCGGACCGCGCCCGTTCACGATGTCGTTGAGGCCGCGCCCGGATTGCAGCCAGTTCGCCAGGTCGACCACCTTATAGGTCGATCCGGTATCGAAGCCGTTCGTTCCGCCATAGGGCGCGTCGACGCTGAAGTTGTATGACGTGGTCAATGCCGCGGCATCCGCCGGCGCATTGTCAAAAATCTTGTTCTGCGCCATCACCAGGATACGACCGGTGCCCCCCTCGATGGTGTTCGCCGTGGCACCGAGCTTGAAACGTGCCTCAGACGCGGGCGCCTGGAGGTCGAGCGCAGCCTGCGCGTTTTCCTCCAGATCGAGGTCGATCGAGGTGTAGATCTTGTAGCCGCCCTTGTCCCAGTTGGCGCGACGATCGGTGGTGCTCGCGCCAATCGACGTGACGAGCGGAGCGGCGCCCAGGTCGACGGGCAAGTCCTTCACCGTGATCACATTGGAGGCGTAGTCGCACGCCGCCCGAACGCTCGCCGGTGTCGCCGTACGGCATCCGTTGTCCGGGGGGCTGATCTTCACGTACGATTCGATCGTCGTCGCGACGGCCGCGTCGCGCTCCTTCTGAGTGATGTCGCCGGCCGAGAGCATCGCGTTGAGGATCTGGTCTCGACGGAGCTTGTTGGCGGGGTAGTACTTCGGGTCGCTGACGCTCTGCGTGACCGGTGACTGCACCGTCGCGATCAGGCTGGCGGCCTGCGGGAGGGTCACGTCTTTCGCGCTCACGCTGAAGTACTGTTGGGCGGCCGACTCGACGCCGTAGGTGGTCGCCCCCATGCCGACGATATTGAGATATCCGAGCAGGATTTCCTTCTTCGTATACGCCTTGTCGAGCCCGATCGCCAGCTTCATCTCCTTGAGCTTGCGATCGATGGAGAAGCCGTTGACCTTCTCGATAGCGGCGCGGCGCTGTTCGTCCTGGTTCTTTCCCGTATAGGTGGCCGTGAAGGCCTGCTGCACCAGGATGTTCTTCACCAGTTGCATGTCGAGGGTGGAGCTTCCGCTCTGCTGCCCGCCCTGCCCGTTTCTGACCACCGCGCGGGCGATGGAGGGGAGATCCACGCCACCGTGTTTATAGAAGCGGCGATCCTCACCATCGATCGCGGCCTTTTTGAGGAAGGGTGAGATGGCATCCCAGCCGACGACCTGCCGGTTTTGCTTATAAACCGAGGCGATTTTCACCGGTTGGCCGGCGCGCAGCGCGAAGATCTGGTTCTGCTGTGACTGCTCGCCGATCTTGATGGTGTCCGGGAGATTTTCGAAGATGGAGATGGAGCCCTGGGCCGTCATGCTGGTGACGGCGATGGCTGGGGTGACCATCGCGGTGACCAGAATGCCGGCGAGGATGCTGAAGCCGAGCATGCCGAGCACGCCTCCGAGCACGCTGGACGGCTTCAATTTTTGGGCAGACATAGAATCAGGGTAAGGGATGACCGCCCTGTCGAACCTGAAGGGATGCCGGGATGACCTCGTGGGAATATGTCACCACACCGCTGATCGTGCACAGTACCGCCGCGATTCTCAACAATTGGGGCGCCGAAGGCTGGGAGCTCGTGCAGGTCGTCACCGGCCCGGAGGGCGGCCTCGTCGCCTACCTCAAGCGTGCGAAGAAAGAGGAGAACTGATGTCTGTCATCGCCGACCGCCTGGGTGAACTCGGGCGGGAAATTCCCGCGCTCGCGACCCCCGCCGGGGCCTACACTCCCGCCGTCGTGAGCGGCAACCTGGTGTTCACCTCTGGACAGCTCCCCTTCATTGCCGGCGCCCTGCCGGCCACCGGCAAGGTCGGTGCTGGTGTCACCGCGGAGGAGGCGAAGGCCCATGCCGCCACCTGCGTGCTCAATGCCCTCGCGGCGGTACAGTACGCGATCGGATCGCTTGATCGGGTGACCCGGGTGGTGAAAGTCGTCGGCTTCGTGGCATCCGACCCCTCTTTCAGCGGCCAGCCCGGCGTGATCAACGGGGCCTCGGAACTGCTCGGTGAGATATTCGGTGACGCGGGCGTGCACGCGCGAAGTGCTGTCGGCGTGGCCGTGCTACCACTCGATTCGCCGGTCGAAGTGGAGCTGATCGTCGAGTTCGCGTGAGGCCGGGCTCGATACGCGCGCTGAGCGCGCTACTCGACCACCGGGCGCGCGCTCACTTCAGCCGGTCGCTGATGACCTGCATGACCGAGGTGTCGGCGAGCGTGGTCGTGTCGCCGATGTCCCGCCCCTCCGCCACATCCTGCAGCAACCGTCGCATGATCTTGCCGGAACGGGTTTTCGGGAGTTCGGCGACGATGAAAATCTGGCGCGGCCGGGCGATCGCCCCGATCTGATCGGCCACGTGGGCGCGGAGCAGCGTGCTTGCCTCCTCCGGCGCATACGACTCGGCGTGCTCGCTGCGCAGGATCACGAAGGCGACGACGGCCTGGCCGGTCGCCTCGTCCGCGGCGCCGACGACAGCCGATTCCGCGACGATCGGGTGTGACACGAGGGCCGATTCGATCTCCGCGGTCGAGAGGCGATGGCCAGAGACGTTCATCACGTCGTCGACCCGTCCGAGCAGCCAGATGTCGCCGTCCTCATCGAGGCGCGCGCCGTCGCCGGCGAAGTAGAGGGGCCCTGCGAACTTCGACCAGTAGGTCTCGACGAAGCGCTCCGGGTCGCCCCAGATACCGCGCAGCATCGAGGGCCAGGGCTCGGCCACCACCAGCAGTCCGCCGCCGCCGGCCGGCACAGGATGCCCGGCCTCGTCGAGCACGTCGATCGAGATCCCCGGCAGCGCCACCTGGGCGGAACCGGGCTTCAGTGTGGTCACGCCGGGCAACGCGGAGATCATGATTGCGCCGGTCTCGGTCTGCCACCAGGTGTCGACGATCGGGGTGGTTCCCCCGCCGATGACGTCGCGATACCAGACCCAGGCCTCCGGATTGATCGGCTCGCCGACGCTGCCGAGCAACCGCAGTGTGCTGAGGTCGAAATCATCCGGCACCTGCCTACCGAGTTTCATGAACGAGCGGATGGCGGTGGGCGCCGTGTAGAAGATGGTCACGCCGTACTTCTGGATGATCTCCCACCACCGCCCGCCGTGTGGCGCATCGGGCGTACCCTCATACAGCACCTGGGTCGCCCCGTTGGAGAGCGGACCGTAGACGACGTAGCTGTGACCGGTGATCCACCCGACATCGGCGGTGCACCAGTAGACATCCGTCGCGGCGTTCAGGTCGAACACATTCCTGTGAGTGAACGCCACCTGGGTGAGGTATCCCCCGCTCGTGTGCAGGATGCCCTTCGGCTTGCCGGTGGTGCCGGAGGTATAGAGGATGAACAGGGGATTCTCCGCCGGAAAACCCCGCGCCTCGTGCTCCGTCTCAGCGCCCGCCATGGCCTCATGCCACCACAGGTCGCGACCGTCGACCCAGTCGACCTCGTTCTCTCCGCGCCTGACGACGAGCACGTGTTCCACGGTGTGTGCGCCCTCCTTGGCGAGAGCGGCATCCACCGCGGGCTTGAGGGCGCTGATCCTGCCCTTGCGCCATCCACCGTCGGCGGTGATCACGAGCTTGGCGCCCGCGTCATCCACCCGGGAGCGGATGCTGTCGGCGCTGAATCCGCCGAAGATCACCGAGTGCACGGCCCCGATTCGGGCGACTGCGAGCATCGCGATGACGGCCTCGGGGATCATCGGCAGGTAGACAGCCACCCGGTCCCCTTGCTCGATGCCAAGGGAGGTGAGCAGGTTGGCCGCACGTTTGACCTCGGCGGTGAGCTCGGAGTAACTGATGTCGCGGCTGTCCCCTGGTTCGCCCTCCCAGTGCAACGCGGTCCGGTCGCCGTTTCCGGCGAGCACGTGGCGGTCGAGGCAATTGAATGCGACGTTGAGTTCACCGTCCTCGAACCAGGTGGCGAAGGGGGCGTTCGACCAGTCGAGGTCCTTTGTGAAGTCTTTGTTCCAGTGCAGAAGGCTCCGGGACTGGGCCGCCCAGAAGGCGGGACGATCCGCGGCGGCCTCGTCGTAGAGGGCGGCGGTGGCCACGGCATCCGCCTGGAAAGCCGGGCTCGGAGGAAAGCGGCGTTCTTCGTGCTGCAGGCTGTCAATAGAGGTGTTGGACATTGGTATCCCTCGCAGGCGCGGGCGTCGATGCCCACACGAAATCGTGCTCCGATCCTAAACCGATCGCAGGTTGCGCCCGATTGCGCGGGACCGGACGGCGAGGCTGGGAGTGTCCCCCATTTGGAGGCAATTGTCCCTTGCGCGCGCGATTAGCAAGAGTAGAGTGGGGGCGTCGAATGCAAATTCGATAAGCAACGCGCAGTGATTCCCCCCAATCCAGCGTTGCTGTGGCGGCGCCGGTTCCCCCCAACAGGCGCCGCCCCTCTTTAGTTAACGGGCGGTATTGCTCCGCCACGCGTCGGTGTCTTCTTCGTCTCGGCAAGCGATACGGCGCGTTGTCCACAGTTCCCATCCGGTGCGGTGCGGCCGACGGGTCCGGCCTCTACCGTCGTGCAATGTCGATCGACGATTCCGGGGATCCGTCCCCCTCAGACCCGCCTCGATCAGGAACGCCCCAGCCTGATCGTTTCATCGCCCGAAGACCGGGGTCGACCGCCGCATCGGTCGAGCGGCGGCGCACCGGCACGGGCCTCGCGTTCGACGAGTTCGGACCGCTTTCCCCATTTGTCGCCGATGCCGTGGTGACGGATGTCTTCGTCAACGGCCCGGGGGAGGTCTGGGTGGACCGGGGCAACGGCGCGGAACGCCAGCACCTCGCCGCGTTCGACGAGGGGATGCTCCGCGACCTCGCGGTGCGGCTGATCGGGCTCGGCGGTCGGCATATCGACGAGGCGACTCCCTGCGTCGACGTGCGCCTGCACGACGGCATCCGAGTCCACGCCGTGCTGCCGCCGATTTCGGTCGGCGGCACGCTCCTGTCCATCCGCCTGCCACGGGTGGAGCGGCTCGGGCTCGGCGATCTCGCCGCGGCAGGTTACTTCTCAGAGATCGGCCTCGGCACGGTGACCGATCTCGTCACGCGACGGCAGAACCTGCTCATCACCGGGGCGGGAGGCAGCGGAAAAACCACCCTGCTTGCCGCCCTCCTGTCGAGCGCGCACCCCGGCGACCGGATCATCGCGATCGAAGATGTTGGCGAGTTGCGGGTGGCGCATCCTCATTTCCTCTCGCTGGAGGCCCGGCAGGCCAATCTCGAAGGTGCCGGGCACCTCGGCCTCGATCGACTGGTGCGCGAAGCCCTTCGGATGCGCCCCGACCGGCTAGTGCTCGGCGAATGCCGCGGAGCGGAGATCCGCGAGCTGCTCGCCGCGCTCAACACCGGGCACGATGGCGGCGCCGGTACGCTTCACGCCAACTCCCTCGACGACGTGCCGGCACGGATCGAAGCCCTCGGGGCGCTCGCCGGAATGAGCCCGACCGCCATCGCGCGCCAGACTGTCAGCGCCATCGGCACCGTACTTCACCTCCAGCGGGATCGGGGCGCCCGTCGTCTTGCCCAGATCGGACGATTCGAACTCGATCGCCGTGATCGACTTCGCATGGTCGAATCCCATGACGCGCCGTAGCCCGCCCTCGGATCTCGAACCGCTCGCCGCCGTCGTGCAGCGTCTCGGGGTGCTTCTCGCGGCAGGAGTGGCACCCGCTTCTGCATGGGGCTATGTCGCCGAGGCGGCCCGAGGGAGTGCCGCCGCCGGGGCGCGGGAAGTGGCCGCCGCCGCCCGGGGCGGCGGCTCGATAGCGGAGGCCATCGTCGCCGTCGCCGAATCGCACCACGCCGATTCGACGGCATGGCGGGGGCTGGCCGCCGCGTGGCTGGTTGCCAACGATGCCGGGGCGCCGCTCGCTGCGACGCTCGCCGAGCTCGCCGCATCCCTTCGCGCGCTAGCCCAGAACCGGCGTGACCTCGTCACAGCGCTTGCCGGCCCGGCAGCGACCGCGCGGATGGTGATGGTGCTGCCCCTGGTCGGCATCCTGTTCGGGATGGCCCTCGGCTTCGACTCGCTCCGCATTCTCTTCACCACTCCGACCGGACTGGCCTGTCTTGCGCTCGGGGTGGTGCTGATGCTCCTCGCCCAGTTCTGGAATCGCGGCTTGCTGCGACGGGCGGCCCCTACCAGCCTCACCCCGGGCCTCGCGCTTGACCTCATGGCGATCGCGGTGTCGGGTGGTGCATCCCTGCGCCGTGCGCAACAGGCGGTCTCGGATGCCCGGGCGACTTGCCGAATTGCCCCCGACGGCAGCGAGCCCGCCATCGCCGACGTGCTCGAGCTCAGCCGGCGAGCCGGGATCCCCGCGGCGGCCCTGCTGCGGAGCGAGGCGACCGAGGCACGTCGGGCTGCTCGCAGCGCGGGGGAGCGCAGGGCCGCAACTCTCGCCGTGACCCTCATGCTGCCGCTCGGCGTGTGCATCCTCCCCGCCTTCATGGTGCTCGCCGTCGCCCCGCTGCTGATCGCCGTCGTCTCGTCCACAGTGACCGGTGTGTGATTGCAGTGCACCGATCCGCGGTTGTCGAGGTGCGATTGCCGGTGCCCGTCGCAGCATGGACCGGTGCGGCAATTCGCCGGGCGGATAAGGGAAGGAACAGCCGATGATGAACAAATTGCGTGCACGACTCCGCGGGGAGGAGGGCGCCGCCACCGCCGAATACGCGATCGCAACAATGGCGGCGGTGGGATTCGCCGGACTGCTCGTCGCGATCTTGCGCAGCGATGTGGTTCGCGGCCTGCTCACCGAGCTCGTGCGTCGTGCGCTCACCTTCGCGGGCTGAGCCGGGTTCGCGTGCTCGACCGCGGGAGCGAGGCAGCGTGACGGCAGAATTCGCCACTGTCATTCCCGCGGTTCTGTTGGTGCTCGCCGCCTGCCTCGCCGGATTGCAGCTGTCCACCCAGCAGGTTCGGCTGCAGCAGGCCGCGGCGATGGCCGCGCGGAGTGCTGCGCGCGGGGAGCCCGTCGGCACGGCATCCGCTCTCGTTGCCGGATCGATGTTGCGGTTGGAATATCGGGGGGAGTTTGCCTGTGTGACGGCATCCGTTCGCGGTTCGACGGTCGGCGCACTGGTCGGCCTGTTCACCGTGAGCGCGTCGAGTTGCGCGCTCGACGGCGGGCGCTGATGCGGCAGCTGCCGGCGAACGAGCAGGGCTCCGGCTCGATTCTCGCGGTGGCCGTCGTTGCAGCGGTGCTCATGCTGTTCTCGCTCCTGATCCCCGTCGCGACGGTGCTCCCGGCCCAACAGCGAGCTGCCGGAGCGGCGGATGCGGCGGCACTGGCTGCGGCGGACGTCGCCGTCGGCATCCGGGCGGGGAACCCGTGTGCGGTCGCCGCGACCGTGGCCGCCGCAAACGCCACGAGTCTCGACGGATGCGTCGTCGACGGCACCACTGCGACTGTGCGGGTGGCGACCTCCGCGCTGGGATTCGCGGTGTCGGCTCGGGCGACGGCGGGGCGTCCGAGCGAGGTGCCGGCCGGGCAGAGTCGCGCGCCCCAGGGCGCCGGATGAAGGGATCATCATGTTTCTGTGTGTATGGTGTGCGTGTCGGGACCACAACCGGCATCTCCGACCCGCGGTGCGTAGCATCAGCGATGCCGCCCTAGGCTGGGCGAGGTTTCGTTTCACCCGGAGACCCACAGAGGCGGCGGGAGCCGCACAAGTCAAGGAGTCAAGTGCCTGGCACGAAGAAGCTGGTCATAGTCGAGTCGCCCGCCAAGGCGAAGACGATAGCCCAGTACCTGGGGGACGGCTACGAGGTGCTTGCCTCGGTCGGTCATATCCGCGACCTGATCGAGCCGAAAAACCTGCCGCCGGAACTCAAGAAGGGCACGCTCGGCAAATTCTCCATCGATGTGGAGAACGGATTCCTTCCGTACTATGTGGTCTCTGACCAGAAGAAGAAGACCGTCGCCGAACTGAAGCGAGCGCTCAAAGGCGCGGACGAGCTCTACCTCGCCACTGATGAGGACCGCGAGGGAGAGGCCATCGCCTGGCACCTCCTCGACGAGCTGAAACCCAAAGTGCCGGTGAAGCGCATGGTGTTCCATGAGATCACCAAGGAGGCGATCGAGCGGGCGCGGGACAACACCCGTGACATCGACACCGCCCTGGTCGACGCCCAGGAGACCCGCCGCATTCTCGACCGCCTCTACGGCTACGAAATCTCTCCGGTGCTCTGGCGCAAGATCGGACCGGGCCTGTCGGCGGGGCGGGTGCAGTCCGCGGCGACCCGTCTCGTCGTCGATCGGGAGCGCGAACGGCTGGCTTTTGTGCCCGCCGGCTACTGGGACCTGTCAGCGCTGCTCACGGCATCCGCCGGATCCTCGCCGTTCTTCTCGCGCCTTGCTCGCCTCGACGGAGTTCGGGTTGCGAACGGTCGTGACTTCGACGACACGGGCCGACTCAAGCCATCCGCGAACGGCAAGGCGGATGCCGTTGCGCTCGACGAGCAGGCTGCGACCACGCTCGCCGAGGCGCTGCGCGACAGGTCCGTCTCGGTGGTCGTGTCATCGGTCGACTCGAAGCCGTACACCCGACGACCCGCGGCGCCGTTCAGCACTTCCACTCTCCAGCAGGAGGCGGCACGCAAACTGCGCTTCTCCGCGCGCCAGACGATGAGCGTCGCCCAGGGCCTGTACGAAAACGGGTACATCACCTATATGCGCACGGACTCGCTCAATCTCTCGCAGCAGGCGATGTCCGCCGCCCGCAGCCAGGCCGCGTCACTCTATGGCGCCGAGAGCGTCTCCGAGAAGCCGAGAACCTATGCGAGCAAAAGCAAGAACGCGCAGGAGGCGCACGAGGCGATCCGCCCGGCCGGAGACACGTTCCGCACGCCGGGCCAGCTCGAGGGTACCCTTCGCGGCAACGAGTGGAAGCTCTACGACCTCATTTGGAAGCGCACCATCGCCTCTCAGATGGCCGACGCCAAGGGAGTGACGGCTTCTGTAGTCATCACCGCCGGGCCCGTGCAGGGAACGACCATGGCCGAGTTCGCCGCGAGCGGCACCGTCATCACCTTCCGCGGCTTCCTCCAGGCCTATGAGGAGGGCCGTGACGAGGATCGTAACGACTCGGCCGAGCCGACCGAGGCGAAGCTTCCCCCGCTCACCGTCGGGCAGAAGCTCACGGTGACGGATGTCGAAGCCAAAGGACACGAAACCAGCGCACCTCCGCGCTACACCGAGGCGAGCCTGGTCAAGACACTCGAAGAACTCGGAATCGGTCGCCCGTCCACCTACGCATCGATCATCTCGACGATCATCGACCGTGGCTACGTGACCCCGCGCGGCACCGCCCTGGTGCCGAACTGGATCGCGTTCTCCGTCGTGCGTCTGCTCGAGGAATTCTTCTCGGACCTGGTGGAGTACGACTTCACCGCCTCCATGGAAGACGACCTCGACCGTATCGCGGACGGCAAGGAAGACCGCGTCGGCTGGCTCAACAGCTTCTACTTCGGCAGCGATCGGCACCGCGGACTTCGCAGCGTCATCGACAACCTCGGTGAGATCGACGCGAAGAGCATCAATTCGATCCGGCTCGACGACGAGGTCACCCTCCGCATCGGAAAGTACGGCCCGTACCTCGAGGTGGCGGATGCTGACGCCACGCCCGAGGCCACCCCGCGTCGAGTGAACATCCCGCCGGAGCTCGCCCCGGACGAACTCACCGTCGCGAAGGCGCACGAGTTGATCGACGCACCGGTGGTCGTCGACCGCGTGATCGGGGTCAACCCCGAAAACGGCAAGCAGGTGGTCGCGAAAGACGGCAGGTTCGGCCCGTACATCACCGAGGTGGACCCCGAACCCGAGGTCGTCCCGTTCGCGGAGGTTCCCGGCGTCGAGCCGGGCGTCGACCCTGCCACCGGTGAAATCGTCCCGGCGAAGAAGCGTGCGGCGCCCAAGAAGACGGCCGCGCCGAAACCGCGTACGGCATCCATTTTCAAGTCGATGGACCTGGCTACCGTGGATCTCGACACCGCGCTGCGCTTGCTCGCGCTTCCTCGTGTTCTCGGCCAGCATCCGGAGAGCGGTGAGGAGATCACCGCCCAGAACGGCAAATTCGGCCCGTACCTCAAAAAGGGCGCCGATACGCGTTCGCTCACCGACGAAGACCAGATCTTCGACATTGACCTCAGCGGGGCGGTCGAGTTGTACGCCCAGCCCAAATTTGGGGCCCGCCGGGCGTCAAGTGCCCTCAAGGAGTTCGATGCGGACCCCGAGAGCGGCAAGCCGATCCGCATCAAGGACGGCCGTTTCGGCGCTTATGTGACGGACGGTGTCACCAACGTGACAATCCCGCGCGGCGAGACTGTCGAGGAGATCGACTTCGAGCGAGCCGTTCAGATGCTCGCCGACAAGCGCGCGAAGGGGCCAGCCGTCAAGAAGCCGGCCGTCAAGAAGCCCGCCGTCAAGAAGCCTGTCGTCAAGAAGCCGGCGGTCAAGAAGCCGGCCGCGAAGAAGCCGCCAGCCAAGAAGCCGGCCGCGGCCTCCGAACCCGCACTCTGAGCATCAGGTGAGGAGCGAAGCGTGACCGGCCTGTTCATCACCTTCGAGGGCGGTGACGGATCGGGAAAATCCACCCAGGCCGGCCTGCTCGCGGACTGGCTCACGGCATCCGGCCACAGCGTCGAGCGCGCCCGGGAGCCCGGTGGTACCGAGCTTGGGCTCGAGCTTCGAGAGATCGTGCTTCACCGACGCGGTCCCATCGCACCGCGCGCCGAGGCGCTGATCTATGCCGCCGATCGAGCGCACAACATCGCCACGAGGGTGCGCCCGGCCATCGAGCGCGGCGAGATCGTGATCCAGGACCGGTACTTCGACTCCTCGGTCGCGTACCAGGGCGCCGGGCGGGTGCTCGATCCCGTTGAGGTGCGCGACATCTCGCTCTGGGCGACCGAGGGACTCCTGCCCCACCTGACGATCCTGCTGGATCTCGACGAGACGATCGGCCGGGAGCGGCTGGATGAGGCGCGCACAACCTACGACAGGCTCGAGGCGGAGGAGAGCGACTTCCACTCCCGGGTGCGAACCGGGTTCCTCGAACTCGCCGCCCTGGAGCCGGACCGCTTTCTCGTGCTGCCAGCCACCGACTCGATCGAGTCGATCGCGGCGGCCATCCGCGCGCGGGTCGCGCCACTCCTCTAGCGGGAGGGGCTAAGCCGGTCGGTCGCTCCGCTTAGGCTTGGCGCATGACCGTGTGGGACGAATTGACCGGCCAGTCGGAAGCGATCGCGATCTTCCGCGCGGCCGCGGCGGACTCGACTCTCGCCGATTCCCCGATCGGGGATTCGGCAATGACACACTCCTGGCTCATCACCGGCCCGCCGGGCTCGGGTCGTTCCAACCTGGCCTACGCGTTCGCGACGGCGCTCCTCAGCGCCGGGGTGAAC
This sequence comes from Actinomycetota bacterium, assembly GCA_040389685.1. Taxonomy (GTDB): domain Bacteria; phylum Actinomycetota; class Actinomycetes; order Actinomycetales; family Microbacteriaceae; genus Lacisediminihabitans. Next base: position 31,912 of record JAZJZS010000003.1, read on the forward strand.
GGCGGAACCGGCGACCCGGACGGCGACGAGGCAACCCGACGCCAGGTCGCGGCTCGCACGCATCCCGATCTGGCTGTGCTCACCACCGAAGGCGTGATCATCAAGATGGAGGATGTGCGTCGCCTCGTCTCGAGCTCCCATTTCTCTCCCTCGGTGAGCCGCTATCGCGTGATCGTGATCGAAGACGCTGACCGCATGCAGGAACGCACCTCCAACGTGCTGCTGAAGGCGCTCGAGGAACCGCCGCCGCGCACGGTGTGGATTCTCTGCGCGCCGAGCGAAGCCGACCTCCTCCCGACCCTCCGTTCCCGCGTGCGCACCGTGCGACTTCGGGTTCCGGATGTCGCAGAAGTCGCCGAACTCATCTCCCAGCGCGACCGGGTCGACCTCGCCACCGCCACGCGGGCCGCGCGTGAGGCGCAGAGCCACATCGGCATGGCCCACCGCCTCGCGACGAACGAGGATGCCCGCCGCCGTCGCCAGCAGACCATCGAGATAGCGCTGGGCATCCATACCGTGTCGGGAGCGGTGGTCGCCGCGGCCCAGCTGCTCGAACTCGCCGGAGACGACGCCGCAGCCATCACCGAGGAGCGGGATGCCGAAGAGCGCGAGAGCGCCCTTCGATCGCTCGGCATCGCCCCGGGTGGCACCGTGCCGCCGGCTCTCCGCGCCCAGTTGCGCACCCTCGAGGAAGACCAGAAGCGCCGCTCGACCCGCAGCCTGCGCGACGGAATCGACCGCATCATGGTCGATCTGCTCTCCCTCTACCGAGACATTCTGCTGCTGCAACTGGGCGTCGAGACGGAGCCGATCAACCTGGCGATCTTCTCGCAACTGACCACCGCGAGTGCGGCCTCGACTGCCGCCCAGACGCTCGCGACGATGGATGCCATCGCCACCGCCCGCACGCGAATCGAAGGCAACGTGGCGCCGGCGCTTGCTCTCGAAGCCATGCTGATCTCAACCGCTCGCTGAGGGACAACCGATGACAACGAAGACCACCTGGGCCGTTCTGGCGGTGGTGGTGGCACTTGCCATCGTCCTGCCGCTCACCGGCTGTGTGACATCGTTCCTGCCCAAAACCTCCGCCACCGTGTCGGTGCCGACGGGCGAGAGGGTGGGTGCGGGGCTGGAGCCGTTCTACCGACAGGTGCTGAAGTGGAAACCCTGCGAGGGTGGCGACTTTCAGTGCACGACGGCGAAGGCGCCGATGGACTGGAAGAACCCTGCGGGCAAATCGATCGACCTCGCCCTCATCCGCAAACCTGCGGGCGGCACGGCCCTCGGCTCGCTGCTCGTCAACCCCGGCGGTCCCGGTGGCTCGGGCTACGACTTTATCCGGGATAATCTCAGTTACGCGGTCGATGCGAAGCTGCAACAGAATTTCGACATCGTGGGCTTCGATCCGCGCGGGGTGAACAAATCCTCGGCGGTGAAGTGCTACCAGGATCCGGCAGAGATGGACAGGTTCCTCTTCGACGTCTCGCCCAACGCCTTCGGCTCTGACGCGTGGATCGCCGACCAGCGCACCACCAACAGGTCCTTCGCGGCGGCCTGTCTCAAATACACCGGCGACCTTCTCGGCTTTGTGGACACCAACAGCGCCGCCCGCGACCTCGACCTCCTGCGGGCGGCCCTTGGCGACAAGAAACTCAACTACCTCGGGTACTCCTACGGCACCCTGCTCGGCGCGACCTATGCCGATCTCTTCCCGAAGAAGACCGGCCGTCTGGTGCTCGACGGCGCCCTTGACCCGTCGACCACCAGTTTCGAGGTCGGCGCGACTCAGGCACAGGGCTTCGAGAATGCCTTACGGGCCTACATCAAGGACTGCAAGACCGGCAAGAACTGCCCCTTTTCGGGCTCCGTGGATGCGGCGATGACCGACATCCGCTCCCTGCTCGACCGCCTCAACGCGAGTCCGCTTCGCGCGAAGGACGGTCGTGAACTGTCAAGCAGCGTGATGTTCACCGCGATCATCTTCCCGCTCTACAGCAAGACCAATTGGCCCTACCTCTCCGACCTGTTTACCACCGTCATGCAGGGGGACCCGGCCGTGGCGTTCCAGCTTGCCGACAGTTACTACGAGCGCACGGCAAAGGGCACCTACGCGACGAACTCGACCGAGGCCTTCATCGGCATCAACTGTCTCGACTACGCGACCGAATCGACCACCGATGCGAGCCTCAGGGCGGATGCCGCGAAGCTCGCGTCTCTCGCACCGACCCTCGGTCCCCAGCTGTCCTACGACACCTCGTGTGCCGCGTGGCCTTTCCCGCCGACACGCGAGCGCGCGCCGATCGCGGCGGCCGGCTCGGCTCCGATCCTCGTCGTCGGCACGACGAATGACCCGGCGACGCCGTATGTCTGGGCGAAGTCACTCGCCGGGCAACTGCAGAACGGTCGGCTCATCACCTACCGGGGCGAAGGCCACACCGCCTACAACAAATCCAATTCCTGTGTGAACAACGCCGTCGACGACTTCTTCGTCGGCGGGACGGTACCGAAGGTCGACCCGCAGTGCTGAGGACCGCTGCACTGCGAACCGCGCTGGTCGGGATCGCCGTCGGTGTGCTTCTTCTCAGCGGCTGCTCCGTCTCGCTTTCCCCGGGCGTCGAGCGCTGATCGAAACCCACCGGCGAGAAGGTGTCGGCGACGGTGGCTCGGTACTATCACCAGTTGCTCGCCTGGAAGGATTGCGGCAAGAAGCAGCAGTGCGCGACCGTGATCGCACCGATGGACTGGAACAATCCCTCGAAGGCGACGGATATCGCGCTCGCCCTCACCCGGGCATCCGCCACCGGCACGCGGCTCGGCTCCCTCTTCGTGAACCCGGGGGGACCGGGAGCGTCGGGCTTCGACTTCGTGCACGATGACCTCAACTACGCGGTATCGAAGACGCTCCAGAAGAGCTACGACGTGATCGGGTGGGACCCGCGGGGGGTCGGCCGCTCGACCTCGGTCGCCTGCTATGACGACGGGAAGCTCGATCAATTCATTTACGGCGTTGCCCGGAATCCGGTGAACAGTCCGGCCTGGGTCACGGAGGTGACCGAGCAGTCGAAGGACTTCGCCACATCCTGCCGGAAAAACACCGGGCCGGTGCTCGGGTTCGTCGACACCCAGAGCACTGTCCGTGACCTCGACATGCTGCGTGCGGTCGTGGGCGATACGAAACTCAGCTACCTCGGCTACTCCTACGGCAGCGACATCGGGATGTATTACGCAGACCGGTTCCCCCGGAAGGTCGGGCGCATGGTCCTCGACGGCGCCACCGATTCGACGCTTTCGATCTTCGAGGTCAGCCTCACCCAGTCCGCCGGCTTCGAGAGAGCCCTCAAAAGCTATCTTGCGGACTGCGCCTCCCGCGCAAACTGCCCGTTTTCGGGCTCCGTCGACGACAGCCTCGCGACGATCTCGGCGCTGTACGATCGGCTCACCACCACTCCGATCCCCGCCCCAGACGGGCGTGTGCTCGACCAGAACGTGCTCGAAACGGCGATCAATTCGGCCCTGTACGACGCATCGTCGTGGCCGTACCTCAGCGACATGTTCGACGAAATCGGGAGCGGGACGAGCGACACCGCGTTTCGACTCGCCGATTCCTACAACGGCCGCAACGCCGACGGCACCTACAAGGACAACTCCCTCGAGGCCTTCATCGCGATCGGGTGCCTCGACTATCCGACAGTGACGGACCCGACCGTGATCGCCAGCGAGAACGCCCGGCTGATCGAGGCCGCACCCACCCTCACGCGCCCTTCGGTGATCGGCGATGTGACGTGCCAGAACTGGCCCTTTGCCAATCGCACCGGCCCGTCGTCGGTGACCGGTGCGGGGGCCGCGCCCCTGCTCATCCTCTCGTCCACAGGCGACCCGGCGACCCCATACCAGTGGGGGGTCGCCCTGTCCAAACAGCTCGAAAGCGCGCGCCTCGTCACCCGTCGGGGGGAGGGCCACACCGCGTACAACCGCGGCATCCCCTGCGTCGACAACACCGTGGACAGTTACTTCGTGTCGGGCACGATTCCCAAGGCCGACCCGAATTGCGTCGGCTGAGCGGCACGGACGTTTGTGCAAATTTGCAGGCAATGCAATAATGTACCCATGACCATCGACCACGCGACGGGGCTTCGCGAACGCAAGCGCCTGGCCACCCGCCGGGCCATCGAGTTCGCCGCTCTCGGGCTCGTGGCCGAGAAGGGTCTTGACAGGGTGACGATCGACGAGATCAGTCGCGTTGCCGACATCTCGCCGCGTACCTTCTTCAACTACTTCCCTTCGAAGGAGTCGGCGCTGGTCGGCGATGCTCCCGAGCTGCCCCCGGCCGACGCGGTCGATGCCTACATTCACGCCTCCGATGGCACCGTGTTCGATGGCCTCGGCGCCCTGCTCGCGAACGCAACCGAGGGGGAATCCCACGACACCGAGTTGCTGCTGCTTCGCCGCGGCCTGCTCAAGGAATATCCGCAGCTCTTTGGGATGCGGATGACCGCCATGCGTACGTTCGAGGAGCAACTGCGCGAAGTGATTGCGAAACGTCTCATGGCGGATGACCCGACCCTCGCCTCGAGTGACGCACTGGTGCTCAGCCGCTCCCGCCTGATCACCCACGTCGCGTTCGGCGCGATGAAGCATGCCTGGTCCTGTTGGGCCGACAACGAGGGCAGCGTTCCGCTCAGCGCACGGCTTAAGGATTCCTTCGACGAGCTTGGTCGCATCCTCGGGCCGGTTCGCTCCGACTGAATCGGCTAAGCTTTCAGGCGTTGCCCGCGGTAATTTGCGTGCACGCCGCCTTAGCTCAGTCGGTAGAGCATCTCACTCGTAATGAGAAGGTCGTCAGTTCGATTCTGACAGGCGGCTCCACAAAAGGACCCCGCGTTTTCAACGACTTGGGCCTCCAGCTCACGAGTCTTGGATTCTCAGCTTTCCCTTCGTCGGTCCCATATCGGTCCCGAGAACAGCGCTCACTCGCGCGATTGCAGCGATGTCAGCGTCACTTCCCATGAACTGTCCGTAGGAATCGACGGTCATCGTCATTGAAGCGTGGCCGAGCAAGGTCTGAACGGTTTTCGGATCAACGTGGTTGGTCAGCCACAGAGTGGCGGCCGTGTGGCGAAGGTCGTGGATTCTGCGCCCGCGGCTCGACTCCTACCAATGAACCGCCCGCGTCCAGTCCTCATCGCCCGTAGGATTTTTAGCGGAATTGGCGAAGATCAGCGAATTCGGGTCTTGCCCTTCATCCAATCCCGGAGGGCGGTTTGAAGAATTGCTGCTACAGGAACGGTCCTCGGCTGCGCTCTTCGTCGTGATTCGGACTCCGACGCCAGCTGCAGCCCACGACGTGCCGCGTCATCGTCGCGACCGGCCCGGGTGCGCAGAACTCAGCGGAGCCAACCAAAGAGGCATGACCCCGCTAATTGAGCGGAGGTCTGGCGATCACAATCTGACGATGTTGAGCACGCGCTCGAGGCCGGCGAAGTCCTTGTAGTCTCGGGTGATCAGCGTGGCGCCGTGGGTGAGCGCTATCGCAGCGATCATAAGATCGGGGATGCGGCCGCGCGGGCTCCTATCGGCGCCGAGTACGAGTTCGGTGATGTAGCCGTAGCTGAGTGCTGCCCTATCGTCGAACGGAAGGCCCTCGCCGAAACTTTCCGTGATCGCATCGAGCCTGAGCTGACGTTCGATGCGCAACTCGGGTTCAGCGGATACCGCCGCTATGCCGAATCGCAGTTCGGCATATGAGATCGACGTGACAGCGATCTCTGTGACTCCGGCAGGCGCCATGAACGATCCGCCTATCAGGATGTTGGTGTCGAGGATGGCCCTCACTGCATCCACGGATCACGCATGGTCGTGGCCGCACGGTCTGCCTCGAGTTCGGCGAGCCAGCTCGGCTCGGTGGGCGTGTTCAGCAGTTCGATTACCTCGGAGACCGGTATCCAGTCGCGTTGAACGTACGGCACCACGCGACCGAAGGGCCTACCGTGATTCGTGAGCACCCAGGAGATTCCGATCTCAACATCGTGAACCATCGGTGTCGGATTCTGTCGGAGCTGGCCGACGCTCATCACCTTGCCCGTTGCCGTCTCTGCTATTTCCATATCTCTAGTCTAATCCGAAAGAGTAGACAATTATCTGGGCGAGTGCGGGCTGGCACGGCGGTCGCCGGATGCTATGAGTAGTAGCCGTCGCGGTTTTCTTGGTTCGGAGAGTTGCAGGAACGTTTCGTCAGGCCTCGGTCGTGCTACTCCTCGAGGGAAACGTCAGCGGGTTTCTTGTCAGGACGCCAGCCCCTCCAGGTGGGGTGCCGAAGTCGCCTCGACGCAGTCCATTCCGCAAACTCGACTTCTCCCACAAGCCGGGGCCTGAGCCAGTGGGCGCCGACCGACTCGGTCGCCTCGATGTCCGTGAACGGGGTGGTGCCGCGCGCGAGTAGGGTGAGGCGCGCGAGCATTCCGTCCAGCTTCGCGTCGGTGAAGCCCGTGCCGACCTTGCCGACGTAAGAGAGGCCTCCCTCGTTGGGCACGCCGAGCAGTAAGGCTCCGATTCGTCCTGCCCGGTTGCCACGCCCGGACGTCCACCCTCCGACCACCACCTCCTGCGTCCGATGGTGCTTGATCTTGACCCAGCTGCGGGATCGCTTGCCCGGCAGATAGCTACTGTCACGTTTCTTGGCCACGATCCCCTCGAGCCCCAGCCTCAGGCTGCTCCCGATGGCGTCCTCTTCGTCCCCCTCGAACGCGGGCGGCAGGTGGATCGGGCCGCGCGGGGTCAGGTGCTCCTCGAGCGCGCTTCGCCGCTCGTCGTAGGACTTCTTCAGCAGCGACCTGCCGGCGACGGAGAGGATGTCGAAGGCCATGAACTGAACGGTGACCGACTTGCCGGCGGCAGCGACATCCGCCTGCTTGCTGATCCCCATCCGGCTCTGCAGCAGCCCAAAGTCAGGTCGGCCGGACCGCGAGACAGCGATGATTTCGCCATCGATGACCACATCACTGTCCACCGCCGCCGCCAGTTCCCCCAACTCGGGATAGGTCGGGGTCAGGTCCATTCCATTGCGGCTGGCCAGCGCGACTACGCCACCAGTGACCGATGCGATGGCGCGGATGCCGTCCCATTTCATCTCGAAGGCCCACTCGTCGTCGGTGGACAGCTGCCCCGGGGCTCCGAGGGTCGCGAGCATCGGACGGATCGCGGCCACCTGTCGCCGGCCCGACTGGCGGGGCTTCTCGGCACTCGAGGAATCCGCCATCAGGTGGATCAGCCAGTTGTTCTCGGCTCGCCCGGCCCCACCGGTGTGGATGAGCGCGTATCGATGCGAGCCGTGCGTGATGCCGTGGAGAGTGGCGATCACCTCCTTCCCCTCGCGCCACTTCTCGAGTTCGAAGGTGCCGGAATCCCAGATCGAGACCTCTCCACCGCCATATTCCCCGGCCGGAATGCTGCCTTCGAAGGTGCCGTACTCGAGGGGATGGTCTTCCGTCTGCACGGCAAGGTGATTGTGGGCGGGATCCGTGGGAACGCCCTTCGGAAGGGCCCAACTCACGAGAACCCCGTCGTGTTCGAGCCGGAAGTCCCAGTGCAGCCGACGGGCGTGATGCTCCTGGATCACGAAGCTGGCGCCGGTAGAGGTGGGGGCATACCCGGTCGGAACGGGCTCCGGCGTCTTCGCGGCGTCGCGTTTGCGGCGATACTCCGCCAGCCGGTCACGACTGGACGGGGATGCCTCGAAGCGAGCCAGGTGCTCGGCAGTGGGTTCGAGAGACCCGAAGTGCCCCGAAGTGAGCGGTGCGAGCGGGTCGCCCTGCCGCTGTAGCCGCGCGAGCACCTCCGGGTATTCGAGCTGTCTGAGGTTTTTCGACTCGAGTTCCCGCCAGGTGCGCGGGGCCGCGACGGTGGGGCGTTCGCGGCCTCGAAGGGAATATGGCGTGATGGTGGTCTTGGCAGCGTTGTTCTGGCTCCAGTCGACGAGCACCTTGCCCGGGCGGAGGGCCTTCTTCATGTCGCTGACGACCAGGTCGGGGTGGTCTGCTTCCAGCGCACGCGCGAGTTCGTGGGCCACCGCGCTGCCCGAGCCCGAATCCTGCGAACCGTCGAGGGGAGCGTAGAGGTGGATGCCCTTGCTTCCGCTGGTGACCGGTAACGGTCGAAGGCCCATGTCATCGAGAATCGCCTTCGCCAGGCGCGCGACTTCTGCGCACTCCGCCAGGCCGACGCCCTCCCCCGGATCGAGGTCGAGCACGAGTCGATCCGGCATGAGCGGATGCCCGGTGCGGCCGAATTGCCACTGCGGCACGTGAATTTCCAGCGCTGCTATCTGTCCGAGCCAGGTCAGTGTGGCGAGATCGTTGACCAGGGGATACTCGGCCGAATGCCCGGTGTGCTCGATAGCGTGGCGTCTCACCCAGGCGGGTGTCGAGTCGTCGAGGTTCTTCTGGAAGAACATCTCCCCCGGATGTTCGGCGGTCCCCACGCCGTTGACCCAGCGTTTGCGGGTGGCGGGGCGATTGGCCGCATGAGGAATCAGAAACGGCGCGACGGCCGCGTAGTAGGACAACACATCGCTCTTCCGCGTCTGCGTCGCCGGGTAGAGGATCTTCTCGAGGTTGGTGAGGGTGATCCGGTGACCGTCGACCTCAACGACTGACTTTTCCGCCACCGAAATCCCTCTCTCCCTCACCTGCCATTTTCCCATCGTGCATCGACTAGCGGATGTCATCCAGTGGTTGACAGGAAGGGGTTCCGTTGGCGCCCGACCGCGGGGATCATAACCTCATGAGATCCATTTGGAAGGGCGCGATCGCCTTCGGGCTCGTCAACGTGCCGGTGAAGGTCTACAGCGCGACCGAGGGCCACGATGTGCCGCTTCACCAGGTGCACGACACGGACGGTGGGCGGATCAAGTACCAGCGACGATGTGAGATCTGCGGGAAGATCGTCGACTTCGAGCACATCGACAAGGCATTCGAAAGCGACGGGACGACGGTGGTGCTGACCGACGCGGACCTGCAGCAACTGCCTGCGGAAAGGAGTCGAGAGATCTCCGTCGTGGAATTCGTTCCCTCCGACCAACTCGACCCGATCATGTTCGATCGCAGCTACTTCCTCGAGCCGGATGGGGCGTCGACCAAGGCGTATGTGCTGTTGCGGCGCACCCTGGAGGCGACGGACCGAACGGCGATCGTCCATTTCGCGCTGCGCCAGAAGACCCGACTCGGTGCACTGCGTGTGCGTGGCGAAGTGCTGATGCTCCAGTCCCTGCTCTGGGACGACGAGGTGCGCGAGGCCAGCTTTCCGGCGTTGGACGAACCGGTGCGAGTGTCGACAAAGGAACTCGACATGTCCGCCGCCCTGGTGGACTCTTTCGCCGCGGATTTCTCTCCGGAAAAGTTCACCGATGACTACCAGGACGAGCTTCGGCAACTGATCGAAGCGAAACTTCGGAAGGGCGATTCGCTCAGCACCGAGGAGACGTTCGGGGATCCCGCGCCCGACGACCGGCGCGGAGAAGTGCTCGATCTGATGACCGCGCTCAAACAGAGTGTGGCGAAGAGTCGGGCGGGCTCGGAGCATCAGGGGGTCACCACGGAACCGAGGAAGGCCGCCCGGAAGCCCGCACGGAAGCCCGCCCAAAAGCCGGACCGTAAGCGCAGCGCCTGACCCCCTGGCCGCGGCCACACGACGCAGTGGGGCGGCCCGAGAGAGGAATCGGGCCGCCCCACCATTTCAGGAATCCATTTCAGGAATCCATTTCAGGAATCGCGTGCGGGGCTGGCTGCTGCAGCCCGCGCCCTTAGGCGGTGCGCGCTCCGAAGCCCGTGGAGTCGCCCGCTCGCCGGAGCCAATTCCCATCTCGGGGTCACCCGCTGCTCGCTGCCCGCCCGAGCGGGGTGGCTGCGGTGGGGCGTCAGTTTTCGCTACCGACCGGAGTACTTCTCGAATGATTTTTTCGAACTCAAGGTCAAGCAACTCGGGATCGGCCAGGATGATTCGCAGAAATCGCTCCTGGACCTCCTGGACCTCCTGGACCGATTGGACCGATTCCTCCTGCGACGCGACCGCGTTCGACATCACGCCTCCTGTGTACATAACGGAGTAAGACGACTCGATAGACAATTTTTTAGCACCACGGATGCGAGTGATCAAGAGGGGATCCGCCTAAAATTCGCTGAGAATGGGCGACCGTGACCACCGTCGCGCAGGCTCACCCGGTGAGATCCTCCGAAAACGCGCGGCTCACCAGGGAACCGTCGTGCAGATACGACGCGTAGCCCCCAGAGAGCCTGTTCTGCTTCCGGCCCGATGTCGTGACGTCGATGTCCAGCGAGCTGCAGACGGCAGCAGACGCCGCCGACATTCGGGCCACCAGGGACACGTCTTCGTGCAGCGCCTCCGAGGTGAATCCGCCGGCGACGATGTAGCTGCTTGCCCGAAAGCCGAGATTCGCACCGTGAACATGCCCGGCAGGGCTTCGGCGCCTGCGCACCCGGTGCCAGGCATCGGCGAGGTCGTCCGTGAGATCGGCCATCACCGGGGAAACGGACCCGATCACGACATCCGCTCCGGAGTTCGCCAGGCGCACCTGCTCGACGAGCCACTGAGGAGGCACGGCGGAGTCGGCGTCGGTATTCGCGATCCAGGCACGGTCGGTCTCGACCTGTAGGCGAGCCAACGCCGATGCGACCCCGACGGAGCGCGCGACCCCGACCGAACCGGCATCGACCTCGACGGTATCGACCCAGCCGAAGGAGGATACGAGCTCGGCGGTATCATCGGTGCACCTGTCAAGCACGACGACGATGTGCACGGACGGCGGGGCTGGCCCATACTGCAGTACCTCGACCGCGAGCTCGAGCGACCGAAGGCAACGGGAGATCAGCGCAGACTCGTTCCGTGCCGGGATGACGACGAAGACAGTCTCTATTGTCATTGTCATGGTGCGAGCCCCTCCCGTTGCGCGACAGAGACGGCCTCGGTGCCGTAGACCTCGAGGATGAAGTCGGCTTCTTCATGCCGGGCGGTGCGAAAGAGACCGGATGTAGTGTGCATGACCTCGTGGACCTCGTCGCCGAGAAGCGGATATTCCGCCACCGGATGTCGCCAATGGCAGAGGACGACCGTCCCTCCCGGCTCGAGATGGGAGGAGACAGCGGCGAACAGCGCGATGAGGTCTCGGCGCGCCAGGTAATAGCCGACCTCGCTGACGACAATGAGATCGAACCGGCCCGGCGGGAAATCGGTGCTGGCATCGAGCCTGGCGAAGGAGACGTGAGGGTGTGCGCTGAGGCGCTCGCGTGCGGCGTCGAGCGCGGCGTCAGCGACATCCACCGCGAGCAGGGTGTCGCAGTGCGGCGCCAGGTCGAGGGTGAGCGTGCCGATCGAGCATCCGATCTCCAGGCCGCGTCGATACCGGGGGGAGGGGAGGGAAGCGACCGTGATGGAACGCTTCCGGCTTTCGTACCAGCGGGTTGCCAGTCGCCAGGGGTCAGCCCGGCGGGAATACAGTTCATCGAAATACCCGGCATCGAGGGAACCGCCCCGCGAGTCGATGAAGATTTCAACGCGCTGGCGGAAATGCTGGAGAAAATCGGGGCGTAGCACCGCCGGTCGCCCGGGTGTCGCGTCGATCTGGGAGTGGAATTCCGCGATCGCGCGACGCTTTCGATCGTACGACTCGTCGGTCAGGCCCAGCCCCGCCATCCGGCGCCAGGGGATGCTTTCGTGCTCTGGTGTGCCCCAGTGCCACATCCAGATCGGATATTCCACGAACTCGAGGCCTGCTGCGCGGGCCACCTCGACGCCAACCTCACCGACCACCCGGTGGTCCCGATGACCATCTCCTCTCCACGGGATGACCACCAGGGTCCCGGCCGGTGCCAGCGCCAGGTGCGGTCGCAGGAGGGTTCGAAGTTCTTCGCGGTGCTCTGCGGTCTGTCCGTCAGGAAGGTCGAACAGGACAAGCATCGCGGAGGGGTTGAGAATCTGGAGGGCGGATCGGGTCTCGGCGGCGCGCTCCCGTTGACGTGCGGCGGTCTCTTCGTCCGACGCGCGAGGATGGGATGCAGTGCCATCAGTGGCGACGATTACCGCGACCGGAATGCCCCGTTCGGCTGCCAGGGAGATGAGTCCGCCGGCCCCGAGCGTCTCATCGTCAGGGTGCGCAGCGATCACGACGAGGGCCGTCACTGAAGCCAGGTCCAGGGCGCCGAGGGACCGGAGACGATGATCGCCGCTCCACGTTTCAACATCGGTCCCCGCCTCCGCCGCATCGAACGTCACCATGGTGCGCCCCCGCCGGCCAGAAGCGCGGACCCGAGCGAGGCCTGATCGCGTTCGGCGTGATGCTGTCGAATGTAGAGCTGGAGGTCGGCGACGCGTTTCGCGTGCACCGCGTCGAGTGCAAGCGGCGAGGGGCCGAGCGCATGGCCGGAGCGCAACAGCACCTCTTCGCAGGCGCGCACGACCGTGGAGCGCACCCGTTTGGCCAGGATCGACGCGGAGTACCGGTCCGGCGTCGCGTCGCCGTCGACGATCCGGGCGGCATCGAGCAGTGCCAGCCTGGCGCTCTCGATCAACTCGTCCACGGCACCGAGATGAGCGAGCTGAAGCGGGTGGGGGTCAAGGAGAGCCAGTGCCTCGAAGAGCGCTCGAGCGACCCCGACGGCTCCTCCGAACCAACAGGCCGCGACGCCGATGCCTCCCCAGGCGAAGCCGATTCGCTCCAGGTACCACCCGGGAGGTCCCATCGGCTCGACAGGAACCGCGGAGAAGTGCACCGGACCGCTGGGGATCTCAGCAAGCCCCCGCGCGTGCCATGCGCCCGGTTCGACCGCCACGCCCGGATGACCCAGATCGACCGAGAAGAGTCGGCGCGAGCCATCCGGAATCACGGCCGTGACGAGGGCGCGGTCGATCCGGTCGGCCAGTGAGCACCACGGCTTGGTGCCCTTCAGGACCCACCCTGAGTCGGTGAAGGTGGCCGCGAGCGGATCGGGGCCGCCTTCCGCCGCGAACACGCCCCAGACCGCGGTCGAGACGGGGGGAGCGTCGAAACCGCTCTTCCGGGCCTCGCAGAGGATGGACAGCGCATCGAGATGAGGCTCGATCACCCTGGCCGCACCGAGATCCGCGCAGGCGAGGGTCGCCAGCAATTCCCAGGTCGCGCGAGTACGCCCGCCCGCGGCGGAGCCGGATTCCGACCCGAGGGACCGGGCGAATTCGAGAGCGCCGTGCACCGTCAGCGGTGCGTCGAACTGGGCTGACTCGCCGCCGCCGAGGCCGACCGAGCGGATGGCTGCGCTACCGGAAGCGTCGGCCGAACCACTCATGGCTTCAACATGACTGTGATGCAGCCGTCCTGCTTCTTCCGGAGGGTCCCGCACCTCTCCGGCGCCTGCTCGAGCGGCACAGTGTGGGTCACGAGATCAGTGACTCCGAGGGGATCCGCCGGGTCTTCCCCCAGCGTCGAGGTGATGCGGACTATCGCATCCGTCGTCTGTTCAATGGCCGGGTGGGCAACATCCTCCGGCGACACCGAACCTTTGCCCTGATAGGTCAGTGCCTTCATGCCTGGTACTCCCGGAATCGTCTGTCGGTCATGCCGTACGAAAGTACGCCCCGGAGCGCCCTCGGGAAAGGGGTTGACCTGTGTCAGGCTTCGGCAAGCCGTCGCGGGGTGCGATGATTCCCGGCTGGGAGAAGCGCCCGGAGCGTGACTCGCCCGGGGGGAGTACCGCGCATCCTGTCCCCCCGGCGGGGGAGAAAGTCGGCAGCGAAACGCCCCCACTTCGGGGGCGAAACGTGGACGCGATTCCCGAATTTGGTTGTGATGCCCCGGCGCGGGGCCTACCGTTGGGCATAGGTACGGCGATCTGAAGCCGGCCTCACAGGGGTTCGGGGGAATCTGGCATGAAGCGATTCGCACTTCTCACGACGGTACTCACCGCCGTGCTCACCCTGGTGTTGCCGTTCATCGGCGGCGGCGGACCGTCGCTCTCCGGAACAGCGTCCGCTTCGGCCTCCGGCACGGCGGCACCACGCTATGCGTCGTCGCTCATCGCGCCCGCGGCATCCCCAGCTGTTCGGGCCAGCATCGTGACCAATGAGGTGCTGCTGGCCCGGGCGAACGCCGCCACTGCCGCCTATCTCGCATCGGATAGCGAACACATCGGGCAGAAGCCGGTGCCGATCCCCGTGGTCGTCGCGCCTCCGGCCGCAGCGCCGGCGCCGGCCGGACCGGCCGGACCGCGCCGCACCGCCCGCGTCGGCGTGAGCGGTGCCAGCTCGGTCGGCGCGGGCACCGCCGAACGACGAGCCGCGGCGACCGCAGCCGGGGCGTCCTGCGCGAGCGGCGGTGGGGGCGGCGGAAGTGCACCCGGAGGCAGCGAGTCAGGGATCGGAGGAACGACGAGCAGCGACATCCAGTCGTTCTCGGCAACCATGAACGCCATCCGGGTCGCCAACTGCCTACCGCCCATCGCCTCATCCAACTTCCGCTATGACCCCTGCATGGAGCAGCGGCTGTATTGGATGGCCGAAGACCCGAGCACGAACCCCGGGAACACCTGGGGGCACACCGGCGTGAAGAGTCTCGCCCCCGCCGCTGACGGGGTCTACTATTCCGACGCCGTCGCCTCCAAGGGGTGCGATGGCAACCTGGCGGGCGGGTCGGGCAACTCTGGCGCGAGTGTCGCTCAGAAATGGTGGGACTCGCTCCCGCACCGCGCGTCGTTGTATCGTCCGTCGGTCGGCAGCACCGCTGGTGTGTGCATCTACTTCGCCATGACCCACGGCGGCATTCCCGGCGAGAACCCCGGATTCGCCCGCGCGGCAGCCCGCTGGGGGAGTTGCTGAGCCCCGCGGTATTCTGCGAGCATGACTTTTCCCGCCCGCACAGAGACCACCCCGACCCGACCGATTCGCTGGGGCATACTCGGCACCGGCTTCATCGCTCGCGCCCAGACCGCCGATCTCCTCGGCTGCGGCTTCGCGGTCGCCGCCGTCGGATCACGCACCCGGGAGACGGCGGATGCCTTCGCGGCCGAGTTCGGCATCCCTACGGCGCACGGCAGCTACGAGGCGCTCGCGGCTGACCCCGGTGTCGACGCGATCTACGTCTCGACGCCGCACCCGTTCCACGCGGAAAACGCCCTGCTCGCCCTGCGAGGGGGTAAACACGTGCTGGTCGAGAAGGCCTTCACCCTGAATGCCGCTGAGGCGCGCCAGGTGGTCGGCACGGCCGACGCCGTCGGCCTCGTGGTGATGGAGGCGATGTGGACTCGATTCCTGCCGCACATGGTGCGGATCAGGGAGATCATCGCTGCCGGAACTCTTGGCGACGTTCGCACGCTCATCGCCGATCACAATCAGGACCTGCCAAAGGACCCACAGCATCGGATCAACAGTCCGGCGCTCGGGGGCGGTGCGCTGCTCGACCTGGGGATCTACCCGGTGTCATTCGCCTTCGACCTGTTCGGCACCCCCTCGACCGTGAGCGCGATCGCAACGAAGACTGCCACCGGGGTCGACCGGCAGACCGCGATCCTGCTCGGCTTCGACGGCGGCCGGCAGGCGGTGCTGCAGTCGGCGCTGGACACCGTCGGTGCAAACACTGCGGTGATCATCGGGACCGAGGGACGGATCGAAGTGGACTCGGTCTGGTATTCGCCCACCAGTTTCACAGTGTTCGACGGGAAGAACGCCGTGGTGGAGCGCTTCGAGCAGGGCATCGCACACCGCGGCATGCAATTCCAGGCCTGGGAGTTCGAGCGCCGCATCCGGGATTCCGACCGCGATCCCGAAATCCTTCCGCCGGAGGAGAGCGTGCGCATCATGCAGACGCTGGATGCCGTGCGCGCCCAGATCGGGCTCTCTTACCCCGGCGAAAAGGGCCCGGCTATCATGGGGGAGTGAGTGAGTCGCAGGAGCCGCCGGCCGCTGAGCCGCCGGTCCCGCTGACCCGACGGCAAGCCCGCGAGCGGGAGCAGGCCGCTTCGGCAACCGAGGCGAAACCCGTGATGCCGCCGGCAGAGGAAGAGACGCGCCTTCTCGCGACCGTTCCAGCCGACCCGCAGACAGAGTTGCTCGCGGCCGCTCCGGCTTCATCATATGGCTCGGCCTTCCCGAGTCGCACGGCCGAGCGTGGCGGCCCGCCCGCTCCCCGCGGAGGCGTTTTCGGCTCGATCAGGAAGCATCCGAACGCTTGGCTGTTTTCGGCCGTCGGAACCGTCTTCGTGCTGCTGGCCGCGGGGTCCGTCTTCGCAGGAATGGCCGTCGGATCGTCGGCCGCGAATGCACCCGCTCCCGCGCCGACCGGATCACTGGTCCCCGCGCGCCCGGTGCCGGCGAAAATCGCTGCCGCCACCCCCCTTCGCACGTGTTCGATCGGCGCGCTCACCTCCGATCCGAAGCTGATGCCATTCCAGGCCAGTGTGATCAGCGCCACCACGGGTGAGGTGCTCCTCGACCGCGGCGGCGCGAAGCCTTCACGCACGTCGAGTGTGCTGCTGACCCTCACGGCCGCAGCCGCCCTCGCCGTGCTCGGACCGGATTACCAGTTTTCAACGAAGGTCTACACGGGATCGATTCCCGGATCCGTTGTGCTCGTCGGTGGTGGCGATCCCACGCTCAGCGCCCTCAACGCGGGCCAGGAGAGCGTGTACCGCGGCGCACCCAAAATCAGCGACCTCGCCTCCCAGGCGCAGGACCGGAGTCCGGTGCCGATCACGGACATCGTGCTCGATTCGAGTCTCTGGGATCCGAGCGACAGGTGGGATCCCAGTTGGGACCGAAGTCAACAGTCCGATGGCACCCAGCCCGAGATCACCGCTCTCACGGTGGACGGTGGGAGGGCGAGCCCTGCCGAGCAGAAGAGCCCGCGCAGCAGCAGTTCGATCGCCGATGTGGGTGCCGCCTTCGCGAGCGACCTCGGCATCTCCGGGGCGGAGCGCATCACCGTCGGCACTGTCCCAGCCGGAGCTGCCGTGCTCGGCGAAGTGAAATCGCAGCCGGTGCGCGCTCTGGTGGCGTACATGATCTCGGCGACAGACAACACGCTCGGCGAATACCTCGCACGACAGATTTCGAAGGTCGCCGGGAGTGACGGATCGGCGTCCTCCCTCGCACGGGTGATTCCCGCGGCCCTGTCCACGTACGGTCTCTCAACGACGGGCGTGGTGATCAGAGACGGGTCGGGTCAGAGCGGCACCAACGCCGTGCCGGCGACGTTCGTCGCCCAGCTGATGGCGAAAATCGCCGCAGGGCAGCAGAATCTCAACATCATCTACGACGCGCTCCCAATCTCCGGCAAGACGGGCACCCTGGCGAGCCGGTTCACCGGAGCGAATGCGGCGACCCGCGGCGCAGTGAACGCGATGGCGGGCGCGACCGCAACCGAGAATTCCCTCGCGGGCGTCATTCACGCCACCGATGGCGCGACCCTGTCGTTTGCGGTCTATGCCCTCGGAGCCTCGGGCAGCGGCACGATCCCCGCACTCGACACCGTCATCCGGGGACTGTTCACCTGTGGCAACAACCTGTCAAACAACTGATTCATGACTCGCGCTCTCTTCATCATCGACGTGCAGAACGACTTCACCGAGGGCGGTGCGCTCGGGGTGGCGGGGGGTGCGGCGGTCGCTGCCGGAATCAGCACGTATCTGGCGGAGCATCCGGAGCGCTACCGGGTGGTGTTTGCCTCCCGGGACTGGCACGATGCCGTTGGCGACAACGGCGGTCACTTCGCGACGACGGACCCCCCGGACTTCGTCACCACCTGGCCGGTGCACTGCGTCGCGGGCACGACCGGGGCCGATTACCACCCCGCTCTCGACATCTCGGCGGTGGACATCGGCGTGCGCAAGGGGCAGGGCCGGCCGGCCTATTCGATCTTCGAAGGCGTGACAGATGAGGGCGAGCCGCTCACTCAGAAGCTCGACGACCTCGGAGTGGACGAGATCGACGTGGTCGGCATCGCTACCGACTACTGCGTGCTCGCTTCCGCCCTCGATGCCGTCGCCTCCGGCCGAGCCGTGCGAGTGTTCGACGACCTGGTGGCCGGGGTCGCTCCGGCATCCAGTGCCCGCGCACTCGAACAATTGGCGGCGGCCGGCGTTCGCATCCAGGGGTCGAGGCAAAACTAGACTTGGTCGCATGAGTGCGATCTCCGAGTCCGAACTTCTTGCCCAGGTGCCCGACCGTCTCTTCATCGGAGGGGAATGGGTCGAGTCCACCTCCGGTCGGGTGATCGAGGTGGTGGATCCCTCGAGCGGGCTGGTGCTCAAGACCATCGCCGATGCTTCGGTCGCCGACGGTGCCCGCGCCATGGATGCCGCTGCCGCGGCCCAGGATTCGTGGGCGACCACCGCACCGCGGGTGCGCGGCGAGATCCTGCGTGGAGCGTTCGACCTGCTCCAGGAGCGGGCCGACGAATTCGCCCTGCTGATGACCCTCGAGATGGGCAAGCCCCTCGCCGAGGCACGCGGTGAGGTCGGTTACGGCGGCGAGTTCCTGCGCTGGTTCAGCGAGGAGGCCGTGCGTATCGGGGGACACTACGGCGTGAACCCTGAGGGCACCGGACGCATGTTCGTGACCCGTTTCCCCGTCGGTCCGTCGTTCCTCATCACGCCCTGGAACTTCCCGCTCGCCATGGCCACCCGCAAGATCGCGCCGGCTCTCGCCGCGGGTTGCACGGCGGTGGTCAAGCCTGCCGAACTCACCCCTCTCACCACCCTGTACTTCGCGAAGCTCCTTGAGGACTGCGGCCTGCCGAAGGGGGTGTTGAACATCATCACGACCTCCACCTCCGGTGAGGTCTCGGCGCCGATCATCGCGGACTCCCGGTTGCGAAAGCTCAGCTTCACCGGTTCGACCCCGGTGGGCGTTCGCCTGCTCAAGCAGGCCGCCGACAATGTGCTGCGCACCTCGATGGAGCTCGGCGGAAACGCACCGTTCCTGGTGTTCGAGGATGCCGACCTCGATGCCGCCGTCGATGGCGCGATGATCGCCAAGTTCCGGAACATCGGCCAGGCGTGCACGGCCGCCAACCGATTCATAGTCCACGAGTCGGTCGCCGAAGAATTCGCCGCCCGCGTGACCGCGCGCGTCAGCGCGCTGACAATCGGGCGCGGCACCGAGGCGGGGGTGGCGATCGGTCCGCTCATCAACGCGGCCGCGGTCACCAAAGCCGACGACCTGGTGAAGGATGCGGTCTCCCGGGGCGCAACCGTGCTCACCGGCGGCGGGCCCGTCGACCGTGACGGCACCTTCTACGCGCCGACGGTGCTCACCGGCGTGGCGCCAGGCAGCGACATCCTGCGTGAGGAGATCTTCGGTCCGGTGCTGGCAATCACGACCTTCACCGACGAGGCGGATGCCGTGACCCAAGCCAACGACACCGAGTACGGCCTGGTGAGCTACGCCTTCACTCGCGATCTGGCGCGCGGTTTGCGACTGATCGACAGCATCCGGACCGGCATGATGGGCCTCAATGTTGGCGTGGTCTCCAACGCGGCGGCACCGTTCGGCGGGGTCAAGCAGTCCGGTCTCGGGCGCGAGGGCGGTGACGTCGGCATCGACGAATACCTCGAAACGAAGTATGTGCTCGCGCCCAACACCGTAGCGTGACCGTGCTGCGTCGATGAGCGCGCGGGAAGGGGGACCACCGTGACCGTTGTAGACATCACGGATCTGTCCGACCCGCGACTCGCCGACTACTCGCACCAGACGGACGTCGCGCTCAAGAAGGCGCGCGGCACGGCGCACGGCATCTACATCGCCGAATCTGCACTCGTACTGCGGCGGGCGATCGGCGCCGGGCACCGCCCGCGGTCGGTGCTCGCCCTCGGCAACACGGTGGATGAAGCACGCGCGTTGGTCGGCGCCGACGTTCCCATCTTCTCCGGGCCGAGCGAACTCCTGGAGGACCTCACCGGGTACCTGCTGCATCGGGGGCTGATCGCTGCGATGAATCGACCCGACCTCTCGACGGTGTCATCGTTGCTCGAGGGTGCCCGGCGCGTGATAATCCTCGAGAACGTGGCCGATCCCACCAACGTCGGCGCCATCTTCCGCTCGGTGGCGGCGATCGGAGCGGACGCCGTTTTCGTCACCCCCCGGTGCTCCGACCCGTTCTACCGGCGTGCCATCCGAGTGTCGATGGGCACGGTGCTGCAGGTGCCCTGGACCCGTCTCGGCGACTGGCCGTCGGCGCGGCAGTTGCTCACGGCATCCAGTTTCGAGATCGCGGCGCTGGCACCGAGCCCGGATGCCGTGAGCCTGCGTGACTTCGTGGCGCCAGAGCGACTCGCGCTCGTGCTCGGCGCCGAGGGGGAGGGACTCACCGCCGAGGCGCTCGCCTGCGCCGACACTGTGGTGCAGATTCCGATGGCGCACGGTATCGACTCGCTCAATGTCGCCGCCACGGCGGCGGTGGCGATGTGGGCCCTCGCCTGAGAGCCTCCGTCGCAGGCCACGCCCTGCGCGAAATCCATGCTTCCGCGGAGGACCCGCCGACGTGATGCCTCCACCAGCGGCGAGGCGAGTAGTTCTGCATGGATTTCGAACGGGCGGAGTCGGCCTACAGCGCGCGCATGCGGTTGTTCCGCGCGTCGTGGGTGAGCTCGGCGCGGCCGAGGTGTTCGAGGAGCGGGGGCAGATACATCCCGAACCGTCCGCGGTAACCCTTGCGCAGGCCGTACCAGCCCCCCACCGGGTTGGATCCGTCGCGCCCCCAGGCCTCGACGGTGCCTTCGGCCGGAGTCTTCGATTCGTCGGCGGCGCCGAGGTCGACCCAGTCACCCTTGGCGGAGAGCCACGCGTGCAGGTCGTCGATCGCGCTGGCCTGGTATTTGAGGGTCGTGGATCCGACCTGGCAGACAAGCTCGTCTCCGTCGAGGAACATCGTGTACGTGGATGAACCGGGCGCCGTGGTCAGCTGCCGCGGGTCATCCTTCGTGCCTGCAGCCATCGTCGGCTCCTTCGCTCAGCAGAAATTTAGCGCACATGACCCATCACCTCGCAGCAAAATTCTGGCGGGCGCTCGACGAATCACGAATCTGTTTCGTGGAGTTTCCGATTCGCGGCTCAGCGATTCGAAACCGAATTGTTCGAAATGCAGGAGTGAGTGTGGCAGATGGGGCAGATGTGGCACACCAGTAACTCTCGTCACAGTGAATCCTGCATATCGTGCGGGCACATGGGGGCGGGCAGCTCACCGAAGCTGCCTCTGCCCGGAGGGCGGCCCCTCGCGGCCCTCAGACGAGCAGCTGGTGTTTCGCCAGCTCGCGGTAGAGCGGGGTGCTCTTCACGAGCTCGGAGTGAGTGCCTGTGCCGACGACCTTGCCGTGGTCGAGCACCACGATCTGGTCGGAGTCGACGACGGTGGACAGACGGTGCGCGATCACGATCAACGTGCGGTTCTCCGCGACCGCGTCGATCGCCTCGCGGAGCAGCTTCTCGTTGAGTCCGTCGAGAGATGAGGTCGACTCGTCGAGCAGCAGGATGGGCGGGGCGGCAAGCAGCGTGCGCGCAATGGCGAGACGCTGGCGTTCGCCGCCCGAAAGCATGACGCCCTCCTCGCCCACGGCGGCATCCAGTCCCTTCTCGTTACGCTCGAGAACCTCGGTGAGGTTCACGTCGTGCAGCACGCGGACGCATTCTTCGTCGGTCGCATTCGGGGAACCGAGGGTGAGGTTGTCGCGCAGCGAACCGGCGAGCACCGGAGCATCCTGCTCCACATAGCCGATCTGGGCTCGCAGCGCTTCGCGATCGAGCCCGCGGATGTCGACGCCGCCGAGTCGCACCACGCCCGCGGTCGGGTCGTAGAAGCGCTCGATCAGCGCAAGGATCGTGCTCTTGCCGGCGCCCGACGGGCCGACGAGAGCCGTGCGCTGGCCGCGCGGGGCTTCGAAGGACACCCCATGAAGCACCGTGAGGTCCTTGCTATCGTGGGCTTCGCTCGACGCAGCATCGCTGGATGCAGCCACTCTGGTCGCAGCCGCGCTCGACTCTGTCGCCGGGGTCGAAGCCTCCGGGTAGGTGAAGATCACCCCGTGGAAACTGATTGCGGCATCCGAGGGCACGGGCGCGGCGGGCTCGATCGCCCCGTCGAGCTCGGTTTCGCCCGGCAGCGTGACGATTTCCTGGATGCGCCCCAGCGCGCCGAGAGCCTGGTTCACCGAGGTGATGGCTCCGAAGGCCTGGCCGAGCGGCATGATCAACATGAAGAGGAAGAAGATGAACGCCACGAGGTTTGCGATACTGATCGCCCCGCTCGCCACCCGGAATCCGCCGACACCGAGCACGACGAGAAGCGACACCTGCAGGGCGATGCCGGCGATCGGAACGACCAGTGCCGAAATTTTCGCAACCTGGATGCCCATCTCCCAGGCTCCCTTCGCGTCCTTCTCGATGGCGGCCGTCTCGCGGCCGGTCGCATTGGAGGCGCGCACAGTACGGATGGCTCCGAGAGCGCGCTCGACCGACGCGGCAAGGTCGCCGACCTTCTCCTGCTGCTTCCGGCTGGCGATTCGCACCCGTCTCGACAACAGCACGACGGTGGCAACCGATACCGCGATGACCAGCACGGTCAGGCCGAGCAGCACCGGATCGATCACGAGCATGGCGATAAGTGCGCCGAGGAAGAGGAGGGCGCCGCCGACCGCATCGACGAGCCCCTGCGTGAGAACGGCGTAGAGCAGCGTCGTGTCCGACCCGACGCGCGAGACCAGGTCGCCGGTGCGCCGCGTGTCGAATTCGCTGATCGGGAGTCGGAGCATCCGCCGCACCAGCTGTCGGCGGGCCGAGAGCACGACGCTCGTGCCGGTGCGCTGGAGCAGATAGTGCTGAACACCGGAGAGGATGGCGGAGATCACGACGAGGCCCACGAGGAGGAACACCAGCGCGCCGAGCGGCTCCCCGTTCTGTACGCGGGAGATCACCTGGCTGACCAGGAGCGGCTGCGCGAGCGCGGTGCCGGCACCGAGCACGCTGAGTGCGATCACGATGCCGAGAACTCTCCGGTGTTCGAGAAGGTAGGGCAGAAGCTGGCGGAAGCTGGCGCGCGGTCCATCGTCCTTCACGCCGCGGGCGAAGGGCGAACGGGATCGGGGGGAGTGCGTGCTTGTGCTCATGGTGTCTTTCGAGAGGCGGGGGCGAACAGTCAAGCTTAGGCACGGTGCGGATCGGCGGGCGTACTCCGCGGGGAGCACGAGTGACGTTCGCACGGTGTCGGACGGAGTGGTTAGGGTGGATCATCGTGCCCACTCCCGTCATCGCCGCCAGCCTCCTCACCAAGAAGTACAAGGACTTCGCCGCCGTCGACGGCATCTCCTTCCAGGTCGAGCCGGGGGAATCCTTCGGGCTGCTCGGCCCCAACGGCGCCGGCAAGTCGACGACGATGCGGATGGTCGGCGCGGTGTCCACCCGCACCAGCGGCAGCCTCAGCATCCTCGGCCTCGATCCCGACGAGCACGGCCCGGAGATCCGGTCCCAACTCGGCGTCGTTCCCCAACAGGACAATCTCGACATGGAACTACGGGTGCGCGACAACCTGATCGTCTACGGGCGCTACTTCGGCATCAGCACCTCGGCCTGCGCTGCCAGGGCGGACGAGCTGCTGGAATTCGCCCAGCTCTCCGACCGTAAGAGGTCCAAGATCGACGACCTTTCCGGCGGCATGAAGCGACGGCTCACGATCGCCCGGTCGCTGATGAACGAGCCGAGGGTTCTCCTGCTCGACGAACCGACCACCGGCCTCGACCCGCAGGCGAGGCACATCCTCTGGGACCGGCTGTTCCGGCTGAAAGAACAGGGCACCACCCTCCTGCTCACCACCCACTACATGGATGAGGCGGAGCAACTCTGCGACCGGCTGGTAGTCGTCGACAAGGGCACCATCATGGCCGAGGGCGCCCCGGCCGACCTCATCCGCAGCTATTCCACGCGGGAGGTGCTCGAGCTGCGCTTCGGTTCGGAGAACAACTCCACGGTCGCGGAGCAGTTGACAGGCATCGGCGAGCGCATCGAAGTGCTGCCTGACCGCATCCTCATCTACAGCAACGACGGCGACTCGGACCTCGAGCGGATATTCGCGAAGGGCTTCGCTCCGATCACCAGCCTCGTTCGCCGGGCGAGCCTCGAAGACGTGTTCCTTCGTCTCACCGGCCGGAGCCTGATCGAATGAGCGTGGTGATCGAGAGAGGCGTCGCCGCCAAGCCTCGCCGTTTCGGCTCGTGGTACGTGGCGGAGCATCGCATCCGCGGCATCCGGAGCTACTACAAAACGCTGCTGTTCACAGCCATCGGCAGCCCCTTCATGTACCTCTTCGCCCTCGGGGTGGGACTCGCGACGCTGGTCGACAACAGCAGCGGGCTCGGCGGTACCAGCTATCTCGCCTTCGTTGCGCCTGCTCTCATCGCCTCGGCCGCGGTCACGGCCGCGGTGGAGGAGTGCACCTATCCGATCCTCATGGGCTTCAAGTGGAACCCGATTTTCTTCGGCATGAATGCCGCCCCCATCTCCGGCAACCAGATCGTCAATGGCATCTTCATCGCTGTGCTCGCCCGGCTGCTTCCGACCACCCTGATCTACTACCTGGTGATGCTGGTCTTCGGGGCGGCGCCTTCGCCGCTCGGTGTGCTCGACATCCCGATCGCGCTCCTCACCGGCATGGCCTTCGGTCTCGTGATCGCCAGTTACATGGCGACGGTGCAGGAGGATGTCGGCCAGCCCGCGTTCATCCAGCGATTCATCGTCACCCCGCTCTTCCTCTTCTCCGGCACCTTCTTCCCGCTCAGCCAGATGCCAGTCTTCCTGCAGTGGATCGGCTGGATCTCGCCCCTCTGGCATGGCACGGAACTCGGTCGCGTGGTGAGCTACGGCGCGATCGAGCCGGGGTGGCTCACTCTCGTCCACCTGCTCTATCCGCTGGCGCTCTGCGTCTACGGCTGGCGGCGCACGCAGGTCGTCGTCACTCGGAGGCTCGACAGGTGATCCCCGCTCCCGTGTTCGCCCCCACCCGTCCGACGCCAAAGGCCGGGGGCATCGGCGCGCTCTATGCCGGCAATTCCCGGGCGGTCATCGGCCGCGGACTGCTCGCGACGAAGAGCTCCAACTGGCTCATCGTGGTGAGCGGATTCTTCGAACCGGTGTTCTACCTGCTCTCCCTCGGCATCGGGCTCGGCTCGCTCGTCGGTTCGGTGTCGACCACCACCGGGCAGCTCGTGCCCTATGCGGCCTTCATCGCGCCGGCACTCCTCGCGGTCTCGGCGATGAACGGGGCGATTTACGACTCCACCTGGAACGTGTTTTTCAAAATGCAGTACGCCAAGCTCTATGAGGGAATGCTCGCGACATCCCTCGGTCCGTTGGATGTGGCGCTCGGTGAGATCATGCTCGCCCTGTTGCGCGGCGCGGTGTACGCCACCGGTTTCCTCATCGTGATGCAGGTGCTCGGACTCAACCTGTCGTGGATGGCGGTGCTGGCCATTCCGGCGGTGCTGCTCATCGCCTTCGGGTTTGCGAGCCTCGGAATGGCGATCACCAGCTACCTGAAGTCCTTCCAGCAGATGGACTGGATCGCTTTTGTGCTGCTGCCGATGTTCCTGTTCTCGGCGACGTTCTACCCGCTGAGCGTCTACCCGCAGGGCATCCAGTGGGTGATCCAGGCACTGCCGCTCTGGCACGGGGTCGAACTTGTGCGTGGACTCACGACCGGAGCACTGAGCGTCGCGATGCTCGGGCACGTGCTGTACTTCGTCGTGATGGCCGGGGTCGGGCTGGTCTTCACCACCCGAAGGCTGCGCGCCCTCTTCCTCGACTGACGGTCCTCCCCGGCCCTCGGCCTGCTGACCACCCTCCATTTTTCTCACCACCGCCGTGAAAGAACGCGGTGGTGGTCGCAAGAACGGGAGGTGGATGCTGCGGCCGGGCTACTCCACAATCGTCGCGAAGTCGCTGTCCCGGGTCTCGCGGCTCAGCCGGAGAGCGACGAGGGTGATCACCGCGGCAAGAGAAAGGTAGACGCCTACGAGAATCGTGCTGCCTTCGGAGAGCGCCCACAGGGCGAGCGCGATGTACGGCGCGACCGCAGCCCCGAGGATACTCGCGAAGTTATAGCTGATGCCCGAGCCGGTGTAGCGCACATTCGTTGCGAACAACTCGGGCAGCTGGGCCCCCATCGGGCCGAACGTGAGTCCCATGAGCGAGAACCCGAGGATCAGCCAGGTCATCACTCCGACGATCCCGCCGCTTGAGAGCGGCACGAAGAGTAGCCCGAAGACGATGATTCCGATCGTGACGACACTGAGCATCCGGCGTCGTCCGAAGCGCTCGGCGAGCGGGCCGGAGACGAGGGTGAAGACGCCGAAGAACACCACACCGATGATCAGCATGAGGAGAAACTCGTTGCGGGTGTAGCCGAGGCCTGCCACGAAGGCTGTCGGATCGAACGGCTTGCCCGCTGCCTTCGCGGTCGCGGCGGCCACATCCACCGTCTTGGCAGCGGTGCCGAAAGCCAGTGTGAAGGTGGTCATCAGGTAGAAGAGAACGTAGGTGGCGAGCATGATGAACGTACCGAGGATGAGTTGGCGCCAGCTGGTGCGGAACACCAGTGCGAGCGGCACGCGCGCCACCGCACCCTTCTCGATCACCCGCGTGAAGGTTGGCGCCTCGACGAGTCGGAATCTCACGTACAGGCCAACGATCACGAGCAACGCACTGGCGAGAAACGGGATGCGCCAGCCCCAGGCCGCGAACGCGTCCGGACTCATCGTCAGATTGAGCACGAGGAACAGCGCGTTGGCCACGATGAACCCGATCGGTGCTCCGAGCTGGGGGAAGGTGCCGTAGATCGCGCGCTTACCCGCCGGGGCGTTTTCGGTGGCCAGCAGCGCCGCGCCGCTCCACTCCCCGCCGAGGCCCACGCCCTGGGCGAATCGCAGGATCACGAGAAGCGCGGGCGCGAGTACCGTCCAACCGGGAGTGGATGCCGCGGGCAGGAGCCCGATCACGAAGGTAGCGATCCCCATGGTGAGCAGGGACGCGATGAGCGTGCCCTTGCGGCCAATACGGTCGCCGAAGTGGCCGAACAGGATGGAACCGAGCGGGCGACCGATGAACGCAGCGCCGAACACTGCGAAGGAGCTGAGGAGTGCCGTGGCCGGAGCCTGCGCGGGAAAGAAGAGCGCGGGGAACACCAGCACGGCGGCGGTGGCGTAGACGTAGAAGTCGTAGAACTCGATCGAGGTTCCGATCAGGCTCGCGAGAATCACCCGTGAACGAGGATTGGCGGGGACGGCGCCGTCGGTGGTTCGGTCGTGTGATGACACCTGTGGTTACTCCCTGGACGAGGATGATCGCCTCCGACCCTACCCCGCGTCCACCTCCCGCTTTTCCGACCACGACCGTGCACGAATGAGGTGGTGGTCGCAAAAACGGGACGGGACAGACGGGGCTGGCGCGCTACCGCACGCTCCTCAGGGGCAGGATGGCTAGCCCGCCGAGCGCCGCCGCGATCGCCGAGAAGACGAAGAGCCCCGTGAATCCCCCGACGGCCGCCACCACGAAGGCGCCGAGGAGGGGGGCGAAGGCCTGGGGAACAGCCGTGGCGATGTTCATGATTCCGAGGTCCTTGCCTCGGGTGTGCGAGTCGGGGAGCACCTGGGTCGCGAGCGCCTGGTCGACGGCCATGAAGCATCCGTAGCCCAACCCGAGGAGTCCGGCGGCCACCATGGCGATGGGCAGCGCCGGCACGAAGGCGAGCAGAAGGGCCGCGAAGGCCTGCAGGTACGCGGCGGCATAGACGAACACCTTGCGCTGGCCGATTCGGTCGCTGAGTTTGCCGAAGCCGAGCGCGGCGGCGATGAAGAAGACGAGGTAGATCATCGTCAGCAGGAAAAGGTCGCTTTCGGCGGATGCGCGACGACCGAGTCCGTACATCAGGAAGTAGAGAAGCAGTGTGGTGCCGAGGGCATTGCCGAGATTGACCAGGACGCGACTGAGGAGCGTCCAGCCAAAGTCGGGGAAACGGATCGGACTGATCCAGAAGCCGCGAAGCAGGGCACCGAGGGTGAACGGGGCCCGCAAAACGCGGGGGAGCACCTCGTCGGGAACGAGCAGCACGAACGGCACAACGAGCACGATCAACAGCACGGCCACCACGGCGTAGCCGATGAAGGTGGAGGCAGCCAGAGCGAGTATGAGCGCGAGGCCGAGCACCGTGCCGATGGCTTGGGGGGCCGACACCCAGCCCGAGACGAAACCGCGCTGGTTTACCGGAACCTGGTCGGAGATGGTGGCCGTGATGGCCGCCGAGGCCATGCAGAAGCCGCTGAGTGCGAGGGACCAGAAGACGCCGACCCCCACGATCGTTGCCTGCGCGCCGAGGAGGAACAGGGCGATGGCGAAGACGAGGGTTCCGCTGAGGATCCACGGACGACGGCGGCCGAAACGCGAGGTGGTGCGGTCGGAGAGGGCCCCGGTGAGCGGAAAGACGATGAGGGCGCAGGCCCCGGCAATGCCCGAAATGATACCGAAGGCGACGACGCTCGACACCCAGGAGGTCGTCCGGAACAACTCTCCGATCTGTTGGGGGAGCAACAGTTGGATCGGCGTGAGCTGCGCCATCCAAATGCCAAGCCAGGCCGTGGCGAAGAGGGCGATCCAGCGGGCGGACACCGCCCGTCGAGGCTCGGCGAACGGCGTGAACGCGGCGGGCAGGGTTGGTGCAGTCATGCGTCAGGCTCCTCCGTCGCCAGAATAGCGTCTGAGCCGCCCGAAGAGACGTACCGCGCAGCCCCCAGTTCGGGTGTTTCGCCGTCGGATGTCGCTATGCGTTGTCCGCTGTTCGCCACCGCGTGAACAGCGCGGAGGTGTCGCTCACGAAAGTGCCACGCGGCACGGTACGCCCGCAGTCGTAGACCCGGAATGCGGCGGTGGTCGAATCGGCGAATTCAAGGGTGATGTCGGTGGCCAGGCCTCCCGTGCAGACGTCGTTGAGGGCCCGGTCGAAACGGGTGACGTCGATCGAATACGTGGTGACCAGCGCAGTGAAGGCGGCGAGGCGGGCGGGGTCGGTCGTGCGGTGGGCGGAGCCCGTAAACCCCGCGACGGCCTTCGACTGGCTGTAACCGATGCCGGTGATCGCCGGCAACTCCGGGCGTGAACTGGATGCGACCGCGGCGACGACCACGCCAAGTGCCACCATCATTCCGACGACGACTACCGCGACGAGTCGGATCGACGGACGCACGTCAGGCGGATGCGAGGAGGGAATGGCCCGGGAGGCTGCGCGAGACCTGGCCCGGGTTCTTCAGGAACACGACATAGGTGAATCCCGCAGCGAGCACGACGGCGATCACAACGGCGAGGACGATCAGTATCGTGAAGGGATTACGCACCACGCCAGCCTACCGTTCAGCGAGCGAGGTCCCGGATGATGACCGCGGTCGCGAGCGCCGCCGCGGCCGCTTCCGCACCCTTGTCCTCACTCGAGCCGGGAAGTCCGGCACGGTCGAGGCCCTGCTGCTCGTCGTCGAGGGTGAGCACGCCGAAGCCGACGGGCTTGCCGGTGAGGATCGCCACCTGGGTAAGTCCGCTGGTCGCGGCATCCGACACGAACTCGAAATGCGGAGTTCCGCCCCGGATGATCACGCCCAGCGCCACCACCGCATCCGCTCCGCCGTCGAGCGCGGCCCGACTCACCACCGGCAGTTCGAAGCTTCCGGGTACCCGTATCTCCGTGACGATGGCTCCGGATGCTTCGAGCACGCGGTGCGCGCCGGCCAACAGCCCGTCGGCGATGGTCTCATGCCAGCGCCCGGCAACGATCGTGACCCTCAGTCCGGTGCCGTCGGTGATGATGTCGGGTGCTCCGTCGCCGCTCATGCGAGAAGTCCTTTCGGGGTGTCGAGGAAGCGCTGGTGGGCGCGTGCAGACCGCTCGAGTTCGGTGTCATCGTGCAGTTCGGAATTGCTCGGGAGGATGTGGCCCATACGGTCACGCTTGGCCCCGAGATACCCCTCGTTGAACGTGCCGACTCCGACCACGAGCGGAACCTGCTCGGTCACGGTGATTCCGCGATCTCGAAGCTGGCGCAGCTTTTCCGGATTGTTGGTGATCACCCGCACCTCACTGAGGCCGAGATCCTCGAGAATCGCGACGGCCGCGCTGTAGTCACGACCGTCGGCCGGGAAGCCGAGCGCGAGGTTCGCGTCGAGCGTGTCGAGACCGTCTTCCTGGAGTTGGTAGGCCTTCAGTTTGTTGACGAGCCCGATGCCCCGGCCTTCATGACCGCGCATATAGATGACGACCCCGCCCTCGGCCTTGATCTGGCCGAGCGCCGCATCGAGCTGCGGCCCGCACTCACACTTGAGCGAGCCGAAGACTTCACCGGTGAGGCATTCGGAGTGCACCCGGAGAAGGGCACCGCTCTGCGGGTGACCCGAAATGATGGCGAGGTGGTCTGCGCCGGTCATCCGGTCCCGGTAGGCCCGGAAGCGGAACGAACCGTGCCTGGTGGGGATGCTCGTCTCGACCTCGAATGTTACGCGAGAGGTTTCGGGGATCGGCACCGCTACCGGCACCGAGGTGTCGCAGTGCCGTGCCTGCAGGTAGTCAATGAGGGCGGCGATGGTGACCACCACAATTCCGTCACGTTCGCCCAGCTGGATGAGGCCGGGCAGGCGCATCATCTCGCCGTCTTCCGCCACGATCTCGGAGATCGCTCCGACCGGCGTGAGCCCGGCGAGTTTGAGGAGGTCGACGGTCGCTTCGGTGTGGCCGTCACGCTCCCGCACTCCGCCATCCCTGGCCCGCAGCGGCATGATGTGGCCGGGACGATGAACGCTCGCGGGCGTGGAATCGAGGTTCGCCAACACCCTCAGGGTGTGGGCGCGGTCTGCGGCGCTGATGCCGGTGCTGATGCGGTCTGCGGCATCCACCGAGACCGTGTAGTTGGTGCCGCGCGGATCTTCGTTGTCCACCACCATGATCGGGAGCTCGAGCCGGTCGGCGATCTCGTTGGTCATCGGTGCGCAGATGAAACCGGAGGAGTTGCGCACGAGCCACGCGAGCCACTCCTGGCTGGCGAACTCGGCGGCGAGCACCACGTCGCCCTCGTTCTCCCGCCCTTCGTCGTCCACGACGATGATCGGTTTACCCGCCCGCAATTCTTCGAGGGCAGTGGGGATGTCGGCGAGACTCATGACTGGATCCTTCCGGTCGGTGCATTCATTTCGGCCAAGCGGGCAACGTGCCGCGCCAGGATGTCGGTCTCGATGTTCACGGCGTCCCCGACGGTTTTGCGTCCGAGGGTCGTCACGCTGAGCGTCTCTGGGATGAGGGAGACCTCGAACCAGTCCGCTCCGACGGCGCTGACGGTGAGCGAGACCCCGTCGACCGCGATCGAACCCTTGCGGGCGACGAGGGGGGCCAGGTCTGCGTCGAGCGAGAATCGCAGCACGCGCCAGGCGCTTCCCTCGGAAATGCCGAGCAGCCTGCTCGTGCCGTCGATGTGACCCTGCACGATGTGGCCGCCAAGTCGATCGCCCACCCGGGTGGCGCGCTCGAGGTTTACCGGAGAGCCGACCGTGACACCGGCGAGGGTCGACATCGCGATCGTCTCGGCCATCACGTCGGCGGTGAACCAGTCCTCGCCGGTGTCCACGACCGTGAGGCAGACTCCGCTCACCGAGATCGAGTCGCCGTGCCCCGCGTCGGAGACGGCGAGCGGCCCGCGGATCGTCAGGCGCGCGGCATCCGTCGTCGGCTGCCAGTCGATGACCTCGCCGAGTTCTTCGATGATTCCGGTGAACATCAGTGCTCCTGTGCGGTGGTCGGGACCGGACGCGCGACGACCAGCAGGTCACTGCCGAGCCGTTCGACGGTGTCGATCGAGAGTCGTCGCGCATCGCCGATGCTGGTGACGCCGATGTCGGAGAGTGCGAGTCGGTCGCCGCCAAGAAGCATCGGCGCGAGGTAGACGAGGTATTCGTCGACGAGCCCCGCGGTGACGAATGCGCTGGCGAGCGTCGGGCCGCCCTCGACGAAGGCATGGCGGATGCCCCGTTGGAATAGCCCGTCGAGGATCGCGGGCAGATCCCGCGTGCCGGTGACGATGGCGGCCTGGGGGTGGTGCAATACCCGGGCGTCCGCGGGAATCGCGCGCTCACCGATCACGACCGGAACCGGCTGGTGCGGCATCAGCTCTCCCGCGTCCCCCCGGGCGGTGAGGCTCGGGTCGTCGGCGAGCACGGTTCCGGTTCCTACCAGGATCGCATCGGACTTCTCGCGCTGCTCGTGCACCCGCTGGCGGGCGGCGGTTCCGGTGATCCACCGGCTGGAGCCGTCCGCGGCGGCGGCGCGGCCATCGAGGCTCGCCGCCCACTTCAGGGTAACGAAGGGGCGGCGCAACCGCGTCGCCGTGAGCCAGATGCGCATGGCTTCGGATGCTTGCTGCGCGAGCACTCCGGATTCAACGAGCACCCCGGCCTCGCGCAGGCGCTCCTCGCCGCCGCCGGAGCGGTCGCCCGGGTCGGACACGGCATAGACGACCCGCGCAACCCCTGCGGCGATGAGCGCCTCGGAGCACGGCCCGGTGAGGCCGTGGTGATTGCAGGGTTCCAGCGTGACGACGGCGGTGAGGCCGGTGGCGTTTGCGACGTGGGAGAGGGCGTCCACTTCCGCGTGCGGGGTTCCGGCACCGCGGTGCCAGCCCTCCGCGACGATGCTGCCGTCGGCATCCACGATTACGCAGCCGACCTGCGGGTTCACGCCGGTAGCCGGGCCGTGGGCGGCGAGCGACAGGGCGTGTCGCATCAGCGGCTCATACGCTACGGCTGTGCGCGTGCCTGGGGCGGTCATCCGGTGGTCTCGAATCTTCGTATCGAAGACGAACTCCGGGAACGGTGCCGACGGTCGCCGACATCGTTCGTGACGACCCGGAGGCCACCACGCGTGCTTCCTCTCATCCGGACTGAGAAGTTCATTTCGAACCTCATTACCGTCGGTCTCGGAATTCCACCGAGTCAACCGCTGCTTTCGATGTTCTGGAAGACGCGGGTCGCGGACTGTCACCGCCGGTTCGGACTTTCACCGACCCCGGAGCACGTACTTTTCTGCTTGCATTCTATCAACCCCCGGCGGGCCGGGATATTCCCCGGCCACTCCTTCGCGTGGATCGAAGGCGGCAAGGACACCGGAACGCAGGTTCGAACGGTTCCGGTGCAGGGGCTGCACCCGAGCGCCCGAGTCACCGGGCGTCGACGACAACCCGAGCCGTCACCGACGGACAACTGGCCCGCAACTCGGACTCGAGGGTGGAGCTTGCCGTTTCGACCGTCGGTGTCGGTCTCATCAGCGTCAGAATCCTGCACAGGGGGCCGACTTTGGAATCGTCGAAAGTGCCGGTCGCCCGGTATTCGCGGTAGGCCGCGAACGCGATAGCCCGAAGTTCGGCGTCCCCGAAGTAATCTCCGCCTCGAGTCACGAGCACCCAGAAATCGATCATGGCTTCGTCTGAATTTCCGGACCGCCACAGGATGCCTGGACCGCGCGGGTCGGAAAGGGCGAGTATCCGATCCGCCGCGCGGTCGCCGGTGTGCCAGATCGCTCCGCTGAGGATCCGCACCATCGGCTGCCGAACGACCGTCGCCGACCAGCCGTCGATCGGGATGATCGCAAAACCGAGCAACACTGCAACGCTCACCGTCGCGACGCCCGCAATTCGAAACCGGCGAACCGCGGCCAGCGCGGCGACGGCAGCCACGGCGAGTGACAGCGCGACGACAAAGAGGAACACCGAGAGTATCCACGCAAGCTTCGTCGGGTAGTAGGCGGTCCAGGGATCGCCCTGGCCGCGATCGAGAAAGATCAGCAGTCCGCTGGCCGCGGCCGAGGAGAAGCCGATCGCGATCACGCCGGGAAGCAGCGGCAACGAGGTTCTTCGTCGCATGACGATCGCGAGAGCGACGAGTGCGACGAACACCAGCGGTATAGCCGGCCACGACGAGGGGAACCCGTGCCCGGGAGTCTGGAGGGCGTCGCCCTGAAGCAGGAAGGTCGGCACCGTCACGATCCCCACCCAGGCGAGCACCTGCGCTGCGCTGAGCACGAGTGCGAGTGCCGCGGGACCGGTGAGCGATCGGATGCGCTTCCAGTCCCGCGCAAGGATTGCGATCCCGAGCGCCCCGGGCACGAGCACCAGGGGAGCCCAGGTGGCGAGAACCAGGGTGGTGAGTCCGGAGAGCACGACGAGGGCGGCCACCGGAAAGCGCCGTGACGCAAGAAACGCCAGCCACGCCGCGAGAAGGATCGGCAATACTATGCTCGCGTTGAAGTAGCCCCACTGCGCCGGAAGCCCCGCCATGTACCAGGTGAGCGGAAGCAGGGATCCGAGTGCGCTGGCGACCGCGACCGCCCTGGGGTTCCGCTGCGGAATCGCGGAGGCAACGACGACGCCGGTCAGAATGCAGGTCGCCGCGAACACCACGGTCCACACGACGGTGAACGAAGCGAGATCGTGGGCCAGAAGGTTCTGGTCGGCGACCGCCGACCGGCCCGGAGCCATCGCGAGGGCCAAGAGGGAGGCCGGAAGCGGTACCGGATTTTCGGACTGGCCGATCGCGAGGCCGCGGGCCGAGAGGATCACGTTGCCATAGAAGATGTTGTTGAAACCATCCCCGTTCATGACCCAGCTGAGTCGAGCCGCGCCGGGAACGAACTGCGCGGCGACCAGGGTGCCGATCCAGCCGAGCGCACCAAGCAGGGGTGAAGCCCACAGCGCGATCGCCTGCCGACCTGGTCTGCGCAAAGCGCCGGGGGTGCGCCCCAGGAGCAGCACCCCGGCAGCGGCGAACAGTAACCCGCCTGCTACCTCCGAGATGACGACATCCCACTGCGCGGCGCGGGTTACCAGTAGCAGTACAAGGGCGAGGAGGATGGCCCCGGCGGCGG
This sequence comes from Actinomycetota bacterium, assembly GCA_040389685.1. GTDB lineage: Bacteria > Actinomycetota > Actinomycetes > Actinomycetales > Microbacteriaceae > Lacisediminihabitans. The sequence goes on from JAZJZS010000003.1 coordinate 66,865, forward strand.
TGCCCGGAACGGCGATAAGCAGCCCGAAGCGCTTGCTCAGTGCGAGAACCCAGGGCACGCAGAAGAGCGCAAGGGCCACGAGGATGAGGATCACGGGCGCCTCTCGCCCGAGCGGTTCCGAGCGGTCGCATACGCGCTTCCGGTCACGCCGGCCACCCCGGCCGTTCGACTCGAGGCTCGCCGGCTCGAAGCACGCCGTGCCAGGCCGCGGGATGGCTGCCGTCACGGAAGGTCAGCCCGGTCGGTCGCTCGCCTGTGTAGGTGAAACCCGCCTTGCGGGCCACCGAGGCGGATGCCGCGTTGCCGACCACGCACTCCCACGCGATTTCCGCGCGCGACAGGTCGGTCATCAGCCAATCCGTCACCACGACGACCGCTTCGGTCATCAGCCCGCGCCCCCGGTGCTGCGCGCCGAGCCAGTAGCCGATGTCGCCGAGCTCACGCCGCCACCCGATCACACCGAGCAGCGGGCCACCGTCACTCTCGCGCATCGCCCAGGTGAGTTCGTCACCTGAGAGCCAGCCGCCCGGCACGACCCGGTAGAGGAAGAAGTCGGCATGCCGCTGCTCGTAGGGCCAGGGCAGGGTCATCAGCGTCTCGAACAGCGGATCCCGGCAGTACGCGGCGACTGCGAACCGGTCGGCGAGCATGGGCGAATCGAGCCACAGCCGCTCCGTACGGAGCACCGGCGTCTTCACCGTCAGCGCTTCGCAAGCAGGCCGATGCGGTCGTAGACCGTCGCCAGCGTCACATCCGCGATGGCGGCCGCCCGGTCGGCGTTGCCGCTGAGCACCCGGTCGAGTTCGGCGGGATCATCGATCAATTCGAGCGTACGCTCGCGAATCGGCGCGAAGGTCGCGACGACGACGTCGGCGAGATCACTCTTGAAGTCGCCGTAGCCACGACCCGCGTAGTCCTCCTCAAGGGACGCGATCGACCGGTCACCGAGCACCGAGAAGATGGTGAGCAGGTTGGAGACGCCGGGCTTCTCGGCCACGTCGTAGCGCACCTCGCGGCCGGCATCGGTCACCGCGGACTTGATCTTCTTCGCCGTGACGGAGGGCTCATCGAGCAGCCTCACTACCCCCGCAGCGCTCTGGGCCGACTTGCTCATCTTCGAGTCGGGGCGCTGCAGGTCGTAGATGCGTGCCGTCTCGGTGAGGATCATCGGTTCCGGAATCGCGAAGGTCGGGCCGAAGCGCGTGTTGAAGCGATTCGCCAGGTCGCGGGTGAGCTCCACGTGTTGCTTCTGGTCGTCGCCGACCGGCACTGCCACCGCGTTGTAGAGCAGGATGTCGGCGGCCATGAGAGTCGGGTAGGCGAAGAGCCCGACCGAGGCGGCATCCGCTCCCTGCTTCGCGGCCTTGTCTTTGAACTGGGTCATCCGGCTCGCCTCACCGAAGCCGGTGATCGTGTTGAGCACCCAGGCGAGTTGCGGATGCGCGGCCACCTGCGACTGCACGAAGAGAGTCGAGACTTGCGGGTCGATTCCCGCGGCGATGTATTGCGCGGCGGTGCGGCGGGTGTTTCCGCGCAGCGCAGCCGGATCCTGCGCCACGGTGATCGCGTGCAGGTCGACGATGCAGAAGATGGCGTCGTGGCTGGTCTGCAGCTCTTTCCACTGAAGCAGGGCTCCGATGTAGTTGCCGATGTGAAGGGAGTCGGCCGACGGCTGCATGCCGGAGAACAGGCGGGGTTTGGGGCTCATGGGTTCAGTCTTCCATCCCTGGTGCGGGCGCTATACGCGGTAGTCGACCACGACGGGAGCGTGGTCCGACCAGCGGGTGTCCCACGCCGATGCGCGATCCACCGCATAGTTCGTGACGGATGCCGCGAGCTCGGGCGACGCCACGTGATAGTCGAGCCGCCATCCGGTGTCGGTGTCGAAGGCCGCTCCGCGCTGCGACCACCAGGTGTAGGGACCGTCGACCTCGCCCGCCCACTGGCGGCCGACATCCACCCAACCGAGACCGCGACGCGTCTTGCCATCGACGCAGGCGACGTTCTTGCCCGCCGTGCCGAAGAACTTGTCGAAGTAGGCACGCTCCTTGAGCAGGAAGCCGGCGCTCTTGCGGTTGCCGCGCCAGTTCTTGAGGTCGATTTCGCGGTGCGCAACGTTGAGGTCGCCGACGATCACCGCCAGCGGTGTGTGCGAAGAGAGCTCCGGAAGGCGCCGGGTCATGGCGTCGAGGAACTTGTATTTCTCGATCATCTTCTTTGGAGTTTCAGCGTCCCCGGAGTGCACGTAGGTGCTCACGACGGTGACGATCGACTCGCCGACGCGATAATCGGCCTCGAGCCAGCGGCCGGCACTGTCGAACCTCTCGTCGCCCAGGTCAACGCGGTGGATGTCGGCAGCTCCGCGACTGGCAAGGGCGACGCCGGCGCGACCCTTCGCGGTCGCTGCGTCGTGGAGGATATTCCACTCGGGCCCGAGCAGTTCTTCGAGGTCACTGGTGGCGGCCCGCACCTCCTGCAGGGCGAGGATGTCGACATCCCGAGCCGCCAGCCACTGACCCATTCCCTTGCGGAACGCGGCACGCACCCCGTTCACGTTGACGCTGGCGATACGCAGGGGAGTGCTCATGAATCGAGCCTAGCGAAGAGGGCTGACGTCATTTCAGCCGGGCGACCGGCCGCACGCGGGGCCGCGGGTGACGACCGCGCGGAACACCACCGGCGCGCCGAGCGGCCGTCGTGGCTGACTGCCCGTGGTCTGCCATGTCGACCGAGATCCAGGTCGCCGAAAGCAAGATCACCTGGCACACCAGACCGAACCAGACGAGCAGCCCGAGAATCACCGCGAACGACGCAAGAAGCGGGTTGTTGCCGGCGCCCCCCACGATCGTCGCCCCGAGCACCTTGAGGATGCCGAGGCCGAGGCCTCCGAGCAGGGAGCCGGTAAAGAGGCGCCGCCAGGGTATCCGCGCCGCGAGCAGCACCCGGAACAGCATGGCAAGCACAAGAGTGTCGATCACCAGGGAGACGAGAAGGCCGATCACCCGCGCCACTCCGGTGGCGAGGGCCGACTCGGTGCCGATGCCCGCCACGTCGAAGAGGAAGTTGAGGGCGCTGCTGGAGACGACCGAGATTATCGCCGAGAAAATGGTGACGACGGCGAAGGCGATCACGAGTCCGAGATCTCGCAGTTTGAGAAGGAGGAAGAAAGTTGTATCGGGTTCCAGCTCGAACACGGCGCGCACGGCCGCCCTGGCGGAGGCGAACCAGCTCAAGGCTGTCACCAACAGCGCCAGGCCGGCGATGATGCTGCTCCAGCCGAGCACCCGGGAGGCGAACAGCGCATCGAGGTCGATCGCGCCGCCAGTGCCACCGGAGGTGTTGATCAGGCCGGGAACGGATGTGGACAGGGTGGAGATGACCGCCGTCTTCAGGTCGGGATTCGCCTCGATCGACAGCCCGAGGATGGCGAATCCCACGTAGAGGCCGGCGAAGACGCTGTACAGGGCGGTCAGGCTGAGTCCGCCGGCGAGGATCGGGCCGTTTTTCGCGGCGTAGCGCTGGAAGACCCGTACCGGTCGAAGCAGCATGACCCGCGCGATGAGCGCTTGTACCGACCGGAGCATCCGTTCCCTTTCGACCGTCCAAGCCTAACCAGCACGCCGGTAGAGTTTTCGTGACACGGCAACGGCTCGAGGAAGAGGACCCCATGGATTTGCACGGTATCGGTGTGGGACGCGGGACGGCCGTCGGACCGATTCTGCGGATGCCCGATCCCCTGCCCGCGCCGGCGGACGTGCCACGCACCGCCGAGGCGGCGGCGGAACTGGCAACCGTCACCTCCGCACTGTCGAGCGTCGCCGTCGAGCTCCGAGCCCGGGGGGAGAAGGCCGGCGGGGCCGCGCGCGACGTGCTCGAAGCGGCCTCTCTGATGGCCGAAGACCCGACTCTCGTCGATGACGTCTCCGCCCGGATCGAGTCCGGCCAGACCGGGGAGCGCGCCGTGTTCGAGGCATTCGGGGCCTTCCAGGACATGCTCACCGGCATGGGCGGCCTCATGGCGGAGCGCGCCACCGACCTCGGTGACGTGGCGCAGCGCATCATCGCCAGGCTGCGTGGAGTCGCAGCCCCCGGTGTGCCGAGCTCTGACCGACCGTTCATCCTCGTGGCGCCAGACCTCGCACCGGCTGACACCGCGCTTCTCGACCTCGACAAGGTACTCGGCCTCATCACCCGCGACGGCGGCCCCACCAGCCACACGGCAATCCTCGCCCGCTCCAAGTCGATCCCGGCGATCGTCGGAGTCACCGGCGCACTCGGCCTGACCGATGGAACGATCGTCATTGCGGATGCCGCCACCGGAAGCGTGCGCGTCGCGCCGGACGATGCCGAGGTCGCCGCCGCCCGGCAGCGCATCGCTGACCGTGCCGCCGCGGATGCGGCTCCGATCACCGACGGCGCACTGGCCGACGGCACACGGGTGCCGCTGCTCGCCAACCTTGGTTCGCCGAAAGATGCCGCGGCCGCCGTCGCCCTTGGCGCCGAGGGTGTCGGGCTCTTCCGCACCGAGTTCCTGTTCCTCGATTCGAAGTCCGCGCCAACAGTGGAGGAACAGCGATCGCAATACGTGGAACTGCTCTCGCATTTCCCCGGCAAAAAGGTCGTGGTACGGGCGCTCGATGCCGGCGCCGACAAACCGCTCAGCTTCCTCAACGATGCCCACGAGGAGAACCCGGCCCTCGGGTTGCGTGGGCTGCGGGCCCTTCGGGCGAGCGAACCGATCCTCCGCGACCAGCTGACGGCTCTCGCGCTCGCCGATGTAGAAACTGATGCCGAACTCTGGGTGATGGCGCCCATGGTGTCCGACTCGGAAGAGACCGAATACTTCGTCGCGCTCGGCCGGGAACTCGGCCTTAAGATCGTCGGGGTGATGGCCGAGGTGCCGGCCCTTGCGGTGCTGGCAGAGCAGGTGCTCGAGAGCGCAGACTTCGTGAGTGTCGGAACCAATGACCTCACCCAGTACACCCTGGCGGCAGACCGGATGCTCGGATCGGTCGCACACTTCCAGGACCCCTGGCACCCCGCAGTGTTGCGCCTGGTGAAGCTCATCGGCGACGCCGGGGCGGCGACAGGCAAGCCGGTCGGAATCTGTGGGGAGGCGGCGGCGGATCCGCAACTCGCGGTGGTGCTGATCGGTCTTGGAGCGACAACACTGAGCATGACTCCCGCGGCACTCGCCGATGTGCGCGCCGAGCTCCTGACGGTGACGCTCGACCAGGCGCGGCAGAAGGCTGCCGCTGCGCTGGGAGCTCGCACGGCGGCGGGAGCACGAGCCGCGGCATCCGCCTGAATCCGCGCGCTGGTCGCGGATGGGTGCCTAGGGATTGCCCCGCAAGATGGCCGCCTTGACCTCGGCGATGGCCTGGGTCACCTGGATGCCGCGAGGGCAGGCCTCCGTGCAGTTGAAGGTCGTGCGGCAGCGCCACACGCCCTCCTTGTCGTTGAGGATGTCGAGGCGCACCTGCGATCCCTCGTCCCTCGAGTCGAAGATGAAACGGTGCGCGTTGACGATCGCGGCCGGACCGAAGTACTGTCCGTCGGTCCAGAACACCGGGCAACTCGAGGTGCATGCCGCACACAGGATGCACTTGGTGGTGTCATCGAATCGGGCGCGCTCCACCGGGCTCTGCAGGCGTTCCTTCTCCGGCTTTGACGAGGCGATGAGAAACGGCTGCACCGCCTTGAAGCTCTCGAAGAACGGGTCCATGTTCACGATCAGGTCCTTCTCGAGGGGAAGGCCCTTGATCGCCTCGATGTAAATCGGCTTGGACAGGTCGAGATCCTTGAGCAGTGTCTTGCAGGCGAGGCGGTTTCGACCGTTGATGCGCATGGCGTCCGAACCGCAGACGCCATGTGCGCACGAGCGGCGGAAGGTGAGCGAAGCGTCCTGCTCCCATTTGATCTTGTGCAGCGCATCGAGCACACGGTCGGTGCCGCCCATCACCACGTCGAAATTTTCCCAACGCGGCTCGAGGTCCACCTCCGGGTCGAAGCGGCGGATGGTCAGGGTAGCGGTGAAGGTCGGAATCTCTTCCGGCACCGACGGGCGATTTTCCAGGACTGCGTTGCTCATGACAGGCGCGCGTCTTTCATTAGTATTTTCTTTCCATCGGCGGATAGTTGGTGATCACGACCGGCTTCCACCCGAGCGTGATGTGCTCGCCGGCATCGGCGGACTCTGGGTCGCCGACCAGGTAGGCCATCGTGTGCACGAGGAAGTTCTCATCGTCACGGTCCGGGTAGTCCTCGCGCATGTGTCCGCCGCGACTCTCCTTGCGCGAACGGGCCGAATAAACCACCACCTCGGCGAGGTCGAGCAGGAATCCGAGCTCCACAGCCTCGAGCAGGTCGGTGTTGAACCGCTTGCCCTTGTCGCGCAGGGCGATGTTCTTGTAGCGGGCGCGAAGACGTTCGATGAGCTCCGTCACCTCGGCGAGGGACTCGTCGGTGCGGAAGATCTGTGCGTTGCGATCCATCGAGTCCTGCAGTTCCTTGCGGATGGCGGCGATGTTCTCCGAACCGTTTCCGCTCCGCACCAGGTCCAGGATCTTGCGCACGCCCGCGGCCGGGTCATCCGGCAACGGCACGAACTCGGCCGTCTTTACGTATTCGACGGCGTTCTGCCCGCTGCGCTTCCCGAACACGTTGATGTCGAGCAGCGAGTTGGTGCCGAGCCGATTGGAGCCGTGCACGCTCACGCAGGCGCACTCGCCGGCAGCGTACAGGCCGGGCACGACCTCGGTGTTGTTGCGCAGCACCTCGGCCTTCACGTTGGTGGGGATTCCCCCCATGGCGTAGTGCGCGGTCGGCAGCACGGGCACCGGTTCGGTGTACGGCTCGACGCCGAGGTAGGTGCGGGCGAACTCCGTGATGTCCGGCAGCTTCTCGTCGATCACGGCGGGCTCGAGGTGAGTGATGTCCAGATACAGGTAATCCTTGTTCGGACCGGCCCCGCGCCCCTCACGGATCTCCGTCGCCATCGATCGCGCCACGATGTCTCGCGGGGCGAGGTCCTTCAGTGTGGGGGTGTAGCGCTCCATGAACCGCTCCCCGGTGCTGTTGCGCAGGATCGCGCCCTCACCGCGGGCCGCTTCGGAGAGCAGGATGCCGAGACCGGCGAGGCCGGTGGGGTGGAACTGGTAGAACTCCATGTCCTCAAGCGGCAGGCCCTTGCGCCAGATGATGCCGACGCCGTCTCCGGTGAGCGTGTGGGCGTTCGAGGTGGTCTTGTAGATCTTGCCGAACCCGCCCGTGGCGAAGATGATGGCCTTGGCCTGGAACACGTGCAGTTCGCCGGTGGCGAGTTCGTAGGCGACGACTCCGGAAGGCTGCTCCGTGGTTGCACCGAAGGCATCCGTCACCTCGGTCATCACCAGGTCGAGCACGTAGAACTCGTTGAAGAAGTTGATGCCGAGCTTGACGCAGTTCTGGAAGAGCGTCTGCAGGATCATGTGGCCGGTGCGATCCGCGGCGTAACATGCACGGCGTACCGGCGCCTTCCCGTGTTCACGGGTATGGCCGCCGAAACGGCGCTGGTCGATCTTGCCATCGGGCGTTCGGTTGAACGGCAGTCCCATGTTTTCGAGGTCGAGGACGGCGTCGATGGCCTCCTTCGCGAGGATCTCAGCGGCATCCTGGTCGACCAGGTAGTCACCGCCCTTGACGGTGTCGTAGGTGTGCCACTCCCAGTTGTCCTCTTCCACGTTGGCCAGCGCCGCCGCCATTCCGCCCTGTGCGGCCCCGGTGTGCGAGCGCGTCGGGTACAGCTTGGAGATCACGGCGGTGCTCGCGTGCGGTCCGGCCTCGATGGCCGCCCGCATCCCCGCGCCGCCGGCGCCGACGACCACAATGTCGAACTGGTGGTGGTGCACGCCATCGATGATCGACGAGGTGCCTTCTGAGTCAGTGCCCATTGTCTTCGCCGGCCTACTTGGCCGGGCAGAAGGAGGGGAGCAGGTCGGCTGGCGACCCCGCGGGGCATGGATCGAAGGTGTAAATCACAAGGGTTCCCAGCAGGATCAGTAGTACGGCGGAGGCGAGGAGAGCCCCCGTGAATATGCGACGGACAAGGGGGTTGGCGGCGTAGTCGTTGACGATGGTGCGCATGCCATTGGCGCCGTGGATGAGGGCCAACCAGAGCAGAAGGGTGTCCCAGATCTGCCAGAACGGCTGGGAAAGCTTGCCGCCGACGAAGCCGAAATCGATAGCTTTTACGCCCGTTCCGGCGACCAGGTTGACGAAGAGGTGACCGAAGATGAGCACGACCAGCACGACGCCGCTGGCGCGCATATAGATCCAGCCCCATTTTTCGAGGTTGACGCGCGAGTGCTGTTGGGTTCTGGGTGATCGCGGCGTCTCAATGGTGGAGGTCATGGTCAGGCCCCCCCGAAGATGCGGATGAGCTGGCGGGGCAGGAAGCCCGCCATCAAGACGACCCACAGGCCGATGACGATCCAGAACATGAGGCGCTGGTGTTTGGTGCCGACGCTCCAGAAGTCGATCAGGATGATGCGCAGTCCGTTGAGGGCGTGGAATCCGATCGCGGCGACCAGGGCTGCCTCGCCGAGCCCCATGATCGGGGTCTTGTACTGGTCGATCACCGCGTTGTAGGCCTGCGGGCTGAGCCGGATCAGGGACGTGTCGAGGATGTGAACGAGCAGGAAGAAGAAGATCGCCACACCCGTGATTCGATGCAACACCCACGACCACATGCCCTCCCGCCCGCGATACAGGGTTCCTCGGGGCACCCGCGGGGCGGAGATCCGTGGCGGCGGAACTTTCTTGTCTGGCATGGGAGCAGCCAGGGCCCCCGCCGACTTCTCTGGCACGAGCAACCCTCCTTGGCATCGGTCAGCTCCGACAAGGGGAGCTGGGAATGTTCACAGTCGAACTCTTTCGATTCTATTCCCGCACGATCGTCTCGCTCGGCCACGCCCGCTCCCCTGCCGCCCGTATCGGGACATTTCCCAGCTACTGCCGGCGGATAGTCTTGGCGGCATGGCCACATCGATTGATCCGCTCGCCCGCTTTTACAGCGTCATCCCGGCCGGCGGGATCGGCTCCCGGCTCTGGCCGCTCTCGCGCGCGGACGCCCCGAAGTTCCTTCACGACCTCACCGGTTCCGGTAGCACCCTGCTCCGCGCCACCTGGGATCGCCTCGCGCCGATCTCCGGCGCTGACCGAATCATGGTGGTTACCGGGCGCGCCCACCGGGCCGCCGTGGAGGGCCAGTTGCCCGATCTGACCGATCCGAATGTCGTGCTCGAGAGCGAGCCGAAGGATTCTTCGGCGGCGATCGGACTTGCGGCCGCGATCCTGGTGAGGCGGGAACCGGATGTGATCATCGGCTCCTTCGCGGCCGACCATGTGATCTCCGACCAGCGTGGATTCCGACGGGCCGTGGTCGAGGCGGTCGCCGCGGCGGAGGCCGGCTACATCGCGACGATCGGGATCACACCGACGGATGCTGCCATCGGCTTCGGTTACATCCACTGCGGTGCCGCGCTCGAGATCCGGGATGCGCCCCGCGCCGTGAGTGTCGACAGTTTCGTCGAGAAGCCAGACCTCGCCACCGCGCAGCAATATCTCGCCGATGGGAACTACCTGTGGAACGGTGGCATGTTCATTTCGCGCGCCGACGTGTTGCTTCAACAGCTCGGCGAGACCGAACCGGAGCTGCTCGCCGGGCTTACGGAACTCGCCGAGGCGTGGGACACCCCGCGCCGCGGGGCAGTGGTCGATAAGGTCTGGCCGGAGCTGAAGAAGATCGCGATCGACTACACGGTGGCGGAACCGGCGGCGGCAGCAGGTCGCCTCGTCGTCATCCCCGGCGACTTCGACTGGGATGACGTCGGCGACTTCGCCGCGATCGCCAAGCTGCATTCCGGCGGCCGCAAGTCCGACCTCGCGATCCTCGGCGAGAACGCCCGGGTGCTCGCGGATGCTTCCAGCGGCGTGGTCATCAGCCAGACCGGGCGTCTCATCTCTCTCATCGGCGTCACCGACATCGTCGTCGTGGACACCCCGGATGCCCTGCTCGTGACCACTAGCGCCAACGCGCAGCGGGTGAAGTCGGTGGTGGATGCTCTCAAACTGTCGGGGCGCAGCGACGTGCTCTGACCGGTCGGTGCCGACGGGTGATCATTTCTGCAACATTTCCTGACCATCGCATCTTGGTAACCATTGGCCGCAGGATGCCCCGGATGCCGCATCCGCTGTCGTAACATTCGGTAACCTGACACCACTTATCGCCCCGGCAACCGCTGCCGTGGCCGCACCTTCCTGGAGGACATCTTGAGAATCACCACGCGCAGGGCCACCGTCGCCGGTCTGGCCTTTTTCGGCGTCGTCACCCTGCTCGCCGGCTGCGCAGCGCCGCCGAAGGCCGTCACCACCACCGTGGCAAAGACCAAATTCCTGCCCTGCATGGTCTCCGACAGCGGCGGATTCGACGACAAGTCCTTCAACCAGCTGGGCCTCGAAGGTCTGCAGTCCGCGGCCAAGTCGATCGGCGCCTCCTATAAGAAGGCCGAGTCCAACGCCGACACCGACTATGCGCCGAACATCGACAGTATGCTCGCCGCCAACTGCAACCTGATCATCACGGTCGGCTTCAATCTCTCCGCCGCGACGCTGTCGGCGGCGAAGGCCAATCCGACCGTCCAGTTCGCCATCATCGATGACGGCGCTGATGCCAACTTCGACGGCAAGGTCGACGAGCCGAACATCAAGCCGATTCTCTTCGACACCGCCCAGGCCGCCTTCCTCGCCGGCTACGCCTCGGCGAGCTACAGCAAGTCGGGCATCGTCGGCACCTTCGGCGGCATGCAGTTCCCGACCGTCACGATCTTCATGGACGGCTTCTCCGACGGCGTCGCGCAGTTCAACAAGGACAAGAGCAAGGCCGTCAAGGTAGTCGGCTGGGATGTCACGAGCCAGAAGGGCTCGTTCACCGGCGGGTTCGCCGCGAACGACACCGCCAAGAGCACCGCTCAGAACCTGATCGACCAGGGCGCGGATGTCATCTTCCCGGTCGGCGGGCCGATCTTCCAGAGTGCCGGTGCGGCGATCAAGGACTCAGGCAAGGCCATCGCCCTTCTGGGTGCCGACGCCGACGTGTTCAACACCTTCCCGACCTACTCCAGCCTGTACTTGACTTCCGTGCTCAAGGGCATCGACCCGGCCACCCAGGCCGTCGTCAAGGCCAGCGCCAAGCAGGCGAAGGGCAGCTTCGACAATGTGGCCTATGTCGGCAACCTGAAGAACAACGGAGTGGGCATCGCCCCGTTCCATGACTTCGAGTCGAAGGTAGACCCCGGCCTGCAGGGCGAGCTGGACAAGCTCAAGGCCGACATCATCAGCGGCAAGCTCACGGTCAAGTCCTACCTCTCCGGTAGCTGACGACACCACAAATGGGAGGGTGGGGAGGCCGGCGCTGCTGGTCTCCCCGCCCTGCTTAACCATCACCCCACCTGAGTGACCGGTGGCGATAACCCGTGCGACGTTGCCGGATAGATTGGGACGCATGAAGCTCGAACTCCGTGGGATCACCAAGAAATTCGGTGCCCTGGTGGCCAACGATCACATTGATCTCGTCGTCGAATCGGGCGAGATCCACTGCCTGCTCGGCGAGAACGGTGCGGGAAAGTCCACACTGATGAACGTGCTGTACGGCCTCTACCAGGCCGAGGAGGGCGAGATCCTGCTCGACGGCGTCGTGCAGCACTTCGCGGGCCCGGGCGATGCCATGGCCGCCGGCATCGGAATGGTGCACCAGCATTTCATGCTGATTCCCGTCTTCACTGTGGCCGAGAACGTGATGCTCGGGCACGAGCAGACCACCTTCGGCGGGCGCCTGAACCTCGCCGCGGCCCGCGAGCAGGTGCGCGAGATCTCCGGTCGATTCGGGTTCGACATCGATCCGGATGCCCTGGTCGACGACCTGCCCGTCGGCGTGCAACAGAGGGTGGAGATCATCAAGGCCCTCTCCCGTAATGCGAAGGTGCTCGTCTTCGACGAGCCGACGGCGGTGCTCACGCCGCAGGAGACCGACGAACTCATGGTGATCATGAGACAGCTCAGGTCGGCCGGCACCTCGATCGTCTTCATCACGCACAAACTGCGCGAGGTGCGCGAGGTCGCGGACCGGATCACGGTCATCCGTCTCGGGAAGGTGGTCGGCGAAGCATCCCCCTCCGCGACCAACACCGAACTCGCCTCCCTCATGGTCGGGCGGGCGGTGGAGCTGACAGTGCAGAAGGATGCTGCCACGCCGGGACCCCCCGCCCTGGTCGTTGATGCCCTCTCGGTGATCGACCTCCGGGGGCAGTTGGTGGTGAACAACGTGAGCTTCGCCGTGCATGCCGGTGAGATCCTTGCGATCGCCGGCGTGCAGGGTAATGGCCAGACCGAGCTCACCGAAGCCATCATGGGACTGCAGCCCCGGGTCACCGGGTCGATCGTGCTCGACGGACAGGAACTCCGTCGGGCGACGACGCGGAAGGTGCTCGACTCCGGTGTCGGATTCGTGCCGGAGGACCGTGGACAAGACGGGCTCATCGCCGAGTTCAGCATCGCCGAGAACCTCATGCTCGATCGCTCCGACGGCGCGCCGTTCGTGAAGTCCGGCGCGCTTCAACTCGGGAGCCTCGCGGAATTCGCCGAGGAGAAGGTGGTGGAGTTCGACATCCGCGCCCAGGGCATCGGAACGCATGCCGGCAAGCTCTCCGGGGGAAACCAGCAGAAGGTGGTGCTCGCGAGAGAACTCAGCCGGGATCTCCGACTGCTCGTCGCTGCACAACCGACCCGGGGACTCGATGTGGGGTCGATCGAATTCGTGCACAGCAGGATTGTGGCAACCCGGGATGCCGGCACACCCGTGATCGTCGTCTCCACTGAACTCGACGAGGTGGTGGCCCTTGCCGACCGGATCGCGGTGATGTATCGCGGCACGATCGTGGGCATCGTGCCCGGAACGACGCCGCGCGACGTGCTCGGGCTGATGATGGCGGGCGAACTGCCCGAGTCTGCGGAGGCGGCGGCATGAGTGACGAGCAGATACCCGCACCGGTCGGTCCTGCCCAGAGCCCGCCCTCGCGGTTCGCCGGCGTCCTTCGCGAGATCACCAGCGGCACTGCCCTCATCTCGGTGCTCGCGGTTGTGCTCGCGCTCGTGGCCGGCGGCATCCTGATCGCACTGACCGACCCGGGGGTCACAACAGCGTCCGGCTATTTCTTCTCGCGGCCCGCCGACACCCTGCAGGCGATCTGGACCTCGGTTTCCGGTGCCTATACCGCGCTCTTCCAGGGGTCCATCTACAACTTCGGCCGACCGGATTTCGCGACCGGCATCAGGCCGTTCACCGAAACCCTCTCCTTCGCGACACCGCTGATCGCCGCCGGCCTCGGCGTGGCCCTCGCCTTTCGGGTCGGGCTGTTCAACATCGGCGGCCGGGGGCAGATGCTCATCGCCGCCGCGGCCGCCGGCTGGGTCGGATATTCCTTCGACCTTCCCTTCCCACTGCACCTCATCGTCGCGCTGGGTGCGGGAATCGCGGGGGGAGCGATCTGGGGGGGGATCGTCGGGCTACTCAAGGCGCGAACGGGGGCACACGAGGTGATCGTCACGATCATGCTCAACTACGTCGCGTACTATCTCATCGCCTTCATGCTGCGAACGCCCGGGCTCCTGCAGGCGAAGGGATCGAGCAATCCCAAGTCGCCGGCGATGAAGCCCACCGCGATCTTTCCCGACCTGTTCGGGCCCTCCTACAACCTCAGCATCGGGTTCCTGCTCGCGATCGTGGCGACGGCGTTCGTCTGGTACCTTCTCAACCGTTCGAGCCTCGGATTCAAATTCCGCGCGATCGGGGAGAACCCACACGCCGCACGCGTCGCCGGGATCGACGTGAAAAACGTCTACGTGTACGCCATGCTCATCTCGGGCGGGCTCATCGGCCTGGCGGGGGCGAACCAGGTGCAGTCGTCCATCACCACCGGCTTCGGGTCGGGCATCGACGCTGGCATCGGCTTCGATGCGATCACCGTGGCGCTGCTCGGACGCTCGAGGCCGTGGGGAGTCTTCTTCGCCGGCATCCTCTTCGGTGCCTTCAAGGCCGGCGGATTCACGATGCAGGCTGCGCAGGGTGTCCCGGTAGAGATCGTGCTGGTGGTGCAGTCTCTCATCGTGCTGTTCATCGCGGCCCCGCCGCTCGTGCGAGCGGTCTTCCGACTCCCGTCCCCCTCTCCCGTTCCGCGGCTCAGGCCAGCCAAGATTTCCGCCAAGAAGGCTGTGGTGACCAAATGACCGCCGTGACAGGCAACCGGGCCGTTCCGAGCAGTGCCCCGATCGTGCTCGAGACGGCGGTGGTGAAGAACTGGAAGGCGCCCATCGCCCTCGGATTCTTCGCACTCCTCTCCCTGGTGCTCTTCGGCATCCTTGGGCGGTCCGGCACCAGCACCTTTCGGTTGTCGACCGATGCCGACTTCTTCCAGATCCCGGCCATCCCCGTCGATTCCCGTCCCGCCTCGATCGTCACCTCGGTGCTGCTTGGACTCATCGCCGCCTGGGTGACCTGGCTCGTCGTCCGCGCGCGTCGTGTTCCGGTGTGGGTGATCGCGGTGTTCGCGGTGCTGTTCATGTTCGCCTTCCTGGTCTGGGCATCCGCTGGCCTCCGGTCGATCCCGGTGGCCGGTTTGCTGGTCGGTGCGGTCGGTCTGAGCGTGCCGCTGATCTTCGGAGCGCTCGGTGGGGTGATTTCGGAACGGGTCGGTGTGGTCAACGTGGCCATCGAGGGCCAACTTCTCGCGGGAGCGTTCGTCTCGGCGCTCGTCGCGTCCGCGACCCGCGTGCCGCTGCTCGGCCTCGTCGCGGCCATGGTCGCGGGAATGCTCGTCTCCTTCGTGCTTGCGGCGTTCTCGATCAAGTATTTCGTCGATCAGGTGATCGTCGGTATTGTACTCAATGTGCTCGTCATGGGGCTGACGAGCTTCCTCTACTCGACCCTGCTGAGCCCGAACCAGGCGAGCCTCAATTCTCCCGAGAGATTCCAGCGGATCAACATCCCGCTGCTCAGCGAGATCCCGATCATCGGACCCACCCTGTTTCGACAGACCATCATCATCTACATCATGTACGTCGCCGTCGGCGCCATCTGGTACTTCCTCTTCCACACCAGGTGGGGGCTGCGCCTGAGGTCCTCCGGCGAACACCCCCAGGCGGCGGACACCGTCGGCATCAACGTCAACCGCACCCGCTTCTGGAACGTGTCGCTCGCCGGAGCCATCGCCGGCTTCGGTGGTGCCTACTTCACCCTCGGCTCGGTCGGCGGGTTCACCAAGGAGATGACCGCAGGCGCCGGATTCATCGCACTCGCGGCGGTGATCTTCGGGCGGTGGGACCCGATCCGAGCCACCCTCGCCGCCCTGCTGTTCGGGTTTGCGACCAACCTGCAGAGCGTGCTCTCGACGATCGGTTCACCAGTACCGAGCGAATTCATGCTGATGCTCCCCTATGTGATCACCATCTTCGCCGTGGCCGGCCTCGTCGGCTCCGTGCGGGGACCGGCGGCATCGGGCAAACCCTACGTGAAGGGCTGACGATGCGGAAGGACGACTGGGATGCGCTTCGGCTGGTCGCGAACGAAGCAAACACTCACGCCTACGTGCCCTACTCGAAGTTCCCGGTTGGAGCCGCCGCGCTGGTCGACGATGGGCGCGTCATCTCCGGTGCGAACGTAGAGAACGCCTCCTACGGTCTCACGCTGTGTGCCGAATGCGCCCTGGTGTCCTCCCTGCACATGACCGGCGGTGGACGCCTCGTCGCCTTCACCTGTGTGGACGGACGCGGCAACATCCTCATGCCCTGCGGTCGGTGCCGGCAGTTGCTCTATGAACATTCCGCACCCGGCATGCTTCTTGACACCGTGTCCGGTGTGAAGACGATCGACGAGGTGCTTCCGGACGCCTTCGGCCCGCGCCAGCTCGCCGAATACCGCACCGCAGACTGACCCCACGATCGGAACCCCACCATGGCCATCGAAGCCTTCGACGTCGTCGACCTCATCCACTCCAAGCGTGACCGGGGCGCGCTCTCGACCGGCCAGATCCGCTGGCTCGTGGATGCCTACACCCGCGGCTTCGTCGCCGATGAACAGATGGCGGCCATGTCGATGGCGATCTTCCTCAACGGCATGGAGCGGCGAGAGATTCGCGACCTCACGCTGGCGATGATCGCCTCGGGCGAGACGATGGACTTCTCGGGCCTCTCCCGGCGGACCGTCGACAAGCACTCCACCGGCGGCGTCGGCGACAAGATCACCCTGCCTCTCGCCCCGCTCGTCGCCTCCTTCGGCGCCGCGGTACCCCAGCTTTCCGGTCGCGGGCTCGGCCACACCGGCGGCACGCTCGACAAACTGGAGTCGATCCCGGGCTGGCAGGCCAACATCTCGGGGGAGCGCATGCGGGCGATCCTGGGCGAGGTCGGTGCGGTCATCTGCGCGGCCGGCTCCGGGCTCGCCCCAGCCGACGGCAAGCTCTACGCGCTCCGGGACATCACCGGCACCGTCGAATCGATCCCCCTGATCGCGTCGTCGATCATGTCCAAGAAGATCGCCGAAGGCACCTCGGCGCTCGTGCTCGACGTGAAGTTCGGTTCGGGCGCCTTCCTCAAGGACATCGCCTCGTCCCGCGAACTCGCCCAGACGATGGTCGCGCTCGGTGAGGATGCTGGCGTCGCGACATCCGCCCTGCTCACCAACATGAATGTGCCGCTCGGCCTCGCGATCGGCAACGCCAATGAGGTGCGGGAGTCGGTGGAGGTACTTGCCGGTGGAGGCCCCTCTGACGTCGTCGCCCTCACCGTCGCCCTCGCACGAGAGATGCTGCGGCAGGCCGGACAGCCGGATGCGGATGTCGAAGCCGCGCTCGCCGACGGGCGCGCCATGGACAGCTGGAATCGCATGATTCGCGCACAGGGGGGAGACCCGGCAGCCGCGTTGCCGGTGGCACGGGAGACCCACGTGGTCGCCGCCGCCCTCGATGGCGTGCTGGTGGAGCAGCAGGCGCTGCCGTTCGGGATCGCGGCCTGGCGGCTCGGCGCGGGGCGGGCGCGCAAGCAGGATGCAGTGCAGCACGCGGCGGGGATCGACCTGCACGCGAAGCCGGGCGACCGGATCACGGCGGGCCAGCCGCTGTTCACCCTCAGCGCCGACGAGCCGGAACGATTCGCGCGGGCGCTCGAGGCGCTGGAAGGCGCGTACCGTATCGGAGAGGCGGGAGAGGAGGTCCTCGACGGTGGACCGCTCATCGCCGAACGAATTGGAGCCTGATGTCTGGCAGAAACAACGGACTTGACTGGATGTTCCGCAGCCGTGCGACCGGCCGGATCACTCTCGCCCAGCCCCCGAATTTCGAGCAGCGCGTGTTCTCCGCAGCGACCCTCGTCGGTGTGCTGCTGCCCAAGTCGAAGCTGCGAACCGGCGTCGGGGTCGTGGCGGTGCTCGCCCTGCTCGTCTGGGCCGTCGACGAACTCGCGCGCGGAGTCAATCCGTTCCGTCGCATCCTGGGTGGCATGGCCCTCGGCGGGCTCGCCTGGCTGGCCGGGCGCCGTCCGCGGAGCTGAGCCCGCCCCACCCATGCTCCATCCACCTCCCGTTTTTACTACCACCGGCCTTTTCGTACAGGGTGGTGGTCGTAAAAACGGGAGGTGGAAGGCGGCGGGCGGCTGGCGGCGGCGGGCGGCGGCGGGCGGCTACTGGGGCGGATCGCCGATTCGCACCAGGGCATCCACGATGAGGGCCCAGAACTTCGCATGGTCGAGGTTCGTGGCGGCGTGGGTCGTGCAGCTCTCCGGCGGTGTGGAGCGGAAGTCGGCCACCGTCATGCCGAGCGTCCGCGAGCCAGTGAGTTCGACATCCAGCGGAACCCGCACCACGGTCATCACGCTCGGGTCGATCACGAGGGCGACCGCGCAGGGATCGTGGACTGGCGGATGCTCGAAGCCCTGTGCGTCCCGGTAGGCCCGCCCGAAGAAGTCGAGCAGTTCCACCACGAACCGCGCCGGCGCGGTGTCGACGGCCGCGATCGCGGCGACGACATCCGGGGTGGCCAGAGCCTGGTGCGTGACATCCAGTCCCACCATCGTGAGCTTCCAACTCTCGTTGAAGACGATGTGGGCCGCCTCCGGATCGATCACGATGTTGAATTCGGCCGCGGCGCTCCAGTTGCCGACGTGATAGCCGCCACCCATCAGCACGACCTCCTTCACGAGAGCGGCGATGCGCGGTTCCTTGCGCACGGCGAGGGCGATGTTGGTGAGCGCTCCGGTCGGCACGAGGGTGATCGTCCGTGGGGGTGCAGACAGGATCGTGTCGATGATCAGATCGACCGCGTGCCGAGGGTCGGCCTCGAACGACGGAGACGGCAGCGCCGGACCGTCCAGGCCGGACTCGCCGTGGATCGCAACGGCCACCTCCGCGGCCCGCACGAGCGGCCGGTGGGCTCCGGCGGCGAAAGGCACCCCGGTGATTCCCGCGATCCGTGCGACCGCCAGCGCGTTGCGCGTCACCTTCTCGATCGTCTGGTTGCCGTGCACGGTCGTCACCGCAACGAGTTCGATATCGGGGTTGCCGTGGGCCAGGATCAGGGCGATCGCATCATCGTGCCCCGGGTCGCAATCCAGAATGATCCTGTTCGCCATACCGTCAGGTTAGCGCCCGGTGCCACCCGATAGATTTGGGGCATGAGCCCCTCAGACTTCTTCCTGCCCGGTGGGGGCGCGAACATCACCGCGCTTCCCAAGGTCTCGCTGCACGACCACCTCGACGGTGGGCTCCGCCCGCAGACCATCATCGAACTCGCCGACGAGATCGGGTTCGCCCTTCCCCAAACGAAGGGAGCACAATCGGATGCCGCGGCCCTCGGCGACTGGTTCGCCGAGAAGGCAGACTCGGGCTCGCTGGTCGAATACCTCACGACCTTCGATATCACGACTTCGGTGATGCAGACGGCGGAGGGACTGACCCGCGTCGCCCGTGAGTTCGTCGAAGATCTCGATGCCGACGGTGTGGTGTACGGGGAGATCCGCTGGGCTCCCGAGCAGCACCTGGCGCGCGGACTCTCCCTCGACGAGGCCGTAGAGGCGGTGCAGGAGGGCATCGAGGAGGGCATCGATTCGGTGACGGAAGGGGGACGCGGCATCCGGATCGGCCAACTCGTCACGGCCATGCGGCACGCCGATCGCGGGCTCCAGATCGCCGAACTCGCGGTGCGTCACCGCAACGATGGAGTGGTGGGCTTCGACATCGCGGGAGCCGAGGCGGGATTCCCCGCCGGAAACCACCGCGAGGCCTTCGACTACCTCGCCAGGCACTACTTTCCGACGACGGTGCACGCGGGCGAGGCGGATGGGCTCGAAAGCATCCGTGGGGCCCTGCTCGATGGCCGCGCCCTTCGCCTTGGCCACGGTGTGCGCCTCGCCGAGGACATCACCGTGGACCGTTCGGACGACGAGAACACTTACGTGGAGCTCGGTCGGCTCTCGCAGTGGGTCAAGGATCGCGAGATCGCGCTCGAGCTGAGTCCGTCGTCGAACCTCCAGACCGGCGCGATCGCGCAGTGGGGCAAGGAGCTGATCGATCACCCCTTCGATCTGCTCTACCAGCTCGGCTTCCGTGTGACCGTGAACACCGACAATCGCCTGATGAGTCGCACCTCGCTCAGCCGGGAACTCGCCCTGCTGGCCGAGACCTTCGATTACGACCTGGCCGATCTCGAGGTGTTCCAGCTGAACGCCGCGGGGTCGAGTTTCCTGCCGTTCGAGGAGCGTGAAGAGCTGGCCGACCAGATCAGCGCCGGGTTCGAGCGGGCCTGATGCCGCTTCCCATCCTTGCCGAGTCGGCGATCATCGTCGGCGCAGAAGTCGACGACTGGCGCGCCGCCGTGCGAGTCGCGGGACGCGCGCTCGCGGCATCAGGGGCAGCCCGCCCGGGCTACGCCGACGAGATGATCCGCATGATCGACGAACACGGCCCCTATGTGGTGATCGCGCCCGGGCTCGCCCTCGCGCACGCCCGGCCCGGTCCGGATGTGCTGGCCGACGGTCTCGCAGTGGTGACCCTCGCGACGCCCGTGGCGTTCGGGCATCCGCACAATGATCCGGTGAGCGTCGTACTCGGCCTCGCCATCAAATCGGCGGATGCCCATATCGAGACGGTGGCGGAGCTCGCGAACGTCTTCAACGACTCGAGCGCGATAGCGCGTCTCGCGGCTGCGGCGACAACGGCAGAGGTGCTCGACATCATGGGAGGCGTAACGTGAAGATCGTCGCGATCTGCGGGGCGGGAATCGGCAGTTCGGGCATCCTGAAGGTGAATGCAGAGCGAGTGCTCACGCGACTCGGACTGGAGGCGGACGTCACGGCCGCCCACCTCGCGAGCCTCGGTAGGGATGCCGCGGACGCCCAGGTCATCCTCACCTCCGCCGAATTCGTGGACGCGATCGGCCCGACCAACGCCGATGTGATCGTGATCGAGAACTATTTCGACACCGAGGAGCTGGCAAGGAAGCTCGAAGCGGCACTCGGCTAACGAGCCTTGCGTCAGGCCAATAGCTCGCGCATACCGGCCTCGAGCCGGTCGACGGTCGCCTGTGCCGCGGCCTGCCGGTGTGCCGCGGTGCCCTCGGCGCTTGACGCGTCGATGTAGACCTTGAGCTTCGGTTCCGTGCCGCTCGGGCGCACGATCACGCGTGACCCGTCGTCGAGCCAGAATCGCAGGATGTCGCTGGCTGGCAGCCCGCCGAAACCGGCGATGAAGTCGTCGACCTGCCGGACGGCCGTGTCACCGATCCGCTCGGGCGGGGAGTTCCGCAGGCTGGCCATCCGGCGCGGGATGTCGGCCAGGTCGGCCGCCCGGATCGACAGCTGGGACGAGGCGAAGGCCCCGAACCGGTCGGCGAAGTCGCTGAGGTGATCGGTGACCGTACGCGCGGCTGCCTTCAGGTCGGAGACGAGACTGAGGAACTCGACGGCGGCGGAGATGCCGTCTTTGTCGCGTACCTTCGCGGGGTCGACGAGATAACCGAGGGCCTCCTCGTAGCCATAGGAGAGGCCGGGCACCCGGGACACCCACTTGAAGCCGGTGAGGGTGTCGACATAGGTGAACCCGTACTGCCGCGCGACCGCAGCCAGGGCGGGGGAGGAGACGATGGATGCAGCAAGCGTGCCGGTTTCACCCGCGGCATTGAGCCGTTCGGCCGCGCGCCAGCCGAGCAGCGCCCCCACCTGGTTGCCGCTGAGACGGTGCCACTCGCCGTCGACGTCGGGGATTCCGATGGCCAGGCGGTCGGCATCCGGATCGTTCGCGATCACGATTTCGGCGTCGGCGGTGATCGCGGTATCGAAGGCGAGATCCATCGCGCCCGGCTCCTCGGGGTTCGGGAAGGCGACGGTGGGAAATGTCGCGTCCGGTTCGATCTGTGCGGCGACGACGATGGGCTCGCCGAACCCCGCTTCGACGAAGACGCGATGGGCGGTCTCCCACCCCACGCCATGCAAGGCAGTGTAGACATAGCGCAACGAGGACTTCGGATGCCCGGCGAGAGCGGCCGTGCGGCGCACGTACTCGTCGATCACCCGCTCGTCGGCGGTCTCGTAGCGGGGTGATCGAGGCAGCTCACGCACGCTCTGGCGAACGGCGACGGCCAGGATGTGCCCCGCGATCTCGGCATCCAGCGGAGCGACGATCTGGGAGCCCCCGTCATCATCGCCGAGGTAGACCTTGTAGCCGTTGTCTTCGGGCGGATTGTGGCTCGCCGTCACCATGACCCCCGCGCTCACGCCGAGCTCGCGAACGGCGAATGCCAGCACCGGAGTCGGCATCGGGCGTGGAAGAAGCACCGCGCGCACGCCGACACCGGCCATCAGCTCGGCGGTGTCGGTGGCGAAGATCCGTGAGTTTTTGCGGCCGTCGTAGCCGATGACGACGCTCGGTGCGCCCGCGCGGGCGACCAGGAAATTCGCGAAACCCGCGGCGGCCTGGGCGACGAGCACCCGGTTCATCCGGTTGGAGCCGGCCTCGATTCGACCGCGCAGCCCCGCGGTGCCGAACTCGAGGCGGGAGTCGAAGCGGTCGTGCAGTTGCGCGAGGGCGGCTTCGGAGCCGGCCTCGGCATCCGCGATGAGGCGGTCGAGCTCGGCGCGGGTCTCGTCGTCGGGATCCTGGTCCCGCCAGGCCCGGGCGGTGTCGATCACGCTCACTAGAGCTCCTGCACAATCCGGGCGAGCAGCGCCGATATCACCGGTTCGGCATCCCGGCCGGCCTCGAGCACCTCCGCGTGGCTCAATGGAGTCTTCTGGATGCCCGCAGCGAGGTTGGTGATCAATGACAGTCCGAGGATCTCCATTCCGGCCTGGCGCGCTGCGATGGCTTCGAGGGCCGTGGACATCCCCACGATGTGGCCCCCGATGGTCTTGGCCATCTGCACTTCGGCCGGAGTCTCGTAGTGCGGCCCGCGGAACTGCGTGTAGACACCCTCGTCCAGGCTCGGCTCGACGGTCTTCGCGATCGCCCGAAGTCGGGCGCTGTAGAGATCCGTGAGGTCGATGAAGGTCGCACCCTCGAGGGGCGAGTCTGCCGTGAGGTTGATGTGGTCGCTGATCAGCACGGCCGTCCCTGGCTTCCAGGTCTCGCGGATACCGCCGGCACCGTTCGTGAGGATCATGATCGACGCTCCCGTCGCGGCCGCCGTCCGCACGCTGTGCACCACTCGTCGAACTCCGTGGTTCTCGTAATAGTGAGTGCGGGCGCCGATGACGAGCGCGTTCCTGCCGTCGGCGAGGCGGATCGACCGCAGCGTGCCGACATGACCCTCCAGCGCTGGGGCGCTGAATCCGGTGATCTCCGCGGCGGGAATGGTGGCGGTGGTCTCCCCGATGAGGCCCGCAGCCTTTCCCCAGCCGCTTCCGAGGGTGAGGGCGATGTCGTGATGATCGACACCGGTGCGTTCGGCGATCTCCGCCGCCGCGATCGCAGCGATCTCGAAGGGGTCGGCTGCGGTGTCGTCGAGAGGGTTCGGCATCCGTCCAGCCTATGGGAGCGGCGCCGATCCCGGCCCGAACGAAGTCGACCCGCTGCGCTCGCGATTCGACGCAGTCGCGACGCGCTCGCTCCCTACGCGAGAATGGGCGCATGTCCTATGAATTCGAGCGCAAGCAACGCATCACCGTCGTCGGAGGCGGCCCCGGGGGATACGAAGCGGCGCTCACCGGTGCCCAGATGGGGGCAGAGGTCACGCTCATCGAGCGGATCGGGGTCGGCGGCTCGGCCGTGCTCACCGACGTGGTGCCCTCCAAGACCCTGATCGCCACGGCCGAGGCGGCGAATGCCATCGGCGAGGCCGCCGACCTCGGGGTCCAGTTCTTTGTGCGCGGCGAATCGGGTCGACCAGTGCGGCCGCAGGTGACCGTCAACCTCGCGGCAGTGAACCAGCGACTGTTGCGGTTGGCCCGCCAGCAGTCCGAAGACATGAAATCCCAGCTCATCAAGGCCGGTGTCACGGTGATCCAGGGCGACGGGCGGCTGGATGGCCCCAATCGCGTGATCGTATCGACCGGCTCAGGCGCGACCAGCACCGACTTCGACGAGATCGACGCCGACACCATAGTGGTCTCCGTCGGCGCGAGTCCGCGCATCCTGCCGTCGGCGAAACCCGACGGTGAGCGCATCTTCACCTGGACCCAGCTCTACACCCTCAAGGAGACTCCCGAGCACCTGATCGTGGTCGGATCCGGGGTCACCGGCGCGGAATTCGCGTCGGCTTTCACCGCGCTCGGCTCCAAGGTCACGCTCATCTCGTCCCGCGACCAGGTGTTGCCGGGGGAGGACGCGGATGCCGCGCGCGTGATCGAGGACGTCTTCAAGCGCAACGGCATGACGGTACTCTCCAAGTCCCGCGCCGATTCGATCGTTCGTACGGCGGATGGCGTGCTCGCCACGCTCTCGGACGGCCGAACAGTCGAAGGCAGCCACTGTCTGATGGCCGTAGGTTCGGTGCCGAACACCACCGGGATCGGGCTCACCGAGGCCGGCGTACAGCTCACCGAGTCCGGCCACATCAGGGTGAACCGGGTGGCACGCACCTCGATGCCGTCCATCTATGCGGCCGGCGACTGCTCGGATTTCCTGCCCCTCGCATCCGTCGCCTCGATGCAGGGACGCACGGCGGTGTTCCACGCGATGGGTGACGCGGTGAACCCGACCGAGCTTCGCAACGTCACGTCCAACATCTTCACCCAGCCGGAGATCGCGACGGTCGGCTGGTCGCAGAAGCAGATCGAGGACGGCATTGCGCAGGGCATGATCTACAAACTTCCGCTGGCGTCGAATCCACGCGCGAAGATGATGGGCATCAAGGACGGCTTCGTCAAGCTCTTCGCACGCACCGGATCGGGGACCGTCATCGGCGGGGTGATCGTGGCGCCCCGGGCCTCCGAACTGATCCTGCCGATCGCGATCGCCGTTGAGCATCGCCTCACGGTGGACGAGGTCGCCCGTGCCTTCGCCGTGTACCCCTCGCTCTCGGACAGCATCACGGATGCCGCCCGGGCGATGCACATCGTCAACTGATCCGCCCCGCCCGGCCCCTTTCCCCCCGCCTCCACCTTCCGTTTTTGCGACCACCTCCCATTCCGTGGACGGGGATGGTCGCAAAAGTGGAAGGTGGCAGGCACGACTTCTCCTTCACCTGGACAAAACGATCGGTGGTGTGCACGAAAGGCACACCAGCAGCGCGGTGGATCGGCCCCACCGGTCACTGTCTCTTCGTGACCTCATTCATCGAAGCCGAGTGGCGGAGCCCACTCATGTTCTCCCGCGACCAGATCGCCGCGACGGACCGGGCGGTGCTCCTCGCTCGAACGCGCCGAGGCGAACTCGTGCGACTCTTCCCCGGCATCTATGCCGAATCGAAACTGTGGATGTCGCTAGACCGCGATGCGCAATACCGCCTACGAATCGAGGCGGTTGCCCTCTCCACCGACCGTGACTTCGTCGTCTCCCACGAATCGGCGGCATCCCTCTGGCGGCTCCCGCGGATCGACGCCTGGCCGACGCGGGTGCATATTCTTGAGCGGGCGGGCGGCTCAGGGCGGGCCAATTCGAAGCTGATTAGACATCCGGTCGGCGTGCCTGTTCATGGCCCACGACTGGAGGGCATCCGAACGACCGATCTCGCCCGCACTGCGGTGGATGTCGCGGCGACCAATTCCTTCGTAGAAGGGGTCACCGCGCTCGACGCCGCGTTGAGACGCACCCTGCATCCGCTGGCGGGTGTGCCGCGAACCCTTCTCACGCGCGAAGACCTGCTCCGCGAGGTAGCACGCATTCCGATGACCCACGGCCGAGCGAAAGCGATGCGGGCTGCGGAGTTCGCCGATGGTCGCGCCGATCGGCCGGGGGAGTCGATTAGTCGTGCGTCGATGTCCATCGCCGGGGTTCCGACTCCTCGTTTGCAGGTCGAGCTGCAGGGGGCGAGCGGTCGCTGGTACGTCGTCGACTTCTGGTGGCCGGAGTTCACGCATATCGGAGAGTTCGACGGTCGCTCCAAATACACCGATCCCCGGTTCCTTCGTGGCCGCACCCCTGAACGGGCGCTGTTAGACGAGAAGGCACGAGAGGATGACCTCCGCGCAGCAGGCCATGGCATGAGCCGCTGGACCTGGGAGGTGGCACTGTCCCCGCAGCGCCTTCGGCTGCTACTGAGAGCGGCCGGGGTTCGATGACGCTCCAACCACCTCCCATTTTTGCGACCACGCACCTGGTGAAACACGGAGGTGGTCGTAAAAACGGGAGGTGGTCGGCGCAGGCCGACGCCGCCCGGCTCAGGAGGTGATGTCGAGCAGGAGGTAGCCGGAGGAGACGGTCTCGCCCACAGCGGCATTCACATTGGCAATCACCCCGTCCTTGTGAGCGGCGATCGGCTGCTCCATCTTCATCGCCTCCAGAACCAAGATGAGGTCACCCTTCACCACGGTGTCCCCCTCGGCAACGGCGAGCTTCACAATGGTCGCCTGCATTGGCGCCTTCACCGAGTCGCCGGTGGCCGTCACGACGGCTCCGGCACCGCCGCGACGCTGGGGGGCGGCACCGAGAGTGGCGGTCGAACCCCCGGATGCCGCCGCGAGGCGCGCAGGCAGCGTGACTTCGATGCGCTTGCCGTCCACCTCGAGAACGATGGTGTTCCGGGCGGGAGCGGCGGGCGCGTCGGCGAGGGATCCGCTCCACGGCTCGATGTCGTTGACGAAGTCGGTCTCGATCCAGCGGGTGTAGATCGAGAACGGCGAGGACGTGAACGCCGGGTCGCGCACGACTTTGCGGTGAAAGGGCAGCACGGTCGGCAGTCCGGCCACCTCGAACTCGTCGAGGGCGCGGCGCGCCCGCTCCAGTGCGTCTTCGCGCGAAGAGCCGGTGACGATCAGCTTGGCCAACAGCGAGTCGAAGGCGCCGCTGATCACATCTCCCGTTGTCACACCGCTGTCGACGCGCACGCCGGGTCCGCCCGGAAACCGCAGAGCGTGCACGGGGCCGGGGGCGGGAAAGAAGTTGCGCCCCGGGTCTTCGCCGTTGATGCGGAATTCGAAGGCGTGCCCCTCCGCGACCGGGTCGTCGTAGTGCAGAGCGCCCCCTTCGGCGAGCCGGAACTGCTCGCGGACGAGGTCGATGCCGGTCACCTCTTCCGACACTGGATGTTCCACCTGGAGTCGGGTGTTGACCTCGAGGAAGGAGACCGTACCGTCCGACGCGACGAGGAATTCGCAGGTGCCTGCGCCGACGTAGCCGACCTCCCGCAGGATCGCCTTCGAGGCCGAGTACAGCAGGGCATTCTGTTCGTCGGTGAGGAACGGCGCCGGCGCCTCCTCCACCAGCTTCTGGTGGCGGCGTTGGAGCGAGCAGTCCCTGGTGGAGATCACCACGACCTTGCCGAAGGAATCGGCGAGGCACTGCGTCTCGACGTGGCGCGGCCGGTCGAGGTATTTCTCGACGAAGCATTCGCCTCTACCGAAGGCGGCGATTGCTTCGCGGGTCGCCGACTCGAACAGTTCGGGGATCTCCTCCCGGGTTCGGGCGACCTTGAGGCCCCGCCCGCCGCCGCCGAACGCCGCCTTGATCGCGACCGGGAGTCCGTGGAGAGCAACGAAGTCGAGCACCTCCTGGGCGCCGGAAACCGGATTGAGGGTTCCGGGCGCCAGCGGCGCCCCCACCTTCTCGGCGATGTGGCGAGCGGACACCTTGTCGCCGAGTTTCTCGATCGCGTCGGGGGAGGGTCCGATCCAGACGAGCCCGGCAGCGATGACCGACCGGGCGAACTCGGCGTTTTCGGCCAGGAATCCGTAGCCTGGATGCACGGCATCCGCTCCCGACCGGCGGGCGATCGACAGCACCTTGTCGATGCGAAGGTAGCTGTCGGTGCTCGTGGCACCATCGAGGGCATAGGCCTCATCCGCGAGCTTGACGTGGCGGGCGTCGCGATCCTGGTCGGCGTAGATCGCCACCGAGGAGATTCCCGAATCCTTTGCTGCCCGGATGACTCGAACGGCGATTTCGCCGCGATTGGCGACCAGGACCTTCGTGATGCGGGGCATAGTCCTTTAGCCTAAGGGGCGCAGACGGGCACCCTTTGGTGGTGGGCTACAAAAACCCGGGATGAAGCAGTGATGGTTTCCACAAGCTCACCGGTTCCAGAGCGAGGGCCAGCTGACCCCGAATTGCAGCAGGAGCGACCGAAGGGTGGAGAGCGACAGCCCAACGACGGCGTGCGGGTCGCCGTCGACCGCGGTGATGAAGGGTGCGCCGAGGCTGTCGATGGTGAACGCGCCGGCCACCTCCAGCGGCTCACCGGTGGCGATGTACGCGTCGATCTCGTCCTCCGAGATGTCTGAGGCGAAGGTGACGCCCGCGGTCGCGACCTCACCGGCAGCGCCACGGGCGGCACCGCCCCGGTGATCGATGAGCCAGTGGCCGGAGTGCAGGTGGCCGGTGCGGCCGCGTTGCCGCATCCAGCGGTCACGGGCGATGTCGCTCTGGTGCGGCTTGCCGTAGACGATCCCGTCGAGTTCGAACACGGAGTCCCCGCCGAGCACGAAGCCATCGATCGAGGGGCCGAGCACCGCGGATGCCTTGAGCCGCGCCAGCAGGAGCACCATGTCGATCGGAGCGAGCGGTCCCGCGGCGAGGACCGCGGCATCCTCGTCGACCAGTGACGGGAGCACGATCGGCTCGATTCCAGCCGCCCGCAGGGTTGCCAGGCGCGCCGGTGAGGTGGATGCGAGGTAGAGGCGCACGGGCGAGTCGGGCATGGCGCCTCCTGTGGCAAGCTCGGGGGATGGGTGAATTGCTGGGCACAGAGGTCGAGATCGACGTAACCAACGTAGCCCACGGTGGTGTCTCGGTGGCCCGCTACGAGGGCCGGGTGATCTTCGTGAGCGACTCCATCCCGGGCGAACGTGTGCTGGCCAGAATCACGGATTACTCGAAGAAGTCGTTCTGGCGTGCGGAGACGCTGCGCGTGATCGTGCCATCAGAGCACCGCCGGCCGCACATCTGGTCGGCGGCATCCATCGATCGCGCCCCCGAGGATCGGGCCGGCGGTGCCGAGTTCGGCCACATCGAGATCACCCACCAGCGCGAGCTCAAGCGCCAGGTGCTCACCGATTCGCTCAGCCGCATGGCCGGTGTCGACACCGACGTCACGGTCGATGCGATCCCGGGCACCGCGGACGGCACCGGATGGCGCACCCGCTTGCGGCTGCATGTCGCGCCCGATGGCACGCCGGGTCCGTACGCCGTGCGCTCGCATCACGTCGTCACGGTCGCCGACCTGCCGCTGGCCAGCCCGGAGCTCGCCGCGATAACCCCTCTCGACGAGAAGTTCCCTGGATTCGACCACGTCGACGTGGTGGTGCCGAGCGCGGGAAACGCGTTCGTGCTGACCGGCAACACCCCGAAGCCGAGCCGCGAGAGGGCTCCGCGTGAAAAGGCACAGCGACCGAAGCCGCAGCGCATCGTCGAGCGGGTCGGTGACCGGGAATTCCGGCTGGATGCCCGCGGCTTCTGGCAGGTGCATCATCACGCCGCCGAGACGCTCACACTCGCCGTGCAGGAGGCGATCGATGAGAGCCTGTTCGATCCGCGCGCCGCGAACCTCGATCTCTATGGCGGGGTCGGGCTGCTCGCCGCGGCGGTCGGCGACCGCTTCGGCAACCACGTTCGGATCACCACCGTGGAGAGTGATCTGCTCGCGACCGATCACGCTGCAGAAAACCTCTCCGAATGGGTGGGGGCCTCCGCCGCCACAGCACGCGTCGACAACTACCTGCGTCGCATTCGCGCCACCGGGAGTCCGGGCGAACGCTCCCGCCTCGCGGCGGGCACGGTGATCCTAGATCCGCCTCGCGCGGGCGCCGGCAAGGGTGTCGTCGACGAACTGATCACGCTCGGACCCGCGCAGGTCGTCTATGTCGCGTGCGATCCGGTTTCCCTGGCGCGGGATGTCGCGCTGTTCGCCGCGGGGGGCTATCAGCTCGCCCGGCTGCGGGCCTTCGACCTCTTTCCGAACACCCATCACGTCGAAGCGGTCGCCACCCTTACCCGGGCATGATCCGTCGGGTTTCACTCCCTACCGCGCCGCGGAGCCGACAGAAATCGTCGACGACGGCGCTCCCATGCCGTGGGTCTTCACCGCCGGGAGGTCCAGTCACCGATACCATGGAGCCCGGGGGAATCGCTGAATTTCGGTACCACGGGGGCAGACAGGATCGACACATGGCGCAGACCACAACAGAGGAACGAACGCACGGATCGCTGAAGCATCCGGTGCGGGTGTCGATAGTGGACGACCACGAATCGGTGAGGCTCGGACTGAAGGCGGCCTGCATCGAATCGGGGTTCGATTTCATCATCGCCGCGGCCTCGGTGCAGGAATTCGTCGACAACCTCGACGGGCGGGAGAATGACGTGGTAGTGCTCGACCTGTCGCTCGGGGACGGTTCGACGGTCACCGATAACGTGAAGCGGGTGCAGGCCACCGGCTCGGCGGTCCTGATCCACTCCATTGCCGACCGGGTCGCCTCGGTTCGCGAGGCGCTCGCGGCCGGAGCCGCAGGCGTCATCCCCAAATCCTCCGCGACGAAGACAGTGATGTCGGCGGTCGAGACCGTCGCCCGTGGCGACGTGCTCAACAACCTCGAGTGGGCCACGGCGATCGACGCCGATCGTGATTTCGCCAAGGCCCAGCTCGGTCGGCGCGAACGGGAGATCCTCCACCTGTATGCCTCCGGGCTGCCACTCAAACTCGCGGCCCAGCAATTGGGAATCGGCTACTCGACGGCCCGCGAATACCTGGATCGCATCCGCGTGAAGTATGTCGAGGTTGGGCGTCCCGCCCCCACCAAGGTCGACCTGCTCCGGCGGGCCGTCGAGGACGGCATACTGCCCGGGCTTGATCCGGATGGTGGTGATGGCCACTAAGCAGGGTCCGCAGGCTCCCGGGTCACCGGCCCGGCAACCGCACAATCCGATCAGCCGACCGCAGATCGAGACGGTCGTATCGCGATCGGTGGCCATCTTCGGGGTGCTGTTCGGCCTGCAGGCCGTGTCGGCGGTGCTCTCCCAACTGCCGACGGCCCAGCCATTTTGGGCGATCCTGTTCGGGGCGGGCATCTACGGTGGAATCCTCGCCACTCTCGTGGCATCCCTCGCCAAGCGCTGGGTTCGCGCGGTGAACGCCTACGTATCGTTCGCCTACCTCGTGGCTCTCGCCGCCTGGCCATTCGTCGTCCTCGACCCGCTGTCCGTCGCGACCGAGCGTCCGTGGTTGTGGCTGCTAACCACGGTCGCCACCTCGACCGCCGCGATCGCGTTTTCCACCTGGCAGGCCACCGCTTACCTCATCGTGACCCCGCTCGTCTACGGCCTGGTGCGCATCACCCCGGCCGGCGGCGGCGCCACCGTGCAGTCGGCCTCCCTCGATATCGCCTACGCCGTGATCCTCGGTGGGGCCGTGCTCATCCTCATCACCCTGCTGCGGCAGGCCGCGGTATCGGTCGACTCCGCGCAGGGCACCGCTCTCGACCGGTACGCCAACGCAGTGCGGCAGCACGCGACCGAGGTGGAGCGTGTACAGGTGGATTCCATCGTGCATGACAGTGTGCTGACGACACTGCTCTCTGCGGCCCGCGCGTTCACCCCCGAGGCGAAAGACCTGGCCAGTCGGATGGCGCAGAACGCAATGGGGCACCTGAAGGATGCCGCGGCCGCTGCCCCCGACGACGACGCCACCGTCCCGCTCAGTGAGCTTGCCTCGCGCATCGTTGACGCCACGGCAACCCTCTCCGGTCCCTTCGAGCTCCGCGCCAGCACAATCCCCCCGGGGAGCATCCCCATCCACTCATCCGAGGCGGTGTATTCGGCTGCGGTCCAGGCGATGGTCAACAGCCTGTCGCACGCGGGGGACGGCGCGCATCGGTGGCTCGCACTGGAGAGCGCCGAGGGCGGAGGAATCCGCGTCGGGGTGGGTGACGATGGGGCCGGATTCGCGCTCGAGGCGGTGCCGAGTGAGCGCCTCGGCCTTCGAGTCTCGATTCTGGAGCGCGTCGCCAACGCCGGCGGTTCGGTCGACCTCTCCGCCGGCATCGACCGGGGAGTCGTCATCTGGATCACCTGGCCGGGGGTTCGGGATCCCGGCGCCGATCCGACCGCCTTCGACCCGATGGTCTCGGGCGCCTTCCCGACGGCGGACGGTGGGTGGCAATGATCGTCTCCGTGCCTCGCGCCCTGATCGTCGGCCTTGCGGCGATCTTTTCGACCTACCACCTGGTGCTCGCCGTGGTGTCGATCGATGTTCCCCGACTGAAAGTGCCGTACATCGTGGCGATGGTGTTGTACGGCATCGCAACCGTGCTCAGCCTCCTTATCTCGCGGAGCCAGCGGCTGCCCACCTGGATCGCGGCCTTCAATGTGGCCGTTGCGCTGGTGGTGCCGCTCCTCGTGACCAGCCAGTTCGATCCGGCACAAGCGACCGGAACGTATGCGGCCTGGCACACGGCGGCGATCGGCACGCTGATGGTCATCACCTCGACCCGGCGCCGTCATACCTTCGCCTGGATCGGCACGGCGGCTCTGGTCGTGCAGACTGTCGCCTGGGCCGGCCCCGGCGGACTGGTGGCCTTCGGTGTGGTCGGCAGCGTCGGCTGGGTCGCCGTCTCCCACGCGTTGTCGCTCTCCCTCGCGAAGGCCGGGCGGGACACCCGGCAGTACGCGCTTGCCGAGCGCGAGGCGGTGGAGTGGCGCGCAGCCCAGGAGGCGCATGTTTCCGAGAGGCAGTTCCGACTCGGTCAGACCAGCCGCATGTCCCTGCCGATGCTGCGGCAGATCGTTGCGGTCAAGGGGAACCTGACCGAAGCCCAGCGCCGGGAGTGCGTGTACCTCGAGGGGGCGATCCGCGATGAGATCCGGGGACGGAAGCTCTTGAACGACCGGGTTCGGGAACAGATTATGATCGCCCGCCGCAACGGCACGACCGTCACCCTGCTCGACGAGGGGGGGATCGACGACCTCGACGACGACGATCTCGACCGCGTGCTCAACCACCTCGCCGATGCGATCCGCGACACGCAGACCGGCAAACTCATCGCGCGCACCGTGCCAGGGGGATCCGATGTCGCCGTGACCGTGGTCGGACTGTCCTCGCACGATGACGGTCATTCCAGTGCACTCGGCAGCCAGGGTATCGATGACGAAGAGGACCAGGTGGACCTCTGGCTCGAGATTCCTCGCATCGCCTCGATCGGTTCCGCCTGAATCGACGGCCGCTCGGGCTCGCCGCGAGGAGAAGACGATCCCGGACATGGGAAACGGGATCGGCCCCCGAAGGCCGATCCCGTTTCAAGCTCCGGGTCAGGGCAATAACCCGAATACTGCCCTGACCCGCCCCCAAACCATGAACCCGCTTACCCTAGTCGGTTCATGATTGGCGGTGTAACTCGAAGAGGCACACCTAGCACTCTCAATACTGCGCCCGGAGGGTACCCACGGAAAGTCGACACTTCGGGGGACATTCGGGGGACAGTTTTGTACCCCTGTAGGAAAAAAATGACCGTCAGCATCGATATATCGGGGTCAACGGTTGCGGATATCGGGGTACAACCGCCAATTGAGCGATGGATTGCGTCGTGTTCCCCCGCCAAAAATGCTGATTCCGAAGAGCCCGCCACGGAATCCGCACATTGCTACCCGGCGGAGCCCCTATCCTGAGAACGAACGCCAGGCTCCGGCACCCGGAGCGATCGGTTTGCGGATGCTCCGCTGGCTTCGTTGCCAGGCGCTCACGATCCGCCCCCTGGCATTGTGGGCGTCTTCGAGCTCCTCGGTCAGCGAGGCGATGACCGCCGCTACGGCGGCGAGTTCGGTCGAGGACGGGAGCCCGGCCACAACCTCGAACTCCGGAATTGCGGCCGGGGCCTCGGGCTGCTGGAGGCTCACAGCGGGATGTTCCCGTGCTTCTTGGCCGGCAGTGCCGCGCGCTTGGTGCGGAGCGCCCTGAGCGCCTTCACGACGACGACCCGGGTGGCTGCCGGTTCGATCACACCGTCGAGTTCGCCGCGTTCCGCAGCGAGGAACGGGGATGCCACGTTGTAGGTGTATTCGTTGGCGAGCTTCGTGCGCACCGCAGCGACATCCTCTCCCGCCGCCTCGGCCGCCTTGATCTCGTTGCGGTACAGGATGTTCACGGCGCCCTGCCCGCCCATCACTGCGATCTCCGCGGTGGGCCAGGCGTAGTTGAGGTCGGCTCCCAGCTGCTTGGAGCCCATGACAATGTATGCCCCGCCATACGCCTTTCGGGTGATGACGGTGACGAGCGGAACCGTGGCCTCCGCGTAGGCGTAGAGCAGTTTCGCGCCGCGACGGATCACACCGGTCCACTCCTGGTCGGTGCCGGGCAGGTAGCCTGGCACATCCACGAGGGTCAGGATCGGAATCGAAAACGCGTCGCAGAACCGCACGAAACGGCTGGCCTTCTCTCCCGCCTCGATGTTGAGGGTCCCGGCCATGGCGTTCGGCTGGTTCGCCACTATGCCGACCGCACGCCCCTCGACCCGGCCGAAACCGACGACGATGTTGGGAGCGAACAGTGGCTGCGTCTCGAGAAAGTCGCCGTTGTCGACGATGTGCTCGATGACCGTCTTCATGTCGTAGGGCTGGCTCGGGCTGTCCGGAATCACCGTGTTGAGTTTGCGGTCGGCGTCGGTAGTCTCGAGCTCCACGTCGCTCTCGTAGAGGGGATGCTCGGCGAGGTTGTTGTCGGGCAGGAAGCTCAGCAGGGTGCGCGCGTAGTCGAGCGCATCATCCTCGTCCGCGGCCAGCCAGTGCGCGACGCCGGAGATCTTATTGTGGGTGAGTGCCCCGCCGAGTTCCTCCATGCCCACGTCTTCGCCGGTGACGGTCTTGATGACGTCCGGCCCGGTCACGAACATCTGGCTGGTCTTGTCGACCATGATCACGAAGTCGGTGAGGGCCGGGGAGTAGACCGCGCCGCCGGCTGCGGGGCCCATGATGATCGAGATCTGCGGGATCACACCGGACGCGGCGGTGTTGCGGCGGAAGATCTCGCCGTACTTGCCGAGCGCGACGACGCCCTCCTGGATGCGGGCACCCCCGGAGTCGAGCATGCCGATGATCGGCACGCCCGTCTTGAGTGCGAGATCCATCACCTTGATGATCTTCTCGCCGGCGACCTCGCCGAGCGAGCCGCCGAAGATGGTGAAGTCCTGGCTGTAGACCGCGACCTGGCGACCATGGATGGTGCCGGTTCCGGTGACGACGGCGTCACCGTACGGCCGCTTCTTCTCCATGCCGAACGCATGGGTGCGGTGGCGCACGAATTCGTCGAGCTCGACGAAGGAGCCGTGGTCGAGCAGCTGTTCGATGCGCTCGCGCGCGGTCTTCTTGCCCTTGGAGTGCTGTTTCTCGATGGCAGCCTCCCCGCTCGCGGTGACCGCCTCGTGGTAGCGGACCTTCAGGTCGGCGAGCTTGCCCGCGGTCGTGTAGAGGTCATTCGTGGCGTTCGTATCAGCAGTCACGCGTTCACTTTACCGTCGGCGTTCCCCGCCCTTAGGTGGGGGGAACCTCCAAAGTCCGTGCACGGTGGCCGTACCCTTGGGGGATGCAGCTTCCCCTGAGCGCCGCAGCGGCCACGCGCTTCGAAGTCCTGGACGAATGCGCCTCGACCAACACCGAGCTGGTGACCCGGGCATCCGGAACCGAGGCCGAAATGTGGCCCGATTTCTCGGTGATCGTAACCGGCAGCCAGACGCAGGGGCGAGGTCGCCTCGGTCGTACCTGGGTGGCACCTCCGGGACACACGCTCGCGATCTCGGTTCTGCTCCGCCCGCGACTTCCCGCGGGGGAACCCCTCGATCTCAGCCACTACGGTTGGCTGTCGCTCATCGCGGGAATCGCCATGACGAAGGCGGTCGCGTCTCTCGTGCCGTCGCACTCCGTGCGTCTCAAGTGGCCGAACGACGTGCAGATCGATGGCCTCAAGGTGGCGGGCCTTCTCGCCGAGCTGCTGCCGAACGGCCGTGCGGTCGTGATGGGAGCCGGGCTCAACCTGACGATCGCCGCCGCCGACCTGCCGACGCCGACATCCACCTCTCTCGCCCTCAACGATCCGATGTGTGCGGATGCCGAACTCGCCGACCGCGCGCTCGCCGGCTACCTCACCGAGCTCGGCCGGCTCACTGCCGACTTCCTGCGGTTCGGGGCCGATCCGGAATCCAGCGGCATCGGCGAGCAGTTGCGGGACCTCTGCAGCACGCTCGGCAGCCAGGTACGCGTGCTGGTGCCCGGCGGCGACGAACTCCGCGGCACCGCCATCGAGATCGATGGCAGTGGGCGGCTGACGGTGAAGAAGTCTTCGGATGGCCGACTAGTGGCTGTCGCCGCCGGGGACGTCACGCATCTACGGTATGAATAGGTCATGAGCGACGCACAGGACACCGAGCGCGTGGTGGCCCGGATGAGGCCGCACGCCCGCGCTCTGTTCTGGCCGAGCGTGGTGCTCGTCGGGGTCGCCGCGGCGGTCGGCTACTACCAGGGCAGCTTCGCCGAGTCATGGCAGAACATCGCGTTGCTCGCGGCCGCGTCCCTCGTGGTCGTGCTGCTCTGGCTGTTGCCGCTTGTGGCCTGGCTCGGCACGCGTTACGTGATCACGACGCGCCGTATCATCCTGCGCACCGGATTCTTCGTGCGCATCCGGCAGGAACTCCTGCACAGCCGCGGGTACGACATCACGGTGCGCCAGAACGGCCTGCAGAGCCTGTTCCGCAGCGGAAACATCCTGATCAACACCGGTCTCGACCAGCCGGTCGTGATGAAGGATGTCCCGGGCGCCGACCTCGTGCAGGCGGCGCTCCACGACCTGATGGAGAACAGCCTCAATCCGATCGCCGCGCGTCGCCAGGCGGAGGCATCCCGCCCGACAGCGCCGCGCAGCACCGACGAGACGACAGTCTGGGGCAGTCGCTGACTCAGCGCGCGGCGTCTTCGCTCGCGGTCTTCTCGTCTTCGAAGATCGCCAGGCGCGCAGCCTCGGCCTTGTGTTCCAGCGCCGTGAGCCCGTCTGCCCGGTGGTGTCCGTAGACCCAGAAGCGGTAGAGCAGGAAACGGAACGCCGTGCCGAGGAACAGGCCGATCACATTCGTGGAGATGTTGTCCGCGAGCAGCGAGGTGAATCCGAGCAGGTAATGCGAAACCCACAGCAGGCCGAGGCCGATGAGGATGCCGCCGACCGAGACGGCGCTGAACTCGGCGAGCTCGAGAAGGTAGTTCTTGCGGCGATGCTCGCGAAACGTCCAGAAGCGGTTGCCAAACCAGGTGACGACGGTTGCGATGCCGGCCGAAAGGATCTTCGCCCCGATCGGGCCCTGGAAGAAATGCCCGTCACCGAAGACGCCGAGACGGAGAGCGTTGAACAGCCCGACATCCACGAAATAGCCGGCCAGGCCGACGACACCGAACTTGACGACGTACCGGAGCAGTTTCTCGTACAGCAGCCGCCCGAGGGCGACGGGGCGGGAGGGCATGACACTCCCTGGGGAGAGGGGACGGGGACTGGAGCATCCTAGCCGGATGCCCGGAACGCCATCCGAAAGTAGGCTGGCAGGGTGACTCTTCGAGTGGGCGTGATCGGTGGCGGACAACTCGCGCGCATGATGATCCCCGCGGCGGTGAACCTCGGGATCGAACTGAGCGTCTTCGCCGAAAACGCAGGGGAATCGGCAGCTTTGGCGGTAACAACGCTGGGCGACCACCGAAGCGTGGCTGATGTCCTGCGTTTCGGCAAGACTGTGGATGTCGTCACCTTCGATCACGAGCACGTGCCGCAGGAGGTTCTCGCCGCCCTGGTCGATGACGGCGTCGTCGTCCGGCCCGGGCCGGGTGCGCTGCTCTTCGCGCAGGACAAGCTCCTCATGCGGGAGCGGCTGTCGTCCCTCGGCCTTCCGGTGCCGGACTGGGCACGCATCGACAGCGAGGAGCAACTCGCCGCCTTCCTCGACGACCATGGCGGCCGTGCGGTCGTGAAGACGGCGACCGGCGGTTATGACGGCAAGGGAGTGCGCGTGGTGCACACCGCGGCGGAGGCCGCCGACTGGTTTGCGCTCGGGGCTCCGCTGCTCACCGAAGAGCTTGTCGATTTCCGCCGGGAACTCGCCCAGCTGGTGGCTCGGCGCCCGTCGGGGGAGATGGCCTGCTGGCCGGTGGTAGAGAGCATCCAGCGCGGCGGGGTGTGTGCCGAAGTGATCGCCCCCGCGCCCTCTTCCCGGGGCAGGCTCGCGGATGTCGCGGAGGAGATCGCGCGCTCGGTCGCTGAGGAGCTCGGCGTCACCGGTGTCCTCGCCGTCGAACTGTTCGAGACCACCGACGATCGCCTGCTGGTCAATGAACTCGCCATGCGCCCGCACAACACCGGGCATTGGACCATCGACGGCTCCACCACCAGCCAGTTCGAGCAGCACCTCCGCGCCGTACTCGACCTGCCGCTCGGTGCCACCGGAAGCCGCGACCGGTGGGCGGTGATGGTGAACATTCTCGGTGGACCCGCCGCGGGCGACATCGAAGATCGATATCCGCGCGCCTTCTCAGAGCAGCCGGCCGTGAAGGTGCACAACTACGGCAAATCGCCCCGTCCCGGGCGCAAGGTCGGGCATGTCACGGCCGGCGGCGACGACCTCGACGAGGTGGCCTTCCAGGCGCGCGCCGCTGCAGAGCATTTTGAGAGCTGACCTTTAGGCTGTTCGCTATGCCCGAGCCCTTGCCTTCCATGCGGCCGTCTCCTGTGCGGGCCAGTGTCGCCGTGGTGATGGGGTCCGACTCCGACTGGACCGTGATGAAGGATGCCGCGGCCACGCTGACCGAGTTCGGGGTCACGCACGAGGTGGAGGTCGTCTCCGCGCATCGCACGCCCGAGCGGATGATCGCATTCGGGCGGGATGCCTCGAGCCGGGGCATCCGCGTGATCATCGCCGGCGCTGGCGGCGCCGCCCACCTTCCGGGAATGCTCGCCGCCGTCACCACGCTGCCGGTGATCGGGGTGCCGGTCGCCCTCGCCAAACTGGATGGGCTGGACTCCCTGCTCTCCATCGTTCAGATGCCCGCCGGCGTGCCGGTAGCCACCGTGTCGATCGGAGGCGCCCGCAATGCCGCGCTGCTGGCGATCCGGATGCTCGCGCTCTCCGATCCCGCTCTGGAAACCGCGTTGGCTGCATTCGCCCTTGCTCTCGAAGATACCGTGGCGCTGAAGAATACGGCGCTGAAAAATGTTGCGCTTAAGTCGAGCCCGTGAGCGCGATGACCGCTACCAACCCGATCCGCACCCCGGATCTGCGCTCGATCCCCACCATGACCAGGCGGGCCTGGTGGCTGGTCGGCCTCAACCTGCTCATCCCCGGCTCCGCCCAGATCCTCGCCGGCAACCGCCGACTTGGTCGCTTCGGGGTCGCGACCACCTTCCTGTTCTGGGCCTTCGTGGTCGTCGGGATCGTCGGGTGGCTCCTCGCACGAACCGTGGTCCTCAGCATCGTGACCAACCCGATCGGGCTCACGGTGATCCAGGTGGTGCTCGCGGCCTATGCGGTGCTCTGGATCGTGCTCACCCTCGACACCCTGCGCCTCACCAGGCTCATCGCCACCGCGCCCGCGATGCGGCCCGCGATTGCCGCGCTCTCGATCCTCGCCCTCGTCGCCACCGCCGGTGCGGCGGGCTACGGAGCGGTGAGCGCCGGAAGCGCGCGCTCCGCAGTGACCTCGATCTTCGCGGGGAATACGATGGTCCCGCCCGTGAAGGGGCGGTACAACATCCTCCTGCTCGGGGGCGACGCGGGACCGGACCGCACCGGACTCCGGCCCGACAGCACCTCGGTGGCGAGCATCGACGCCGTGACCGGTGCGACCACGATCATCGGCATCCCGCGCAACATGGAGCGGATCCAGTTCGCGGCGGGATCGCCGCTGTACGGCCCATTCCCCAAGGGCTATGTGTGCGGTGATAAATGCCTCATCGACTACCTGTACACCTATGCCGAGGAGAACAAGGCGCTGTATCCGACGGCGGAGGCGAAGGGCAGCTCGCCCGGAATCGAGGCGATGAAGGATGCCGCGGAGGGAGTGACGGGCCTCACCATCCAGTACTACGGACTTATCGACATGCAGGGTTTCTCCGACCTGATCGACGCGCTCGGGGGAGTGACGATCGACGTGCCGGCACGGCTCGACTACGGGCCGGTCACGGCCACGAAGCCCTACGGCACCTTCGAGGCCGGCCCCCAGAAGATGAACGGCTACCTCGCTCTCTGGTACGGCCGGTCGCGCTATAAGGGCAGCGACTACGAGCGGATGGCCCGCCAGCGGGTCGTCCAAGCGGCGATTCTCAAACAGTTCCAGCCATCCATCGTGCTGACCAAGTTCCAGGACATCGCCAGGGCCGGAGCGCAGGTGGTGAAGACCGACATCCCCTCGGCGGCTCTCCCCGGGTTCGTCGACCTCGCCGACAAGGCGCGAAAGCGCGCGGTCACCCAACTCGAACTCGTGCCGCCCGCCTTCGACCAGGCCCGCCCCGACTACGCGAAGATCCATGCCGCTGTGCAGGCCGCGATCGCGCCCGTGACGGCTTCGCCCAAGCCTTAGGTGTCGCCGGTCTCGATACGCGCCCTGGCGGGCGCTACTCGACCTCCGGGGGCCGCCGGTCGAGTAGCGCGCGCAGCGCGCGTATCGAGACCTACTCGACCACCGGGGACCTACAGGTCGGCGTGCAACTGCCAGACCTTCTCGGCGGAGTCTCTCCAACTGAAGGTGCGAGCGCGGTCGCGTCCGGCGAATCCCATCCGCTTGGCGAGCGCGGCATCCGCGAGTACCGTCCCGATCGCCTCCCCCAGCCGACTCGAATAGGACTCCGCGGGTTCGCGGGCGACCGCCAGTCCAGCGCCGGCAGACACCTCGAGCACCGCAGGGTCGTCCGAGTGCACGACCGGAGTCCCGAAGCTGAATGCCTCGATCACGGGGAGTCCGAAACCCTCCGCGAGGCTCGGAAACGCGAATACTGATGCGCGGTCGAGCGCGACCGCGAGATCCGCATCCGGCAGGTAACCGAGTGCACGCACCCGCTTCTCCGCGATCCCAGCATCCGCGGCGATGCCGGTGACATCAAGGCGCTGGGATCCCTCAGGCCCGACAATGAGGAGGGTGTACCCCTCGAGATTTGGGTGCGTCATCGCCTTAATGAGCTGGGCGACCCCTTTGTGGGCCTGGAGCGTGCCCAGGCTGAGAATGTACCGCTCGGGGAGTTCGAGCAGTTCCGCACGGGCGTCGGCATCCACCGGCAGGGTGAGTTTGGAGCTCACGGCTCCGCCGATCACCCGGATTCGATCCCCGAAGTCGTAAATCTCGGCGAGCTGGGAGGCAACCGCGTGCGTCGGCACGACCACGGCATCCGCATATTTGTGGGCACGTTTCACCATCGCCTTGTACCAGCCCAGCCGGCGGGCGGATAGCGCTTCGGGGTTTGTCCACGGGATGACGTCGTGGATCGTCACCGCGATCTGTTCACCGACGGTGTTGACCCGGTCGTGTTTGAACAGGGGCGCGAAGAGTCCGGTGGCGTGCACCATTCCGCTGCCCGGCAGGCGGGTGAAGCCGTGCTGCCAGGCCAACTCCAGCTCCCGCCTCGCGAGCGCGCTCTTGAAGAGGCCGTCCAGTCCCGGTAAAAGCGTGGAGATCCGCTCGTAGTCCGACTCGGGGGAGGAGGAGACGATCCCGGTGACGTGGCAGCCCTTCGGCGCCGTGCGGATGAGTTCGCGTGTGAGTTCCTCGGTGTAGCGTCCGATGCCACCCGGGATCGGCGCGACGATCTGGTCCACGATCACGCGAAGGGTGGTCATGTCGCTCCAAGGAAGTTGTCGGGGACGCCGATTCCCCCAGGATCGACATTACCAGCGAGCCGGAGACCCCGCGAATGGGGGTCACGGGTCTCGCACTCTCTACCCGTGGAGGGCGAGTCGAACACCATGCGATCATGGGAGGGCAATCGCGAAGAACTTCTCGAATTGAAAGTCGTGACGTGTCGAATGACGAAGTAGGCTCAGGCAGTTCTGACTATGTGGAGTGGAAAGGCTGGGTCGACCAGACCCCGTTCGGTCTGCTTTCCGCGGGGGAGTCGGCGTATTTCTCCAGCGAGCTGAAAGACGTGCGCGTACAACCTGACGGAATTCGGGATGTTCTCGAAATCGGCTACGGCAATGGCTCCTTCCTTGCCTACTGCCGGTCACGAAAGTGGAACGTCACCGGCACGGAACTGGATGCCGGACTGGTGCAGGCGGGGATCGATTCCGGTTACGAGGTGTTCCCAGCCGATCGAATGGACCACCTCGCCGGGCGCACATTCGATCTGATCGCCGTGTTCGATGTGTTGGAACACATCCCCCAGGATGCGGTGCCCGCACTCCTTCTCGAACTCTCCCACAGGCTGCGCGAGGGCGGCAGGATGCTCTTCCGCTTTCCCAACGCGGACAGCTGGCTGGGAAACCCGCTCCAGAACGGCGACTCGACCCACGTGACGGCGATCGGGTATCTCAAGATGACCTTCTTCGCCCTGCAGTCCGGCCTAGAGATCGTCACCTTCCGGGGCGCCCGACGGCACGGCTTCGCGACCTCGCTGGCGCACGGGCTGTACGCGCTTATCGCTGGGCCGATCATCGCCGTCTCCGCGACCGTCAAGCGTGCGCTGTACTTTCCCGGCCTGCCCGTCGTGCTCTCGACATCCAACGTCGTGTGCGTGGTTCGGCGAGCCGACACCGCAGGCAACGATTCAGGGGGCGATCGCTAAAGCCCCCGCCGAATGGGCTGCCGAGAGTGCCGCGCGCCAGTTCCGCATCGGCGAGAGGCCTTCCCGAGCCCACGCATCGTGCCCGAGCACCGAGTAGTCGGGGCGCGGCGCGGGGCGAACGAACTGGGCACTCGTGGTCGGCGTGACCCGCGCGGGATCGAGGCCCGCGACCTGGAAGATCTCGCGGGTGAAGTCGAACCAGCTCGCCTCTCCCGAGTTCGTGGCGTGATAGACGCCGGGTGCGGCATCCGCGTCGAGAAGTTCGACGATCTGGCGGGCGAGGTCCCCGGTCCAGGTCGGCTGGCCCAACTGGTCGGTCACGACGCTCACGGTGTCGTGACTCGCGGCGAGGCGCAGCATGGTCTTGGCGAAATTGGGGCCGCCGGCGCCATAGAGCCAAGCGGTTCGCACGATGTAGGTGCCGCTGCGGTGCGCGGCGAGCGCTCGCTGTTCGCCGGCGGCCTTGGTGCGACCGTACGCCGAGAGCGGATGCAACGGCGCTGACTCCTCATACGGAGACGTGGCCGTGCCATCGAAGACGTAGTCGGTCGAGAGTTGCACGAGCCGCGCCCCGGTCTGCGATGCTGCGATCGCGAGGTTCTCGGCTCCCGTCGCATTGATTTCGAAGGCGTCATCCTCGTGCTCTTCCGCGTCGTCGACCTTCGTGTAGGCGGCGGCGTTGATCACCACGTCGTGGTCGGCTACTGCATCGCGAACGGCGTCGAAGTCGGTGATGTCGAGCAGGGCTCGGCCGAGCGCTGTGACGTCTCTTCCCGACAGCGCCTTCTGCAGGTCCTGGCCGAGCATGCCGGCCGCTCCGGTGATGAGGTATCTGGTCATGGCTTCTCTCGGTTAGACGTGGATGACGACGGGACCGCCGAGGTCTTGGAGTGGATCAAAATCTTGATCCTGAGTGACGACGGGTAGGTCATTGGCCACGGCAATCGACGCGATCCACAGATCGTTGATATTCACGCGGCGGCCGGCCCGAGCCAGCCGATAGCGCATGCGCGCCCATTCCTCCGCGGCGTCATCGCCTGCGATGAGGGCGTCCGCAGACGAGTAGGCGTCAAGAGAGCGGCGGCGCCTCGACAGTGTTTCGGTGTCCGACGCAGCCAGTACTCCAGCCCGCAATTCTGCGAGGGTGATGACGCTGATGAATTGTCTTTCGGGGAGCAGAGCTGTGTCGAGCGGACGAAGCATCTCCATTGCCACGATCACGCTGGTGTCGAGAAGACCCTCGGCCACAGTCACAGGAGGGGACCGAGATCGTCGGTGGTCTCTCCGGTGAGGGCGGCGATGTCGCGCGCCAGCGTAAGGTCCGGTGTCTTGGGCCGGAGGGCGAGGAATTCGGCCTTGGTCAGATAGGCCTTCTTGGCCACCGGAAGGGCGATCAGTCGAGCTGAAGGAACTCCGTTCACCGTTATGGTGATTTCTTCACCATTCCGAGCGCGTTCGATGAGATCTGCGGAGTGATTGCGTAATTCTCGAGCAGCGACAAGAGTCATGCAACCAATGTAGCCGGTCGTAGCACCACGGCTACAGCACGGCGCGTTCTTTCAGGGGCTCCCACCAGGAGCGATTGTCGCGGTACCACTGCACGACATCCGCCAGCCCCTGCTCGAACGGCACCTGCGGTTCGTAGCCGAGTTCGGCCCGGATCTTGCCGATGTCCACGCTGTACCGCAGGTCATGGCCGAGGCGGTCGGTGACCCGGTCGACGTACGACCAGTCCGTGCCCGTGGCATCCAGCAGCAGCTGTGTGAGCTCTTTGTTGGTGAGTTCGGTGCCGCCGCCGATGTTGTAGATCTCGCCCGCGCGACCGCCGACGAGCACCATCGCGATGCCGCGGCAGTGGTCGTCGACGTGCAGCCAGTCGCGGATGTTATTGCCATCGCCATAGAGGGGCACATGCTTGTCGTCGATGAGGTTCGTGACGAAGAGCGGGATGACCTTCTCGGGAAAATGGTAGGGGCCATAGTTGTTCGAGCAGCGGGTGATCGACAGGTTGAGCCCGTGCGTACGGAAGTAGCTGCGCGCGAGCAGGT
Organism: Actinomycetota bacterium; assembly: GCA_040389685.1. Classification (GTDB taxonomy): domain Bacteria; phylum Actinomycetota; class Actinomycetes; order Actinomycetales; family Microbacteriaceae; genus Lacisediminihabitans. The sequence continues at coordinate 111,359 of JAZJZS010000003.1, forward strand.
CGCTTCCGGCCTTCGACGCTGAGTACGGCGAGTTGGGCTCGAGCGGCCGCTGCTCGTCCCAAGACCCTTCCGCGATCGATCCGTAGACCTCGTCGGTCGAGACGTGCACGAAGCGCTTGAGGTCGGCACGCAGGGCCGCGTCGAGTAGCCGCTGGGTGCCGAGCACGTTGGTCTCCACGAAGATGCCGGAGTCGCGCACCGACCGGTCGACGTGGGATTCTGCGGCGAAGTGCACGACGGCATCCACGGTCGGCAGCAGGGCGTCGAGTAGTGCAGAGTCGCGGATGTCGCCGTGCACGAACTCGTAACGCGGAGAGTCGGCGATGGGCGCGAGATTCTCGAGGTTGCCGGAGTAGGTCAGCGCGTCGAGCACGAGCACTTCTGCACCCTCGAGGCCGGCGTAGGCGTCCTGCAGGGTACGCCGAACGAAGTTCGAGCCGATGAAGCCGGCGCCGCCGGTGACGAGTATTTTCATGACGAGAGGATGCCTCCTTGGCACGGTCGTGACGATTCTAGTGATGGGTGGCACGGCGGCTGAGGAAGGCCGACCTCAGGTCCAGGCCCGCGACTAGCGCGACGCGCACGGGCCAGAGGTACCAGCCAGAGTACTTCCGGGTAAGAAAGCGGCGAGCACTCTGGTGGTGCACGGCGATCATCCGCGCAGAGTGGTCGCTCGTGGAATGTGCTCCGCTGTGGACGACCACGGCAGCCGGTTCATACACGTTGCGGTAGCCGGCCTTGCCCAGCCGGTATCCGAGATCCACATCTTCGAAGTACATGAAATAGCCGTCGTCGAATCCGCCCATCTCATCGAAAGCGCTCCTTCGAACGAGCACGCACGCTCCGGACAGCCAGCCCGCATCGCGTCGAACGGGGTCGCTGCTGGAATCGCGGCGGTACGCACGGGTCCAGGGATTGCCGAGCCAGATGTTCGCGAAGAGGGCGTGCCCGATACCGGTTCGAAGCGACGGAACGGCGCGAGCCGAGGGATAAACCTCGCCATCCGTCATGATCGCCGGACCCACCGCGCCGATACTGGGGTCGGAGTTGCCCGCGTTAACGAGCACATCGATCGCCCCCGCCGTGAGCACAACATCGGGGTTGCTCACCAACACCCATCCCACATCGGTCGGCAGAGAACGGATGGCCTCATTCATCGCACCGCCATACCCGAGGTTTCGCCCAAGAGGCAGATAGTGGGCGGATGATGCGGCAGTCAGTTTCGCGACTGCGGCATCGTTCGAATCGTTATCCGCGACCACTATCACCAATGGATCCGCACTCGAAGCCGGCACCGATTCGAGGAATTCCTCGAGCACGTCGCCCGATCCATAGCTGACCGTCGCCACGGCTACCACGGGCGTGCGCGGGGGCTGCGGAGAGAGTGCCATCGGGAGGTAATCATAGTTCTAGGCTAGATTGATCCGAGATTCACGGCCTGATTCGTGAGCGTCGTGGATACCCAGCGAGGATGAATGAAATACCTGCAGGAAGTGTGGGGCTCGAGAGAGCTGCTATTCAACCTCACCTCGCGTGAGGTGCGCGGCAAGTACAAGCGCACCGTTTTCGGTCAGCTGTGGTCATTGGCGAATCCGCTTGCACTCATGCTGATCTACACCCTCGTGTTTGGCTTGCTCTTCCAAAGCAATCCGTTGCCCGGAAACCCGAGCGGTCTTGACGTGTTCGCCCTTTGGCTGCTGAGTGGTCTGCTGCCCTGGATTTTCTTTTCCAGCGTGGTCAGCTCCGGTGCGGGGTCTCTGGTCGGCAATGCCAACCTGATCCAGAAGGTCTCGTTCAGTCGAATAGTCCTGCCCTTTTCGACGGTGGGAGCGAGCGCCTACAACTGGATGTTCGAGATGGTGGTGCTTCTCATCGCGATAACCATCGCGGGAGGCTTCGTGATTCCGTGGATTCCGTTGCTACTGGTGGCGATGACACTTTTGGCGATCTTCGCCGCCGGAGTCGGGTTGTTGTTCTCGATCGCTAACGTATATTTCCGAGACACGGAGTACCTGCTTACGATCGTGCTTCAACTCTGGATCTATCTCACGCCGATCATCTATCCGATCGAGCGCGTCGCCGACGCGTCCACCACTCGCGGCGGCCTGTTTGGTACTCCAATCACGCTTCTCGGGTTGTACGACCTCAACCCGATGGTGCATTTCGTGGCACTCTTTCGCCAACTGATCTACGACAACCGCTGGCCGGACGGTGTCGAATGGATAATTTCCCTCTCCTGGTCGCTTGCCGCCCTCGGAATCGGGATGCTTGTGTTCCGCAAGAATGAACGAAAACTGGCGGAAGCCCTATGAGCACGACCGCAGTGAATGTAGAACGCGTCACGAAAAGCTTTCGGATGTATCACGAGCGCAATCAAAGTTTGAAATCAGCAATAATGCGCGGACGCACTTCAATCCACGAGGACTTCCTTGCACTGAAGGATGTGACCTTCGACGTTCCGGCTGGTTCCACGTTCGGACTCATCGGGAGTAACGGTTCGGGAAAGTCGACTCTGCTTAAGTGCCTCGCAAACATCTACTATCCGAACTCGGGCACCATCTCGCACTTCGGCAAAATCGCAGCGATGCTCGAGGTCGGCTCGGGATTCCATGCCGAACTCTCGGGTCGCGAGAACATCTTTCTTAACGGGTCGATCCTGGGGATGTCCAAAAGGGACATCACTCGCAAGTTCGACGAGATCGTCGACTTCTCTGGTGTTGAGCAGTTCATCGACCAACCTGTGAAGAACTACTCCTCAGGCATGTACGTGCGCCTCGGCTTCGCGATCGCCATCAACGTCGATCCGGATATCCTGGTCGTCGACGAGGTGCTTGCCGTCGGAGATGCCGAGTTCCAGGAGAAGTGTTTCCGCAAGTTCGAGGACTTCAAGAAGGCCGGTAAGACGGTCATTCTTGTGAGCCATTCGATGGACACAGTGCAGAGCATGTGCGACCACGCCGCGTGGCTAAGCCACGGCGAGTTGCAGAAGGTCGGCCCGGCAGAATCGACGATCGCGGCCTACATCGCGTCGCTACACTCGGGCGAGTAATAATCACGGGCCCGGCCGGTGGGCCCACAAGCGCCTCCGATAAGATCTTTCACGTGCAAATCCGCGAACTTTCCATTCCCGACTCCTACGAGATCACCCCAATCCAACGTGATGACGATCGTGGAATTTTCCTCGAGTGGTATCGCCACGATCTCCTCGAAGAAGCCGTCGGCCACTCGCTAGACCTCCGGCAGGCCAACGCGTCGGTCTCGAAGAAGGGTGTTGTGCGGGGGGTTCATTTCGCCGACGTCCCGCCTGGGCAGGCCAAGTACGTCACGGCCGTTCACGGCGCCGTTCTCGACTTCGTCGTTGACATTCGTGTCGGCTCTCCGACGTTCGGACTGTGGGACTCAGTCCTGCTGGACGACGTCGATCGTCGCGCCATCTACCTCGCCGAGGGACTCGGTCACGCATTCGTCGCTCTGACCGACGACGCGACCGTGAGCTACCTGGTCAGCGACACTTACAACGCGGCGCGAGAGCACGGAATCAATCCAACCGATCCCGACATCGGCCTCGTCTACCCTCCCGAGATCACCGACCTGCGGCTCTCTCCGAAGGACACCGAAGCGCCGTCCCTCGCGACCGCGGCCGACCTGGGACTTCTCCCTCAGTGGTCGGTGGCGCGCACTTTTTACAGGTCGCTCGACCAGAAGGGTGCGTGACGGATGCGCGGGATAATCCTCGCCGGAGGCAGCGGAACCCGGCTCTGGCCCATCACCCGGGGCATCTCCAAGCAACTGATGCCGATCTACGACAAGCCCATGATTTATTACCCGCTCTCGACCCTCATGATGGCGGGAATCCGCGAGATCCTCATTATCACGACGCCGGAGTACAACGACCAGTTCCGTGCACTGCTCGGTGACGGGAGCGATCTCGGGATCCGGATCGAATATGCTGTCCAGCCATCGCCGGACGGTCTCGCCCAGGCGTTCATCATCGGTGAGGAATTCATCGGCGACGAGAGTGTGGCGCTCGTGCTCGGCGACAACATATTCCATGGCGCCGGACTAGGCAAGTCCTTACGGGCCCATGACGATATCGACGGCGGGCTGATCTTCGCCTATCACGTAGCCAATCCCACCGCGTACGGCGTCGTGGAGTTCGACGACGACATGGCCGCGCAGTCGATCGAAGAGAAGCCGGCTCTCCCAAAGAGCAACTATGCGGTCCCCGGCCTCTACTTCTACGACAACTCGGTTGTGGAAATCGCCAAGACGATCGAGCCGAGCGCGCGAGGCGAGCTCGAGATCTCGACGGTGAACGAGCGATATCTCGCCGCCGGCAAGTTGCAGGTGCAGGTGCTTGATCGCGGGGTCGCCTGGCTCGACACCGGGACGTTCGAGTCGATGATGCAGGCCTCCGAATACGTTCGCGTCATCGAAGACCGGCAGGGTTTCAAGGTCGGGTGCATCGAAGAAATTTCGTGGCGCGCCGGGTGGATCTCGGATGATGAGCTCGCGGCAATCGCGCAGCCTCTGATCAAGAGCGGCTACGGCACGTACCTTGCCGGTCTGCTCGCGAATTGAATTCTCGGTTACCGTATTGAATTCTCGGTTACCGTTGAGTACTCGCGGCACGCTATCGAGGAGCACCTCAGTGGATCAACACATGTTAGATTCTCATCAACGAGACGAGAGTTTCGAGCAGTACCAGCGCGAGCTTGCTCTTGTCGACCAGATTCTTGGGCTGCGGGCGGCCCTCGCGCAGGAGGCCGTGCGCAACTCGCCGAGTCGGCAGCGCGTCGAGCAACTCGAGTACGAGATCAACGCATTGCGTCGCTCGTCTACTTGGCGAATCGGTCGACTCGTACTTCTCCCCGTTCGCGTCGCACGTCGCCTCACAGGCAGGTTCTGGTCATAGACGTCCATGCGTCCAGGGGCATTGAGTCGTTGGTCCCGCCCGTGAAGTTGTCCATAGTCGCGCCCGTCACCGGATCGGGCGAGTCGATCTCCGGACTCGTCGAATCGTTGACCGCCCAGCTGTCGTCCAATTGGGAGCTAGTGGCGGTGGGGCCGGCGGCTCGGTCTCTCGTCGGCGATCCACGGATCGTTGTCGTGGAGTCCGAGTCGAGCGAGCTGTGCGACCTGGTCAATTCTGCGCTTCCGATTCTCACGGGGGAGTTCGTGATGATCGCTCCCCACGATGGCAGGTTCCCTGACAACGCGCTCCGAATCATCGGAAGTCACCTCGCTGCCGAGCCGGCGGTGGACGTCGTCTACACTGACGAAGGAATCGAACGCGAGGGCCGTCGATCGCCTCGGCTGGTGCCCAAGCCCGCCTATTCGCCCGAGCGGCTGCGCTGCCAGTTCTACATCGGCGATGCCGTCTTCTACCGAACCGCGCTGCTGGCGAGCATCGGTGGAATTCGTGCAACCGGACCCGGCGCAGAGCTCTACGACCTCGCGCTCCGCGCAACCCGCGCCGCTGGCCGCGTCGATGTCATCAGCGAATCACTCTTCATGCGCGACTCGACCGCGGGGGTGCCGGGCGAAGTGCAAGGAGACATCGCCCTCCGCTCCACGCGCACCGTGCTCGAAGACCACCTGGCCGCCACCGGCGGAGGCGTTGTCGACGAAGTGAGAGAATCCGGGCTCCACCGCACCCGGCGCCCCGTTGTCGGTGATCCACTCGTGTCGATCGTCATCCCCACGCGGGGCGGTTATGGCGATGTGCGCGGTGTGCACACCTGCATGATCATCGAGGCGGTCGAGAGTATCCTGACCCGCTCGAGCTATCGCAACTTCGAGCTAGTAGTCGTCATGGACGACGTGGTCGAGCCCGATGTAGTCACAGCGTTGGAGGAGCTCGCCGGCGATACGCTGCGGCTGGTCTGGTGGACCCGGCCGTTCAACTTCTCCGCGAAGGTGAACTTCGGCGCTTTCCATGCGCGTGGCGAATACCTGCTGTTCCTGAATGACGACACCGAGGTCATCAGTGCCGACTGGATCGAGGGCATGCTCTCGCTCTGCCAGCTGCCGAAGGCGGGAATGGTGGGTGCGATGCTCTACTTCGAAGACGGCACGATCCAGCACGCCGGTCACATCTACGAAGGCGGGGATGCCGGTCACATCGGCACGAATCTGCCTCGGGACGCAGATGGCCCGTTCGGCTCTTTCCGAGTTGACCGGGAGATCGGCGGGGTGACTGCGGCGTGTTCGATGGTGTCGACCGCCGTGTTTGAAGAGGCCGGCGGGTTCTCCCTGCTCCTGCCGGGCAACTTCAACGATGTCGACCTCTGCATGAAGATCGCCGAACTGGGCTACCAGTCTTACTGGACCCCTCGAGCCGAGCTTTACCACTACGAGTCGAAGACACGTCACCCGCGGGTGTCGCGCTACGAGGTGGAGACGGCGTGGGGGCGTTGGGAGTGGAAGCTCGACGACCGCGCATTCTGGCCCTATGGGGTCTGGGCCGACAATCACATCGGTTAGATCACAACGATTGAATGAGACCTGCAGTGACGCTCGTTCGCTAGTGTGAGTGCGATGGCGCGCCAACAAGGAGGAGACCAGGTTGCCAATAACGATGGATTCTTCGGGGTCTGCAGCATCGGAAGTGGCGCCAGAAGCCGCGCGCTGGGCCTCGTCGGAGTCATATTGGATGCCCGAGCACGTAGTCGAGTCCGCCTGGCTCGCACACGGCCCGTTCGCGTTCTGGCTCGTCGCCGCACTGAAGCCGGCAACTTTTGCCGAGCTCGGCACCCACAACGGCTTCTCCTACTTCGTATTCTGTGAAGCAGCTACGCGGCTGCACCTCGACACTCGCACCTTCGCCATCGACACGTGGGCTGGCGACGACCACGCCGGGTTCTACGGCGACGACATCTTCGACCTCGTCGTGCGGGTGAACACGGAGAGGTACACGTCGCGGTCGACGCTTCTGCGCGGGTATTTCGATGACTTCGCCGGGAAGTTCGAGGACGGCACGATCGATCTGCTCCACATCGACGGACGCCATGGCTACGACGATGCTCGGCACGACTTCGAATCGTGGCTGCCAAAGATGTCGGACCGCGGCGTTGTGCTGTTCCACGACATCGCCGAGCACGATCACGGTTTCGGGGTCTGGCAGCTGTGGGATGACGTCGCCGCGCGGTATCCATCTTTTGCCTTCGAACACTCGCACGGTCTGGGCGTGATCTCGGTCGGGCCGATCATCGACCCGGCCCTGCAGTCACTCTTTGATGCGACTGTCGAGGAGACGACGCTGATTCGCGAGTTCTATTCGGCACGTGGCCAGCGCGTCGAGGCGGCCTACGGACTCCTGCGGGAACGTGAGCAGCTGCGTGCAGCCGTGGTCGAGTCGGATCGGCGGGCCTTCGACAGTCGGAAGGAACTGGCCGGCGTGCTCAACAGCATTGCGTGGAAGTCGACGGTTCCCTTGCGTTGGGTGACTAGCAAATTACCCCCGGCCCTCCGGCTCCGGATGCGAGGAACCGGTCGATGACGACTCCGCATTCCGCGAGTCCGCCGGTTCGGCGTCGCGTGCTGGTGATCTCCGGCGACCCCATCGGCGTCAAGCTCGCGGGCCCGGCCATCCGTGCCTGGAGCATCGCCGAGGCGCTCTGCGCCGGACATGAGGTGACCCTCATGTCCCTGACGCTCGTCGAAGACATACCGGCACCGTTCGCGCTGGTGCACGTGAGCGAGGGGGACGACCATGCGTTCGGTGTCTGGGAACGCTGGGCGGACGTGATCATCTTCCAGGGCCACGCGATGGAGTTCTTCGCGGGCCTTCAGACGACGAAGAAGATCGTCGTCGCCGATATTTACGACCCGATGCACCTGGAGCAGCTTGAGCAGGCCCGCGAATTCCACGCTGACGTCTGGGACGAACGGGTCACCATCGGCACCGTAGTTCTTAATCAACAGCTCGAGCGTGCCGACTTCTTTCTCTGCGCATCCGATCGGCAGCGACTGTTCTTCCTGGGCCAGTTGGCGGCACTCGGCAGGATCAACCCGGCCAACTACGCTGATGATCCCGATCTCACCGGACTGATCAGCGTGGTTCCGTTCGGCCTCTCTCGCATCGCCCCCGTGCACGAGCGCGACGTGCTCAAGGGACGGCGATACGGTATCGCCGCCGACGACAAGCTGTTGCTGTGGAGCGGCGGCCTCTACAACTGGTTCGACCCGAAGACTCTGATCTCCGCGGTGTCTATTCTCTCGTTGACTCACGATAACGTTAGGATGTTCTTCCAAGGGACCAAGCATCCGCACCCCGGCGTGCCCGAGATGGCGATAGTTTCGGAGTCGAAGGCGCTCGCCGAGTCGCTTGGAGCGCTCGACACCAGCGTGTTCTTCAATGACTCCTGGGTGAATTACGCAGATCGCCAAAACTATCTGACGGAGGCCGACGTCGGGGTGAGCACCCACCGGGCGCACATCGAGACCACGATGTCCTTTCGCACCCGCATTCTGGACTACCTCTGGGCCGGACTGCCGATGGTCGTCACCGAGGGCGACGTGTTCGCGGAGCTGATCGCCAATGAGACCCTAGGCATCGCTGTTCCGGCCGACGACCCTGAGCTTCTCGCCGCCGCCCTCGAGCGTGCGCTCTTCGACGAGGCGTTCATCGCGGAATGTCGGGCGAATATCGCAAGGGTGCGCGAACGGTTCTATTGGGATCGGGTGCTGCAACCGCTCGTCGCCTTCGTCGACGATGCCCATCATGCGGCGGACCTCACCCTCGGCCGGGTGCTGCGCGTCGACCGGATGCCTGTGCGCCCCTCGGTCGCGCCCTCCGGGGGGCGGATCCGCCGGAACGTGCGAGCCCTCGCGTACCATCTGCGCAACGGCGGACCGCGTGTGGTCATGTCCAGGGTCGGCGTCCGACTTCGTCGGCGCGGGAACGGCTAGGAGCCGCCAGTAGCAGGCTGGCCGCGAATCGCGCCGGTGACCAGTTCGTGCGACTCGCCGACCGGAGCGAGGCTCCGTGACCGAGGTAGGGCAGAGTGAGCCGACGGAGCAGGCATCTGTGTCGGATGCGGGCGACACCCCCCTTTTGTGCGTTACGCAAGTAACCTAGTGTGAAAACTGCGTTGCGTTCGAGTCCAGCGATGGGCATCGTGGAGGAGACACACACGTCAGACGCGTGACTAACATGGGGGAAATTTGATGAAACCAATGACGATCCGTGTGGTCGCGGCTGTGGCCGCAATCTTTGTGGTCGGCGCCGGGCTGACAGGCACGGCCTCTACGGCGCAAGCTGTGTCTGCGTCTGCTTGGGATCCCGGCTACATTATTTCCGACGCCACTTTCTTCAACTCCTCATCGATGAGCCAACAACAGATCCAGAACTTCCTGGTCGCCCAGGAGCCGAGTTGCCCTGCTCTCGCAGGCATGCCGTGTATGCGCAACTACACAACCACTTCCACCTCGCGCGCCGCAACGGCGAATGGGCGCTGCGCCGCTTACGTGGGCGCCGCAGTTGAATCCGCGAGCCAGGTCATCTATAAGGTCGCTCAGGCCTGCGGAATTAACCCCCAGGTGCTGCTGGTGCTGTTGCAGAAGGAGCAGAGGCTAGTGACCGCGTCGTCACCAACTGCGGGGGACTACAAGATCGCGACGGGCTACGGATGCCCGGACACCTCGGCCTGCGACACGAAGTACTACGGCTTCTACAATCAGCTCTACAGCGCGGCTTACCAGTTCAAGACCTACACTCAGTCTCCCCAATCTTTCCGCTACCGACCCGGCGTCGTGAGTATCCAGTTTCACCCTAATGCCGCGTGCGGATCATCGGCTGTCAACATCAAGAATCTCGGAACCAGCGCGCTCTACAACTACACGCCCTATCAGCCAAACGCGGCCGCTCTTGCCAATCTCGGCGGCTCGGGCGATGCATGCTCGTCCTATGGGAATCGCAACTTCTGGGTGTTCTTCAACAACTGGTTCGGCTCGCCGGTGCAGACGAACAGCCCGATCGCGAACTATGAATCGACCACAGCTCAGATCGGCGGGCAGATTCAGGTCGCCGGCTGGGCCGTCGACCCGGACACTACCGCGCCCATCGAGGTGCACATTTACGTGAACGGAGTCGGCACGCGTCTGGTTGCCAACGTGCCGCGGCCCGACGTGGGCAGAGCGTTCGGGCTCGGCGACAATCACGGCTTTAGCGGGACTGTTTCCTCGGTCGGGACCGGTCCGCAGCAGGTGTGCGCCTACGCCATCAATGTTGGCTCGGGCTCAAACGTCGAGATCGGTTGCCGCACTGTCCCCGCCCTCACCGGCCCTCCCCTTGGTATTGTCGATGGGTTGGTGGCGGCTGCCGGAACAATCGCGATTCGCGGCTGGGCACTTGACCTGGACTCAGTCGAACCGGTTCGCGTGCACACCATCGTTGATGGTGTTGACAGCGCGATCACTGCGGATCAGGATCGCCCAGATATCGGAATTGCATTTTCGGGATATGGCGCGGCGCACGGGTTCTCGACGACTGTGAAGGCCTCCCCTGGGGTCCACAGCGTGTGCGTCTACGTTGCCAACGTCGGGGCTGGGTCGAACAGCACGATTTACTGCCAGACGGTCACCGTTCCCGGTGGTGCTCCGACAGGGGTGCTCGACTCCGTCGTGGTGGCGCCGGGTTCGATCATCGCCTCGGGGTGGGCACTCGACCCTGATACGTCAGACTCTATTCAGGTGCACGTATACGACAACTCCGCAAGCGCGGCCTTCTCTGCGGACGGGAGCCGCCCGGACATTGCCAATGCGTTTCCGGGTTACGGGGCCAGCCACGGATTTGTTGCGAAGATGACGGCGACTCCGGGAACGCACAACGTGTGCCTCTATGGAATTAACCTCAGTGGCGGTGGCGGCAATCCGCTGCTCGGCTGCCGAATGGTGACCGCGATGAGCGGGCCACCGATTGGCGTGCTTGACACGGTCACGGCTGCGGGCGGCGCAATCACCACGGCCGGGTGGACCTATGACCCCGACACGAGCGACCCGATCCAGGTTCGACTCGTGATCGACGGTACCGCTGCCACCAGTCTGGCCAACGAAGCGCGACCGGATGTAGGCGCGGCCTTCCCTCCCTACGGCGCGCTGCACGGATTCATTCGGACCACGCCGGCGACTGCGGGCTCCCACACCGTCTGTGCTTACGGTGTGAATACCGGGCCAGGAGCGGACACATACCTCGGCTGCCGAACAGTGACGCTCTAGCGTCACGGGGCGCCGCGCGCGCGACATCAGCGCAGCGCGCGAGGGAGAATCGGCTCTGGGGGGTCGGCCGAGCGGGCGGTCGCGGCGCTCGGGGCTACCCAGAGCACACCGAGCACTATGGCGGTGAGAATCGACAGGCCGAAGAGGACGAGCACCGTGACTAGGCCTCCAGGAGGTTGCCACTTGGGGTCGGTGAGGAAGCTCAGGTAGCTTCCGTCGATTCCGACGGCGTATCGGCGGAGCACCACCACGAAGCTGGTGATCTGGCCGATTGCCCACGCCACGAGTGTCACGAGCATGAGCCGCCGAGCAGGGAGTGCGGTGAGATCGACGTGCATGCGGCTGAGAGCCGCCCCGATTCCGACTAGTAGCATCACAAGCAACGGGAGCGTGTATCGGCCCTGCCAGATGAATCCTCCGGTGCGAATGTACAAGGCCTGCGCCAGCGCGGGAAGCAGAATAAATGCTCCGCCGAGAACAAGCGCGAAAACGGCTGCGCGACCGCGGAGCACGATAAGTGCCCCGACCACGAGGCTCCCCATCAGCATGAACCAGATCGCGTAGACACCCTCGGGGGCGGGCGTATCGATCCAGCCGAAGTAGCCAATCATTTCGTTCACCTGGGTGGAAAGCTGCGAAATCATGATCGCGAAACCGGTCAAGGGCGACGCGCCCGTGTGCGGATAGATGGGCGCCGGCACCGAGCCCGCGTTCGGCGATGGAACGCTGAGCGCCGCCGCGAACGGTATCCAGACGAGAGCGAGTGCGGTAGCCAGACCGATTACCCCAATCGCGATCTTGACGACCCGGGTCCTCAGCAGCCCCAGAAGTTCGCTTCGAGAACTAAGGACAAGCGGGGCGAACAGCGCGACGGCGATCCAGACTACCGAGAGCCCGCGACTGTTCGCCGCGAGGCTCGCCGCCACAATCACCACAACGGCCCGGGACACTAGAAGCGACCGGTCGGGTTGCAGCACGATGCTGAGCATGCCGACGAAGGTCGCGAGCGTGCCGGAGATCTCCAGCGTGTTGGGGTTCACCGCCCCGTTCAAGAAGAAGAACATCGGCGTCAGGGCGATCGCATAGGCAGCGAGAGGGATGGCTCGTCGCCGCCAGGTTGACAACATCATGACACCAAGAGCCAGAAAGAGGGAGCTGAGGATGCCGCTGGCGAAACGCATTGCGAAGAGGCCGGACGAATCGCGAAATACGAGGGAGGGCCAGCCGATGAGCACGTAGTAGGTGGGGTTGTACTGACCAGCCGTCGTGGTCGTGAGGATCGTCGTGAAGGGGTCGCCCTTCACGTTCGGGATGCAGTCCGCGCTGACGGCGGGTTGGCGCGCGTAGCAGGCTTGCGAACTGGTCCAGGCCACGTATCTCGGAACGTCGACATAACTTCCGAAGTCCGAGAGCGGTCCGAGAAACTCCCCCCGCACGACCGCCGCCGCTTTGACCGCATGCGCTGGCTCATCGGGGGATGCCGCGATGGGCGTGGCGATCGACCAGAGCAGCGAAATCAGCGAAAGGAGGATCCAGCTGACGAAGAAAACCTTCCTCGGCGGGGCCTGCGGGAGCGCTCGGCTGAGGCGGATAAGTGGGTTTCGCACGGCGGGGGTCTCTCTGAAGTCGATCGGAATACTGGTCATTGCCGCGGGGATTTCGCGGGCAGCTGCTCGAACTCCGCGGAGACCATGATGCCCACGAGCTCGTGGAACGAGACGCTCGGCTCCCAGCCGATCGAGCGGAGCTTCGACGGATCGCCGACGAGTTGTTGAGGATCGGCCGGACGGTACAGCCCTGGGTCGATGATCACTCGCTCCTGCCAGTCGGAGACACCGGCCACAGAGAAGGCCTCGGCTACGAATTCGCGCACCGAGTGCGACACCCCCGTCGCCACGATGAAATCGCCGCTCGCGGACTGGGAGACGATGCGGATCATCGCCTCCACGTAGTCTGGCGCGTAGCCCCAGTCCCGGTGCACGTCAATGTTGCCGAGGGTGATCGTCTCCTGGAGTCCGAGCGAGATCCGCGCGGCGGCCTTGGCGATCTTCCGAGCCACGAAGGTCTCCGGCCGGCGCGGTGACTCGTGGTTGTAGAGCACCGCCGAGCTGACGAACATGCCCCGCGCACGGTAGACGCCCGCCATCTCGTGGGCGAAGTCCTTTGCCGCGCCGTACGGGGTCACCGGTAGTCGCGGGGTGTCCTCCTTTTGGGGCACCTCCGAGGCGTCCCCGAAGATCTCGGCGCTCGACGCCTGCAGCATCCTCACGTCTCGACCGAGCCGCTGGGATAGCTTCCACGAGGCTTCGATAAGGCGAATCGGGCCGACACCGAGCACGTCGGCGGTCTCGGCCGGTTCCTCCCACGACCGCGCCACCGAGGTGTTGCCGGCCAGGTTGAACACCCGCGTCGGCTCAGTCTCGTCGATGAGGTCGCGAATGCCCTTGGCGTCCTCGAGGGTGGCGACGTGCGCCGACACGTCCGGGAAGTGCTCGACCAGCCGCCGCGCGCCCTCCACGGAGTGGCACATTCCGTGCACCTCGTCGCCCGCCGCGAGCAGCTTTTCCACCAGGTAGACGCCGTCCTGCCCGTTCGCCCCGGTGACGAGCGATCGCTCGCTCATGAGACGCTCCGGTAGACGTCGACGTGCACGTCGCGACAGCGTTTCCAGGTGAAGCCGTGCACCTGGTCGAGCCCGGCGACGGTCAGCTGCTGCCTCCCGGAGACGGCAGCCAGGATGCCGTCGGCGATCGACTCGACGTCGAGGGGGTCGAAGAGCACGGCTGCCTCGCCGCACACCTCGGGGATCGACCCGGTGTCGGAGGCGGCAACCGGGCATCCGGAGGCCATCGCCTCGAGAGGCGGCAATCCGAACCCCTCGTAAAGGCTGGGGAAGGCCAGGGCGGCCGCACTCCGGTAGAGCTCCTTCAGCTCGTCGGCGCTGACCAGGCCGCGGCGCTCCACCCATTCGGGCAGGTCGCGAAGCGTATCCAGACCACCGCCGGTGAGAACCAGGCGCATGTCCGGAATATCGGCGCGCACTCGGCGCATCGCCTCGATGAGCCTGGCGTGGTTCTTGTGAGCCCAACCACGAGCGGGATACAGCACGAAGTTCTCCCGTGCGCCGAGGTTGGGGCGGTAATGCTCCGCATCCACCGCGAGGTGCGCCACGTGGATCTTGTCCGGCGGAAGGTTCAGCAACTCCACCATTCGCTTCTTCGCGAACTCGCTGATGGTGATCACCGCGTCCGCGCGTCGCGCAGCGCCCTCGTAAAAGTGACGCCGGTAAGCGAGTTCGGCGCGGGAGAACAGTTGAGGGAGGTCAAGGTGCTGCAGGTCGAGCAGTGACTGCACGAAGGCCTGGTCGCGCGCCGGTCGCGGAACCGGCACGGTGAACGGGAAGTGCACGACGCTCGCCGAGCGCATCCTGGCTCGAATGTCGGGAGCGAAGAGCGAGGCCGTAGCGACAGAACGGAGGCGCTGGGCAGTCGAGCCGCCGCCGCGCACGAGCGCGATCGGCTCCTCGGCGATGCCCTGGCTGAATCCCACGGCACCTGCCGGCACGTAGGCTGTCGCGTTCACGCCATCGACCGTAGCGAGCTGCCTTGTGAGTTCTCTCGCGTAGGTTTCGCTTCCGCCCATGCCGCCGGGGACGAGCGTGAGCATCGAGACGGCGACCTCTATCACGGGCGCTTTCGCAGGCACGGCATGGGGCTAGACGGTCTGGACGCTGTCGACGTAGCGGGTTCCGCCGAGGTCGAGAGCCTGGATGTCGGCATCCACCATGATCTGGGCGAGACGCGGCGTGAGGATGGCCGGGGTCCAGCCGAGCTTTTCCCGGGCCTTCGCCGGGTCGCCGATGAGCGCGTCGACCTCGGTCGGTCGCAGGTAGCGCTCGTCGAACCTGACGTACTTCTCCCAGTCGAGTCCGGCGTGGCCGAACGAGAGTTCCAGGAAGTCCTTCACCGTGAAGGCGGTGTTGGTGGCGACGACGAAGTCGTCGGGGGTGTCGTGCTGCATCATGCGCCACATCGCCTCGACATACTCGGGGGCGTAGCCCCAGTCGCGCACCGAGTCGAGGTTGCCCATGAAGAGTTCGGACTGCTCGCCGGCCGCGATCCTGGCCACTGCGCGCGTGATCTTGCGGGTGACGAAGGTGTCGCCGCGGCGAGGAGACTCGTGATTGAACAGGATGCCGTTGGAGGCGAAGAGCCCGTAGGCCTCGCGATAGTTCTTCGTGATCCAGTAGGAGTAGACCTTCGCGACGCCGTAGGGCGAGCGCGGGTAGAACGGGGTGTCCTCATTCTGCGGTGGTGGTGTGGCACCGAACATCTCGGAGCTTGACGCCTGATAGAAGCGAGTGTTCAGTCCGATCGCCCGGATCGCCTCGAGCAGGCGGATGGTGCCGAGCGCGGTGACATCACCCGTGTACTCGGGTTCGTCGAAGCTCACCCGCACGTGGGACTGGGCCGCCAGGTTATAAACCTCGTCCGGCTGGATCTCGTTCAGAAGTGTCACGAGGCGTGAGCCGTCGGAGAGGTCGGAGTAGTGCAGAAAGAGATTCGGATGCGGCGTGTGCGGGTCCTGGTATATGTGGTCGATGCGGTCCGTGTTGAAAGTGGACGAACGACGGATCAGGCCGTGTACCTCGTAGCCCTTTCCCAGGAGAAGCTCGGCGAGGTAGCTGCCATCTTGTCCCGTGATGCCCGTGATGATGGCTTTTTTGGTCGCGGTCTCAGTCATTCAAATAACTCCACTAATACGACGGGCTGTCGTCAGCGCGTCCGGCTGTCTCGCCATGAAACGCAGCAATCCTAGCCCAGGGGCGGTTGGGTTCACGGCCAGAGAGAGCGAGCCTTCGCATTGAGTCGCCCTGCAGCGACGGTGGATGCCCAGCGAATGGGTCGGTGCCACAGGCCGCTAAGCGGGCGGAGGGCGCTGGGAAGATGCCGGCGTTTCACCGACTCTGCTTCCCGACTTGAGGCAAGCCGGTTGGCGACGGTGAGGGAGTCCGGATGCCAACGGAACGCTGAGACGGCATCACGTGTGAAGGTGAACCGTCCGAGTGCCCTCAGCTTGAGGAAAGCGTCAAGGTCCATGGCGTATTTCAAAGTCGGGTCGAATCCGCCGATCTCTTCGAGCGCATCGAGTCGCACCATGGTGCCAGGGTGCGGGATGAGGTCGGGTCCCCAGGGCAGCAGAAAGGTCGCAAGGCGGCCCGCATTGCTCACCGTTATGGTTCGCCCCTCCGGGTCGATATATTCGCACCCGCCGAATGCAAGCACCGCGTCCTGCGCGGCCTCGAGCAAAGAGCGGAGTGCGAAGAGCCCCTGAGGCCGGAACAGGTCGTCGTCCCCGACCCAGGCGTAATACTGTTCGGTAGTGCGCGCGGCAAGTCCACGGTTGATCGCCTCGGAAATACCCTCCTTCGGGTCATCGACCACAATGGCGCCATTCGCCAGGGCCAGAGTCCGGGCCTCTTCGGCCGCCGGGGGAGCGACGACAACCAGGGTTACTTCAACCTCGGTCCGCTGATCATTCACCGAGTCGAGCGTCAGTCGGAGAGTATCGAGGCGGTCGCCGAGTGTGGGCAGAACGACAAGCACCTCTGGCCCGGACATGATTCTCACTTTCTGGATTGCTAGCATTCGGTGAGACGAACGGCTGGATTCTCAGGAATAGTCCGGGGTGTCGCCAGCGTTGCGGGGGTTGCGCCACGCGCTC
The DNA here is from genome assembly GCA_040389685.1 of Actinomycetota bacterium. Lineage (GTDB taxonomy): Bacteria > Actinomycetota > Actinomycetes > Actinomycetales > Microbacteriaceae > Lacisediminihabitans. Next base: position 128,303 of record JAZJZS010000003.1, read on the forward strand.
ACCGAGTATAACGACACTGCATATCGGAGAACTGTTGGAACCGTTGGACAGAAATTCCCGCATCTATGTTGCGGGCCACAGAGGACTCGCGGGATCGGCTATTTGGCGCCACCTCGAGTCTGAGGGTTTCACCGACCTGGTCGGAGTGAGTTCGGCCGAGGTCGACCTCCGCGACCGCGACGTGGTGTTCGACTTCATGCGCACCAATCGCCCGGATGTCGTTATCGATGCGGCGGCTCGGGTTGGCGGAATCTTCGCGAACGACACCTTCCCGGCCGACTTTCTGAGCGACAATTTGCAGATCCAGGTGAATGTGATGGATGCGGCGAACGACATCGACGTCGATCGCCTCCTCTTCCTGGGCTCGTCGTGCATCTACCCCAAGTTTGCGGAGCAGCCGATCAAGGAGTCGTCGCTGCTCACGGGAACCCTGGAGCCAACGAATGACGCCTACGCGATCGCGAAGATTGCCGGCATCATGCAGGTGCAGGCCTCTCGCAAACAGTACGGCCGGCACTGGATCTCAGCGATGCCCACCAACCTCTACGGCCCCGGCGACAACTTCCACCCGCAGAACTCCCACGTTCTTCCAGCCCTTATGCGGCGCATCCATGAGGCCAAAAGCAACCAGGCAGACGAGGTCACGATCTGGGGTTCGGGCCGGCCGCGTCGGGAGTTCCTTTACGTTGACGACCTGGCTCACGCCTGCCTTTTTCTTCTCGACCACTACGACGATCCGCAGACGATCAATGTTGGAGTCGGAGATGACCTGTCGATCCTTGAACTCGCCGAACTCATTGCCGTCTCCGTCGGTTATGAGGGTCGGCTTGTGCAGGACCCGTCGAGGCCCGATGGCACCCCCCAGAAACTTTTGGACGTCTCTCGGCTGAATCAACTCGGTTGGACGGCGAGCACCGAGCTTCACGAGGGTGTCGACATCACGTACCAGTGGTACCTCGGGCACCTCGACTCGCTGCGGACCCGCTAGTCCCAACGGCCGTTGGTACTATCTCTCTATGGTCAGCTCCTTCGCAAAGACGCTCGTGGTGATGCCAGCGTTCAACGAGGAGGAGTCCGTTCGCACAGTGGTGCTCGAGGTGTTCGAGAAGCTCCCCGGAATCAGTTGCCTCGTAGTGGATGATGGGTCTTCGGACGCGACGGCCGATGAGGCTCTCGCCTCGGGCGCCCTCGTCTCGCGATTGCCATTCAATCTCGGTGTCGGTGGAGCCATGCGAGTAGGCTTTCGCTACGCAATCGCACACGACTTCGACAACGTCGTGCAGATCGACGCCGACGGCCAACACGACCCGGCCGGAGTCGTGGCGCTGCTTGCCAGGCTGGATTCGGCCGACCTCGTACTTGGTGCGCGGTTCGCGGGCGAGGGCGATTATTCTGTTCATGGGCCTCGTCGCTGGGCGATGGTGCTGCTGTCAACTTTCCTAAGCCGGGCGGCACGCACCAGGCTCACCGACACCACTTCTGGTTTCCGGCTCAGTGGGCCGCGCGCGGTACGGCTCTTCGCCGAGCACTACCCGGCAGAATACCTCGGTGACACTATCGAGTCGCTCGTCATCGCGGCGAGGGCAAAGTGCGTGATCGTGCAGGTTCCCGTGGCAATGCGTGTTCGCGCCGGTGGCCGGCCATCGCATCATCCGGTTAAAGCCGCCGGCTACCTGGCCCGCGCGGTACTTGCCCTGTTTTTCGCTCTGATGCGTCCTCCCGTGAAATTGGCAGACAGGGCGGCCACAGCATGACCGTAGCGACCTATTTCCTCGGCGTTGTGGCCGCGCTCATCACTCTCGCAGTGGTCATCGAGATGTTGCGCCGACGTCGATTGAGAGAACGGCACGCGGTGTGGTGGCTCGTGGCTGGCACGCTCGCACTCGTGATCGGCGTATTTCCGAGCACACTCATCTGGGCTGCCGGGCTGATCGGTGTCGCCGTGCCGCTCAACCTCGTCTTCTTCGTGAGCGTCGCGGTTCTGTTCCTCGTATGCATCCAGCACAGCGCCGAACTTACGGCACTCGAGGAAAAGACGCGGATTCTTGCCGAGACGGCCGCGCTGCTTGAGATGCGCATCGGCGAGGTCGAGAGCAGACACGTCGCCGGGAGTGCGAATTCGGCTACCAGTGCCCTTCACGTTGAACCGAGTCCCGAGAACGAGCGGTCTACGAAGTAGTCACCCGACTCTCTCGAAGGCGCGCCGCGGCCAGGTATGACGCGTGCACGAGAAGCCCGACAACGGGACCGCCGACAAGGGCGTAGAGGGTGCGCGACGCGAAGTCTATGGGCAGCATCAGGGCCGCGATCGTGACGACTGCGGCGGCGACCCAGCCGGACGTGTAGACGAAGTGTTGAGCGCGCGCCAGCACGGCGGGAGCGGTGATGCAAAGCGCGGCGACGAGCGCGGATGATCCGACCAGGATAGTAATGAATGGGGCGTCCGGCTGCAGCTGATTCGGGAAGAGGAATCGATAGACGGGCGGCCCCAGAAACCAACCGGCGAGGCCGAGGGCGGCGCCCCCTGCGATGACCGCGCCGAGCGCGCCGAGGAGTTGGCGCCAGAAGTCATGCGTGTTGTCCCGGAAGTGCACGATGAGGTAGCTCTGTAATGAGAGCGCCACCACGATGAGGGGTGCCCTGGTGAGCGTGATCGTCAGGATGTACATGCCGACGGTGGCCTTGGGCTCGGAGTGGGACGTGAGACCCAACAGCAGCGGGAAGCCGCTCACCATCACGGCGGTGGCGGCGGCGGCGGTGATAGTGCGCGCGACGTTCCAAGTGAGCGCGCGGTACCCGACGTCGAGCTGGGATCGGCCAGCGATCGTGTGCCGGATGAACGGCCAGAGCACGACGAGCGCGACAGGGAACGGAATCGTGACCGACCACGCGAGCGCCACGACATCGGTGGTGAACGCCAGGGCGACCGCCAGGGCGACAAGCCGCAGGATCGCATCGACGGAGATCATCAGGGCGAGCGGCACCCAGGCGGCAACCCCATAGAGAGAGCCAGCAAGAACCGCGACCATCACATAGGACGATGCGCCAACCGCCAACGGCCAGACGAGAGCCCAGCCGTTCTCCGGAAAAGTGGTGTTAACCCACACTGGGGCCGTTCCGACGATCGTGGTCAAGACGATCAGTCCGGCGACGATGCCGAACGTGCGGGCGCGTGAGGCGTGGATCGTCGCTTCGCCCGCCCTGCGCAGTGTCGCCCGGGTGACCTCCTGCTGGATGCCGCCGAGGGTCCCCACGATGAGGTAGATGAACGACCAGAAGACGGCGAAAACCGCGTAGCCGGCAAGGCCGATCCGGTTGGGAACGAAGATGGTGACGGCGTAGGATGCGATACCGGCGGCAGCGGTGGCGATGAGAATGATGGCGAATCCCGAGAGACGGGGAGTTCGTTGACCCGCGGGCCTCACTTCGGTCACGGCGCAATCATACCGAGAGCCCGTTTGCCCATCCGGCCCGGCCCTCAGTGCGGTTGGAGCAGATCGCGAACCATGTCGAGGCGACCCTGACTGGCGAACCGAGAGTACCAGCCCTTGCGGTTCGCGGAAAGAATTGGCACGACCCGGCGAGCTCGCGAAGCGGGCAGCGATTCGCGCTCGGCTTCGAATGTTGCCTTTGCTCGCGCCATCTCGCGCATGCGCACCGGTACGACCGCACCGAGGAAATCGAGCCGCTCGGCGAACTGCGTGAACTGCAGGGAGAGTCGAGCGTTCCTGTCGCAGCGCGGTTCGAGCACGCGACGCACCTTGTGGCGCAGCGTCGGGTAGGCGACGCCGATCTGGTTCGACGCGTGCTGGCGGTAGTCGATCAGCGTCTCATCCACCAGGTCCACGCGGCCGACTACGGTGGCGATTGCAGCCAGCCACTCGTCATGCACCCACCCGGACGGAAACGGGAGGGCCGAATTCAGCAGTCGTCGCCGCAGCATTGTGGTCGCTCCGGTCGCGATGTTGCGCCTCATGAACACCGCGAAGCCGTCTCCGGAGTGAACAGCGTCCCGGTCGGCTGGTGCCAGCTTGAGCACACCGAAGAGAGTGAGGCCGAGACTCACTCCGCGGGAGTCTACCAGCCGGGCGTCGGTGAAGACTAGGTCGAGTTCGGGCCGGCCGTCGAACTCGCGCACGACCCGGGCCAGTCGATCGGGGTGCCAGACGTCGTCCTGGTCGCAGAGGGCGATGAGCTCGCCGCTGCAGGCGCGGATGGCGCGCTCGAAGTTGGTAGTCACGCCAAGTGCGACGGGGTTTCTCAACACGGTGAGGGCCACATCCGGGTGATCGCGCGTCACCCGCTGTGCAATAGCCACAGTGTCGTCGGTTGAGGCGTCATCCGAGAGCACGATCTCGGCAGGAAGAACGGTTTGGTGGAGAATGCTGAGCAGCTGGGCCTCGATGTACGGAGCACCGTTGTGACTGCAGAGGGCCACCGAGACGGTGTTGGTCATTGTGCTCTGCCCCTTCGGTTGGTGAGTTTCGGCTAGGCGCGGGTCTCACCCGCGGCAGTTCATTGTCTCGTGTCTGGCGTCTCAATCCGGCCCGCGGCGCGGGTCGGGGGATGTCAACGACGAGCACTCAGGTACATTGAAGCGGTGGCTCGAGAAGACAGACGCGTACCCGTGCATCACTCGGCAATGGGTGGTCGGCATGGGTTTCTTCCCCAACGCCGTATCAGCCTGGTCGTCGCCCTGAGCGTGATCGGGCTTGTCGTGCTGATCGCGGCTGCCGGAGTCTGGATCGGATTCCGAGCTCTTGAGGCCAAGGGCTCCCTCGAGAATGCCCAGAGTCTGATCGCCGACCTGCAGACGAAGGTGAACGCTCGCGACTTCGCCGCAGCCGCAGTTGACGCGAAGAAGATCAAGGCTGACACCTCGAATGCGGTCTCGCTCACCAGCGATCCGATAAAACGATTGTGAACGATTCGGGTCCTGAGACAGCAGGTACACCCGCACTCTCCGGCCGCTCCGCTCGACTGCGGCTCGCGCGATTCTCAGCGCGTTCTCCTCATCGTCGCCGAATCCGTGGACGGCAACGGTTCCGATGACGGGCGCCGTTCGCAGGGAAGCGGCAATGAGGCGATGAACAACGCGAGGCAAGGATTCTCCTGGACGGCGGGCGCTGCTCGCGCCCCGTCGAGTGTACAGCCGGCCGCGGGCTCCCCTGAGATTCGCGAGCCGAAGGGTAGGCTGCCTCCCAGCATGAAGCTCCCACTCGTCCAGGCCGGCCCATCGAAGATCTCGCGTCGACGCTCCGCCATCCTCGGTGTAGTGGATCAGGGTCTGTCGAGCATCTCGAACTTCTTCATCGTGATCGCCGCCGCGAGGATGCTCGGCGCTCAGGAATTCGGTGCCTTCTCGGTGGCGTTCATCACCTATTCGATCATCATCGGCGGATATCAGGCATTCATCGGCCAGGAGCTCGTGCTGGCAAGTGGCACTCGGCGGCATCTCGCGGCGCACGCACTCGCGGCGTGCCGCGCTGCACTGGTTCTGTCGTTGCCCCTGTCGGCCGGGCTCGTGGTGTGGGGGCTCCTCGACGCCGAGATCCGCGGTCCGCTCATCGTGCTCGCGCTCCTCCTCGGGCCCCTCGCCCTTCACGAAACGGTGAGGTTCGCCGCCGCGCTGTTCGACTCCACGCAACTCGCCGTCGTGATCGACACGGTCTGGGTGCTGGCGGTAGCCGGTCTCGTCTGGCTGGCGTGGGCGGGTGTCTTCGGCACTCCCAACGCCACGATGGTGGTGCTCCTCTGGGGCGCGGCCGCGTGCGCGTCGCTGCTTCCGCTGATCGTGCTCGTGCCAAGCATCCGCCGTCTGGACACAACCGTCTCGCTGAAGCGGGTCTTCGAACGCCACTACCTCGGTCACCGATTCTTCGGCGAATTCGCGGCCGTTCGCGCCACCAGCCAGGGGCTGACAATCGTACTCGGGGGACTGGCCGGTCTGGCCGCGACCGGCGCGCTGCGGGGCGTGTCCACCCTGTTCGGCCCGATGACGGTTCTCTTGAATGCCGTGGTGGCTTTCACCATTCCGATCCTCCGGCGCTTCGAGCCGCGGGTTCGCGATCGCTGGATTCTTGCCCTGGCCGGAGCCCTCGCTTTCGTATCGGCCGCGCTCATGGTCGTGCTGATTCTGCTGCCCGACAACATCGGCCGCCTGTTGCTCGGAGAGACATGGGCAGGGGCGCGCCCGTTGCTCGTCCCGATCGGGGTGCAGTCGATCGCCCTCTCGGTCAGCACGGTCTGTGTGATCGCCCTCCGGATGATCGACCCGAAGGCGACGCTGCGAATCCGCCTCGCTGGCGCGGTGTTCGTGGTGGTGCTCTTCTTCGTGGGTTTCGCGATCGGCGGGGTGCTCGGATCGGTCTGGGGGTTGTGCGCCGCCGCGATCATCCAGTCGCTGCTGCTCGCATCTCAATACCTGCGCGTGCACCAGGTCACGCCCCGCGACTCGCCCACGGTATCTCTGGCCGACTGAACCGGCGGTGATCTACGGGGGCCGGCTTTTTCCGTCAGCCTGCTCGCGTGGTGGTCTTCGTCGCCGCAAACGCCTTCCGCCAGCTCAGCTCCCGCGAGGCCTTCACCGAGCACACCACGAACGTGAGCCAGCCGAACTCCACGAGCAGCGAGCTCTCGGCGAGCCCGTTCACGAGCAACACCACCAGCACCAGGGCCGGCCAGGCGTAGACGAAGCTGCGCTGGCGGGAGGCGAGCAGCCAGGAACGGATGAAGGCGAGCCCGACCATGAAGACGAAGGCGAAGAGACCGACCAGCCCGAGCTGGAACCAGACGTCAAGGTAGGCGTTGAGGCCGGACGGCTGGAGCCCATCGCGAATGAAGCTGAAGGGGGGAATCCCGCTCCACCACTTTCCGGCCCAGCCCCATCCCTCAAGCCCGTGCATCGGGATGAGCAGCCGGATCGGGCGCCAGACCGAGAGCCGCAGGTTCAATTCATTGCTCGCGCTGAGCGCGTTGATGATCGGGGTGCGCACCGCCCAGGCTATGGACCCGATCGTGATGGTCGATCCGAGCAGCACGAATTGGCCGACGCGCTTTCGCTCGGGGGACAGCCGACGGAGGCCGTAGAGGGCGAGAGCCGCGAACAACACGATCACGAAGGTGCCGTAGGCGATCGGGGAGCGTGCGAAGAGCAGGGTGAGTCCGCCGAGCGCGAGCGAGCCGATTGCGAGGTTGTGCGGCACCGACCGGGTGCGCAGCTCCGTGCCGAAGGTGACGATCGCCACGAGCGAGACGATACCGAGCTGGTTTCGGGTGCCGAAGATTCCCTGGATCGGCCCGAAGACGCTGAGATTGCCGCCGATGCCCAGGAACCGGATGGGGCTGTCGATGAGTACCCCGGCGAAGATCTCGAGCACCAGGGAGACCAGGAGGGCGCCTCGCAACACATTGCCGAAGGCGCGCGCGATTTGGATCGTATCGCGGATGAGCGCGATGTAGATTCCGAGCATCGTCACCGAGAGCAGGTAGATGGCGCTGCCTACCGTGGCCCAGTTGTACTGGCTCCAGAACACCGAGATCGTGGCCCAGCCGACGAACACCAGAAGGGAGATCGGCAACAGGCCGTGCCACTCGATCTCCTCGCGCTGGGCGAGCAGTGACAGAGACGCGAGCATGACAAGGCTGGCGAGGATGGCCAGCCACCCGGCCCAACCGATTAGTTCCCTCACAAGCAGCGATGCGATCACTGCGCCGATGATCGCCTGGGTGAGGGCGGCCGAAAATCGAGGCGAGCCGAGAATTTGGCGCGCCAGGTCGAATGCCGGATGCCGCGGCGGCGCGAGGCTCATGTCGTGTCCGTGATCATGGACGGCCTGTGCTCATGGACGGCTCCGCAGCGTCGCGGGGGACAGCTCAGGCTCGACCGGTTCGAGCCCGAGCGGGCTGGTCTTGGTCTTGACCGCCCAGATCACCAGGAGCATCAGTCCGCCCTCGAGCAGGATGCGGCTCTCGGCGATGCTCTGCACCAGTTGAGCCGTGAGCACGAGCAGTGGGAGCAGTGAGAGCCAGACGTGCGAACCCGGGTCGCGGGGGGAGGTGACGACCGGGTCGACGGCGATGAGCCAGGATCGCACGAGAGTGGCAAGCACGAGCGCGCCAAACACGACCACGCCGATGACTCCGACCTGCAGCCAGAGGTCGAGCCACGCATCGTGGGCATGGGGTGGCTGCACCCCGCCGGCCTTCTTCAGAGTATTGAACGGGGCGATCCAGACGATCCAGTAGCCGAGCCATCCCCATCCTGCGGTAGGCCGTTGCTGGGCGAGCGTGATCACCTCTTGCCAGATGATGGCGCGGCCGGTGAAGTCCGAGCTCTTGCCGAGGAGCGCGAGCACGCGCCCCTGCGCGGAGAACGCGAGCACGGCGACTGCCGCCGCGACCACAACTATGCCGCCGTAGGCATATGCACGTCCGCGGGGGGTGCGTGCTCGCCTCACGAGCAGGGCTGCGAGGGTGACGACGATCACCGCGGCGAGGGCGACGAGAACGGTGGCGGATCGGGTGAGCGCGATCGTGATGAGGGCGACGCCGAGCCACGGCCAGCCCCACCCCCGTCTCACCGTCTTCGAGGCGAGCTGGATCGAGAACACGATGAATCCGAGCAGTGCTGCCATCGCGAGCAGGCTCGAGTTGCCGACGATGCCCTGGATCTTGCCGGCCTGGAACAACAGGTCGCGTGACCAGTAAAGCAGCTTTGCCGGATTGCTCTCCGGGGTCACCCAGACCGGGTAAATCGGTGTGCGGATGATCGCGGCGACGACGAACTCGAACAGGAACGAGAGTCCGAGCACGAGGCGGAAGACCCAGCCGAGCACGATGAGCAACTCCGGCCAGGTCACCGTCACCGCGATCGAGACGGCGGATGCGGTGGTCAGGAGCAGAACGACCGCGCCGAGCACGGTGAAGCCCGGATAGAACGACCAGGCGATGGACAAGAACCCGAGCGCGAGGAAGGCGAGCAGCGGATACGGCAGCGAGCCGACGCGGAAGCGGGCGCGATTGTGTACGAGGATCACGATCGAGATGACGGCGATGACCACGACGAAGACGCCATAGCCATACCAGCTGAAGGAGTTGCGCCAGAAGTCCCCGGCGATTCCGGTGAACAGCACGAAGGTCGCGAATCCCAGGCGGAAGCCGCGACTGTCGAGTCTGTTCATAAAGAACAGGGTATGCGGTGCTGGGGGACGCTGGCCGAGCCGCAGGTCGAGTAGCGCGCCGAGTAGCGCGCATGTCGACGGCCCGCTGGTCGAGTAGCGCGCCTTGGCGCGCGTATCGAGACCCGGTCGGCGGGGTGCGTTGGTCTCGATACGGTCGCTGGAGCGACCTACTCGACCGGCGG
>JAZJZS010000003.1:137766-279179 GCA_040389685.1 Actinomycetota bacterium
TCGATACGGTCGCTGGAGCGACCTACTCGACCGGCGGCGGGGCGGCGGGGTGCGTGGTCTCGATACGGTCGCTGGAGCGACCTACTCGAGCGGCAGCGGGGCGGCGGGGTGCGTTGGTCTCGATACGGTCGCTGGAGCGACCTACTCGACCGGCGGCGGGGCGGCGGGGTGCGTTGGTCTCGATACGGTCGCTGGAGCGACCTACTCGAGCGGCGGGGCTCCGCGCCTGCCGCTCCTCCACAACGGGGCATCCCCGCTGTTTTCCACATTGCAGCGATACGCGGAATCACCGTATTCTGGTTCGTATATACCTGATTCATGCAATATATACGGGGTGACACAATGACCAAGCGGCTGATCGAGATCGATGATGGACTGCTCGACGCGGCAAAGGCCGCGCTGGGCACGGGGGGGATTACCGATACGGTGATCGCATCTTTGCAGAAGAGCGTTGCGGATGAGGCTTACGCCAAACGGCTCGCTCGGATCAATCGGCTCGGAATCGCGGCAGCGGCAGCTACCAAGGATCTGCTGAACGAGGAAGTCATGCGTGGAGCATGGCGGTAGCGGCGAGTTATCTACTCGACAATTCCGCGCTCGCCCGATATGGGCATCCTGCCGTCACCGAAGTACTGGGACCGAGGATCGCCAGAGGCCTCGTCGGCGTCACCATCGTCACGGAACTCGAAGCGGGATACTCAGCGCAATCAGCTGCAGAATACGACCAACTGCAGTTATTTGCACGAGAACTGATACGGGTGGAGGTCACGCCGAAGGCAGAACAGCGAGCCCGCACTATTCAGGAACGATTGGTGCACGCAGGCCGGCACCGTGCGGTATCCGTGGCGGACATCCTGCTCGCAGCGATTGCGTACGAAGACGGCCTGACCGTGCTTCATTACGACGGCGACTTCGACTTCATCTCTGGGATCACCGGTCAGCCGAGCGAATGGGTTGTGCCACGAGGCTCGGTTTAGGGTGCTTCGGCAGGCCGAGCGACGGGCGTGTCGACGGCCCGCTGGTCGAGTAGCGCTCTGGCGCGCGTATCGAGACATGGTCGCGGGGTGCGTGGTCTCGATACGGTCGCCAGAGCGACCTACTCGACCGACGGGGTCCTCAGTGAGCGGGCTAGACGAACGCGGCCTTGCCGGTGATCGCACGCCCGACAATGAGGGTGTTCATCTCTCGCGTGCCCTCGTAGGAGTAGATGGCTTCGGCATCCGCGAAGTACTTCATGACCCCGTAGTCCAAGACGATGCCGTTGCCGCCGAAGAGTTCGCGGCACCAGGCGACGGTCTCCCGCATCCGGCCGGTGGTGAACTCCTTGGCGAGGGACGAATGCTCGTCGCGCTGGGTGCCCTCGTCGAACATGTCGGAGACACGCGTGACGACACCGATGGAGGAGGTGATGTTGGCGAGGCTCTTGGCGAGCAGTTCCTGCACCAGCTGGTGGCTGCCGATCGGCTGCCCGAACTGGATGCGCGTGTCGGCGTAGTGAACGGCCGCCTCATACGCTCCCACCGAGTTGCCGACCGCCGCCCAGGCCACCTCGGCGCGGGTGAGACGCAGCACTGCAGCGGTCTCGCGGAACGACTTGGAGCCCTGCAGGCGGTTCTCTTCGGGCACGATCACGTCGGTCAGTACGATGTCCGCGTTCTGCACGATGCGCAGTGCCTGCTTGTTCTCGATGCGCGTGGCGGAGTATCCCGCGGTCGTGGTCGGCACGATGAAGCCCTTGACCTGGTCGTCGTCCGCATCCCGCGCCCAGATGATCGTGACGTCGCTGATCGAGCCGTTGCCGATCCAACGCTTGGCCCCGTTGATGACCCAGTGGTCGCCATCGCGCTTGGCGACGGTCTGAAGACCCCGGGCGGTGTCTGAGCCGGAGAGCGGTTCGGTGAGACCGAAGGCGCCGAGCAGTTCGCCGCTGGCGAAGCGGGGCAGCCACTCGGCGCGCTGCTCGGGGGAGCCGGCGACGGAGATCGAGCCCATCACGAGGCCGTTCTGCATTCCGACGAGAGTGGCGACGGATGCATCCACCCGCGCCAGCTCGAGGGCGACCCAGCCGCGGAAGGTGGCGCTGTTGGGAAACTGCTGCGTCTCCGGGTAGGACTGCCCGAAGAGTCCGAGCTCTGCGAGGCCGTCGACGATGTGGCGGGGGAAGAACTCAGCCTTCGTCCACAGGTCGTTCATGATCGGGCGCACCTCGGCCTCGAGGAAGGCGCGGAGCTTCACGATGTACTGCTTCTCCTGCTCGGTGAGCAGGTTCTCGTAGCCGTAGAAGTCGCTGATGAGCGGAGTGAAGGGTGCGGCGTCGGGCTGCGAATTCTGTACGGTGTTCTGGCTTCCGGCGGTGAGGGTCATGGGGGCTCCGGTGGGTGGGTTCGTTGGCGTGTCCGTGTTGTGGGGTCTCGGCGTGCTCGACCATCGGTCACTTTAACCGCGTCGGCTGGGCGTTGACCACGCGATTGGTAGTTTTGTCTCACCCCCGAGCAGAGGAACCCGCGGATGTTTGTAGGCATCACCAACTCCCCCCGGCCGTATGCGTGGGGGTCGGCGACGGCGATCGCGCAGTTGCTCGGGCGGGAGACATCCGGAGGCCCGGAGGCTGAACTCTGGCTGGGGGCGCATCCCGGGTCCCCGAGTGTGATTCTCGATCCGATGCAGACCGGGGGAGCTGCCGATCTCGCGGCGTGGATCGCGGCCGACCCGGAGACGACGCTGGGGCGGTATGCGGCATCCGGTCGTCTGCCGTTTCTGCTCAAGGTGCTCGCCGCAGCCTCCCCGCTGTCGCTGCAGGCACACCCGACTCTCGAGCAGGCGCGCGCGGGGTTCGAGCGGGAGAACGCTCTCGGGATTGCGCTGGAGAATCCGGAACGCAACTACAAGGATGCCTTCCCCAAGCCCGAGCTCATCTATGCGCTCTCGCCGGCCTTCGACGCGCTGTGCGGATTCCGCCCGTTGGATGAGGTGCGGGCGCTGATTTCGGCGCTCATTGATGCGTCCCGGTTGCTCGAAGACCCGCAGCCGCAGCCGCTCGAGGACCTGCTCGCGTCGCTGTCGGGGACGGATGCCGCGCTGCCTGTGACCTTCGAATGGCTCATCGGTCGGCGCACCGGGGTCGCGACACTCGTGTCACTCGTGACCGCGCTGGCGTCTCGTGGAGTTGCCGGCTTCGAGGCCGAGATGGCGACGGTTTCGCAGCTGGCGTCGGAGTATCCCGGAGATCCGGGCATCGTCATCTGCCTGTTGCTCAATCGGGTGACGCTCGCGGCGGGGGAGGCGCTGTACCTGCCGGCCGGCAACATCCACGCGTACCTTGGCGGACTCGGGGTCGAGCTCATGGCGGCCTCCGACAATGTGCTGCGCGGGGGCCTCACGCCGAAGCACATCGATGTGCCCGAGCTCATCGACGTGCTGGACTTCACCCCGGCGCCGGCACCGTACCTGCATTCGACGTCGCCTTCGGAGGGGGTCGCTGCCTTCACGCCCGATGCGGCGGATTTCGAGCTGCTTCGCATCGACGGGATGTTCCTCGACGCGTCGGTCGCGATCACCGGGCCGGCGATCGCGCTGTGTACGGCGGGCGAGTTGTCGATATCCGGGGCCGCGTCATCCGTGTCGCTGGTGCTCGGGGATGCCGTCTACATCACGCCGGATGAGGCGGGGCTGCGGTTCACCGGATCGGGCACGGTGTTCGTGGCGACGACAGGCGCGTAGGGGATTCTCTGTTCGGGGCGCCACTCTTGGCTGGCGGCCGCGACTTTCGTGGCACTGGTCTTCCCGGCGCGTGTCCCGCTGGAATTCCCTTCGCCGCCTTATCTTCCTTCGGTGTCCTCGTCTCCTGCTGCGGACGTTTCCCGCGACCTTTGCTGTCCTGTGATCTGCGCTCGCTTTTGTGGCCTCTCGCGGTCTGGTGGCCTGGCGCCGCATTTGTGGCTTCTCCATTCCTGCGATCTTGCGGCGTCCGCGTCGCGACCTGTCCTGCACAGGTGCTGCGCAAAATACTTCTCCCCATTTCGGACCAAGACTTTCGAAAGTCTGTTCGACGTGGGAGAATGGGGTATGTCGTTCCTCACCCTGCAGCAGTCCCACCGGGAGCTGATCGCCGCGCAAAAAGCGGTGCTGCAGAATGCTCCGGAATACGGGGTTCTCACCGATGAGGAGATGTTGGTGATCGCCCGGTTCGGGGCCGAAGAGGCTCGCCTCGCCGACGCCCACACCACCCTCACCGCCGGTCAGCTGGCCCACCGCTCCGCTGCCGAATTGGGCAGCACCGGGTTGGCGCAACGCACCGGGCATCGCACCGCGCAGGAACTGGTTCGCGTCACCACCGGCTCCAGCTCTCGAGAGGCAGCGACCGCCGTGCGAATCGGACTGCTCTCCTCAGATTCCGCCTCGGCAACGCCCACCCAACCGTGGCTGAGGTCGGTGGGACGAGCAGTTGCCGAAGGCACCCTTTCCGCCGCCGCCGCGGACGCCATCCGACTCGGCCTCGGGTCCCCTTGCCACTCGGTACCAGTCGAAGCGCTGAGCATCGCCGCCGAACACCTGTGCACCGAAGCGACCACCATCGATGTGGACCGGCTGTCGATCCTCGCCCGACAGCTGCGGGACGAGATCGACGAGGCCGGCATCGCCGACCGGGAGAACCACCGCCGTGCCGCCCGCAGCCTCCGTTTGGTGAAACAGGTCGATGGGATGACCCGGCTGGTGTGGGTGATGGACCCCGAAACGGCGGCGACCGTGACGGACCTGTACGACCGGGCCACCTCCCCCCGGCGCGGCGGACCCCGATTCGTCAGCGGTGACGATGCCGCCACCGCCGAACGTTTGGCCGCAGACGACAGGACCACCGAACAGTTGGCCTCCGACACCTTCGCCGAGTTGCTCCGCCACGGGGCTGCCGCGGACTCCACCCAACTGCTCGGCAGCGGGGCACCCATTGTGCGGATCCTCGTCACCGCGAACACGCTGCAGACCCGCACCGGACACGGCTTCATCGACGGCCAAACCGACCCGATCGACATCGCCACCGTGGAACGACTCGCCTGCACCGGCCACACCCAAACCATCACCCTCGACCCCGCCGGCAGCCCCCTCAACCTCGGCCGGGAACACCGGCTCTACACCAAACAGCAACGCGTCGCCCTGGCCGCCCGCGACGGCGGATGCATGTTCCCCGACTGCGACCGACCCGCATCCTGGTGCGAATGCCACCACATCGCCCACTGGGCCAGAGACAACGGCCGCACCGACCTCGCCGACGGCATCCTCCTCTGCCGACACCACCACCTCCTCATCCACAACAACCAGTGGGAAATCCGACGACACAACACCGACTACTGGCTCATCCCCCCACCCGACATCGACCACCAACGAACCCCCATCCGAATGCACTCCCGCAGCCGCGCCCTCACCGAACTCCTCAACAAAAGAACCGGATGAAGTGCGTCGCTCGAGTCGTGCATGTTTGCCATGGCCGCATCCCGGGGAATAGCTGCACTCCCCGTGGGACCGTAAAGAGTTCGATGGTCGTCGCGCACAGCGGCTGACGTGCAGCGCCGAGTCCCGCAGGCGGCGGATGCCGCTGCTCACCAATGCCGTCGGCGGCCGATCCGGCCGGTGGCCCATCCCGCAGGCGGCCGTTCCGCCGGCGGCTTGGGCGCCTCCGTCTTGCCGACCTGCCGACTAGCCTGTAACCATGACCTGGTTGGTGACCGGCGGCGCCGGCTATATCGGTGCCCATGTGGTGCGGGCGCTTCAGAATGCCGGACTCATTGCCGTCGTGCTCGACGACCTCTCGAGCGGCCATGCGGAGTTCGTGCCGCGGGATGTCGTCTTTGTGCACGGCACGATTCTCGACGGAGAGTTGGTGCTCGATGCACTGACCCGGCACGGTATCACCGGGGTCATCCACGTCGCAGGTTTCAAGTACGCAGGCGTGAGTGTGCAGCGTCCGCTTCACGCCTACGAACAGAATGTCACCGGTACCGCGGTTCTCCTGGCGGCAATGCAGGAGCGCGGCATCGACCGAATCGTGTTCTCGTCAAGTGCCGCAGTGTACGGAACACCGGATGTCGAACTCGTCACCGAAGACACCCCGAAGAACCCGCAGTCGCCCTACGGCGAGTCGAAGCTCATCGGCGAGTGGCTGCTCCGCGACCAGGCTGTCGCGGCCGGGCTTCGTCACACCTCGCTGCGGTACTTCAACGTCGTGGGCTCGGGCGA
Source organism: Actinomycetota bacterium (assembly GCA_040389685.1). Classification (GTDB taxonomy): domain Bacteria; phylum Actinomycetota; class Actinomycetes; order Actinomycetales; family Microbacteriaceae; genus Lacisediminihabitans. The sequence continues at coordinate 143,998 of JAZJZS010000003.1, forward strand.
TCCGACGCTGCGCGACACCAGCCCCCACAATCTCTTCCCGCTCGTCTTCGATGCTCTCGCCGATGGACGCATCCCGCGCATAAACGGCAACGACTATCCGACCCCGGACGGCACCAACGTGCGCGACTACATTCATGTTTCCGACCTTGCCATCTCCCATGTGGCCGCAGCCCGGCGCCTCGACGCGGGAGAGCCGGTTGAGGCCGCCTACAACCTCGGGAGCGGAGACGGCGTCTCCGTCGGCCAGATCATGGCGACCGTGGCGGATGTCACCGGCATCCCGTTCACGCCGGAGATCGGCCCGCGCCGACCCGGTGACCCAGCACGAATCGTCGCGGCTGGTGAGCTCGCCGCCCGCGACCTCGACTGGAGAATGCGCCACAGCCTCGCCGACATGGTTTCCAGCGCCTGGGAGGCGCGACAGCGTGTGCGTGGGTGAGTGTCGGCCGGGCTGGGTGTCGGCCGGACTGAGAACTGGCCGCTCTGGATGTCGACGGGCAGGGTGTTGACCGGGCTGGGTGTTGACCGGAACCTAAGACGTTTCGCCGAGGGCGCAAAAAGTGCTGCCCCCCATTTGAGGGTCCCGGCGCGTCGCGAACCCTCGAGGCGGGATTGAGGCTTTACGATTTGCGACTTGACGGATGGCTAACTACACCGGTGTAATTATCCCTAACGCGTTTGCGCAAGTCGTACGCGATCGCGGAGGGGAGACTGTGTTATGGCGCCAGAAGACCACCGCCGCGCTGCACCAAGCGGCACCGTACCGGACAATTGGTTCGTTGACCCCGTGCGACTTGGTGTGCCAGGGGTGCGACATGCCGACCCCTCGACCCTCGACGAGAATCAGCTCGGTTGGCAGACCGACTCCCTCTGTGCGCAGACGGACCCGGAGGCATTCTTCCCAGAGAAGGGCGGCTCCACCCGCGACGCGAAGAAGATCTGCACCTCGTGCGAGGTGCGCACCCAGTGCCTGGAATACGCGCTGGCCAACGACGAGCGATTCGGCATCTGGGGCGGGCTGTCTGAGCGGGAACGCCGGAAGCTGCGCAAGCGAGCGTAACGGTGGTTCGCGGCACCCGCCTCCCGCCATCCACCTCCCGTTTTTCCTACCACCGCCGTGTTCAAACAGGGGGGTGGTAGGAAAAACGGAAGGTGGAGGGGTCTTGCCGGGGACGAGGCCCGGGCGGACGGGCGTCTGGGGCACCGGTTGTGCGAGGAGACTCGGGATCAGCGGGGCACTCGCCCACCGGTGAGTTTGCCTCCCCGTGCGTGTCTTGCCTCCCTGAGCGCTGAGCGCGCTTAGTCTCGACAGGATGCAAACGAGAGTCACCGCGATACTCGTTGCCCGGTCGGGGGCGGCGCACCTCCAGCGAACCCTCGACGGGCTCGCTCGCCAGACGAGGCGGCCAGATGCGGTCGTGGCGGTGGATGCCGGATCGAACGATCGCAGCGCGGAATTGCTGGCGGCATCCGGTCCCACGCATCTCGTCACGACCTCCGGAAAGGTGGACTTCGGCACCGCCGTCAGGCAGGCGCTCACCGTCGCTTCCCCCGCCGAGTCCGTGAACGACTGGCTCTGGCTCCTCGCCCACGACAATGCGCCGCAACCGGCGGCCCTCGAAGCGCTGCTCGCCGCAGTCGAGATCGCGCCGTCGGTGGCCGTCGCCGGGCCAAAGCTGATGCGCTGGGACGAGCCAGACGTCATCGCCGAGTACGGCGAGACAATGACCTACTACGGAGCCTCGATCCCCCTCGTCGAAGGTGAACTCGACCAGGCGCAACACGACGTGCGCTCCGATGTGCTCGGAGTCGCCGCTGGCGGAATGCTTGTGCGCCGTTCCCTCTGGACCGCCCTCGGCGGGTTCGACCCGGCCCTGCCGAACGTGGATGCCGCCCTCGACTTCTCGGTGCGGGCGCGCCTGGCCGGCTTCCGGGTCGTCGTCGTGCCCGGAGCGAAGGTCGCCAGCGACGGGGGACCGGAGCTGTTCGGGCGGACAACCGTGTCCGATCGCCGAAGGGTGCGCACGCGTCGGGCCGCCCAACTGCATCGTCGCCTCGTCTACGCCCCCGCTGCGGCGCTCCCGTTTCACTGGCTGTCGCTGGTTCCCCTCGCCCTCGTCCGGGCCATCGGTCAGCTGCTCGCCAAGCGCCCCGGCGCGATCGGCGGCGAAATCTCGTCGGCGCTCGGCGCAGCATTCGGGGGCGGGCGCATCCGGGCCGCTCGACGCAGCCTTCAGCGCACACGGCGGGTCGGGTGGGCATCCATCACACCGCTGCGGATGCCGCCAGCCCTCGTGCGCGAACGGCGCGCCCAGGCGCGCGAGACCGATCGCACCCCGTCCACCGTTTCGGTCACCGAGGCGCGAGCCGGATTCGTCACGCACGGCGGACTCTGGATCGTGGCGCTCACCGGCATCATCGGCCTCCTCGCCTGGGGCTCCCTCATCGGCGCGCCCTCACTGACGGGCGGGGCTCTCTCCTCCCTCAGCGACACGGTCGGGGAGCTGTGGGCGAATGTCGGCTACGGCTGGAGGGAGGTCGGCGTCGGCTTCACCGGGGCGGCCGACCCGTTCAGCTACCTTCTCGCCGTACTCGGTGCCCTCACCTTCTGGTCGCCCTCGGCCAGCATCGTTCTCGTCTGGCTGCTCGCCCTGCCGCTTGCCGCCCTCGGCGCATGGTTCGCCGCCCGGCGGCTCAGCACCCGACCGTCCCTGCCGGCCCTCGCCGCATTCCTCTGGGCGATCGCCCCACCGCTCACCAATGCTCTCAGCGCCGGGCAGCTCGGGGCCGTCATCGCTCATCTGCTGCTTCCGTGGCTTGTGCTCGCGGCGCTGAACGCCTCGCGATCATGGGCCGCTTCCGCTGGGGCCGCGCTGCTGTTCGCGGCCATCGCGGCATCCGCCCCGAGCCTGGTGCCGGCGCTCGTCATCGGCCTGCTGGCCTGGATCATCGCTCGCCCGAAGAGCATCCATCGGCTCCTCGGCATCCCGATTCCGGCGATCGCCCTGTTCGCGCCGCTGATCGTGCAGCAGGTCATGCGCGGCAATCCGCTCGCACTGTTCGCCGACCCCGGCGTGCCTGCTCCCAGTGCGGCGGTGACCCCCCTTCGCCTGGCGCTGCTGTCGCCGACACCGGGTCTCGACGGCTGGGCGACCGTCGCGCAGTCATTCGGACTGCCCGCAGGCGCGGCGATCATCATCGTGGCCGCGCTTCTTCTTCCGGTCGGTGGGCTTGCGCTGCTTGCTCTTTTCGTGCCGGGTTCGCGTCGCGCGATCCCGTCGATGCTCATCGCGTTCCTCGGCTTCGCCACGGCCGTCGCGGCGTCGCGGGTGCAGGTCGCGCATCTCGGATCGAGCCCGGTGCCGGTCTGGCCAGGAGCGGGCCTCAGTCTCTTCTGGCTCGGTCTTGTCGCCAGCGTGTTGATCGGCCTCGATGCACTTCGGAGGTTCGCGGTGCCCGTCGGCATCCTCACGGCCGTCACGGCCACCATCCTGGTGCTTCCGCTCCTCGGCAGCACGCTGTTGAAGACGACCAGCGTTCAGGCCGGCGCGCGAATCCTGCCTGCGGTGGTCAGTGCGGAGGCGGAAGAACGCCCCCGCGTCGGCACCCTCGTGCTCACGCCCCAGCCCGACGGCGGGTTGTCCGCCACGGTGCAGCGGGGCTCTGGCTCGACTCTGGACGACCAGTCGACGCTCGCTGCGACATCCGGCTCCCCAGGCGCGAGCTCCCGGCGGATCGCCACGATCGCCGGCAACCTGGCGTCGCGCAGCGGATTCGACGCGGGTCCCGAGCTCACGAAGTCGGCGATCGGTTTCGTGCTGCTTACCCCGGCCGACACCGCGGTGTACAAGCGCACTTCCGAGGCCCTCGACAACAACGCCCTGTTCAGCCCGGTGGGGGAGACCGACACGGGGCTGCTCTGGCGATTCACCGGACTCGGCACTGAGAAGACGAGCACGCCGCCCGGCAACACCGACACCGCGCTCGGCACCCTGATCCTCATCGGCCAGGGCGCAGTTTTCGGCATGACCCTTCTGCTCGGGATCCCGACGGCCCGCCGCCGCCGCCGCGTCGTGCTGAGCGGATCGAGTCCCGGCCGGCCGGCCAACACCTTCGAGCCGGAGGATGAGAATGACTGATCCTGAACAGACCCGCGCCTACGTCGCCGAGGTCGAGGATGTCGCCGAGCCGGTCGCCAAGGCCCCGCGCACCGCCCGCGGCGTCGTGCTCGTCAGCGCCCGCATCCTCACCGGAATGATCGGCATCGGCGTCGCTGTGGTCACCATCGGCGCGGCGGTCCTCCTGCCTCTGCCTCGCCACGCGGTGACTCCGCCGTCCCGGGTCGTCACCCCGGTGGCATCCGCCCAGCAGCGTGTCTGTGCGGGACCGCTGCTTCGGTTCGGTGACGAGGCTGGGCTCGCCGCGACCTCGATATCGTCGGTCGGCACGCCCTCGGTGCGTTACAACCAGACCAGCGGCACGGCGAGCCTCGAGGCCCTCGCCTCGACCGACAGTTCGACCGGGGTGCCTCCGAACCTGCTGACGCTCGCGCCGCGCGCCGTGTCGTCGTCGTTGCTACCGCTTCTGGCGGGGAGCCAGGTGCAGGCCGTTGCCTCCGGCGACCTGGTCGGGCTCGCGGCAGCTGGGTGTGCGGAGGGCAGCAGCGACAGCTGGCTCGTCGGGGGAGCCACCGACACCGGCCGCACGACACTGGTCACCCTCAGCAATCCGAGTAATGTCGTCGCCACGGTCACCCTCAGCATCTTCTCCGAAGCCGGTCCGGTGAACGCCGCGGGAACGGCGGGCATCATCGTGCCTCCGCGAGGGCAGCGCGTGCTGTCCCTGGCCGGATTCGCGCCGGATGCCACGGCTCCGGTCGTGCGGGTGCAGAGCCGGGGCGGCCAGGTCGTCGCCAACCTGCAGCAGTCGATCGTGCGCACCCTCGAGCCCGGCGGAGTCGACATCGTCGGGGCGTCCGCGGGCCCCACCGTGCTGAACGTCATCCCCGGACTGGTCTTCTCCAGCGGAGCGGCGGTGACGGCCCGCCAATCGGAGAGCGGGTTCGGTGACCTGAGTTCGATCATCCGGTTATACGTGCCAGGAACCGACTCGGCCCGCGCGGAGATCACGATCACGCCCGAGGACGGCTCCGGCACGGCGACGCCGGTGCGCGTGGTGGTGCAGCCCGGCATGGTGACCGAGGTGCCGCTCGACTCCTACCCCGACGGCAGCTACACAGTGACCATCGCGGCCGACAAGCCCATCGTCGCCGGAGCGCGTGTCTCCACGGTCGGCGCAACGGGTCTCACGGATTTCTCCTGGTTTGCGTCGACGCCCTCCGTGTCCCGACAGGCGCTGGTAACCGTGGCCCCCGGCCCCGCGCCCCTGCTGCACATCGCGAATCCGACCCAGAAGGATGCCGTGATGACTCTGGCTCGCCCGCGGGAGGCCGATCTCACGCTCACGGTGCCTGCCGGACGATCCGTGACGCAGGCGGTGACGAGCGGGGCCAGCTACACCCTCAACGGCTTCGCCTCACTAGCACTGTCGGTGAGCTATCTCGGCGACGGGCAGCTCGCGGCCTTCAGCGTGAGCCCGTCCGCGCCAGCCGACGGGTCGATCCGGATCTACCCGTAGCCTTACGGTCGCGGGTCACCGGCGGCGGAAACGCTCCGGAGCCAGTTCCCAGGGGTCGGTGCCGAGCAGTTCGGCCACAGCACGGAACACGCAACTCTCAATCACCATGCGGCGGTGCAGGTCGTCGGTGCGGTGGAGCCGGGCGAGTCGCTCGATCGGATGCCGAAACAGGATCACGCGCTTCTCGGCCGCGATCACCGACCAGCGATCGATGCCGCCCGTCGGAGCGATGGTGCTTGGCAGGCCGGCGACCTCGAACGAGACCCCGGCGAGCTCATCCGGCCACAGGTCCTTGAGATATTCCGCCGTCGCCGAGACCGTGAGGTCGAACAGGTCGGCGCGAGTCTGCAGCGGCGGCAGCCGGGGCCCGGTGACGGCGGACCGAAGGCCGCGACCGTGCCGGTCGCGCGACCCGGGTCGCGCCGACGAGCGGACTATCCGGGGCCGGGCCATCCCACGATTCTACGCGGCAGGATCGCACCGGAGGCGGCGCTAGGGTTGAGTCAAATGGACGGTCGGCCGTGTAGCAAAGTCGCGTGTGCGAATGGCGCCGTGTCGACCCTCACCTATGTCTACGCCGATTCGATGGCGGTGCTCGGGCCGCTCAGCCGCACCGCCGAACCGCACAGTTACGACCTCTGTGCGAAGCATTCCGACCGGCTCTCCGTGCCGCAGGGCTGGCAGGTCATTCGGCACGTCTCGCTCGGCAGGGCGGACTAGCAGCACCGGCGTGCCCGGTAAATTGGACTCATGACTTCCCCCATCGACCTCGCACCGTTCATCAAGGCCTACGACGTGCGGGGCCTCGTCGGCTCCCAGCTCACACCCCGGGTGGTCGAAGCTCTCGGCGCGGCTTTCGTGGACGAGATCGAGGCTGCGGGCACGGATGTCGTGGTCGGCCACGACATGCGCGACTCCTCTCCCGGGTTCGCGGCGGCGTTCGCGGACGGAGTGCAGGCCCGCGGCGGCAACGTCCTGTCGATCGGACTCTGCTCTACCGACGAGACCTATTTCGCGTCCGGACACTTCGGCGCTCCGGCCGCGATGTTCACCGCCAGCCACAACCCGGCCACCTACAACGGCATCAAGTTCAGCCGGGCGGGGGCGCAGGGCATCAGCTTCGACACCGGACTCAAGGCGATCCGCGACCGTGCGCAGGCCTACCTCGCCGGCTCGATCGAGCCGGTCGCGCAGCCCGGCGGCTTCCGCTCGGTCGACGTGATCGCCGACTACGCGGCGTACCTCCGATCGCTCGTGGATCTCGCCGGCATCCGCCCCATTCGCATCGTCGTGGATGCAGGCAACGGCATGGGCGGTATGACCGTGCCCGCCGTGCTCGGCACCGCCGCCGGACTGCCGGCGCTGCCGATCGAGATCATCCCGCTCTACTTCGACCTCGACGGCACCTTTCCTCATCACGAGGCCAACCCGCTGAATCCGGCGAACATCGTGGACCTGCAGAAGGCGGTCGTGGAACACGGTGCCGACCTGGGGCTCGCCTTCGACGGCGACGCCGACCGCTTTTTCGTCGTCGACGAGAAGGGGGACGCGGTCACGCCATCCGCCATCGCCGCCGTCGTGGCGTTGCGGGAGATCACCCGGGTGCGCACGGTGCAGCCGGACGGCGACATCTTCGTCATCCACAACCTGATCACCTCGCGAATCGTTTCCGAGACCATCGAAGCCGCCGGGGCCATCCCAGTGCGCACGAAGGTCGGGCATTCGCTCATCAAAGACCAGATGCGGATCACCGGGGCGATCTTCGGGGGAGAGCACTCCGCGCACTACTACTTCCGCGACTTCTGGGGCGCCGACAACGGGATGCTGGCCGCCATGCATTTCCTGGCCGACTTCGGCTCGCACACGGATCCGGTCTCGACGATTTCGAAGAGGTACACGCCGTACGCGCTGAGCGGTGAGATCAATTCGACTGTCACGGACATTCCGGCCGCCTATGACCGCATCGTCGGGGCTTACACGGGGCAGGGTGAGTTCGATGAGCTGGACGGCCTCACGGTCACCGGGATCGTCGGCCAGGATGATCCGTTCTGGTGGTTCAATGTGCGTCCCTCCAATACCGAGCCGCTGCTTCGCCTGAACGTGGAGGCCGGATCTGTCGCCGTGATGGAGCGCGTCAGGGATGCCGTGCTCGCGCTCATCCGCCAGTAGGCCGCCAGTAGGGCTGCGTTAGCGCGCCCCATTGTCAGGTCTGATGTTCGGCGAACGGGCGCACTCCTGACCAGGGGGAGCAGTCTCCGTCGACCTGCAGCCGGAGTCGCGTAATCTGGACCCATGACGATCAGCGCGCCAATCACCGCCCTCACGTTCAAGGTCGCCGACCTCTCCCTCGCCGCGGCCGGACGCCACCAGTTCCGCCTCGCCGAGAACGAGATGCCGGGACTCATGGCCCTCCGCGAAGAGTTCGGCGCGTCTAAGCCGCTCGCCGGGGCGCGCATCGCCGGATCGCTGCACATGACGGTGCAAACCGGGGTTCTCATCGAGACCCTCGTGGCGCTCGGGGCACAGGTGCGCTGGGCGAGTTGCAACATCTTCTCCACGCAGGACGAGGCCGCCGCCGCCATCGCCGTCGGGCCGACCGGCACGGTCGACGCACCGGACGGCTCGCCCGTCTTCGCCTGGAAGGGCGAGACGCTCGAAGAGTACTGGTGGTGCACGACCCAGATCTTCGATTGGAGCGCCGAGGCGTCCGCCGCCGGACAAGCCTGGAGCGGCCCCAACATGATCCTCGACGATGGTGGCGACGCCACGATCCTCGTGCACAAGGGCCGCGAGTACGAGCTCGCCGGCGCGGTTCCGGATGCCGCGGACGGCGACAGCCACGAATGGCGCGTGATCCTCGACACGCTGCGGGCATCGCTCGCCGAATCCCCGGACCGCTGGACCACCGTCGCCGAGGAGATCATGGGGGTCACCGAGGAGACCACGACCGGCGTGCACCGCCTCTACGAACTCGCCAAGGCGGGCGAGTTGCAGTTCGCCGCGATCAATGTGAACGACTCGGTGACCAAAAGCAAATTCGACAACAAGTACGGCATCCGGCACTCGCTTCCCGACGGGCTGAACCGCGCCACGGACGTGCTGATCGGTGGCAAGGTCGTCTTCGTCGCCGGATACGGGGATGTCGGAAAGGGCGCCGCCGAAGCTCTCAAGGGGCAGGGCGCGCGGGTGATCGTCAGCGAGATCGATCCGATCAACGCGTTGCAGGCGGCGATGGACGGATTCCAGGTCACCACGATCGAGGATGTGGTCGGCGACGTCGACATCTTCGTGACCGGAACCGGGAACGAGAATGTGCTCACCGTCGACCACATGCTCGGGATGAAGCATCTCGCGATCGTCGCAAACGTCGGCCACTTCGACAACGAGATCGACATGGCCGGGCTAGAGACGCTCGCCGGGGCGACGAAGATCGAGATCAAGCCGCAGGTGGACGAGTGGCGCCTGCCGACCGGCCGCAGCATCCTCGTGCTCTCTGAGGGGCGCCTGATGAACCTCGGCAATGCCACCGGGCATCCGTCGTTCGTGATGAGCAACTCATTCACCAACCAGGTACTCGCCCAAATCGAGTTGTACGCGCATGCCGAGAACTACGAGCGCAAGGTCTACGTGCTGCCGAAGTACCTCGACGAGAAGGTCGCGCGCCTTCACCTCGATGCGCTCGGCGTGAAGCTCACCGTGCTGTCCGCCGAGCAGGCCGCGTATATCGGCGTGCCGGTCGATGGGCCGTACAAGGTGGATCACTACAGGTACTAGGGCTCGCCGACGACTCTAAGACTAGGAGCGGAATGGTCGCGGCGGCGGCGGACTTCCGCATTCTGTAGGGTCTATCTGTGATGGAAAGCCTCAAACCGGATGTCGACGCGTGAATGCGCTCGGACGTGCCCTCTCGACGATTAAGACCGAGGGCCTCAAATCAACGGCCTGGCGCAGCGCGAAGTATCTCACCAACAGGTTCGGCCCGTTCGTGGTCACCCCGCTCTCATCCGTGTACCGGGATGATGTGGTCGCGGTCGACTGGACCAAGCCGAAAAATTTCAACGGCGCTTCGGTCGCCGGCGCGGACGGAAAGTACCGAGTGGCATGGGTGATCACCCCGCCGAGCCGTACCAGCGGTGGCCATCAGAATGCCTTCCGATTCATGAGCTTTCTCGAGGACGCGGGACACGAGCTCACGGTCTACCTCTATTCGCCCGGAAAATATCCGGCGGTGAACCTGGACGAGATCAGGTCGATGATGCACGGAATGAGCGGCTTTCCCGACCTGGCCGGTGAGATGAAACTCTACGATCCGACGCAGGGATTCGATTCCGGCTTTGACGCGATCGTGGCATCCGATTGGGAGGCGACGTATGCCGCCTACCGCTACGAGGGTGCCGCTAAGCGTTTCTACTTCGCGCAGGACTTCGAGCCCTTTTTCTTCGCCCAAGGCAGCGACTACGTGCTGGCCGAAAACTCGTATCGTCTCGGGTTCCATGGAATTGCCGCCGGGCAGTGGCTCGGCGAGAAGCTGCGCACCGAATTTGGGATGTCGTGCGACGCATACGATTTCGCCGTCGACACGAGTCGATACACCTACGCCAACGCTTCTCGTCGCACAGAGGTCGTCTTCTACGCTCGGCCGCCCACGCCTCGACGTGCTACCGAATTCGGACTCCTCGCTCTGAGCGAAGTGAGCCGGCTTCGCCCCGACATCACCATCAACCTGGTCGGCTGGGACATGTCGGGCTACGACGTGCCGTTCCCCCACCTGAACCATAAGGCCGTGGATATCGCCAGGCTCGACGAGATCTACAACCGCTGTGCCGCCGGGCTCGTGCTCTCGCTCACCAACATGTCGTTGCTGCCGATGGAACTGATGTCGAGTGGTGTCGTGCCCGTGGTCAACGATGCGCCGAACACCCGCGGTGTGTTCGACAGCCCCTATGTCGAGTACGTGCCGATGTCACCGAAGGCGATCGCTGAGCGCATAATCGACATCGTAGATCGTCCGGATGCGGTCGCCCACGCGGCGCACATCTCCCGGTCGGTCGGCGACACGGACTGGTCTGACCCGGCGAGCCAATTCATCGGCTCGTTCGAGAAGGCAATGCGAACGGCGCTCTGAGTGAGCGAGTCTGCGTCGAGCGCCCCAGCGGCGGCATCCGTCGATGTCACGGTCATCATCCCGACCCTGAATGGCGAGCGGTATCTCGATCGACTGCTGTCGTCGTTCGAACGTCAAGACTTCGCCGGCACCACCGAGATCCTCGTAATCGACTCCGGCTCGACGGATCGTACCCTCGAAATCGTTCGTGAACATCCCGCGGTGCGCCTGCACGAGATCCCGAACTCCGAGTTCGGGCACGGCAAAACTCGCAACCTCGGCGCGCGACTGGCGAACGGGCGCCTCTTGGCCTACCTGACGCAGGATGCCATCCCGATCACCACCGACTGGCTGGCGAGCCTGGTCGAGCCACTGGACCCAGATGGCGCGGATGCGGTCGCGGTGTTTGGGAAGCAGGTGCCCCGTCCGGGGTGCTTCCCCCTGCAGAAGTACGAGATCCAGGCCGTCTTCGCCAGGTTCGGCGACAAGCCGGTGACCTATCGCCGCAGCGATCGGGACCCCACCCCTGCCGAGATGGACGTGCTTGCGTTCTATTCCGATGTCAATTCCGCCACGCGTCGGGACTTCCTCCTCGACGTGATTCCCTATCGCGACCTCAATTATTCGGAGGATATGGCCTTTGCCCGCGACCTGATCGAAGCCGGCTTCCGGAAGGCCTATTCCCCCGACGGGGGCGTCGAGCACTCTAATGACCTGACCTTTCGCGAGTACGGCAAGCGCATCTTCGACGAGACGCTCGCAATGCGTCGGGTCGACGAGGCCGCACCGCTGTTCGGATTCTGGTCGCGTGTCCTGCGCTGTGGCTACGGCATCCTCAAGGACTCGGTGCGGATCATCCGGGATCCCGACTATGGTCCCGGGGCGACTCTGCGCTGGCTTCTCGTCAACCCGTGGTACCACGTGGCGCGATGGCGCAATTACGGGCGGGCGGCCCGGGTGGGATTCGACGACCGGGCGACGATTGATTCCCATTCACTCGAACGCGAGAAAATTCGGCACAGTCGGTCGGGCGGTTAGGCGTCCGCGCCCACCAGCAACCGACGCAGTCGCGGCGAAAGCGGACCGCGTCTTCGGGCCAGTCCGTGGATCGCACCGACCAGAGTCGCCACTAGCTGACGTCTGCGATGAGGGCCGGACACGATCGTGGTCACGGTGGGGCTGAGCTCGCGCTTGATTGCCGAGAGCACCCAGCGCGGACGAATTCGGCCGTAGCGCAGATACAGGTCGACGTTGTTGCGAGTGATGAAGTACCGACGCGTCGGGCCGTGATATTCGTAGGTTCGAGGGTGGCCTTCGTCGTCGAATCGCGTGATTCCGAACGGCCGTAGCGCAACCTGCTCCCCGAGGGAGTGACTGATATCGGTGCCGGGACCGACCGCGATGCGATACCCGTGTTGAGCGATTCGCAAACAGTATTCCGTGTCGACGCAATCGATGAACAGTCTCTCGTCAAAAAGACCGCTTTCCGACAGGCACTCGGCACTGATGACGAAACCCGACTGGATGGCTTCCCGCACGAGCCCGAGGCCCTCCGCGGTGTAGCGCTCGGGGATGGAGGGCTGGCCGTTGACCCGGTCGGTGCAGACAATGCCGAGACGGGTCTCCGGAGACGCAATTCGGTACGCGGTGGTGCAGTCCGAGACGTAATGGCTCGGAAGGACAGTGTCCTGGTCGACCGTCAGCACGTAGTCGGCAGCGTCGGCGAGAGCGAGGCGGATTCCAGTGTTGAGTGCCGCCGCGATACCGTCGTTGGTCGGGCTGCGCACGATCTGGCAGCCAAGCGCCTTGGCACGATCCAGGATCCCTGCCGGGTCGTCGGGGCTCCCGTCGTCTACGACGATGACCCCCGACACCTGTGGGGCCATCGCGAGAAGGCCCGCCAGAAGGGCTTCGTCAGGGCGATACGTGGGAACCACTGCCACCACACGAGGGCCGCCGGTCGAGTCGATTTCAGTCACACACCATTATCGAGTGCCGAAATGCGGCGTCCAACCCGGGCGTTACAGTAGGTGCTGGTGAGACGAAAAGGAAGAAGCGAGCCCTGTGACCGATGCGGACCGTGAGTCATGGAGTGGCCCGGAGGCCCGACTCCCTGATGAGAAACGACTGCTTTCGCTCGAACAGCAGCTGATCCTCGTCGATCGAGTGAAAAGTCTCGAGGCGCGTCTCGCGCAGGTCTCCGAAGGGCGCCACCTGTCGCCCACGGCGCAACTCGACGCCGAGCAACAGCTGATCGCAATGCGGGCGTCCCTGCCGTGGCGAGTGGGTCGGGTCATCACGATCCCGCTTCGCGTCCTGCAGCGACTGCGTCGGAGACCGAACAATTGACCCGGGGGCCGACACTCTCCGTCTGGCTCGATGCCACCGATCTGGCCCGAGCGGACATCCCCGCCGCAGTGCGCTCACTGGTGGAACAGGGGATCCCGCAATCCGACATACTCTGCCTGGTCGCGCCCGACGCGGAAGGGTGGCCGAGGGCAGGGTCAAGCGTGCGCTTCGTGCCACTGACCGGCGGGATTCTTGATCGTCTTGTGTCGGAGGCCACAGGAGACTGGATCCTCTGGATGGATGCCTCGGCTCGGTTGGCACCGGGAGCGCTCGCCGTCATCGAACGGGAGCTATCGCGATTCGACATCGACCTGGTCTACGGTGACTCCGACCTGGACGGGGCGCGAATCCGACGCCCGGCGTTCTCGCCGGTTCGACTCCGGTCACAGGATTACCTCGGTGACTTGCGCGGCTTCCGTGTCGAGGCCATCAAGCAGGCCGGCGCTTTCCCCCGCGATGCTGCGGGTGCCTATTCGCTCCACCTGAGCCTTCGGCTTGGCCTCGGTGCAGAGAGGGTGCTGCGGATTCCGCAGGTACTGACGCTCTCCGATCAATCAGTGGTCCCCGCCACGGAGGCCGGACGGACGGTGGTGTCGCGATTCCTCGTTGGACAAGGGATTTCCGCCGACGTCACCCTCGAGGGAGGCCGGCTTCGCGTCCGATATGTCGTGCCGTCCGATCCGCTCGTCTCGATAATCATTCCCACCCGAGGTGGCAGAGCGATCATCGCAGGCAGGGACAGCGTGCTCGTGGTAGATGCCGTTCGCGGCCTTTTGGAACGTTCGACATACTCTGCGGTCGAGATCATCGTCGTCGCCGACGACGAGACCCCGCAGTCGGTGATCGACCAATTGGTCGCGGTCGCCGGGGATCGCGTGCGCCTCGTGCGGTGGTCCGAGGAATTCAACTTCTCGGCGAAGATCAACCGGGGCGCCATCTTCGCCTCCGGCGAATATCTGGTGCTGCTGAATGACGACGTCGACGTGATCTCTGCCGACTGGATCGAGTCTCTTCTCGGTCTGGCGAGCCAGCCAAACGTCGGGCTGGTGGGTGGCCTGCTGCTGTTCGAAGACGGTACCGTGCAACACGGAGGGCATCTCTATACCGCCGGTTGGGCGGGGCACGCAGCATTCGGTTGGGCGCCAGACCGCGACGACTATCTCGGCTCGATGGGCGTGGACCGCGAGGTTTCGGGCGTCACCGCCGCATGCGCGATGATACCTACGGACACTTTCTGGGAGGTCGGGGGACTCTCCCTTGACTACTCTGGCAACTACAACGACGTCGATCTTTCACTCAAGGTCGCGGCAACCGGCCGGAGCATCCTCTGGACCCCGCACTCCCGGCTTCACCACTTCGAGTCGCAGACCCGGGTCGCCGCGGTCGAGCCGGCGGAACTCGAGACTCTTCGCGCACACTGGGGCACTCGGCTGCTCGCCGACCCCTTCTGGCCTGAGCCCTAGCGCTCCGGGAACCCGTGCGGCAGACCCTCGAGCGCGGGGCGCAGGTGCTCGAGGCGCTGCGCTTCGAGGCTGAGGCCGGTGTACTCGCGGTCGCGCCGGAGCGCGGAGACGGCGGCGAGGAACAGCTCCGCATTCGCGGCCGGCACCGGCGAGACGAAGACGGATGCCTCGCTGGCGAGCGAGCGTGACAGCCGAGCGCGCGCATCCGGGGTCAGCCGCGCGGCGTGGCGCAGAAACTGGGCGATGCGGCGGGACAGGCCGTCGGGCATCCGCGCCACATCGGCGTTGGCCGCCCAGCCGACCAGCTCGAGCGGGACCCCGTAGACCGGGGGTGTGATCTTGGAGACCCGTTCGTTCTGGCTGTAGGTGCCGGCGAGCAGGTCGCCGAGGCGTTTTGTGCGCCCGTTGAGCAGCGCGGTGACCGACGCGATGCCGCCGAAGGTGAAGAACACTTCGAGCACGCCGGTGAGCGAGCGGATGAAGGCGTGTCGGAAGCCGATCGAACCGCCGTCGTCGCGCACGATACGGCCGCCGATGGCGAGCTTACCGAGCGACTTTCCCTGGGTGAGGGTTTCGACGGCGGTCGGAGCCACCACGAGGCAGAACACGAGCGCCCCGACGGTGAAGGCGGTCGCGCTCGCCGTATCGAGCAGGCCGCTGACAAGTGGTGAGGAGATCGCGAGCAGGATGAGCAACCAGAGTCCGAAATATGCGACGAAGTCGATGATCGCCCCGGCCGCCCGCAGCACGAAACTGGTGGGTCGAAGGTCGAGTGCGACGGCCTCACCGGTCATGAGTTCGAGCTCGTCCGATACCTCGGGAATTGCCGCATTCCCCTGCATCGCGCTCGCCATGTCTAGTATCTAAACAGATGGATCTCGATGCCTATTCCGCCGCGCACCGCGATGAGTGGGATGAGCTTGCCCGACTCGGCTCCAAGCGACGGTTCAGCGGGCGGGAATCCGACCGGCTGATCGAGCGGTACCAGTCCGGAGCGAGTCAACTCTCCGCGATCAAGACGACAGCCGGGCAATCCGTGCAGGGCGACCGGCTGTCGCTGTCGCTCTCGCGGGCGCGCTTGCGGTTCACCGGCGCCGGCAGCAACGTGTTGAGCCAACTGCCCACCTTCTTCGGCGCGCAATTGCCCGCGGCGCTGTACCGCATCCGGTGGACCAGCCTCGCCGTCACGATCGCCACCGTCGTCATCGCGCTGCTCTACGGCTATTGGGCGCTCAACACGCCCGGGGTGCTGACCCAGTTCGGCACGGCCGAGTTCCGCAAGCAGTTCGCGGAGCAGGACTTCGTGAACTACTACTCGAACAACGCGCCATCGTCGTTCACCGGGCAGGTCTGGACGAACAATGCGTGGATCGCCGCCCAGTCGATCGCCTTCGGCATCACCGGCGTCTGGGCGCCGTACATCCTCTTCCAGAACGCGCAGCAGATCGGTCTCTCCGGCGCGCTGATGGCCTCGCACGACCGCTTGGACATCTTCTTCCTCTACATCGCCCCACACGGCCAACTCGAGTTGTATTCGATCTTCGTTGCCGGGGCGGCGGGGATGACCATCTTCTGGGCCTGGATCGCTCCCGGTGCCCGAACCCGCGGGCAGGCCCTCGCCGAACAGGGTCGTGCGCTGTTCATCGTGGCGATCGGGCTCACCCTCTCCCTGCTGGTCTCCGGCGTCATCGAGGGTTTCGTCGTGCGCCAGAGCTGGCCCTGGGCGATCAAAATCGGCATCGGCACGGTGGCGCTCGGGTCGTTCCTGTTCTACCAGTGGGTGATCGGTCGCCGGGCGGCGCGCGCGGGGGAGACCGGGGACCTCGCCGAATTCGAGGCGGGCGCGCGGAGGATCGTCGCCGCCTGAGCCCGCACCGCGAACGCTTCCCCAATTTTGAGTCGTTCACGATTAGTGGCAGACTGGCGTGATGGATGTCGAGTTGACGGCCGCGCTGCGTGAGGCGGGGCTGCGCGTCACGCCCGGTCGCGTCGCCGTGCTCGAAGCCCTGGAGGCGCATCCGCATTCGTCCGCGGAGACGCTGCGGGCGGCATCCGGCGCCGGGCTTTCGATCCAGTCCGTGCACAACGTGCTCGCCGACCTGACGGCCACCCGGATGATCCGTCGCATCGAGCCGGCCGGATCCGCCGCACTGTATGAGCGCCGGATCGGAGACAACCACCACCATGTGGTGTGTTCGACCTGCGGGACCGTGGCCGACGTGGACTGCGTCCACGGAGCCGCACCCTGCCTCGCGGTGAGCGACACCAACGGCTTTGCGATCGACACCGCCGAAATAACCTTCTGGGGGCTCTGCGCCCCCTGCCAGCTATCCGCACAACCCCGACCGAAGGAGAACGCATCGTGACCGAATCGACGACGAGCCAGACCGGAACCCCGATCGCGAGCGACGACCAGTCCCTCACCGCGGGAATCGACGGCGTCACCGCGCTGCACGACCGCTACCTGGTGGAGAAGCTGGCCCAGTTCAACCGTGAGCGCATCCCGGAGCGGATCGTGCACGCCAAGGGCGGCGGGGCGTTCGGCACCTTCCGGGTCACCGGCGACGTGTCGGCCTACACCAGGGCGGCTGTCTTCCAGCCCGGCAGCACGACCGAGACGCTCCAGCGGTTCTCGAGCGTCGCCGGGGAGCAGGGCAGTCCCGACACCTGGCGCGACGTGCGCGGCTTCTCGGTGAAGTTCTACACCACCGAGGGGAATTATGACATCGTCGGCAACAACACCCCGGTGTTCTTCATCCGCGACGGCATCAAGTTCCCGGACTTCATCCACTCGCAGAAGCGACTTCCGGGATCCGGCCTTCGCGACCCCGACATGCAATGGGATTTCTGGACTCTCTCGCCGGAGTCCGCCCACCAGGTGACCTACCTCATGGGTGACCGGGGGCTGCCGCGCTCGTGGCGCCAGATGCCCGGTTTCGGCTCGCACACCTACCAGTGGATCAACGCGGCGGGCGAGCAGTTCTGGGTGAAGTATCACTTCACCTCGAACCAGGGCAATGTCGAAATGGACGCGGCCGAGGCCGAACTCATCGCCGGAGCGGATGCCGACTACTATCGCCGCGACCTGCATGACGCGATCGCGGCGGGAGACTTCCCCTCCTGGGACGTCCACGTGCAGGTGATGCCCTACGAAGACGCGAAGTCCTACCGGTTCAACCCGTTCGACCTGACGAAGGTCTGGCCGCACGCGGACTATCCGCTGATCCTGGTCGGCACTCACACGCTCGAGCGCAATCCGGAGAACTTCTTCGCGCAGATCGAACAGGCCGCCTTCTCGCCCGCCAACACCGTCCCCGGCATCGGCATCAGCCCGGACAAGATGCTCATGGCGCGGGTTTTCTCCTACCCGGATGCCCAGCGTTACCGGGTCGGAACGAACTACAACGAGATTCCGGTAAACGCACCGAAAGCGCAAGTCAACAGCTACACGCAGGATGGCGCGGCACGGCATGGTTTCAGCCCTGCATCCGCTCCCGTTTACGCTCCGAATTCGTTCGGCGGACCGGTGGCGGATGTCGCGGCCGCGGGTGAGGGATCCTGGGAGTCGGACGGTGCCCTCGTGCGTGCTGCGGCGACCCTGCACTCGGAGGACGACGACTTCGGCCAGGCCGGCGCCCTCTATCGCGAGGTGTTCGACGACGCCGCGAAGGAGCGCTTCCTCGAGACCCTGACCGGACAGTACAACTCGTTGACCGTTGACCGCGTCAAGGAGCGATTCCTCGGCTACTGGACGAGCGTGGATGCCGGCCTCGGCGCGAGGCTCGGCGAAGCCGTTTCGGCGGCGGTGCTGGTCGAGTAGAACCTCGCGGGTCTCGAAATGCGCTCGGGAAGGCACTACTCGTCCACCGGTGGTCGAGTAGGTCGCCCAGCGACCGTATCGAGGCCCGCTACTTTTCCAGTGTCTCTACTTGGCTTAAGCGGTGACACTGTCTATTAGAGCAGGGCTTATTCCTTCGCGGAATAAGCCTCTGGCTTAAGTGCGAGATGCGCCCAAGGCGACGAGCAACGCCACCAAGAGCACTAGGGCCCAACTCGCGAAGCTTCCGACGAGGAAATATTCCGCCTTCGATCCGCCCACCGCATCCTTCGAAATTTCCGGGAAGCGGATGATGCCTTTCGCGGCGACCAGCGCGGCCATAGCGGTGAAAGCGCCGGAAAGAATGAGGGCAAGCAGGAATAGCCGCTCGAGCGGACCGATGAAGCGACCACCCTTCAACTCGGTGAAGGTGGGTGCAGGGTCACTCGGTAGCGGCAGTCTCGGTCGCCTCCACCAGCGCGAAAATGGACCAGTGTCAGCCACACTCGGTGGCGTGTTCGCCGCAACTGGCGTTGTCGCCGATCTCTCGGTGCGTAATGCCAGTCGAACGATCACGTTCGAAGTCTCGAGAAGGAACAGCGCGCCGGCGATCGTAAGCGCGAACGTCGTGAAGTCGATGGCGTCGAGGGCGGCGTAGGGCAGGGAGAGGTACCAGTCGACCGCGGGTCCGGCTGGCGTGGGGAGCGGCGGCGCCCAGGCCACGACAGCGACAACGGCGACCGCGAGGCCACCGACCGCAAAGTATGCCGAAGGGTGCCGACCTTCCTTCTCGCGCGTGGCGAATAGCCATGCGATGAGCGCAGCGACGGCGACCGGCGAAAGCCACCAGGGAAGCCCGATTCCGAAGGATCCGAGCACGAACGCGATTGTGCCAACGACACCGGCGAGCCAGGTTCGTCCGAGAACGCCGGGCAATGTCCGCACGAGATCGGCAAGCCCGATCTCCCCGAAGAAGATGGCGAGCAGGCTCATAGCACACCGCCGTTGACCAGCGTGTCACCGGCGAGGAGGATGTTCGCTCCGCTGCGAGATAGGCTTTGAGATACTGCGGACTGGCTGATTCCCTCCTGCGCGGCGAGTTCTTTTTGCGTGAACCCCAGAAGCTGGCCGAGGAGCAGTCGGCGCGCTCGCGCGCTCATCGAGCCGACCATCTGATCACGAGCGAGCAGCCAGGCGTTCACGGGTGGGTCCTCCCGGCCGCTCTGCCCGTCGGCGCTGCGATACCAACTTCGCACCGAGCTAAGTCGTGAATACTCGAGTCTTCTCGCTTCATCGATCGCCTCCCGTGCCGACCACCAGGCGGAGCCATCCTGCACCATCCCCAGGACGCCGGAACCGATCTCGGTGATGTTGCCCCGTCCGATCCCGAACCGACACTCGACGCCCTCTGGGACGAAGAGGCGGGCGAGGAGGATGGCGTGAAGCGCTGACCCCAGATCCGCGAAGACCGCTTGGAACTCGTCACCGACAGTCGGTGCGAGCGGTTGATCGGCGACCACTAGCGCGTTGACGCGGTCGAACGCGGCTTCGAGTTCGCGCTGCAGGGCACTTCGATCGGGGTGGGAGCGGGAGCGTGAGACGTCAACGATAATCGCGACCCACGAAGGGCTGGTCTTCATTTCATAAGTATATGACTAATATACGGTGCCATATAAGATTCTGGCTTATGAAGCGAAGGCGGGCGGCTGGGCCTCGATACGCGCCCAGGCGGGCGCTACTCGACCACCGGCTACAGGCGTCCGGCGGCCTTCAGCGCGATGTAGCGGTCGGCGAGGGCCGGCGGGAGGTCCGTCGGGGCCCCGGTGACGACATCCGCTCCGAGCTGCCGGATGGCGGCGGAGACGCGGGTGGTGTCTAGCATGGCACGCTCGGCGGCGGCGGCGCGATAGACGTCGTCTCGGTCGCCGCGCTCGAGCGACGCCGACAGCACCGAGGGGTCGGTCACGGAAGACACGACGACGGTGTGTTTGCGGGTGAGCTGCGGAAGCATCCCGAGCAGTCCGCGGGAGCCGCCGGCCGCATCGATCGAGGTCATGAGCACGACCAGGGCGTGCTGGCTGGTGACCGATCGCACGAGTGAGGGCACCGCCGACCAGTCCATCTCGATGAGTTCCGGATCGATCGGTGCCATGACGCTGACCATGCGCGAAAGCAGTTCAGAGCCGCTAACCCCCTGCACGCGACCGCGCACCCGGCGATCGAAAACCACGACATCCACCCGATCGCCCGCCCTGGTGGCGAGGGCGGCGAGCAGCAGCGACGATTCGAAGGCGGTATCGATGCGTGGCTCGTTGGCGATGCGGGCCGCCGAGGTGCGTGCGCTGTCGATCACGATCACCACTCGGCGATCGCGCTCCGGCCGCCAGGTGCGCACGACGATGTCGCTTCGCCTCGCGGTCGCGCGCCAGTCGATCGAGCGCACGTCGTCACCGCGCACGTATTCGCGCAGGCTGTCGAACTCGGTGCCCTGTCCGCGGATCATCACGCTGGTGCGCCCGTCGAGTTCGCGCAGCCTGGCGAGCCGGGACGGCAGGTGTTTGCGCGAATTGAACGGCGGAAGCACCGTGATCGCGCCAGGCAGGTCGATGGTCGCCTGGCGAGCGAGCAGCCCGAGCGGCCCGAACGAGCGCACCGTCACCTGCGCTGCGCGCCGTTCCCCGCGCCGAAACGGGGTGAGGGATGTCTCGATCCGTCGTCGTTCGCCCGTCGGAAGCGCCAGAGACGCCCGGGTCGGTGACGCGCCCGCCGACGGCTGCCAGCCATCCCGCACAATGCCGCGAACCGTGCGTCGCCCAGCGTTCGTCAGGAGCACGGCGGATGCCACGGTCTCGCCGAGGCGCACCCGGTCGGGCAATTCCCGCTCGAGCCGCAGCTGCCGGGGTGACCCGGCAAGCAGCAGGTCCAGCACGCCGACCAGGGTTACCAGAGCCAGCCAGACGCCGAGCCAAGCGGGTTGGTCGAGCACCACGATCGGCACGATTCCGAGCGCGACGAGCAGCACGAACCGCCCGGACCACGCCATCAGGAGCAGCCGTTCATTTAGATCGGCACCTGCACCTGGCTGAGTATCGACCGCAGGATGGCATCCGGCGCGACACCCTCGAGCTCCGCTTCCGGCCGAAGCTGGATGCGGTGTCGCCAGACGGGAAGCACCATCGCCTGCACGTGGTCGGGGGTGATCGAATCGAACCCGTTGAGCCAGGCCCAGGCTTTCGCGGCGGAGAGCAGTGCCGTAGTGCCGCGCGGGCTCACCCCGAGTTTGACGCTCGGGCTCTGGCGCGTTCCGCGGGCAAGATCGACGATGTAGGCGAGCAGGTCGGCGGATGCCCGCACCAGGCCGACCTCGACCTGTGCGGCCGCAAGCTGCCCAGCATCCAGCACCGCCGTCACCCCGGCGGCCTCGAGGTTTCTCGGGTTGAAGCCGGCGGCGCTGCGCGTGAGCACCTCGACCTCTTCGGCACGCTCCGGGATATCGAGCACGAGCTTCAGCAGGAAGCGGTCGAGCTGGGCCTCGGGCAACGTGTAGGTGCCCTCGTATTCGATGGGGTTCTGGGTGGCCGCGACGATGAACGGCATCGGGAGCGGGCGGGTCTCGCCATCCACGCTCACCTGGCGTTCCTCCATCGCCTCCAGCAGCGCGGACTGGGTCTTCGGGGGAGTTCGGTTGATCTCGTCGGCGAGCAGAATGTTGGTGAACACCGGCCCGGCGCGGAAGTCGAATTCGCCGCTACGGGCGTCGTAAACCAGAGAACCGGTGACATCGCCCGGCATCAGGTCGGGGGTGAACTGCACGCGCTTCGTCTCGAGCTGCAGCGCCCGGCTGAGGGTGCGCACGAGGAGGGTCTTCGCGACCCCGGGCACCCCTTCGAGAAGCACGTGACCGCCGGCCAGCAGGGCGATCATGAGCCCGGTGACCGCGCCGTCCTGCCCGACGACGGCCTTTCCGACCTCCCCGCGCACCCTCGCAAACCGTTCTCGCAGGTCGGAAGAATCGTTCGGCACGTCACGGGGAGGCGTGGCCAGGCTGGTCTCGGTCATTCGTTCATTCTCCATGGTGGGTCTCGGCGGTCGGCGTGAGGTCAGGATGGTCGGATGTCGCGGGCGACGGTCCGCTCGAGGTCGAGCAGCTCGTCGGAGAGCCGTACGAGATCACGGTCGGTGCGCGGTTCGGCGCCGAGCAGCAGGGAGCGGATGCCCGCCGGATCGCGGGCGGTGACCGCCGCGACTGCCGCGATCACCTCATCCACGCTCGCCACCCGCGGGAGGCCGCACAGGGCGGCGAGCCGCGAGACGGCGCCGACGCGCAGCGCGTCGAGGGCGCGCAGTCGGGCCGCCCCCCTCTGGTACAGGCGCGCGCGACCCTCCATCGTCTCGCTCGCCCGAACGACGACCGGGAGGTTTTCGACCACGAGCGGCCCGAACCGTCGCCCGCGCCAGAACGCGGCGACGATCGCGACGACGATGAGCAGCGCGGCAACGGCACCGACCCAGGCCGGCGTGAGCTCGGCGATGCTCGGACCGCTGATCGACGAGTCGTCGATTGTGGGCAGATACCAGACCAGCCGGTCGGTGGCGCCGAGGAGGGTGAGTGCGAGTGCGGCATTCCCGCGCTCGGCGACGCGCTCGTTGGCGAAGGCGGCCGTGGTGCCGACGACCGTGATTCGTTGCCCGGCCCGGCGGATGTCCACGACCGAGAAGGTGTTTTTGCCGCTCCCGAAGCACGCGGTGGTGTCCGCGGCGGCGTCGAGGATGCGGAATCCCGATCCGGTGCCGCTCACTCGTTCGGCCGCGGTCGCCGAAGGCAGGTCGCAGCCGGCGGTGAGGGACGCCCGACCGACGACCCCGGCGAGCGTGACTTCGGGCGCAAGGGCGGCCAGCTGGGAGTAGGTCGGCGACAGCACCACGACCCGGTCGGCGCGTTCCGCGAGGGCGGTGAGCTGCGACCGGTCAAGGTAGGACTTGGGATCGACCAGGAAAAGGGTGGAGCCGGTGGAACTGCGGAGCGACGACTTCGCACCGGCGAGCGTGGTCGGCACCGCGACATCCACTCCCCGGCTGCGCAGCACCTCGGCGATGGCCTTGCTACCGGCCGGGGCCGCATTGGTCGCCGAGAACGGCACGCCGCCGGTCGACGCGCCGGTGGTCACGATGGCGATCACGGCGATCGTGACGAGGAAAGCCGAGGCCACGATCCAGTACAGCGCCGTGCGACTCGCGGCCCGAATGGTCGGGGTGAGGGTGCTCACGGCGCCGCAACCAGCGGGTGACCGGCCGGGCGCGCCGCCCGAACGTCACGCTCGAGATCGGCGATGGCGCGATAGGCGGTCTCGGTGCCGTCGCGGCCGAGATAGCGCACGTCGTCGAAGGCGGATGCCGCGGCGGCGAGCCGCGAGGAGAACCCGGGCAGCACCGCACCGGCGCGCGCGGCGAACTCCCGGGCGGTGGTGCCAGGGGTAACGGTGAGCAGGGTGCGTTCGGCGAGACCGCGGGCGATCGAACGGAAGATCTCCTCGATCGCGAGCACCCACTCCGCGGCGGCGGCGGCTGACTCGGCGGAGCAGCGCATCGCGGCGGCATCCCTGGCGTCGTCGTGACCGAACAGGACGCCGCTCACCGCGCTTCGCCGATTCAGCCGCGGAGCGCCGAAGATGACGAACGCCGCCACGACTGCCGCGACGACGACGATCAGCGCCACGATGAGAATCGGGCCCTGCAGGGCGCCGCTGCCGTCGATCTTCAGCGACCGTAGCCAATCCCAGAACGCCTTCGAGGCGCGGTCGAACCAGGTCGGCTGGGCGGCCCGGTACTCGGGTTTGGACAGCTCCTGGATGATCCAGCGCTGCGCCTCGGCGGCATCCGGGTCGACCGGCACCTGTGATCGCAGCAGGGCGACGGCCGTCGCGATCACACCCACGGGGACCCGTCATGGAGCGGCGCGGGGGTGGCCGGGGCGCCGTGCGCCAGGGGGTCGGCGGCGTTGGTGTTCCCTGCCTGCCTGGCCTCGACGAAACGCACAAGCTCGAGATCGAGGCCCTCCTTGCGAATGCGCAGGTCGAGGTAGATCAGCCCGGTGGTCGCCGACTGCACCACTGAGCCGATCGACTGGACGACCACGACGATCACGACGGCGAGCACCGAAGTCACCGAGAGCAGCACGATGGCTCCGCCGCCATTCTGCCCCTGCGGGTCGATGAGCGTGGTGGCGAGGGGAGCGACGACATTGAGCGGGGCGGCCGCCACCTGGCTCACAAAGCCGAGGATCACCGCGACCAACGCCGTGATCCCGAAGGTGCGCCAGAAATAGGACTCGGTGAGCGACCAGGAACGTCGCACCGACTCGCGCAGGCTGAGCCGCTCGATCATCAGCACGCTCGGCACCAGCGAGAGCTTGGTCCCGAGCCAGATGGCGGCAACCGCGAGGCCGAAGAACGCCAGGATACCGATGAGGACCGCGGCGATGATGCCCCCCGTGCCGAGGCTCACCACCAGGAACACGATGATCACCACGATCACCCCGAGCACAACCGTCGAGGCGAGGGTGAGGAGGGCCGCCCAGCCCACGAGGGCGCCGATGCGCCCACGGGCCTTCGCCCACAGTCCGCGCAGGCTGAGTTTCTCACCGACCGCACCGCGCGAGACCTCGAGCACGATGATTCCCTGAAGCACCGCGGTGGCGATCACCGCGAGCAGGCCGGGGATGACCGAGGCCAGGATGACAAGTCCGGTCGCACCGGCGGTGATCTGGTCGGCATTCCGCGTGGTGCTCGAGTCGACGCGGGCGAAGGCCGCGAAGGCGACTCCGGCCAGCACCAGGATGAACAGGAGGTAGACGCTGCCCTGGATGAGCATGGCCGCCCCGAAGGTGGGCTTGGGGTTGCGCCTCAGCACCCGGAATGAGGCGCCGAGGATGGTGCCGGTATCGAGCGGACGAAGCGGGATGAGTCCGGGCTTGGGCGGGGGAGTCCAGCCCGGTCGGGCGCCGCCGCCCGCGTCACCGTACCCGCCGGGCAGGTCGGCGTTCTGGCCGATGAAGCGCCGCTCGACCGGAGGGACTGCCGCCCCCGGGCTGGCCCACTTGCGATCGTCGCTCATTGGTGATCTCCTCGTCGGCATACATATTCCGTACCTGGGTCCGGCCCATACAGCCCTGAGGATTATGCTTTCACACTCGGCTACTCTTATGCGAAAGCATCTGAGCCAGTCTCAGACCCGAACCGCCAGATGAAGACCGGATGATGACCGCACGCATTCTCGTAGTCGATGACGACACCGCCCTCGCGGAAATGATCGGGATCGTGCTGCGCTCCGAAGGGTTCGAGCCATTCTTTTGCCGGGATGGCAGCCACGCACTCGCGGTCTTCCGCGAATCGAAGCCCGACCTCGTGCTTCTCGATCTCATGCTTCCGGGCAAGAACGGCATCGAGGTCTGCGCTCAGATCCGCACCGAATCCGGTGTGCCGATCATCATGCTCACGGCCAAATCGGATTCGGCGGATATCGTGCGGGGCCTCGAGAGCGGAGCCGACGATTACGTCGTCAAGCCCTTCAACCCCAAGGAGCTGGTCGCGCGCATCCGCACCCGACTTCGGCCGACGCCGACGGCGGCGACCAACATGCTGCAGGTGGGTGACCTCAGGTTGGACGTCGCCGGCCACGAGGTCAAGCGCGGGGCGGCGAAGATCAACCTCACACCGTTGGAGTTCGAGCTTCTGCTCGCCCTCGCCCTCAAGCCCCAGCAGGTCTTCACGCGCGAGATGCTGCTCGAACAGGTCTGGGGCTACCACTACAAGGCAGATACCCGCCTGGTGAACGTGCACGTGCAGCGCCTCCGCTCGAAAGTGGAGGAAGACCCCGACAATCCGCGCATCGTCATGACCGTGCGGGGCGTCGGCTACCGTGCGGGTTCCAGCAGCTGAACCACGCCGGTGAGCATGAAGAGCTCGAATCGTGAATGACTTCGACTGGCGTTCCTCCCTCGATCGTCTCGTGCGGTTCTGGCGGGTCTCCCTCCAGTTCCGCACGGTGACGATCACCGTGATGCTCTCCGGATTCGCCGTCGTCGTGATCGGGGGATTCATTTCGGTGAGCATCTCCAACAACCTGTTCGCCTCGCGCAGCGCGCAGGTGCAGGAGGAGGCCCGCGCTATCCACAATCAGGCCCAAAGCACCTTCGATGCCGCGCAGCCGGTCGATGACCGGTCGCCGATGGTCGAGCTCGACATCGTGGCGAACACGGTGACCGACAAGATCCTCCCCTCGACGACCGCGCCAGGCAGCACCAGGTTCGCCATCAAGCGCACGCCGGGACAGGTGGAGACGCCGCAAAACATGCAGCCACTGTCCTCAAGCAACTTCCCGGACCAGGTCGTCACCGATTCGCTCCGGGCGCGGGTGGTCAAGGACGTAGCGAACTTGCAGTACCAGTCGACGACCCTGCCGGGCGGCTCCCCCGGCCTCGTCGTCGGATCCCAGATCCGCGTTCCGACGGCCGGAAGTTACGAGCTCTACCTCGTCTACGATCTCTCTTCGGTGCAGACCACCCTCGGATACGTCCAGCAGACCCTCGCGCTCGGTGGGCTCGCTCTGGTGCTCCTGATCGGTGCGGTCACCTACACGGTGGTGCGTCTCGTGGTCGGGCCGCTCAGGCTCGCCGCTGAAACCAGCGAGAAGCTCGCTGCCGGCCAACTCGAGCAGCGCATTCCGGAGCGGGGGGAAGACGTGATCGCCACGCTCGCCCGTTCCTTCAACGGCATGGCCGACAGCCTCCAGAAACAGATCACCCGGCTCGGGGAGCTGTCGCGGCTGCAACAGCGGTTCGTATCGGATGTCTCGCACGAACTGCGGACGCCGCTCACCACCATCCGGCTTGCGGGTGATGTGCTCTACGACCAGCGCACGGACTTCGCTCCCGCGACTGCGCGCACAGCGGAATTGCTGCACACGCAGGTGCAGCGATTCGAGGTGCTGCTCGCCGACCTCCTCGAGGTGAGTCGCTACGACGCGGGCGCCGTCGAGCTCGAGCTCGAGCCGACCAATCTGGTTCGGCTGGTGGAGGATGCGGTCGAGGGCATGCAGCCGCTGGCCGAACAGCGCGGGTCGGCCCTGCGGCTCGTCGCCCCGGGAGGGTATTTCGAGGCGGAGATCGATGCCCGTCGCATCCGTCGCGTGCTGCGCAACCTGCTCGGCAACGCTGTGGAACACGGGGAGGGTAAACCCATCGTCGTGATGGTCGATAGCAACGCTTCGGCGATCGCCCTCACGGTTCGCGACTACGGTGTCGGGATGAAGCAAGCGGACGTGTCCCGGGTTTTCGACCGGTTCTGGCGAGCGGATCCCTCCCGCCAGCGCACGATCGGAGGCACCGGCCTCGGCCTGGCGATTTCCCTCGAGGATGCGACGTTGCACGACGGTCGACTCGAAGTCTGGTCGCAACTCGGCGTCGGCACCTGCTTCAGGCTGACCCTGCCGAGAGAACACGGTAGTTCGATCGTCACGCCCCCGCTCGAGTTGCCTCCGGACGACAGCATCCCCCTCGGGGAGGCGCACGATGCGTGAGCGACGGGGGTGGGCACCCCGGCGGTGGGCAGCCCGCAGGCGGGCGCTCCTGGCCGCGGCGATCACCTCGAGCGTCTTCGCACTGACCGCGTGCGTCGGCATCCCCTCCTCCGGTCCGGTGAACGCGGGCCTTTCCCTGAGCGAAGACAGCGGCGGGTCGAACATCGCCTTCAACCCGGAGGGCCCGGAACGGGGCGCCACCCAGCAGGCGATCCTCAAGGGCTTCATCGCCTCGTTCACCTCAGCCACGGGCGGCTACGCGGTCTCCAAGCAATTTCTCTCGCAGTCTTTCGCGACGAAATGGGATCCCCGGCAGAGCGTGCAAGTGCGCATGGGCACCCCACAGATCAGCCAGGTCGACACCGCAACGGTGAGCTATTCCTTCGACACGATGGCCTCTGTCGACAGCACGGGAGCCTATTCGCAGGGGAGCCAGTCCTTCACTCTGCCGTTCACTTTCGTGAAGGAGGCCGGCCAGTGGAGAATCAGTGCGGCCCCGGATGGCATCGTGCTCGCCGACCAGACCTTCGCGCGGATCTTCCGGCAATACCCGCTCTACTTTCTTGCCCCCGACGACCGCTATCTCGTGCCCGACGTGCGGTGGTTCCCGAGCGGCACGGCGGCCACCCGCATCGTCTCCGCGCTCCTGGCCGGTCCGCCGGACTGGCTCAAGGGGGCCGCGTTCTCGCGGTTTCCGGATGGCACGAAGCTTTCGGATGCCGGCAGCGCCGTCACCCTCACCGAGGGTGTCGCCAGGGTCGACCTGTCCCGGGAAGCCCTCGCGGCTGGCTCGCGGGACCGGCAGTACATGTACCTCCAACTCACCGAGAGCCTCCGATCCGTGTCCAGCATCTCGCAGGTGAGCCTCTCGATCCAAGGAACCCCGCTGCAGGTCGACGACCTCGGCGCGGCCGGTCCGCAGGTCGACATGTCCGTCGACAGCCAGCCACTTGTTCTGCGCAAGGGGGAGTTCGGCTTCTATGCCAATGCGCGCGTCGCACCCCTGGCCGGAATCAGTTCCAAGGTGCTCACGCTCGGCCCGAAGGATGCCACGCTCTCGTCCGACCAGCAGGAGGTCGCCGTCCTCGGCACCGCGGGGGTCTCGGTCGTGCGCAAGAGCGGCCCGGTGACTCTCATCGATCCGCGGCCTGGTCTCATCGCACCGTCACTCGACGAAGACGGGTACATCTGGTCGGTGCCCGCGGGTGATCCGAATACGATAATCGCTTTCGACCCGTCCGCTGCGCCGCATCCCGTTTCGCCGAAAATCCAGGACGGCTCGCAGATGGTGGCCCTGGAGGTTTCGAGAGAGGGCGCCCGACTGCTCATGCTCCTCTCGACACCCACAGGTCCGAGACTGGTCGTCGCGGCGATCCTGCGCAACGAGAAGCTCGTTCCCACCGGAATCGGGCCCGCGATCGTCGACGTCTCACTCGGCAACGGTGTGGCGGTCGACGCCACGTGGGTGGACCAGTGGACGGTGGGAACCCTCCAGACCGCCGATGGCCAGTCGAGGGTCGAGCTGTATGCGATCGGCGGGCAGAAGACGGCCCTCAGTTCGCTCGGCAGTTCGCGTCAGATCGTCGGCGGCAACAAGGGCAAGGACGGCTTGCGGGTGCGCGGTGGCGCCGATTCGGCGGTTTACACCTGGGGGGGAAGCAGTTGGCAATCCTCGAAGGTCACCGTGGACTTCATCGCCACCCAACGCTGAGATAGCGAGTACTGTCCTGGTTCACCTAATAGTCTTAGGAGACTAAGGTGAGTAATGAGACTGTTCCGCATCGCCGCCAGAAGGCCGCGAGAGACGACTACGTCGACGTGATGGGAGGGGAACGACCATGCCGAAGTTCGGTGATCTGGAAAGCGCGATAATGACCGAAGTTTGGGACGCTGGAAGCCCCCTACTCGTGCGCGAGATTCTCGACCGGCTCGATCGGAGCCTGGCATACAACACGGTCCAGACCGTGACCGAGATCCTCAGCCGGAAAGGCTGGCTCCAGAAAGAACGCGACGGGCGTGCCTTCCGCTATGCGGCCGCTGCGACGCAGAGCGAATACGTGGCCGGCCTCATCCAGGAGGCGCTCTCCTTCTCCAACGATCGCGCGGCCGCCCTCGTGGGATTTGTCGAAAGCATGGCTGGCGATGAAGCTGACGAACTTCACGCGCTTCTGGCCAAGGCGCGTGAGGGGGCCAGCAATCCGTGACCATCGGACTGATCCTTGTCGCGTACGCGCTCGTACTCTCCCTCGTCGTCCCGCCCCTACTCCGCCGCGCTTCCTGGGTGGATCGGGCGCCCCGCCTCGCCATCGCAACCTGGCAGGCCCTCACCGTCGCGATTGTTGGTTCGCTTACTCTTGGCGGGGTGGCTTGGGCGCTTCCGATGCAAGGGCTCGGGGGCCGGGGCCTCGGCGAACTTCTTGTGGCGTGCGTGATGGCGCTCCGGCGACAGTACTCCTCGCCGATTGGAGCGGCGGTGGGATTCGGCGGAGCTCTGCTTGCGGTTCTCGTCCTGGCGCGTTGCCTGTGGTCCATCGGTGCCACTGGCGCGCGGATGACCCGGGAGCGGAGCGCACACCGGCGGGTCCTCGATCTGGTCGGCCGCCCCGATCCCGAGCGTGGCATCGTCATTCTGGACTCTCCACGTGCTGCCGCGTATTGCATGCCCGGGCTGCACCGACGCACGGTCGTGACGACGGCAGCCCTGCACGCGTTGAGCGACGACGAACTTTCCGCCGTGCTGGCACACGAACGCTCGCACCTCGCCGAACGCCATGACTTGGCGCTTGCCTTCTCTGTAGCCCTGGCCGTCGCCTTCGCAGGGTTGGCCCCCTTCCGCACCGCGGCAGCCGAAACCGCACGCCTGGTCGAACTGCGCGCGGACGACGTCGCCGCCGCTCGCACCCATCGGCTGACCATCGCGGCTGCGCTGCTCGCCGTCGCATCCGTTGCCCCGCACGCTGTGCCTGCAGCAAGCCTCGGCGCCGCCGGAGTTGGTGCGGGAGCTCGCGTTCGTCGGCTCCTTCCACCCGGCGACCCGGTCGGACGGTTCCTCGTGTCCGTCCTGTCGCTCAGCGCCGCACTTCTCCTCGCTGCTCCCGCGCTGGTTCTCGGCCTAACCGCGACGAAGACCGACGATCGCGCGCTCTGCCCGGCCGTTTCCGTCTCCACGGGCGCGACTCTCCGCGAACGTGAGCCGCTGCACGGCACTCCGGACAGCCACGGATCCTGCGTCACCGGCAGGGTGGACGAGTCCCGC
Organism: Actinomycetota bacterium; assembly: GCA_040389685.1. Classification (GTDB taxonomy): domain Bacteria; phylum Actinomycetota; class Actinomycetes; order Actinomycetales; family Microbacteriaceae; genus Lacisediminihabitans. Next base: position 175,200 of record JAZJZS010000003.1, read on the forward strand.
GTCCCTAGCTGACGAGCCGGCTTCGGCTGGTCCATTCGACAAACTCGTGTCTATCACCTAATCTCCTAAGGAGCATAGGTGACATTGTCCGAGCGGGTCGCGGCCGAGGTGAAGGCGAAGCAAGAATGGAAAATCTGTTGTTCGGGGGCACCCTGCTCGCCGCATTTCTCGGCGGGCTGCTCGCTCTGCTTGCGCCATGCTGCGTCTCCGTGATGCTACCGGCCTATCTGGCATCGGGCATGCGAAGGCGCTCGGGCATCGTCGGCACGACACTCGTGTTCGCGGCCGGGGTCGCCACCATCATTCTGCCGATCGGGCTGGGCGCAACGGTGCTCATCGGACTGATCTCCAGCCAGCACGCCCTCGTCTTCACGATCGCAGCCACGGCGATGCTGATCGGTGGCGTCGCGATGCTCGCCGGCTGGAAGTTCCGACTCCCGATGCTCGCGCGGAGGGCCCCGAAAGGACAGGGCCTTGGATCCGTCTACGGCCTCGGCGTCTTTTCGGGCGCTGCGACTTCATGCTGCGCCCCTGTGCTCATTGGCATTGCCGTGCTCTCCGGCGCCACCGCTTCGTTCCCGGCAGCGCTGGCTGTTGGCCTGACCTACGTGGCCGGGATGGTCGCACCCCTGGCCATCCTGGCCGTCGTCTGGGAGCGCAAGAATTGGGGCGCGAGCAAATGGCTGCAGGGCCGTCAGATCACCGTGCGTCTTGGCCGTTTCCGCCGCACTCTGGCAGTCGGGACCTTCGCTTCGGCACTCCTGCTCATCGCCATGGCCGCCCTCACCTACGTTCAGGCCGCGGTTGGTCCCAACTTGACCGGCGGTGGCTGGCTCGCCCGGTTCGGAGCGGATCTCCAGCACGGCGTTTCCGTCGTGACCAAGGCCCTGGCTTGGCTGCCCGGCTGGCCCGTTGCGCTCCTCCTTCTCGCCGGTGTCGGCTACCTTATCTGGCGCGCCGTCCGGCATACCGACGCCGAGGACCCTCCTCCAGGCGCCGAGGACCCTCTTCCCGGCGCCGAGGGCCCTCCTCCCGGCGTCGACGAGTCGAGCGCCGCCGCCGATGCTGATTCAAGCTGCTGCACGCCACAACCGACCGAAAAGTCAGCATCCGTAAGAAAGGAAACCCTCAAATGAGCCGCACACAACGAGACCCGCGAAAGGCGACGTCACTCCGATCCCGTCGTCCGGGCTGGTTCGGCTGGACCGCCGGGCTGCTGATCGCCGGACTCGTCGTGGTCGTTCTGTACAGCGTGTTCGCCACCGCGAACGCGCCGAAACCAGCCGGTGCGGCCGGCAACTCGCGATTGACTTACCGTGTCGCGAGTCCCGGGATTGGGCAGATCGCCCCCGACTTCACGTTGGAAGACAATACCGGCGGCAAGGTCTCCCTGGCTGACTATTCCGGTAAGAACGTGCTGCTGTTCTTCCAGGAAGGTATCGCCTGCGAATCATGCTGGACCCAGATCGCAAGCTTCGAAACCGATGCCGCGAGACTCAAGGCGGCAGGAATTGACGCCGTTGTGTCGATCACCCAGGACCCTGCCCCACTGATCAGCCGGAAGGTTGCTGACATGGGCCTGGCCACGCCGGTGCTGTCTGACCCTGACCTCGCGACCTCGAATAAGTACCAGGCCAATAAGTACACAATGATGGGCAGCAGCACCGACGGGCACAGTTTCATCCTCGTCGGACCCGATGGCATCATCAAGTGGCGCGCCGACTACGGCGGAGCGCCCGATTACACCATGTACGTGCCTGTCAATCAGCTACTCCTCGACCTTAAGGCCGACACGAAATCATGATCGCACTGACCCTTCTCACTCAAACTGACTGCTCGTCCTGTGCCTCGGCCAAGCGAGTTCTCGACGAGCTGGCCAGTGAATTCCCGCTGGAGGTCGACGAAATCGACGTACACAGCGAGGTTGGCCGAACTCTCGCGTTCGAACAGCGTCTCGCTTTCACCCCCGGATTAATCGCCAACGGTCAGCTCATCGCGCACGGCCGACTGTCCAAACGCGCCCTCCGTCGGCAGTTTACGAACATCACCGGCGTAACAGGTTCCCTACCGTCCTGAGTTGCGAGAGATTGGTCTCTCTTAGTAATCGGTCCGCTGGGGATGGGGCTGGGGCTGGGCCTGGTGATCTGGTTGATGATGCGCGGCGGACGCATACCGAACGACGGTCCGGGCGAAATTGAGCTCAAACGGCTGCGCGCCGGAGCTGCCGCCCGGCAACCGGCGAACGCCGCATCCGGTGAGCGTCATCGCGGCACGGGACCATCGGAATGATCCCGACCTCCGCACTCCGCGCGGGCACGGCGGCAGGCCCAGTTCTCACCTGGCGAATCTGCAGCCGTCCATGCTCCGCAGCCAGAACACCCTGGCGCGGTGAATGGCGCGCGCCGACGACGACCGGCATTCAGGACGAATTCACGGCGCCCTTGCCGAATCGAGGCGATCTCGGAGGCTTGCCCCTTACACCGCCAACAAGTAGCGCGACGCCGTCATCCGGCCAGCTCATGGGTCGGTACCCGCGATGCCACCAGGTCAGTTCGCAGTCCTGATCCAGGGTCTGAAGCTATCAGAGCGCTGCAGATGGGACACCGCTTGGGTTTGACGATCCCCCAATTAGGGCCCTTGTCCCCTACCGAGGTTTTCTCTGACTCACATAGGTTCGGGCTAGGCAGTGCAGGAAGCGCATCGCCACGGGGAACAAGGATGGTTCACGATGCATAGGTTGCAGCGTTTTTCTAGTGTCAGCGAGAGCAAGGTTTACCCTCCGAACACGTGCGGACTGCCAGCATCGGCCGCTGGTCGCGCGAGTGGATGCCCGGATATACCCGTAGGGGGTATAGTGAGACGCAAGTCGCCAGCGCGAACTGCTGGCGAAATCAAGGGAGTGTCGCTGTGAATGCGATCGTCGTTGTTGGTGCTGCAGTGCTTACAGCCCTGTTGGCATGGTACTTTTTCGCACCCCGCGCCGCGAAGCGCGCAGTCGTCGATGGGGATGTCCAGGTCCAGACGATCACCGTCAAGGGCGGCTATTCCCCGAGCGTCGTCGAGGTGGTGCAGGGTGTGCCAACGCGCCTGTTGTTCGACCGGCAGGAGACCGGTGACTGCTCCTCGCGAGTCGTTTTCTCCGACTTCAAGGTGAACCAGAGCCTGCCCGCGAACACAACAACTGCCGTCGAGTTCACCCCGGATGAAGTTGGGGACTTCGACTTCGCGTGCGGGATGAACATGCTGCACGGCACCGTGAAGGTCGTCGCCGGATCAGCCGACGGGCCTCGCACTTCGACCGCGCTGCTCGAGGCACCCACCGCCACATTGGGCGCTGGACTCGACAGCGACATCCCGGCGCCTCCCATCGAGGACCAGGGAGACATAGAGGCGGCCGAGCACGCCAGGGAGATCGCTGACCTGCTCCGCCGGGTGATCATTGGGACTGTACTGTCGCTGCCGGTGTTCTTCTCAGTGATGGCCCACGACCTGTTTGGCGCCACGTGGGTGCCAGCTCTGCTGCTCACTCCGTGGTTCCAGTTCGCGCTGATCACTCCGGTGATGTTCTATACGGGCTGGCCGATCCACCGGACGGGTTGGTTGGCGTTGTCCCACCGAGCGGCCGAAATGAATTCACTCATCACCCTGGGCACGATTGCCGCCTACGGGTTCAGCCTCGTTGCAACGTTCTTCCCCTCGCTGCTGCCCGTGGAGGCGCGGGTGGTCTATTTCGAGGCGGTCGGCGTCATCCTCACGCTAATCCTTCTCGGGCGCCTTCTGGAGACACGGGCCAAGGCCGGCACCGGGGATGCGATCCGCACCCTGATCGGCCTGCAACCGCGCACTGCACGGGTCGTCCGGGGGGGCACGGAGTCCGAGGTCCCCGTCGGTGATGTCGTTGTCGGCGACATCATCGTCATCCGCCCTGGCGGGAAGCTCCCGGTCGATGGGCAAGTTACCGAAGGCACCTCTCCGGTCGATGAATCCATGATCACCGGCGAGCCGATCCCGGTCGTAAAATCCGCAGGCGACACGGTGATCGGCGCGACCATCAACCAGACCGGGTCCTTCCGCTACTCGGCGACCAAGGTCGGCGCGGACACGATGCTCGCCCAGATCATCAAACTGGTCCGTGAAGCCCAAGGCTCCAAAGCGCCGATCCAGCGTCTAGCCGACACAGTCTCCAGCTACTTCGTGCCGGCAGTCATCGCGCTCGCCATCTGGACCTTCGTCATCTGGTGGCTTGTTGGTCCGCCGCCTCAAGGGGTGTTCGCTCTCGTTGCGGCAGTTGCCGTGCTTATCATCGCCTGTCCCTGTGCGCTCGGTCTGGCCACGCCGCTGTCGATCACCGTTGCCACTGGCAAGGCCGCAAGCAACGGAATCCTCATCCGCTCGGCCGAAGCGCTCGAGACCGCCCATAAAGTCAATACGGTCGTTTTGGACAAGACCGGCACGATCACCAACGGCACACCGATACTGACCGACGTACTGCCAGCTGAAGGGTTCGACGACAACGAGTTGCTCGCGCTCATCGCCGCGGCCGAACGCGACTCCGAGCATCCGCTCGCAGCCGCGATCGTGTCCGGCGCCGAGGAGCGGGGCCTCGACATTCCACGGGCGGCAACATTCGAGTCAATCACCGGTAAAGGTGTGCGCGCCCAGATCAACGGCAGAACGGTCCTCGTCGGCAACAGCCGGCTGCTGACCGACGCCGGCATCGCAGTGTCGGCCCTGACTGCGGACCTGGAAGGACTCGCAGCGGAGGGCAAGACGCCAATGTTTGCCGCGGTCGACGGCCGCCCTGCCGGCGTCGTGGGTGTCGCCGACACGATCAAAGACGGTTCGATCGCCGCGATCGCGGACTTGGCTTCTCGCGGTATCGATGTCGTGATGATGACTGGTGACAACCGCACCACCGCGGCCGCGATCGCCCGCCAGGTCGGAATCACCCGTGTCGTCGCGGAGGTCATGCCAGAGCACAAGGCGTACGAGGTTCGACGCCTGCAGGCCGAGGGCCGAGTCGTCGGGATGGTGGGTGACGGTATCAACGATGCCCCAGCGCTCGCGCAAGCCGACGTAGGCTCCGCGATCGGCACCGGGACGGACGTGGCCATCGAGGCCTCCGACATCACACTGATCTCCGGACATCTGGGCGGGCTGGTCACGGCGATCGACCTGTCCCGAGCCACCATGCGCAACATCCGCCAGAATCTCGTATTCGCGTTCGGGTACAACCTGGTCGGCATCCCCGTCGCCGCAGGGGTGCTGTACCCCGCGTTCGGTGTGCTGCTCAGCCCGATCATCGCAGCCCTGGCCATGTCCTTGTCATCGCTGTCCGTCGTCACTAATGCCAGTCGTCTACGCCGCTTCACCCCCCACCCCGTGGCCGCCCCGGCCGCGGTCTCGAACACCACCCCGGTGGTCGAGATCGGAAACCAGCAAGAACAAGAGGAGAACCCCATGACACACAACCACGAGAACCAGTCCAACGGCGCAACGCTCGTAACAGATCCGGTCTGCGGCATGACGATCGACCCCACGACGGCCGCCGCAACCCGCGACCACGAGGGAGCGGCGTTTTCGTTCTGCTCCACAAGCTGCGCCGCCAAGTTCGATGCGGATCCCCACCGCTACGGCCACGCGCACACCGAACACTAACCTGACGAAGATAGCGGGACGCACGGCCACAGTTCGGCTTCGGTAGGCCGAACCCGGGTCAAGGCCACCCCACACGATATGGTCGGTGCGTGTCGGGGTGACCCTGCGGTTCACCTTCAGCGTGCCGCCGTCGGGACCGATCGCTATGAGCGAGTTATCGAGCGTTCCCGACTCGCGAGCAGCGCGCTCATTCATCCCATCCCCACGGTCACCGCATTGCTGCGGGCAGGGGCCGGATGGTCGCAACCGTCGTTTCTTACGCAGCGGCTCGGCTCGGCACGGCACAGCGCAGCGCAGCGTCTAGTCCTGCACAGGCTGTCCTTCGCCAGTATCTCCCCCGTGCAGGCGCGGCCCGGCGATGCCGCGACACCTATTCGGGCAGGCTTCGTCGATGGTGTTGAGGAATCCGGATCCGCTCCGCGCGGCCGTCCTGGACGCGCTCGCGGTCGTCTTCCCGATCGGCTGTGCTGGCTGCGGTGTCGAGGACCGCGGACTCTGCGCCGACTGTCGCCGCCAGTTGCAGCCATACCCCGTCGAGCGTTTGCTCAGTGACGGCACGCCGGTATGGGCGGCCCTGGTGTACGAGGGAGTGGTACGCAGCGCCATCCTCGGTCTCAAGGAGCATGGGCGCACTGATCTGGTGCGGGCCCTTGCGGTGCCTCTGGGAAGTGCGGTCTCCTGCGCCGCGCAGTACGTGGGCTCGCTGGCCCCAGGAGCGGTGGAACTCGCGATTCCCCCGATGAGCCGCGCGTCGTTCAGACGGCGCGGGTACGACCCGGTGCGACTGCTCGTGCGAGCCGCCGGCCTGCCGCGGCCAGCCACAGTGCTCGTGAGTGTTCACGATAGAGCAAGCCAGAAGTCTCTCGACCGGGCACAGCGGGAGGTGAATCTCGCCGGTTCGATGGCGCCGGTTCGACCGCTTCAGGGTCGACGATTCATCGTGCTCGACGATGTCGTTACCACGGGAGCAACCCTCACCGAGGTCATCCGCTCGCTCCGGGACGGCGGGGCCGAGGTGGTGGGGGCGGCCGTGCTCGCGGCGACACCCCGGCGTTTGCTGGGTGTGTCGTGAGACCTCGAGATAAGCCGTGACATGGGCCTCCCGTGAGGACTACGGTGGGCAAAAGAGGCGCGGAAGTATCGCCTGGTTCCACTGGGCGACGCGCCGTCACAAGGGACTGGGGAGCGCCATGGAAATTTCCATCAACGGCCGCAACGTGGGGATCACCGACCGATTTCGGTCATACGCCACCGAAAAGGCCGAGAAGATCCTCCACCTCGCAGACAAGGCCCTCGCTTTCGAAGTCAAGGTGAGCCGGCACAACGAGAAGAACGGATCGAGCGGTGACGACCGAGTAGAACTCACTCTGATCGGACCTGGACCGCTGGTGCGTGCGGAGTCCAACGGGTCGGACAAGTATGTGGCCCTCGATCTGGCCCTCGACAAACTGGCCGAGCGACTTCGACGGGCGAAAGACCGTCACAAGGTGCACCGTGGGCAGCATCGACCGACTTCGCTTCGCGAAGCCGCCGTCGGTGGCTTCAGCGGCACCGATCTTCGACCGGCGGATGCGGCGGTGTTGGACAAGGTGCGCACCGGCTCCGTCGGCGTGATCGACGCCGTGCCCGAGGAGGACGATGAGGAGGACTGGAGCCCGGTCGTCATCCGCAAAAAAGTGTTCGCCCAGGTGCCGATGACGGTGGACGACGCCCTGTACCACATGGAGCTCGTCGGCCACGACTTCTACCTGTTCATGGACGCGGAGACCGACCGGCCGAGCGTCGTCTACCGGCGTAAGGGCTGGGACTACGGTGTCATCGGGCTCGACGACTCCACCACCGATTCGCAGGCTCGTTCGAAAAGCATCCGCGGCTGAAGCCGACTCCAGAACCCTGTGGGGCCATCGCGGTGGCCAGGCCGTCGGTCATGCCACCGGCTAGTCTTGTTACTATTACGAACTGGTCACAGGCGCCGCTCCCCGGTGCTGTCGTGACGCATCCCACATTCATCTGGAGTCAGTAGTGGCCAACGTTCTTGAAAAGGTCCTCCGTGTCGGCGAGGGTCGAGTCCTTCGACGCCTTGAGCGTTACGCGCAGGCGGTCAACCACCTGGAAGACGACTTCAGCGAACTCAGTGACGAGGACCTGAAGAAAGAGACCGTGGAGTTCCGCGAGCGCTATTCGAACGGCGAGTCGCTCGAGGACCTGCTGCCCGAGGCCTTCGCCGCCGTGCGGGAGGCGGCCAAGCGCACCCTCGGCATGCGTCATTTCGACGTGCAGCTCATGGGTGGGGCGGCGCTTCACCTCGGCAACATCGCGGAGATGAAGACCGGAGAGGGCAAGACCATCGTGGCCACCCTCGCCGCCTACCTCAACGCCATCCCGTCCCGGGGCGTGCACGTCATTACGGTGAACGACTATCTCGCGAGCTACCAGTCCGAACTCATGGGGCGCATCTACCGCGCGCTCGGCATGTCCACCGGCGTCATCCTGGCAGGTCAGACTCCCCTTGAGCGTCGTGAGCAGTACGAAGCCGACATCACCTACGGCACGAACAACGAGTTCGGATTCGACTACCTGCGCGACAACATGGCATGGCAGGCCAGTGACATGGTGCAGCGCGGTCACAATTACGCGATCGTCGACGAGGTCGACTCGATTCTCATCGACGAGGCGCGCACGCCGCTGATCATCTCGGGTCCAGCCTCCGGGGAGGCGAACCGCTGGTTCGCCGAGTTCGCCAACCTCGCAACCAAACTCATTCCGGATGTGGACTACGAGGTCGATGAGAAGAAGCGCACGGTCGGCGTGCTCGAGCCAGGCATCGAGAAGGTCGAGGACTACCTCGGCATCGACAACCTGTATGAATCGGCCAATACGCCGCTCATATCGTTCCTCAACAACTCGATCAAGGCATCCGCCCTGTTCAAAAAGGACAAGGACTACGTCGTGATGAACGGCGAGGTGCTCATCGTCGATGAGCACACCGGCCGCATCCTGATGGGCCGTCGCTACAACGAGGGCATCCACCAGGCGATCGAGGCGAAGGAGAATGTCGAGGTCAAGGCCGAGAACCAGACCCTCGCCACTGTCACGCTGCAGAACTACTTCCGTCTGTACAAGAAGCTTTCGGGCATGACCGGTACGGCCGAGACCGAGGCCGCCGAGTTCATGAGCACCTACCGGCTCGGTGTGGTCTCCATCCCCACCAACAAGCCGATGCAGCGCCTCGACAAGTCCGATCTCGTCTACAAGAACGAGGAGTCGAAGTTCCTCCAGGTCGTCGAAGACATCGTCAAGCGCCACGACAACGGCCAACCGGTGCTCGTGGGCACGACGAGCGTCGAGAAGAGCGAATACCTCTCGAAGCTCCTCGCAAAGCGTGGGGTGAAGCACGAGGTGCTCAACGCCAAGAACCACGCTCGCGAGGCTGCGATCGTGGCCCAGGCCGGGCGACTCGGTTCCGTCACCGTCGCCACCAACATGGCCGGGCGCGGCACCGACGTGATGCTCGGAGGCAACGCGGAATTTCTCGCCGTGGCCGAGATGAACCAGCGCGGGCTCAGCCCGATCGACACTCCGGATGAGTACGAGACGGAATGGGATGCCGTCTTCGACCGGGTCAAGAGCGTCGTGCAGGAGGAGGCCGACAAGGTCGTCGCCGCTGGCGGGCTGTATGTGCTCGGCACTGAACGCCATGAGTCTCGCCGCATCGACAACCAGCTCCGTGGTCGTTCCGGACGCCAGGGTGACCCGGGCGAGAGTCGCTTCTACCTGTCTCTCACCGACGACCTGATGCGACTGTTCAACTCGGCCGCCGCGGAATCCCTGATGGGGCGAGGCAGTGTGCCTGACGACCTGGCCATCGAGTCGAAGGTCGTCAGCCGCGCCATCCGCAGTGCCCAGAGCCAGGTGGAGTCGCGCAACGCGGAGATTCGCAAGAACGTGCTCAAGTATGACGATGTGCTGAACCGTCAGCGTGAGGCGATCTACGGCGATCGTCGCCACATCCTCGAGGGTGACAACCTGCAGGATCGCACCTCCCAGTTTCTCGAGGACGTGATCACCGAGGTCGTGGAGGTTCACACGTCCGAGGGCCACGCCGACGACTGGGATTTCGAGGCACTCTGGACCGAGCTCGGCACGCTCTATCCGGTGTCGATCACGATCGATGAAGTGCTCAGCGAAGCCGGATCGCGCAACAGGGTGACCACCGGATTTCTCACCGAGGAGATCCTGTCTGATGCGCGTGTGCAATACGCGGCCCGCACGACTGCGCTCGGTGAGCCAGCCATGCGCGAGCTCGAGCGCCGGGTGGTGCTCTCGGTGATCGACCGTCGCTGGCGTGATCACCTCTACGAGATGGACTACCTGAAGGACGGCATCGGCCTACGGGCGATGGCGCAGAGAGACCCGCTCGTCGAGTACCAGCGCGAGGGTTTCGCCCTCTACCAGAGCATGATGGGGCAGATCCGCGAGGAGTCCGTCGGCTTCCTGTTCAACCTCGAGGTCGAGGTGACCGGAGGAGGAGAGGCCACCGCCGCGGTTCCCACCGTGGCCGCGAAGGGACTCGCAGGCAATGCCGCCCCGGTGGATCGACTGAGCTACTCGGCCCCGAACGCCGACAACCAGGGCGAGGTGGAGGTGCGCAATGCGCGCGGCCAGCTCGACCGGGCGTCAACGGCCAAGGCGCAAGAGGCGCAGGAAGCATCCGGCAGCGGGTCCGCCTTCGGCAAGGCCGCGACGGCCGAGGGCCAGCGTGGTGCATTCGGCCAGAGTGCCCCGACCCCCGCGCCAACGAATCGTGCCGAGCGCCGTGCGCAGGAGAAGCGCAAGGGCTGACGGGGGCCGGAGTCAACCCCCTTCGCGTTCCCAGCCACACTGCCTAGGGTGAGTTCATGAGATCAAAATTCCTGCTTGTCGTCGGACTGACCATCGGCTATGTCTTCGGGGCCCGGGCCGGACGCGAGCGTTACGAACAGATCACTCGAGTGACGCGGCGCCTATGGGAGAGCCCCGGCGTGCGCAAGACCCGCACCGAGGTCGAGGACTACGCTCGCCAGCACGCACCGGTGGTACGCGCCAAGGCAGAGTCGATAGCGAAGGCCGCCCCCGCTGCATTGGCCGATAGCGCGCGTGCGACGGCCGACGCGGCCCGCACTGCCGCCGATCGCACCGCCGCGGTGGCCACCGACCTTGCCGACCGGGTCACGGCAGCAGCCAAGGATGTTGCCGGCCGGACCACGTCGACCTCGCGCGACGTCGCCGACCGCACCACCGGACTGGCCAAGGATGTCGCGAGTCGCACGACGGGCACCGCCGAGGAACTCCGTGATCGGGTCTCGACCACCGCAGCCGAACTGCGTGACCGCGGCGTCGATGCTCGTGACCGGGTGGTGGTGAAGGCCAGCGAGTCGCGTGACGACGCTTTGGCCGAACTCGACGACGATGACGAGCATCCGGATCGCTGAGGCGCATCGGCGCTGGCGTCCTTAGAGGACGTTGATGGCGGTTGCCCGCCACCTGCTGTCGAGCCCTTCGAGGCGCAGTGCCACCGCGCGGGTGCGGGCCCGGCCGCGCACGATCACCACTGCTTCCACCACACCGTCGCGTGGTTCGCAGACCGAAGTCGATCCGATCGAGAAGGTCGGGCGCCGCACGACCTGGCCCTTCGCCGTGCGGGCGCGCGACGACAACACGACGCGCTTGAGCAGGTGGCGATACACGTCATCGGTGACCCACCGGGAAATCTGTTCGAGGTCTCGGGCGCCCGCCAATATCTCGATCACGCAGCGCGTGAGGTTTTCGAGCAGCGGCTGCGGATTGGGCAGGGCGGATCGCGACACCGGTTGGATTCCGAAGAACTCGTCGGGCTGGAACGGCGACCGGATCACCTTGCTGGGGAGTCCCGCGAACGGTGTCGCTGGCTCGGGATGCTCTGCTGGCTGTGCGTGGCTCATGTGCTTGTCCCCACGGTGTCCGGATGAAGGAAAGGTCTACCCCCGAAGGAGGGGGAAAGTCCTCTTGAGGAGCTACTCAAGCAGTAGCCGGGCATACTGTCCATGCCCCAACGCGGGGGTGTGGATAACCTGCTCCGTCGGCCGGGCACCCTCGCTAGCGTCGCCCCATGCGCTGGGACAATCTGTTCGATGATCTCGAGGGCCAGCTCGAGCAGGAGCTGGGTGCCGAAGAGACCGACCTGCGTGCAGAGGAGGAGCGGCTGCGCCTGGGGAGGCTCGCCCTGCGCGACCGCCTGATGGCGTTGTACTGCGGAGTGGAGGCGGGCCCGGTGAGGGTCACGCTCACCGACGGTTCGAACCTCGACCTGAGCCCGCGCACCTTCGGCCGCGATTGGATTTCCGGCGATCTGGTCGGCCAGAGTGCCCGGAATGCGCAGTTCATCCTTCCGCTGCACGCAATTTCGGGCATCCTGCTCACGCGCGCGCAGGTAGCGGACAGCCTCACGGATGTCGCGCCCCCGGAGAGCGACCGCGGATTGTCCCGACGGCTCGGCCTCGCCTTCGTGCTTCGGGACCTGTGCCGTCGCCGCCAGTCGGTGGAACTCGTTCTCGGGGACGGCGTGATCACCGGCACGATCGACCGGGTGGGGAGGGATCACCTCGATCTCGCCGTGCACGAAGCCGGCACGGCGAGGCGCGAGAGCCTTGTCTCGCACTATCGGCTCGTGCCCTTCTCCCGGCTGCTCGTCGTGCGACTGTGAGCCTCAGTCGGGCGGTGCGCCACGGGGTGTGCCGCGCAGGCCGAAGGAGTATTCCGAGAGGCTCGCGTAGTCCGACTGCTGCCAGAGACTCATCCGCCTCGACTCCTCGTACTTTGCCTCGATGTATGACTCCAGCACGGACCGCTCCACCCGCCAGTGCCCGTGGCCTCCCACCTTGATCGCGGGCAGCTCCCCCGACCGCAGGAGCGCATACGCCTGGCTGGCAGAGATGTTGAGCACATCCGCCGTGTCGGCGAGCGTCAGGAAACGACCGAGAGCGGCGTCCTGGCCGGAGGAGTCCGAGTGCGTCATGCCTCGATTATGGATGCCGGGCAATCCGTGCGGCGGGTCTGTGGATAACTTTCCCGCAGGAGTGCCGCGCTGGAGAGCATTGAGTCCTGCAGCTCGGCCGCGAGAGAGAGTGGGAGCCAGGTGGTGGGCACGATAGAGGTTCCGCGACGCACGCCGGATACACCGCACCCGGGTCGGCCGGGTGAGGGGAAGCGCGATTCCGGGCGCCCGCCACGCGCATTCTGGTTCGATCCGCGCTTTGCTATCGGAATTTTGCTCGTCGTGCTCTCGGTGCTCGGTGTCGTTGCCGTGGTCGCCGCGACCGACAGCAGCGTGATGGTCTATGCCGCGCGATCGTCCTTCAGCCCGGGCGATCGGGTGAATGCTTCCGATTTCGACGCGCGCAGCGTGCGCCTCGGATCTCTCGGTGGCAGATATCTGCTCGATGGCGACATCCCGCGCGCCGGTTTCGTGGTCACGAGAGCGGTATCGGCGGGGGAACTGGTACCGGCGTCCGCTGTCGGCGATGTCGTCGGAGTCGCCTGGGCGTCGATCGTGGTGAGCGTTGATGGGGAGCTCGCGCGATCGGTAGGTGAGGGGCGCATGGTCGATGTCTGGTCGGCGAGGGAGACCGAGAATGGCGTGTTCGGACCGCCGACCGTGCTCGTGGCATCCGCGACCGTCGTGAGGGTGATCGCGAAGGACGGCGTGATCGCGGACCGATCGCAACAGGCGGTGGAGTTGCTTGTGCCGCGCACGAAGACAGCGGCGGTGCTCGAGGCGATCGCCAACACCGACGCGCTGTCGATCGTGCCATCGAGCATTCCGGCGAAGGGCTGATCGGTGTCCGTCGTCGCCCTCGCGCTTCCGCTCGACAGGGAGGACAGCATCTCCCTGCAGCTCGCGCGCCACGGTTTCGAACTTTCTGTGCGGTGCGCGAGCGCAGACGAACTCGCGTCCCAGCTGGCGCAGACGGCGCCGGACTTCGCCATCGTCGCGGCATCCGTGCGCTATCTCAACGAACGCCTCATGGTCGAAGCGGATGGCGCGGGCGTGCGCGTCGTAGCACTGGTCGCCACCGACGTCGAGCGCCGCTATGCCGCGAGCCTCGGCCTGCTTGAGGTTGTCGCCGTCGATGCCGAGTGGGAAGAGATCGAGACGCTGTTGCGGGGGTATCCGGGCGCGCCGGGCGTGGAGGCGCAACCGCGCAATGGAACCGTCATCGCCGTGTGGGGTCCCGCCGGCGCCCCGGGGCGCACCTCGATGGCCATCTGTCTTGCCGCGGAGCTTTCGGCCGCCGGGGCGACGGTGGCGCTCGCCGACGTGGACACGCACAGCGGATCGATCGCCCCGGCCCTCGGCTTGCTCGATGAGGCGCCGGGATTCGCGGCGGCCTGCCGACTTGGCGGTGCAGACGCACTGACCCGATCCGAACTCGAGCGCATCGGGCAGCGCTACCTCAGCTCGCGCGGCAGCTTCTGGGTGCTCACCGGCATCGGTCGCCCGAGCCGCTGGCCCGAGCTCTCCGGTGAGCGGGTGACTGCCGCCATCAGCGCCTGCCGGGAGTGGGTCGACTACACGATTCTCGACACCGGGGCCAGCCTCGAGAACGACGAGGAGATCAGCAGCGACCTCTTCGCGCCGCGACGCAACGGCGCCACGATCGCCGCTCTGCGGGCGGCGGATGAGGTGGTCGCCATCGGGGCAGCGGATCCCGTCGGGCTCTCCCGGTTCCTCCGGGCGCACGTGGATCTGCTCGAGACGATCGACATCGACCGCGTGACCGTCGTGATGAACAAGGTGCGGGCCAGTGCGATCGGACCAGGGGCTGCCGGACAGGTGCGGCACACTCTGCAGCGTTTCGGCGGAATCGCGTCTCCGGTGCTCGTGCCGCACGACCAGGCAGCCTTCGACGCGGCCATCCTCAGCGGTCGCACGATCGTGGATGTCGCGCCGAAATCTGCCGCACGCGCCGCCATCGCAGCGCTCGTGCGGGAGAAGCTACAGCCGGAGCCGGCTACTCCGCAGCGGCGCAACCGGTTGCGCCGAAGTGTCGCATTGCCGTCGTGGTTGTCGCCGGGTTCGGCACGGAGCTAACGCGCTGCGAGCCGGGCGAGCAGGTCGTCCTTCTTCATGCGCGAGTACCCGATGATGCCGGCCGCTCGGGCGCGTGCGCGGAGGGCGACGACGGTCCAGGTGGAGGAGGGATCGGTCGTCGCCGAAGCGAGGGGACGGGGCGAGCGGGCCGGTGCCGCTCCGGTGGGTGCCGCTCCGGTGGCTGCCGCTTGGGAATGCTTGACCTTAGAAGCCTTCACGGGCTTCACGGGCGTGGTCGCGGCAGACTTCCGGGACGCCGACTTCTTCGTCGCTGTCGTTTTCGGTTTAGTCGCTTTCTTCTTCTTGCTGACTTTGGCCTCTTTAGACGCGATTTTGCTGGCCTTCGCCGCCTTCTTCTCGGCCTGTTCGACCGCTTTCTTCTTTGGCTTTGACACCGGCTTCTTCGACACTGGCTTCTTCTTCGACAGGTTCTTTGCCACGGGTGCTCCTCGGGACAGGCGCAGGGTTTCCGCGCGTTTTGTCCATTGTGACGCATCCGGCGTGGCCGGCGCAGGACCCGACGAGACTCACGTAATGTGCCCGCGAGCGTGGGCGCGTGCCTCAATTGTGAAGTGCCCGCGAAACTCCGGCGTGGTTAGCCACTGTCGCGCATGTTTGGCGGTGTGCTTCGGTATGTGAATTCGGAGCTATCAATGAGCGCGAGACGTGAGATTACGAAGAAGTATGCGCGGGAGTACCAGCGCGCGTCGAAGAAAGAGAGAGGGGCCCTGCTGGACGGGTTGTGCCAGGCAACGGGTTGGTCGAGGGACAACGCCCGCAGGGCGATCAGGAATGCGTCCCTCAGGCGCGGGGCCGCATCGCAACAGCCACGGAAAACGCGCGGCCGGAAGTACTCCTACGCCGCGTTGAAAGTGCTGATCGAGGTATGGACGTTCCTCGGCGAACCGTGCGGGAAGTACCTGCGGCGGTCAGTGCCGGAACTATCTCGCGGCCGTGATGGGCGACCTCCTCGACGCTCTCGAGCGGCACGGCGAACTCCTCGTCGGGAAGTGGCGATATTCGCCCGAGGTTGGTGCGGAACTGTTGGTGATGTCGGCGGCGAGGATCGACCCATACCTCGCCCCGGCGAAGCAGAAAGACCCGTTGCGGGGCATCCCTGCGACGAAGCCATCGCCACTGCTTCGCACCTCAATCCAGATCCGCAAGTCGGCGACGAGGTCGAGCAAGGTCTAGGAGCCGCAGATAACACCTCTAACCGCACTCGATACGCCCGACGGGCACGACGGCGGTATACGGCGGCACGCCGCCCTGCAGTTCGACTTGCAGCGTGACACACAGCGGGGCTGGAACCAGCAGCATCCCAGGGTAGGTATCGGTCCGATCGCATGCCGGAAATGCCACGGTGTCAGCCATGGCGTCGAGGATATGGTCTCCCGCCATGGTCCACTCCTCCGACGACATCAGCACCAGGCGGGCGGTCTTCGGCTCGAGGATGCGGAGCGTTCCCGCGGTATTGGCACGGACGGTGACCGGTGCTTTCGTCGACTCCCAGCTCGATCCGTCCGAGCCCTGCCAAGGCGTCGTCATCTCCGATACTCCATTGCTCCACGCCACGCTCCATACCGGTCGCCCGTCACTCATCCCGGCATCGTCCGCCGGCGGTCCGAAGCCATCGCCGCACTGAAACGGCCGCGGAGTCACAGAGGCGGGTGTCGGCCTCGCAGTCATCGACGTCGATGATGGTTCTCGCGGCGACTCAACCTGCGGAGACGGAGCGTTCGAACTCGAACACCCGGCCAGCAGGAGCGCCAGGATGGTCGCTGCGCCGACGAGCACCACAGGTGTGCGCCGGATGACAGGCTGTGTGAAGCGGCTCATCGTACCAGCATGAGCGCCACGCCAGCAGCGACCGCGGTCGCCCCCTCCATAACCCCGACACGCCGAATCGCTAGCTGCACCCGATCGGCCGATCGCGAGGCATACGCGCCGTCCTTGGCGTCCCCGATTGCGGTCACCCAGGTAGTGGACAGCCGACCGATGGCGAACCACAGAAACACCAGGCACACGGCCGACCACGTCAGCGTCGTTCCGTACATCATCACTGCGATAAAGACCGGCGATGCCATGGTGGTCAGGAAGCCGAGCCCGATGCAGAAGCCGAAGACGAGCATGTAAGGGCGATCGCCCCATGCCTGCCACTGACGCCGGACCTTCCATCCCCACGGAGCGAGCGTTTCGGGACGAAACAGTCGCAGCCCGCCGACGAGAAGTACGGCATCCGGATCAGGCGACCAGCACAATGTCAGAATATGGTCGTGGTCGAACGAACCGCGGAGATATCGCTGCGCAACCTGCTCGTCTCTCAGGCCGAATTCACCCGCATCCGGCCCTCGCGCCTCACCGAAGAACTTGAACCCGTCTGGAAGGGCTTCTTTCTCAAGCTGCACTAGTCCCATGACCAGTCCCATCGCCATTGATTGCTGGCCGCAATCCCAATGGACTATTAGTCAGTTCCCAAACGCTAGCAAGTGATGTGGATCACGTCAACGCAGGACCTCTTTCCGGGAGCGGCGGGAGTGGCTACCCTGATTCACATGAGCGGAGATCATCCGGTCCGCACGGTTGCAGTATCCGGCGTCGAACTCACCCGGCTGATGGCCGGCCGGGGTTTCGAGGCTGCGCTCAGGCAAGCTTGGGGAGGACCAGGGCCGCTCGACGATGCCGTTCACTGGCGGCAGCATCCGTCGACGATGGCCCCGTCCGGGCGACCGGATCCCGCCGACCGGCTGGGGGAACTACGCGCGCAGGTCTATGCTCGCCCGACCGGCACAGAGCCGACCGTCAGCGTGACGGATGCCTCCGGCGCGCCGCTTCTCTTGGGCGAGAGCGAGGCGCGGCTTCTGGTACTTGAACAGCTCCTGGTGCGAGACGCCGTGGCGCTCGACGACGCCATTGCCGTTGCCGTTGCTCGTACGATCGTGGCTCCCGACCTCGAGTCCACCGAAGCGTCCCTGTCGGCAGGGGCCTTCGAGCGGGTGTTGCGCCGGCATCCGACTCGTGTCTTCTCCGCCGCCGCGGTGTTGCTCGTTGCGCTGACAGTACCCGCGACCGCCGGTTCGTTCGCTCCCTCCCTCGTGCCGTCGGCCGGGTTGCTCAAGGTGTTCGATCGCCCCCAGAGCATGGCCGACATCACACCCCCGGTGTTCACCGGCGGGCAGCCCGGTTTCACCCAGAAAGTGCGCGACACCACGCGCTTCATTGGTGCCTACTACGGGGTGAAGGTCTTCGCCTATCGCGACTCGGCAGACGAGGTGTGCCTGCTCAGCACCGCCCGCAGCGGCCACGACGTCACGGTCTGTTCTTCGGTGCGTTCCTTCACCCGATCAGGGATTTCCATCGCTCCGGTCAACTACCACGTCGACTATGGAACGGCGGATGTCGCGGCCGGCCTTGGCGCAAGCACCCGTCTCGCGTTCCGCTGGGGACCGGACTCCGACCTCATCGTGCGGGTGCTCGGCTGAAATCGGACGTCTCACCAGCGCGCCTAAACTGGGGCTCGTGTCGACGCTCTCCGAACTCGTTCTCGCCCAGGGACGTTCCGACGCCGCGGATGTCGAGTGGCTGCACCTCTTGGTCGGTGACTGGCAGCTTCTCGCCGACCTTGCTTTTGCGGACATCGTGCTATGGGTCCCGACCAGGGACGACAATTTCGTCGCGGTTGCGCACGCACGCCCGTCGAGCTCGGCGACGCTGTTTTATCGGGACTTCGTGGGCCAGGCGATCAAACCGGAATGGCGTGGCCAGGTCACCGAGGCGTTTCGCTCGACCCAGATCGTGGACTCCGCCGCTCCAGACTGGTATGAGGAGACCCCGACCCGCGTGCGTGCGGTGCCCGTGCTTCGACGGCTTTCGGCAGCGGGATCGCAAACCATGGAGCATCCGATCGGCGTGATCACCCGCCACACCAACCTCAGCGAGGCGCGTACTCCCAGCCGCCAGGAACTCACCTTCAACGAGTGCGCAAACGATCTGTTCGCGATGATCTGTGCCGGTGACTTCCCCGACCTCGGAGCCCCGACCGGTCCGCGGCGCGGCGCTCCGCGGGCATCCGACGGCCTGTTGCGTTTGGATGTCGACGGCGTAGTCACCTTTGCCAGCCCGAACGGGCTTTCGGCCTTCAACCGAATGGGCTTCGCCGGGGAGCTCGAGGGCGAGTCGCTCGCGGAGGTGACGACCTCCCTGCTCGTCGGCAAGCTCGTGGTCGACGAATCGTTGCCCCTTGTCGTGACGGGACGAGCCCCGTGGCGAACCGACATCGAGGCCAGGGGAGTCACGGTGTCGCTGCGCGCCATCCCGATCCGCGACCGCGGTGAGCGTATCGGCGCGATCGTGCTGTGTCGGGATGTCACGGAACTGCGTCACCAGGAGCGAGAGCTCATCACAAAGGATGCGACCATTCGGGAGATCCATCACCGGGTCAAGAACAACCTGCAGACTGTCGCATCGCTGTTGCGCATCCAAGCGCGGCGATCCCACTCGGACGAGGCGCGCGATTCGCTCAATCAGGCGATGCGCCGAGTCGCCGCCATAGCGGTCGTCCATGACACCCTGAGCGAGGGTCTCACCCAGAACGTTGACTTCGACGTGGTGTTCGACCGGGTGCTCAAGCTCATCGCCGAAGTGGCATCCACCCAAAACACGAAGGCTCACCCCACCTTCACCGGCAGCTTCGGCGCGCTACCGAGCGAATACGCCACGCCGCTGTCCCTCGCGCTCACCGAACTGGTGACCAACGCGGTCGAGCACGGCCTCGCTGGCCGTGAGGGCAATGTGGAGATCATCGCCCTGCGCACGGAAGAGACCCTCAGCGTGCAGGTTCGTGATAACGGCGGGGGATTGCCTGAAGGAAAAGTCGGCTCCGGTCTGGGCACCCAGATCGTGCGCACCCTCATCCAGGGCGAGTTGGGCGGAACGATCGACTGGCACACGATGGTGGGAAGCGGCACCGAGGTGACCATCGACATCCCGTTGGCGTGGTTGACCAAGTAGGCCAACCCGGTGGTCGAGTAGGGCGCTCTGGCGCGCGTGTCCGGTGGTCGAGTAGGGCGCTCTGGCGCCGGTGTCCGGTGGTCGAGTAGGGCGCTCTGGCGCCGGTTTCGGGTGGTCGAGTAGGGCGCTCTGGCGCCGGTATCGGGTGGTCGAGTAGGGCGCTCTGGCGCCCGTATCGGGTGGTCGAGTAGGGCGCTCTGGCGCCCGTATCGGGTGGTCGAGTAGGGCGCTCTGGCGCCCGTATCGAGACCTACGAAGCGCGCCGCGCGCGAGCAGCGCGCCGCTTGAGGGCGCGACGCTCGTCTTCGCTGAGCCCTCCCCAGACGCCGGAGTCCTGGCTGGTTTCGAGAGCGTATTGGAGGCACATCTCGGTCACGCTGCACCGGGCGCAGACCGCTTTGGCCTTGTCGATCTGGTCGACAGCCGGACCGGTGTTCCCCACAGGGAAGAAGAGTTCGGGGTCGGCCGTGAGGCATGCAGCTTTGTCGCGCCAATCCATCTGGGGGTGCTCCTTTTGTTGCGAACGCAGGGCCATAGAGCCCTGAGCGGAGGTCGAGAGACCAAGCTTGGGAAAGAAATCCGGGGGTTTTGGTGGATGCTCACGGCCCTGTGAGTGCAAATCGACCTCACATAGAATCTCATACTGGTTGTAGCAAATCAATAGTCGAAGGGGGTTCCACAGCTATGAGTGATCCGAGAACCTCACGTCGACCGCTGGCGCTGCTCCTTCTGGTGTTCCTGCTAGCGGTCGAATGCGTCGCCCTGATCGGGGTTGCGATCTACCTGGTCGTTGAGCTCCTGGTCGCGAGTCCAGACTCGGTGGCTACGGCGATAGCGCTGTTGCTGCTCGACCTGCTGGCGGCGGTGTGGCTAGGCACGATGGCCCTCCACGCGCTGCGGGGCCGGCCCTGGATTCGCGGGGGAGCCATCACCTGGCAGATCCTTCAGATCGCGCTGGGGATCGGGAGCCTACAGCCCCCCTATTCGCGCCCCGACATCGGCTGGCTTCTGATTGTGCCGGCGGCGGCGGCGATCGTCCTGCTTTTCACCCCGAGCGTGATTGCGGCGACCCGTCGACCCGACCAAGCGCCAGAAGAGTAGCCTCGGCCTGACTTTAGGGGTCGATACCAAGCTTTTTGCGCAGCGAAGCGACGTGACCTGTGGCTTTCACGTTGTAGAGCGGCAGGATGATGGTGCCGTGTTCGTCCACCACGAAGGTGGAGCGGATGGTGCCAGTGACTGTCTTGCCGTAGAGCGACTTCTCGCCGTAGGCGCCGTAGGCCCTGTGCACGGTGAGATCTGGGTCACTGAGCAGCGGAAAGTTGAGGCCCTGGTCCGCCTGGAATTTTTTGAGCGCCGGGGCGGCATCCTTTGAGATGCCGAGTACGCGATAGCCCGCGGACTTCAGCGAATTGATGTTGTCGCGGAAGTCGCAGGCTTCCGTCGTGCAGCCGGGGGTGGATGCCGCGGGGTAGAAGTAGACGATGACCTTGTCGCCGGCGAATTCGCTCAGTGAGACGGGCGAGCCATCCTGGTCGGTGAGAGTGAACGTGGGGGCGGTCTGGCCGACCTCAAGTCTCGATGGAATGGTCACGCGATTCTCCTTCGGATGCTGCGATTGCTATGCCCATCCTACGGATCGGGCGCGCGCGGCTACGGGTTCGCGACGTCCCGTGCTCGATGCTACTGTTGTGCCTTGGTTCTCGTGTGTGTCTCGAGGACCGATCGCACCTCTAGCTCAATTGGCAGAGCAACTGACTCTTAATCAGTGGGTTCCCGGTTCAAGTCCGGGGGGGTGCACCAAAATAGCCGGTCAGGGCCTGGTTTCTTCTCTCCAGCAGCCGCCACCCAAGGTCTATCGTCATGCTTTCACCATGATGGAACCAGCGCTACATCGGGTCATCGGGCTGCGGACCCAAGCGCTGTCGCGCTGCCAGTCCACACGCTCCAATAGGTGCGTCGGTACATTTGATTGATGGTGCCAAATGTGGCACCATCAAGTGTGCCTTCAATCGAAAAGATCGAGAACAAGGCGCGTCGGTCTCCTGGTTCCCTCTCGTTCAACGATGCATGCGCGTTGGCCGAGCACTATTTCGGACCTCCGCGAAAGGGATCCGGGAGTCATGTCGCCATTTTCAAGATGGGTTGGCAGGGTGACCCCCGAGTCAATCTGCAAAAAGGCGATGGCGGCAAAGCCAAGCGGTATCAGGTCGAACAATTGCTGACAGCAATAGACAGGAAGAAGGGAGAAGCGAAATGACAGTTGTTCAGCGGCCAAACGTCGAGCACTACCGTTACGCCGTCGAGTGGAGTTCGCCGGACGGCGAGTTCGTTGCGGCGGTTACCGAGTTTCCCTCCCTGTCGTGGTTGGCACCGACGCAGATTGAGGCGCTCCGTGGTGTCGAGGCCCTCGTCAAATCGGTCATCGACGACATGATCGAGTCGGGTGAAGAAATCCCTGAACCGTTGTCCGAGCGAAAGTTCTCCGGGCGCGTCGTGGTCCGTGTAGACCCGTCGGTGCATCGCAAGTTAGTCACTGATGCGCTCAGGCACGGCACGAGTCTCAACAAATACGCCGCCGAGCTGCTTTCCCAGTAGCCCCCGTCGTCATGACTCCGTCATGATTCCGAGGCGCGTCTCAGCGCTTTCGCCCGCTGCGCTGAGACCGCCGCCGTCACTTCGTCGAGTCGGTCGGGCCAGAGGCCTGCATACGTGTTCAGGGTCATCGACGCGTCGGCGCGGCCGAGCATCCGCTGGATCACCTTGACGTTCGCGCCAGGGGCAATCGCCATCGACGCCGCCGAGTGGTGAAGAGAACCGATAAGCGGCGCGGAGGCGGGCCGGTCCGCGGTGAGCTGCCGACGGTGATCGATCATGTGCGGTGCGATGGGAACGTCGCGCCGTTCGTCGTGCTTTGGCTCACCGTGCGTTGGAGCCCCGCTGGCGTCAATCGTCATGGTCCGGCGGACCTTTATGCGCCTAGCATCGAGATCGACGTCCTGGGTCCGAAGCGCGACGACTTCTCCCGGGCGGAGGCCATCAGCTCGGCCATCACACTATCGGACAGCTGCCCGCCCACCGACCGAGCCGCTTCGACGAACCGCTCGACCTGCATGCAGTTGAGAAACATGCTCTCGGTTGGGGCGGCTTTCACGGTCTCGACATCCCGTGCGGGATTCGACGCCAACCAGCCAAGCTCTACGGCATTGCCAAAAATGCCGTGAACGGGATCCAGACGGCTGCATTGGCAGCCGACCCCCGACCGCCACCGCGCACCTCGCGCCCCTCGGCATGGGGGCCTGTCCCGAGGGCGAGCGCGGAGAGCCATGCGTCGAGCTCGGCCTCGTCGATGGTCGCCAATCGTCGCTCCGAAATCAATGACGCCGGAACTGGAGCCCTCATCGAATATCCACGCGGCGTACTCACTGGTCGCGTCGCGTTGGAGAGGGCGGCTGATCTCGGCTGCTTCAGTCGGGTATCCGAGCTGCTTGAACAGGGACAAGTTGCTCTGCGTCCTCAAGAGAGGCAGGTCCCACAGTCATGAGCAAGTCGTACTGTCCGGGGACGGAACACCGACGCGTAGCTGCGCAAGTTCGGTCGTGAGGTTTCCTTTCATCGCTCCCATTTCACTTCGCTGACCGCAGTTCGCTCCGGTCGCTTACTTTCTGGCTTTGCCCACGGTCAGGATCAAGCTCAGTCCCGTGCCTGCCAGGTCGCGATGTCGACCACATTGCCTTCGTGGTCGATCAGCGACCAGAAGGAGGGTGCATGGCGATGCCCTCCGTGTCAGGGTTGGGTGAGGCCAGTAGCTCGCAGTAGGTCCGCCGTTTGACGTAGGGGGAGAATCAGGGAACCGCAACCATGTCCAGCCCGTCTTTGATGGCCGTTCCACAACAGCAGCGAACAGTCCCAAGCACGGATGCTCTCCCCGGTGGACGACGAATGGCCAAGCCCGCGCCCGGGCTGAAGCGACCTCCGGATCAGAAGCGGCCGGAACCGATTGGAGGCGGCTGCGCCCCGGCTGGCATTTCGCCGTGTTTGTCGGATCGCGGGACGGAGTCGTGCAGGTGACGGGGGCGCCCCTCCGGACGCCCTTGACCCGCGAGCCCCCGCGACCCATGGGCGGCGGCGGCTTCGGCAGTCCACAACCTGCCGCACCCGATGCCGCAGTGCCCGTCCGGCGATCCGATAAGTACAAAACCCCCCGAGCAAAGCCTCCACCGGTGCCGGGAATTGATCCCACCGCTTGTCGTGCGTCTTGGCGCTTGCCATCGCCCACTTCCTGCGCGGAGAAGACCACCACGGCCGCCTGGACCTCAGCGCTGGCTGGAGGAGGTTCGCGTTACCGGACGGCAGGCTCCGCAGACGCTCGACGCCTACGAGCGAGGTCTGGAAGTGGTCGTGTTTCCCGGGGCTCGGTCTGTTGCGGCTACGGGAGCTGACTGTCGGCCGCGTCGATCGGTTCCTGAAGGCACTGGCACCCCAACACCCGTCGCGCGCCCGTCGGGCCAAGATCGTGCTCGCGCTGGTCTTTGATCTCGCCGTGCGACACGACGCGGTAGGCAAGAACCCGGTGCGCGACACCGCGCCCGTGGCGCACAGGCGAGAATGTGCACGGTCCCAAGCCCGACGGTCAGCTCGCCGACGTCATCGAAACGATGTTGGCACCTCTGCGCGCATCGGTGAAGCGCTGGCGATCCGCAAGTGCGAGGTCGACATGACCGTCTCGCCATCGGAGGTCACGATCAGCGGAACGCTCGTGCTGCGCAGGGGCACAGGCTGTACCGGCAGCCTCAGGTCGAGCACTCGAAGGACTGGCGAATCATCGCCGTGCCGAGCTGCACAGCCCAAGCCATTCGCTCACGGCTCGCGATGCTGGGCAACGTGCCTGACGATCACCCGATCTTCAGCACCCGCAACGGCACCTTTATCTTCCCAAACAACCTGCGCCGCCAGCTTCGCGCCGTGCTCGCGTCGGCGGGGCTGCCGGAGGACCTCGACCTAAGTGAGATCACCCCGCACGCGTTCCGCAAGACCGTAGCCACGACGATCGACCAGGCAGCCTCCATAGACCTCGCCGCAGAACTGCTCTGCCACGCATCGAAGGAGGTCACCGAGACCCATTATGTTCAGCCCACGAAGCGGGTTAACCCGGTCACCGCCGAGATCCTCGAACGATTAGCTCCCGACGGCGGCGGGTCGACGCTCGGCAGCGCTGGGCTGGACGGCGACGGCGTGTGGGGGCCTGGGGATGCTCAGACGTCGAGTAACTTTGCGTCGGCGTGCACCTGAGCGAGCACGTCATCGAAGGTCGGTGGTTGCTCGGTGCCGTAGTAGAGGTCGCGCACGGCGGCATCGTGTTCTGCCTGGAGGCGCTCGGCGAGTGGCGAGGCGGCATCGAAGGCGGGCGATGCGGCGAACCCGCCCTCGGGCAGGGGCAGATCGGGCTTGCCGAACGCGGCGGAAACCTCACGGGCGCTGTTGAGGATCTCGGCCACAAGGCTCCGGTCGGCGAACAGGTCGCGCACGACGGGCGTGAGTAACAGAGCGTGGATGTCGTAGAGCTGGCGCCCGATGCGCGGCCAGCCGTGGGGGCCCGTGGGTGCGTCGGGATTGCTGGCGAAGCTATTGACGCGCAGCAGCTTCTCCAGCAGCGTGCGGCCAGGGTGCAGGATCGGGACGTCGAAGGATGCCAGGTCGTCCCACATGCTGGTGTCGAAGCGCGCGGCGTCAAGTTCTCGGCTGAGCAGCGACGTCACCGGGTGGTTGGCGTGCGGGTTCGGCCCGCCGGACTGCCCCAGCTCGACGAGGATCGCGGCGGTGTCGGCGATCGCGCCCGGTGTGCCGCGGTGTTCCAGCGGCGGGTTCAGGTAGCCCGCGCGATGGAACGTGCCGGAGTTGCCGCCCGCGGTGATGTCCGACGGTTCCGCGCCGGTGGCTGTAGCTGCACTGGCGAGGATGTTTCGTAGCGCGCGTTGCTCGGCCTTCTTCGACGGGTATTGGCCGATGACGAGCAGGTCAAGGTCTTCGGAGAATCGGCGGATGATCCGCAGCTTCTCCAGACTTGTGCCGCCCTTGAAAACGATCTCGTCGGGGTGCGCGGTTGTGATCGAGCGCAGCGCCTCGCAAACCCAGTAGTCCTTCTCTACGGCGAGCGGCTGCACCCCGAGGCGTTCCGCGGCAGCGAGGATCGTGTCGCGGAACACCCCTGGATCGTCATCCCGCCACAGCGTCGCCTCTTCGTTCATGCGAACACCAGCGTCGCCAGCGCGGCGGATTCGGTGCGGCGGTCGGCTGCGGGCACCCGGTCGGCAAGGTCCGACCGGCCCGCGGCGGTCAGCAGCGCCCTGAGCCGTGCGCGCGTCTGCCCCGGCTCCGTCGTGGCAGCATCCGCGAGCCGCTCTGCGCGTACGATGCCGGAGCGCAGCAGCTCGGTGAGCTGCCGGGTAGCCTGCGCGAGCTCTACCTCGACCAGGGCAGGCCAGTCATCGAGCACTTCGAGCATGGCAACCTCAGTCGGGGTCAGGCGCGTCGCGGCCCGTCCGGTGCGGGCCGCGCGGGAGACGAACATGACGGCACCGGCATCCGAGGGCGCACGGTCGGGAACGGCGATCTGCGCACGCCGGGGAACCTGCGTCGACAGTCGTAGCGCATTCGCCGCGGACAGGCCCGCTGGCCCGACGCCAGCGCCGGGCGTGAGAGCCTCGACCAGGCGTTCCGGGGAAGGCGGTGCCATCCCGAGCGGGGTCTTCGTTCCGCGCCAGTACAGGCCGCGGCGGATGCGCCGGAGTTCGCCCCGGTCTTCCAAGTCGCCGAGCAGGTGGTGCACGGTCGACGGGCCGAGCTGGAGGTCGGAGGGCTTCCAGAACCGATCGCGCGAGGCAAGCACGGACTGCCGTGCGCGCGCCGCACCCTGACGGTCACGACGGGGTGCAAGTGCAGTCGTCACGTCGACCCTCCCTTCTGGTAAACGATACGAGATCCTGCGGTAATCCAGTTTACATAGCGATACGGGAAACTGCACTAATTGTCGTAGTGTTCGGCAAGACGCGCAATGATTCTGGCTTGGGATGGCATCCCAGTCTCGCGCTATGGACGATCGAAGCTCACATCCAGGCGAAAACTGCGGCCTAGGATCCACAGCGAGCTGCGCGTAGAACGCGTCCTCCGCTGCGCGACGCCGAGCGATGTCGTCGCGGACGCACTGCACGAAGTCCTCGTCCCGGTCGGTGATCGGGCGATTCCTCGACAGTCGGGGCGGGGTCTTCGCCGGGCCACGCGGCCTGCCGCGTTGGTCGGTCGCTGTCGAGGCGGGTGCCGCAGGCGGCGACCCAGTCATGCAGCCGTTGCCTGGTGTCGGCGGATGCTGCTCAACCGGGTTTCAACTCAGTTTGGGGTTCTCTCGGTCATCGGCCAGAGCGAGATAGCCACTGAGTCGGCCGATGAAGTCGTCGTCCGGTCGATAGCTCGAATCGGCGAGACTCTTGACGTACTCGCGCTGCAACTCGTCCAGGACTTCATCCAATTCCAGGACAGCGAGTGCGTTGCGCTGCGAATTGTCAAGGTCAACAAGGGACCCGATAGCACGGTCGATATCGGCAGCGCCTCCATACACATAGCTGGACATTCGACTGCTCCCTTTAACGTTGCCAGAAGCGTACCTGAACAAATTGTTTGGAGCGGTTAGAGGGGCCCGATTCACTGCGGCGCTCGAGAGGCAGGTTCAGCGGGTCTCCGTGGACGGATTCTGACATGTCCCCGGTGTCACGTGGCCTGCTCTGTAGCGCACCGCGCCGGGTGTCGAACCCTGGGTGGATCGCTGACCTGACGATAGTCGGGCGAAGATCGCCTCGTCTGGCCCCACCTTCCGATCGCTCGACTTCGTGAAACTGAGAGCGCGATGAGGAAGACCATGGAGCGCCCGCGAGGACCTACGAGCGGGAGGCTGGACCCCCGGGGCCGACCGCAGCAGTCTCGACCGTGAATTCGGTGTGCGGGCCGATGAGCATCAATTCGACCCCGTCACGATGGAGCAGCGGCACGAGCTCGGTATCGAAGCGCGCGATGACATCCTCCGCTCGCGCCGTGAAGATCGCCGCCATGGTGGTGGTGGCGAGAAAGCTTCGACCCCCGTGTTTCACGATCTTGTCGAAAGTGGGTCCGCGCGAATGGGAACTGCCTGTGCCACGCGTGATGGGCGAATGGATGGTCATCTGACGTCCTGGTCGACTTTCCTCGTGCTCCGTTGCATCGAAGGGGTACCGCCAGACTATGTCGGTCTGAACCTTTCCGGCAGCCATTGACATCCCATCATTTCAGTGGATGCCTTTGCCGAGGGGGACCGGCCCGGCGGGCCGAAGGGCACCCACACCGCGGAATCAAGGGGAGCCCCAAGAAATTCGGAGACTTCCTCATCGCCCTTGCCGCCCACTTGTTTGCTTCCGAGGAGGGTGAAGGGTGGTCACCGAGACCTCCTATGTTCAGTCCACGAAGCAGGTGAATCCGGTCACGGCCGAGATTCTTGAACGCCGTGCGCCCGGCTGCGGCGAGCCGACTCTCAGTGCCGTCGAGCTTGATGGAGGTGTCGACGATGTCGCCCATTCGCAATTCACTGCACACTCATCCTGGATTGAGTGTGCAGGTCGAGGTTGGATGGGGTCATGTCACTAGCACGTCTGACGATCAATCCCAAGGACGTACGCCCGAGCACGCAGGCTACTGGACCGCCCCGCCTGGCTGGAGGAGGTTGCCGCCTACGTGCAGCGCTGTCGCGGAGGGGGTAACGGTGACGCTGACGTCGAAGCAACGGATGCTGACGCCGGAGTAGGTCGCCGAAGCGGGCACGGAAGATCAGGGCTGGCGAGATCCACGCGGTGAAGGTCGGCAATCGCCACCGCGTCCCGTACGAGGAGTTCGAGCGGTTCTGGGACAGGACGATGGGCGACATGGTGGAGCTGGTGCGCGATGACATCGAGGCGGACCTCTTCGGTGTCGCCCGGTAGCGCCACCATCGTCTTCCTTGAGGCAACGTCCTCGCCTACCTGGTCGCCGATCACCGAGTCGAAGATGCCGAGCCATTGAATTATTCGTTGATTCGTTTCCGGCGGAGGCGACAACGTTCCTAAACCGTTGGCACTGGACAGCACGATCGCAGAAAGGTCGGCCTGCCAAACACACGCTCAAACATCGAATCGGGCCGAAATCATCCGGCGGTACATGGCGGCTACTTCGCATTCGGGCGCGCCGTCGAAGACCTGATCACTAACTTTGTCGGGATGGGGGTCGATTCGGCAGAGCCCTCTGGCTCCTCGATAGCGATGAGTACGCGTTGCATCGTGAGCGCGCCGAGGGCCGCGAAGTCTTGACTAACCGTTGTCAGCGGCGGGTCGAAAAATGCGGCCTCGGGGATGTCGTCAAAGCCGACGATGCTGACATCGCCGGGGACGAGGAAGCGCTGTGACTTCAGGGCAGACATGACGCCGAGCGCCATCTGGTCATTGGCTACGAACACCGCGAGCGGCCTGTCGGCCAGTTCGAGCGAGCTGCCATACCGGTAGCCAGTCACTGGCGACCAGTCGCCATGGCCCGGCTCCTCGGCTACCAGGCGCGACGCCGCGAGTTCGTCGCGCCAACCGCGCAGCCGCTCGATCGCGTCGGGCGCCGTCGACGGGCCAGAAAGGTGCAGGATGCGACGGTGGCCGAGTTCCACGAGGTGACGCACGGCGGCGCGCGCTCCGCGATACTGATCGATCGAAGTCGTGGCGGTTCCGCGGCGTGCACCGGCAGCTACGGCGACGATGGGGACCCCAGCATCCAGTTGGTGCACCGCGGACAGCACCGCGATATCCGTGACGATCAACACGATCGCCTCGACTCGCTGGTCGAGAAGGGACTCCACGAGCGGGCGGATGGATGACGCACTCGCGTCGACCGATGTCACGCTGACCACCCCGTAGCGCGCATCCCGGGCGGCATCGCTGAAATGCAGGGCGATGGATGCCGGACCGAAGTCCGCGGTGCTTGGCGCGATCAGACCGATCAGCCGCGTGCGTTTTGTGACCAAGGCCCGCGCCGCGGGAGAGGGGCTATAACGCAGTTGCGCGATGGCCTGCTGCACGCGCTCGCGTGTCACGGGTCGAACGCTGGGGAAGTCGTTGATCACGCGGGACACCGTCTGATGGGAAACACCGGCGAGCCGCGCTACATCGAAGATGTTGGCTTTGCGATTGGGTTTGCCGGCTCGACTCACGATGGCTTCCGGATCGCTCGTCACGTCTCGGCCTTGGAGACTGCCGCCAGTAAAGCAACGAGCTCGAGCGAATCAGCGTCCACATTGGCAATGATCCTGCGGTCGCGCAGCACCAGCACGCGATGCGAGACGCGGAGCACCTCCTCGAGTTCTGCGGAGATGAAGATCACAGACATGCCGGACTCGACCAGGTCGGTCACCAGCTTCTGGATTTCGACCTTTGCGCCGATGTCGATTCCGCGCGTCGGCTCGTCGAGCACAAGCAGGCGGGGAGCCAGCGCAAGCAGCCTCGCAAGCATCACCTTTTGTTGGTTGCCTCCGGAGAGCTGCCCGGCGAGCCGCTCGGGGTCGGAGGGGTGGATCTCGAGCGCCTCGATCCAGCTCGCGCTCAGCTCGTCTTCACGTGCACGGGGAATGCGCCTGAGCCAGCCGCGCTGCGCCTGGAGGGCGAGAGTGATGTTCTCCCGCACGGTCAGAGCGCCGATGATTCCCTCTGTCTTGCGATTTTCGGAAGAATAGACGACTCCGAGTCGCATCGCGTCCCGGGGCTGACGGAATCGCGCCACGACCCCGTCGATCTTGAGCACGCCACCGTCGGGGCCGTCAACACCGGAAATGAGGCGCGCGAGCTCGGTACGGCCAGACCCGAGAAGCCCCGCTATCCCGAGCAGTTCGCCCTCAAACACCTGGAGGTCGCTCGGCTCGATGGATCCGCGCCGGACGATCTGGGTCGCCGACACGATCGATTCGGCGTCGGATGCCTCGAACCTGCGCAGCGTCCGTCTCGACATCACCTCGAGGTCGAGCGACTCGTGCCCGAGCATTTTCTGCACCAGCTCGATGCGCAGTAGGTCAGTCGTCATGTACTCGCCGACCAGGTGACCATTGCGCAGCACCGTGATGCGATCGCAGATCTCGTAAACCTGCTCGAGGAAGTGGGAAACGAACAGGATGGCCACCCCCTCCGCCTTCAGGGAGCGGATGACGCGGAACAGCTCTGCCACCTCATCCTGGTCGAGGCTGGAGGTGGGCTCGTCGAGGACCAGCACCTTCACGTTGTCCGTGAGGGCCCGCGCGATCGCGACGAGCTGTTGCGTGGCGAGCCGGTGGCTGGAAAGCGTGGATGCGGGGTCCACATCCACACCGAGCCTCGCCAACGCAGTCGCCGCTTCGGCTCGCATCGACTTCCAGTCGATCCGACCCAACTTGTGCGGTTCACGGCCGAGCATCACATTCTCGGCCACCGACAGGTTGGGAAGGAGGTCGATCTCTTGGTAGACCGTGCTGATTCCGGCCCGTTGAGCCGCCAACGGACTGGACACGTCGGCCGGTTCACCGTCGATGCACACTGCGCCGGCATCCAGTCGAATAACCCCGGTGATCGCCCTGATCAGGGTCGACTTGCCGGCGCCGTTCTCGCCCATGAGCGAGTGCACCTCTCCGGCATAGAGCCGGAAGTCGACGTTGTCGAGAGCGATGTCTCCCGCGAACCGGACGCTGGCCCCTCTCACCTCGACGATCGGTTGCGCGTTCATTGCCGACCTCGTGTCTCTTGCCCGTTCCCGACCAGTAAGAACATTACCGGCCGACGATCACCGCCGACCCGCCCGCCGCACTATGACACGTTGCACCACCACGAACGCCAGCAGCAGCCCGCCTATGGTGATGCGGGTCCATGACGACTCTGCACCGAGGAACGTGATCGACACCTTTATGACACCGTAGACGAGCACACCGATTAGCGACCCGATCGCGTACCCGCTGCCACCGGTGAGGAGGGTCCCGCCAATCACGACGGCGGCGATCGCGTCGAGTTCAGTGCCGATGCCGTTCAGGCTATAACCCGCGGCCGTATAGGAGGTGAACACGAGACCGGCGATCGCGGCTGAGATCCCGCTAATGACGTAGACGAGCACTTTGGCGCGCGCGACCGGCAGGCCCATCAGCCGAGTGGAATTCTCGTTGCCTCCGATGGCGTAGACGGTTCGTCCGAAGCGCGTGTAGCCAAGTATCCAGGCTGCGACGACGATCACCAACAGCGCGATGGTGACGGTGGGGGTGAGATACCACTCGTATGTTCCGAGCTTGACGGACTGCAGTCCCAGGATGACCGGGTCTTTCACCTGAATCGCCTGAAGGCTCACTACGAAAGAGAGCCCCCGAGCGAGGAACATGCCAGCGAGCGAAGCAATGAATGGCTGCACGTTGAAGAAGTGCACCATGACGCCGATGATGAGCCCGAAGAGCGCACCGGCGACGATCACTGTCGGGACAACAACCAGCGTGGGCACCCCCGACACCAATAGCTTCGCGCAGAGCATGCCGGTGAACGCCATGACTGCACCGACGGAAAGGTCGATACCGCCGCTGAGGATGACGAAGGTCATTCCTGCTGCCAGCACGATCAGATAGGCGTTATCGACGAACAGCGATGAAACAATGCGAGGTGTAATGAACCTGCCGAAGTAGAGCTGCGCGGCAATGAGCATGCCCACGAGAATGACCACCGCGGCGAGCACGGGCACCCAGGCTGCCTTCACACGGATCGACCGAAGTCGGCCTGCGGGCACCCGGCTTGACGGCGGTGGGGTGAGGGATTGCGGCGCGCTCATGCCGCGCTCCCCGAAGTGGAGGAGGTCGAATCTATTGCGGTGGCAATGGCGAGCGGCTTCGGCGGTCGGAGTCGCCTGAGCCCGCTGCGCACGCGATCGGACTGCGACAGGCACACGATGATCACGACGATCGCCTTGAAGACAGGGGTCACTGAGGGGGGAACGCCGAGGAAGGTGATGGTGGAGGTCAACGTCTGGATGATGAAGACGCCAACGACCGTGCCGGCAAGAGTGAACTTGCCACCGGCCAGTGAGGTACCGCCGAGCACGACCGCAAGGATCGCATCCAGTTCGATATTTATTCCTGCGTTATTGGCATCCGCGGCCATGATGTTCGAGCTGTAGAGGATGCCGGCAACACCCGCAAGCAGACCGCTGAGGCCGTAGAGACTCCAGACGATGCCCCGCGAGCGCACACCAGCGAGGCGAGAGGCCGCCGGATTGATACCGACAGCCTCGGTCAGCACCCCGAGTGCGGTGCGGCGCACCAGAAGAGAGACGATGGCCACAGCGGATGCCGACACCAGGAACGCGAACGGGAACCCGACGACGTAGCCGCGTGCCATCACTGCATAGGGGGTGCTCGTAATGGTGGTGATGAAGCCGCCCGTGATGAGAAGGGCGATGCCGCGCCCGGCCAGCATGAGCACGAGAGTGGCGATGATGGGTTGAATGCCGATCACCGACACGAGGAAGCCGTTCCACAGCCCCAGGACAAGGGTGAGCGCCACGCCCGCGAGGATGGCGATGGCCACCGTCCCCATGCTATTCGGGGCCGGGGAGTCGGCGATGATCGTGAGTGAGACCGCACCCGAGATCGCCATCTGCGCGCCCACCGAAAGGTCGATCCCGCGTGTCGCGATAACGAGACACATGCCAAGAGCGACCAACATCAGGGGCGCGCTATTGCGCAAGATGTCGATAAGCGAACCGTAAAGCTCTCCGTTCCTCACGGTGATGCTGAGGAAAGTCGGTCGCGAGATCGTGTTCAGTACCACGAGCGCGAGCAGCGCAGCGATTGGCCAGATGACCCGACTCCTGAGAATTCTGCTCACGCTGCGCCCTCCTTGGCGATGAGTTGCACGATGTCGTCGACGCCGATCTCCTTGGCATTGTCAAGTTCAGCGACCTTGTGGTGGTCTCGCAGCACGGCGATGCGCTGCGAAACTCGAAGAACTTCGTCCAACTCTGACGAGATGAATATAACGCCCATGCCATCGTCCGCCAGGCGCGCCACGAGCTGCTGGATCTCGGCCTTCGCGCCAACGTCGATGCCGCGCGTCGGCTCATCGAGGATCAGCAGTTGCGGTGAGGTGGCTAGCCACCGCGCGAGAAGTACCTTCTGCTGATTACCGCCCGACAGGTTACGGATGAGCGCGTTCGGATTGTTCGGGCGAATGCCGAGGGACGTCATGTACTTATCGATGATCGCCTGTTGCTGGGCCCGAGACACCCTATGCAGCCAGCCACGTTTAGCCTGCACGGCGAGGACGAGGTTCTCTGCGACAGTGAGGTCCCCGATGATGCCTTCTTCGCGGCGGTCCTCGGAGGAGAAGGCGATGCGGTGAAGCGCCGATTGCTGCGGCGAGGAGAGCCGGACGGGCTTGCCGCGAACCTCGATTGAACCGGTGTCGGCGCGGTCGGCCCCATAAATGATGCGCGCGAGTTCGGTGCGTCCCGACCCCAGGAGGCCGGCGAGTCCGACGACCTCCCCGTCATAGACCTCCAAATCCAGGGGTTCGATGAAGCCTTTGCGGCCCAGCCCCAGAACGCGCAGCAGAGGGGTGGTCGACCGGTCGACGGTGCGCGACGATGCCTCGCCGATCGATTCCAGCTCGGCGAGCTCCCGACCGAGCATCTTGGCGATGAGCACTGAGCGGGTGATTTCGCCTACCCGATATTCGCCTTCCAGCTTGCCGTTGCGCAGGATTGTCAGGCGATCGGAGACTTCGAAGGTCTGGTCGAGGAAGTGCGAGACAAAGAGGATCGCCACGTTCTTTTCCCGAAGACGCCGCATCACGGTGAACAGCTGTTCGACCTCCGAACGGTCGAGGCTCGACGTCGGCTCGTCCAGAATGAGGAGGGTGCAGTCGATGACGACGGCACGACTGATTGCGACGAGCTGTTGGATCGCGAGGGAGTGGGTCGACAGGATGGACCTGGAATCGATCTCCAGGCCCAACTCCCGCAGATAGATGCTCGCGGCGGAGTGCGTCGCCTTCCAGTCGATGCCGAACGGGCCGCGGATCTCGTGACCCAGCATGACGTTCTCGCCGACGCTGAGGTTCGCGCAGAGGTTGACTTCCTGGTACACGGTCGCTATGCCGGCAGACTGTGCATCCGCGGTACTGGCAAATCGGCGCTGGACTCCCCCCACGACTATCGTTCCCGAGTCGATCGCGTAGACACCGGTGAGGGCCTTGATGAGGGTGGACTTGCCGGCGCCATTCTCGCCGAGGAGGGAGTGGATCTCTCCCTCCCGTAGGGTGAAGTCGACTCCGTCGAGGGCCTTCACTCCCGGAAAAGAAATCGAGATCCTCGACATCTCGACGACCACTTTGTTGTCGACCACAGTGTTCGGCTCTTCCTTGTCGGTGGTGGTGCAGCCGGTGGGGCGACTGGATGGTCGCCCCACCGACTGTGCCATGGACGCTGCTTCTCGGCCTCAGTACTTGCGGGTCGGGAGCGCCGCTGTCGCCTGCGCTTGGTCGAAGGAACTGTCCGTTGCCGTGTAGGCCTTCTCTACTGTCTTGCCGGCGAGCACATCTTTCACAACGCTCGCCACTTTGTCGCCCAACAAGGGGTTGCACTCGACGACAAAGTTTAACTCGCCGTTGGACAGAGCGGTGAGTCCATCCTTCGTCGCATCGATCGTGACGATGCTGATGTCCTTACCGGGGGTGAGTCCGGCCGCTTTGATAGCGTCGAGTGCACCAAGACCCATATCGTCGTTCTGGGCGAAGAGGAGGTTGATCTTCGTGCCGTACTTCTGCAAGAAGCCCTCCATGACCGTCTTCCCGCCGGCGCGGGTGAAGTCGCCGGTCTGCGAATCGAGCGTGGTGATTTTCGTTCCGGCGATCGACGTGGCGAAACCCTTGGCGCGGTCTATGGCCGGCGCCGATCCGGTCGTGCCCTCGAGAACGACCATGTTCGTCGCCTTGGTGCCAAGGGTCTTTGCAGCCCAGGCACCGGCGGTTTCGCCCTCCTTCTCGAAGTCGAGACCGATCCAGCTGGCGTAGAGGCTCTTATCGGCGTCGATCGTGCGGTCTTCGAGGATCACCGGGATCTTCGCGTCTTTGGCCTCTTTGAGCACGTTGTCCCAGCCGGTGGTCACCACGGCCGCGATGACGATCGCGTCGACGCCCTGGTTGATGAAGCTGCGCACTGCCGCGATCTGGTTCTCGGGTTTGTTATCAGCAGCGTTGAAGATCAGCTTGTACCCGTTCTTCGCAGAGAACGCCGTCTTCATCGACTCGGTGTTCGCTGCGCGCCATCCACTCTCGGATCCGGTCTGGGCGAATCCGACGGTCACAACCTTCCCGTTACCGGCGGTTCCCGCGGAACCTCCGCTGGCGCAACCCGTGAGAGCCAGGGCCAATGCTCCGACGATGACGATTCCGCCTAAGAATTTCTTCATTCTCCGAACCTCCTTGTTGGGGACCGGCGTCGTCGCCGGTCAAAAATGGTGCCGTCCCGACGGGCAGCGTCACTGTGAACATCGCTATGTTAGCCTTCACATTTGCGTCTTCGATAGTCACAGGTTGGTAACGGCGGCCCGAGGGCGAGCAACTGGCGGGAAGAAGCACATGGAGAGAGTCAGGAGAAACAGCATGAGGAGTTGGACAATGTGATGGATAACATCGGGGTGTGCCAAGTCCGTCGTGGTGGGTTTCCAGGAAGCGCGTCGAGGGCGAGTAGCATCCGAGCAGAATTCGGAGGCTAAAACGCGCGTAGCGCTTCACCGAAGCGGTGTTGCCGCAGGCCTGGTGTCACCCTTCCAAAGGTGGCATTCACCCCGTTGAACACACCCTGGTGTAAAACTGGGACGGTATCGATGATCGAGGTGGGTGCGATGCGTTCGTCCGGGCCGATGCCGGGGAACCCCTGGCCGCAGGACATGGTGCTCACCGTCGAGGACGGCTCGAACCTGCTCCTCGACCTGCTCTGGATCCGCGAAGCCTGGTCCCTTCGGCCCACTGGGGTCGACCTCCCTCCCCTCCTCTCGGACGGATCCGTTAGCGCCCACGCCCGAACCGAGTCATCCGATCGGGTCGCACGGTGGCGAGAGGCCTGGCCGTCGATGTGGCGCGACGGTGTTCGGCATGCCGGCGAGCTTCGGGATGAGGCAGCGCTGTTCGGCCGGCTACAGGACTCCGCGGATGGCTCGCCAGCGCGGGCCGAGCTGCTTGCGGAGTCCCGTGGTTTCTCCTGGCGAGGGGAGTTCGGCGACGAGGCATTCACGGACGACTACGACAGGTGGCAGCAGGCAAGGTTCGAAGCTGCGGCACGTCCCAACAGCCGGTCGCTGGACGAGGAGCCGGAGCGGGTTTCGTTGGCGGCCGTCATCCCGGCCTGGCGGGCCGGGTTGGGCAAGATCGTGATCATCCCGTGCACGGGCTCCTACACGCGGATGATCGGCCGCCACGCATTGCTCGCGACAGGGGAGACCCGCGAAGACCCCCGACGGTACAGCGAAGCCCTTGGGCAATTCCGCTGATTGCACACCGCCTCCCGCGGATGACACCCCATCGGGTCTGACCGCCGGCAGACCGCGTCCTCCGCGTGATCTCCATCCGCCGGGGCGAGTTGGTGGATGCCTCCTGTTTCGGTGGATTTGTTGACTCCGAACACTCGCAAACGTAAAGTCGGGATTGTTGCTCGAGTCCCCGGCGGCGGCCAGTCCGCAGCCATCGAATGGGTACTCATGTTTGCAACCGATTTGCATCTTCCGCCCGACGGCGTGATCGCTGAATCCCCGCCGATCGATACCGTCTCGGGCCTGGGCGCTTACTGCCGTGAACATCACCTGTCCCTGACACAGGTCGCCGCCCACGGCTGGCTGGTGCGCGAGGAGCCCGGCTCAGGAGCTGCCGGCCGCCTGTTGGCGTGTGTCGAAGAACGGGGCCCTGATTTCGAGGTCATGGAGGTAGGTGGCGGCTTTCGTTGGACCACATTCCCGACCCTGGAGAAGGCCGTCGAGCATCTCATCCCGAACGAGTCAGCCGCGCCGCTCGCCAGCTGACCTCGCAACGAGCTCACCGGGTGGGGGGATGCCTCACCGGGGGTCTGCTCGCGGTGAAGAAAGTGCGCCCAAAGCCGGGCGACGGAGGCAGCCCGCAAACAGTTCGGCTAGCGTCCACCCCCGCCACCCGTATTGGGGGGTTTCCCACTAGAGACACCCACGCCCTCCCGGTGTTACCGTTATGCCAGACGCGAGGCGCAATACCCGCTCCGTGTCTCCTGATTATCGTGTGTCAAGCGCGGGGGCGCTTCTTGGCAGGATGAATCGGGTTTGTTTCGGTTCGGGAATCGGGACTAAGTCTCGATCGCCGCCGCTCCTCGGAGCGGCGGCGATCAGTCGTTAACGGCGGTCAGGCGGCCTTTCGCGGCTTGAACATGCGGTGCTCGTCGTGCTCGTCGTGCTCGTTCGGCTCGACGCCCTCCGCCGCCACTTCTGCGACAGGCAAGACTTTTGCCTCGACCGGGATCCGCGCGTCGATCCACTCGGTGTTTTCGACAGCGATCTCGTCGTCGTCCGCCGCCCGGGTGTGGTCGTCGACGGCCGCTTCGGCGCCCTCGACGGGGGCATCCGAGCCTTCGATCGCTACGGAGGCGGAAATCTGGTCGGCAATGTCACGGGCGATGTATTCGGAGATCGTCTCGCCGAACAGCGAATCGGTATCGGTGCTGGCGCGGAACTGCAGCGTCCACATTCCACCGGCTCCGACGGCCTTGAGCAATCGCTCGCGCACCAGGTCGAAGACGAGTCCTTCGAGCTCGCACGACAGTTCGGGCGAGATCGTGCGGCTGTGCTTGCGTGATTCCATCACGACTCACCCTTCAAGTGCAGGTTGATAGTTTGCTCATTATGCGCCCGGCTTCCCGCACCGGGCCGGAGACACGCCGACACGCCAGTACGCGAAAACGGCTCCGGATGCAGCATCCGGAGCCGTAGTTCGTGTCAGGGTGTCTACTTGGTGAAGAGTTCATCCTCCATGGCGTCGTAGCCCTCGGCCTGCGGGTCTCCGTGAAGGCCGCCGCTGAGGGCGTATTCCTCTTCAGGGGAAAGCACGAGCCGATTGCGTCCGAACAGGGCGAACAGGGCGAGCCCGAGCGCGAAGATGATGACGAAGGTGATCACCGCCAGGTTGAAGGTGGAGTTCGTCACAATACCGATGAATGACGCAACGGCGATGACTCCCGCAATGGCGGCTCCCGCGACGCCGGTCGGGCTGAGATAGGGCCGTTTCGCGGTGGGGAACCTGCGTCGGAGCACGATGAAGGAGACCATCTGCATCACGTAAGAGATCACCGCGCCGAAGACTGCGATGAAGAGGATGATTCCGGTGGCGGCTCCCGCGGCGGCCGGATTCACCGCGGGGATGATCAGCGCGACGACAACGAGAATAACGAACCCGATCCCGCCTCCGACCAGGAGAGCGACCCAGGGCGTCTGGTGAGTTCGCCCGGTGAGGGAGAGGAATTTCGGGTAGTACCCCGCGCGCGACAGCGAATACATGTTGCGGCCGTAGGCGAACATGATGCCTTGCAGGGATGCAAGCAGGCCGATGAGAGCGAAGAGCGCCAGCAAGGCAGCCACGCTGTCGGGGAGGAACGCCCGAAAACCAGCGAGCAGCGGCTCGTCTCCGTCCCCCGGGGAGACCGTCAGGGCCTTCGAGCCGGTCACGGCCGGGTTGAGGAACAGGATGAGCAGTCCGAAGAACGCGAGGGTGATGATGCCCCAGACGCCGGCTTTGGGGATGTCCTTCGCCGGGTTCTTCGCCTCTTCGGCAGCGAGCGGGAGTTCCTCGATGCCGAGGAAGAACCAGATGGCGAATGGGAGCGAGTACAGGATGCCGACCCCGCCGAACGGCAGGAAGCTCGAGTTGCCCGCCGTCGGTTTGATGTCGAAAAGGCGGGAGAAGTCGACGGCGCCGTTGGCGATCGAGAGGATTGCGAAGAGCAGGATGACGCCCATCGAAATGATGGCGACGATCAGAGCGAAGCGGAATCCGACGGATGCACCGAGGGAATTCAGGCCGATGAAGATCGCGTAGAGGATGATCCAGAGGATCCACGCTGGCACGACCGCCCCGGTGAGATCCGTGATGATCTGGCCCGCATAAGCCGCAGAGAAGAGGACGATGACCGCGGTCGTCACCACATATTCGATGGATTCCGAGATGCCGGTGACGAACCCGCCCCAGGGGCCCATGGCCGCCCGTGCGAAGGAATACGCACCACCCGTGTGTGGCATTGCGGCCGACATCTCGCCGATCGAGAAGATCATGGTGAAATACATGATCACGATGATGATCGTCGCGATCAGAAGCCCACCCCATCCGGTCGTGGCAAGACCGACGTTCCAGCCGGAGAAGTCGCCGGAGATGACGGCGGCGATGCCGATCCCCCAGATTCCCCAAAACCCGGCAGTGCGCTTGAGCGATCGTTTCTCGAAGTAGCCGTCTTCGGCTTTCGTGTAGGTGACGCCGGAGACCGTGTTCTTTGACATGTGTTCCTCCAGGAGGGGATCGTCGGGAGTCGGGCGCGGTGAGGCACCGCGTCACGCTTATCGGAGAGCTTGGCGTTTATTGGTACTCCGTGTCTACCTTTAGATGTAAATTGTGCGTTACGCGCCCTAGGATCGGGATCGTGCCACCGTGATGCAATGGTCGGCAATCACTCGAGAAGACGAGGAACCCCCATGGCCGCTCGCACGGGAATGCTTACCATCGACCAGCTCAACGAGCTCATCGATGACGGAAAGATCGACACGGTGATCGTGGCGTTCACCGACATGCAGGGGCGCCTGGTCGGCAAACGGGCATCCGCTCGCCTGTTCAAGGAGGAGATCTCCAGCCACGGCGCCGAATGCTGCAACTACCTCCTGGCGGTGGATGTCGAGATGAA
Organism: Actinomycetota bacterium; assembly: GCA_040389685.1. Lineage (GTDB taxonomy): Bacteria > Actinomycetota > Actinomycetes > Actinomycetales > Microbacteriaceae > Lacisediminihabitans. The sequence continues at coordinate 215,968 of JAZJZS010000003.1, forward strand.
CACCGTCGACGGGTATCGCATCTCCTCGTGGGAGAAGGGCTACGGCGACATGGCGATGATCCCCGACCTGTCGACGCTGCGCCTGGTGCCCTGGATCGCGGGAACCGCACTCGTGATGGCCGACCTCACCTGGCTCGATGAGCGACCGGTTGATCCTTCCCCGCGGGAGATCCTCAAGAAACAGATCGCTCGGCTCACCGAGAAGGGCCTTGTCGCCTATGTAGGGACCGAGCTCGAGTTCATCGTCTTCGACAACAGCTACCGGGATGCCTGGGGCAGGGGGTACGTCGGCCTCACCCCGTCGAGCGATTACAACATCGACTATGCCCTCCTCGCCTCAACGCGGATGGAACCGGTGCTTCGCGACATCCGCGTATCGATGGAAGGTGCCGGGATGTATTGCGAGGGGGTGAAGGGCGAGTGCAACTTGGGCCAGCAGGAGATCGCGTTCCGCTATGAAGACGCCCTCACCACCTGCGACAACCACTCGATCTACAAGAACGGCGCGAAAGAGATTGCCGACAAGCACGGCAAGGCGCTCACCTTCATGGCCAAGTTCAACGAGAAGGAGGGCAACTCCTGCCATATCCACATCTCGTTCCGTGGCAGCGACGGCACGGCGGTCTTCGCGGACGACAAAGACCCGCTCGGCATGTCGAAGATGTTCCGTCACTTCCTGGCCGGCCAGCTGAAGACGATGCGCGAGCTCACCCTCTTCTTCGCCCCCAACATCAATTCATACAAGCGCTACGTAGAGGGCAGCTTCGCGCCGACTGCGGTGGCCTGGGGGCTCGATAATCGCACCTGTTCCCTGCGCGTCGTCGGACACGGACTCGGGATGCGTGTGGAGAACCGCGTGCCCGGTGGGGACGTGAACCAGTATCTGGCCACCGCGGCGCTCATCGCCGGCGGACTCTACGGCATCGAACACGAACTGGAACTCGAGCCGATGTTCGAGGGCAACGCGTATGTCAGCGGTGCGCCCAGAGTGCCGACAACTCTTCGCGAGGCCGCGGAGCTCTTCGGTCAGTCGGAGATCGCCCGCGACGCCTTCGGAGCGGATGTCGTGGAGCACTACCTGAACAACGCGGCGATCGAGGTGCGGGCCTACGATGCCGCCGTCACCGACTGGGAGCGGGTGCGTGGCTTTGAACGTTTCTGAACCTACTGCCGGTCTCGATACGGGCGCGGAGCGCCCTACTCGACCACCGGTTGTCATCGGCCTCACCACCTATCTCGAACAGGCGCAGACCGGGGTGTGGGATGTGCCGGCGGCGTTCCTGCCAAAGGTCTACTTCGAGGCGATCACGCGTGTCGGCGGCATCGCGGTACTCCTGCCGCCGCAACCGGTCTCGGCCCAGATCGCGGACCGCGTTCTCGACGGTCTCGACGGGCTGCTGATCACCGGAGGCAAGGATGTGGACCCGGCCCGCTACGGCCAGGAGCCGCATCCGACCACCGACACACCGAGAACTGATCGGGACGCCTGGGAGGATGCTCTGCTCACGGCCGCGATCGAGCGTGAGCTGCCCTTCCTCGGTATTTGCCGCGGAGCGCAGGTGCTCAACGTCGCCCGCGGCGGCACCCTGCACCAGCATCTCCCCGAGGTGATCGGCAGCGATAAATACCAACTCGGTGGTGGAACCTTCGCCAGGATCGACATCGAAGCCGATGCAGAGAGCACGGTCGGTCGCCTTGTCGGCACGGATCCGCTCGGGGTCGCGGTCTACCACCACCAGGCCATCGACCGGGTCGGTGCGGGGCTGCGGGTAACCGCGCGCACCGATGACGGGGTGATCCAGGCCGTCGAACTCGACAGCGTGCCGTTCGGGGTGGCCGTGCAGTGGCATCCGGAACAGACCGGAGACGATCTTCGGCTCTTCGCCGGGCTGGTCGAGGCCGCCAGGGACTACCGAAGCGCGGCGGTCGGGCGATGACCGGCATCACCCTCATCAATCCGGCGACCGAGCTGGCGCTGCAAACGGTCGCGCACAGCAGCCTCGAGCAGGTGGATGACGCGGTCGCCGATGCGATGTCGGCGCAGCGGGCATGGGCGGCCCTGCCCCCGGCCGAGCGCGCCGAGGCCCTTCGACGATTCGCGTCGGTCGTCGACCGCGATCTCGAGAATCTCGCGGGTCTCGAGGTGGCGAACTCCGGACATCCGATCTCCCAGGCGCGCTGGGAAGCGGGCCATGTGCGGGACGTGCTGAACTACTACGCGGCTGCACCGGAGCGGATGATCGGCAAGACCATCCCGGCGGCCGGCGGCATCGACGTGACCTTCCTCGAGCCGCTCGGCGTGGTGGGGGTGATCGTTCCGTGGAACTTTCCCATGACCATCGCGGCGTGGGGCTTCGCCCCGGCGCTTGCGGCCGGGAACGCGGTGCTGCTGAAGCCAGCGGAATGGACGCCGCTCACCGCGATCCGGCTGGGCGAGCTTGCGCGCGAGGCCGGCCTGCCGCCCGGGCTTTTCCAGGTGCTGCCGGGCAAGGGGTCGGTGATCGGCCAGCGGTTCGTGACCCATCCCGACGTGCGCAAAGTGGTCTTCACCGGCTCGACCGCCGTCGGAAAACAGGTGATGGCCGGCTGTGCCGATCAGGTGAAGGCGGTGACGCTCGAGCTCGGCGGCAAGTCGGCGAATGTGGTCTTCGCCGACTCCGACCTGGAGAAGTCCGCGGCGACCGCCCCCTACGCGGTGTTCGAGAATGCCGGCCAGGACTGTTGCGCGCGCAGTCGCATCCTGGTGCAGCAGAGCGTCTACGACCGTTTTCTCGAGCTTCTGGAACCGGCGGTGAAGGGTGTGCGGGTCGGCTCGCCGCTCGCGGCCGACACCGAGATGGGCCCACTGGTTTCTGCCGCGCACCTGGCGAAGGTGCAGTCCTACGTGCCCGACGACTCCCAGGTCGCGTTCCGCGGCAGCGCTCCGGATGGCGCGGGCTACTGGTTCGCTCCGACGGTGCTGCTTCCCGCCTCGCGCTCCGACCGGGTTGTCGTGGACGAGATCTTCGGCCCGGTAGTCAGTGTGCTGCCATTCGACGACGAGGCGGATGCGATCGCCCTCGCCAACGACAGCATCTACGGACTGAGCGGCTCGATCTGGACGAGGGACGTCGGCCGAGCCATCCGCGTGTCCCGCGCGATCGACACCGGCAACCTCTCGGTGAATTCGCATTCCTCGGTGCGGTATTCGACCCCCTTCGGCGGGTTCAAGCAGAGCGGTCTCGGGCGCGAGCTCGGGCCCGACGCCGCCACCGCGTTCACCGAGACCAAGAACGTCTTCATCAGTACGGACTAGGAGCAGCAGATGGCAGTAGCGAAGATGGACCTCACCCAGCGCCTCGCGGGCAAGGTGGCCGTCGTCACCGGGGGAGCGAGCGGAATCGGTCTCGCCACCGCCAGGCGGTTCGCCGCGGAGGGCGCCACGGTGGTGATCGCCGACTTCAACCCGGTCGCAGGTGCCGCCGCCGCCGATGAGGTCGACGGGCTGTTCGTGCAGGTCGACGTGACCGACGAGACCCAGGTGAATGCGCTCTTCGCCACCGTGAACGAGACCTACGGATCGGTGGACATCGCCTTCAACAACGCGGGAATCTCGCCGCCCGATGACGATTCGATCGAGACCACCGAGCTGCCGGCCTGGCAGAACGTGCAGGATGTCAACCTCAAATCGGTCTATCTGTGCTGCCGGGCGGCACTTACGTACATGGTCGCGCAGCAGTCAGGATCCATCATCAACACGGCGTCCTTCGTTGCGGTGCTCGGGTCGGCCACCAGCCAGATTTCATACACGGCGTCAAAGGGCGGAGTGCTCGCGATGAGCCGCGAGCTCGGCGTGCAGTTCGCGCGCCAGGGCATCCGGGTGAACGCGCTGTGCCCCGGACCGGTGAACACGCCACTGTTGCAGGAGCTGTTTGCCAAGGACGAGGAGCGTGCCCAGCGGCGCCTCGTGCACATCCCGAAGGGACGATTCGCCGAGCCGGAGGAGCTCGCCGCCGCCGTCGCCTTCCTCGCCAGCGATGACTCTTCCTTCATCACCGGTTCGACGTTCCTGGTCGACGGGGGCATCAGCGCCGCCTACGTGACCCCGCTCTAGCAATGAGCGACGGGGGCGAGCGAGGACCGGAGCGGACGGATGTCGCCGGTGACGCCCTGTTCCGACCCGTGCGAGCCGGAAACGCGTTCGAGGAGACGGTGAGTCGGCTGTTGCAGGCGATCCGGCTCGGGGTCGTCCCGCCCGGGGAGGCCATGCCGGCCGAGCGCGACCTCGCCACGCGATTCTCGGTGAGTCGCGACACCGTGCGCGATGCCATCCGCTCGCTGTCCGGCGCGGGGTTCCTCGTCTCGCGGCGGGGACGGTACGGCGGCACCTTCGTGGTCGACGCGCCGCCAGCCCGGGTCGCCGGCTCCGGGATCGACGGGCTCGCGGCATCCGCCCCACCCACCGTGGAGGAGATCGAGGATGTGCTCGCCCTTCGCGAGATCCTCGAGGTTGGGGCGGCCAGATCGGCTGCGGCCCGCAGCCTCACGGCGAGCGACCGGGAATTGCTCTGGACCCGGCTCAGCGAGACGGCGTCCGCGTCGGTAGCGGACTACCGACGGCTTGACTCCCGGCTCCACCTCGCCGTCGGCGAGCTCGTCGGTGCCCCGTCGCTCGTGCCGCTGCTCGCCGAGAACCGCATGCGGGTGAACGGCCTGCTCGACGACATCCCCCTGCTGCAACCGAACATCGAGCACTCGAACCAGCAGCACGAACGCATCGTGATCGCTATCCTCACCGGGGATGCCGAGCGGGCGGCATCCGCGATGCAGGAGCACCTGGAGGGGTCGGCCGCCCTGTTGCGTGGCTTCCTCGCCTGAAGGCTTCCGCGTCAGGCGGTCGGAGGGGTCTTGGGTGTGCGGGGCTTCGTCGGCGCCTTGCCAACTGGGGTCGTCGGTGGGGTCTTCGGTTCCGCAGCCGTCGGTGCCGGCAGAGTCGCCGCGGGGATGGTGCGCGTTGGCGTGGGCGCCGCTGCCTTCGGCACCACCGGCGCGACCTCTGTGGTGGCGGTGGGCACTGATTGCGCGGGCGCCGTGGCCGCGGCACTTGGTACGGCGGGAGTGGAGCGAGGCGCGGCCGGCGGCTTCGGTGGCTCGTTCTTCAGCACGTACAGCTGCGCGGCGCGAGTGGCGACCAGCAGGAACCGCACCAGGAGAAAGACGAGACCGATGAGCACGGCAAGAGCCAGGATGAAGAAGAAGGCCCACACCGCGAACCCGAAGAACCCGAGCAGCCCCGCTCCCATGCCGTTCATTCCCGGAAAGATTGGGTTGTCCATGCTTACTCCTCTAGCTTGTCGGCGTTGCGCGACTGCTCAATCACTGAGCCAACCGCAATGGCCACGGTCGTTGCCCAGCTGATCCACATCAGGATGAGTCGCCAGTCGCGCGGACCCTTTCGGGTCGTCTGGAGGGTACCCCATCCGCCGATGACGGCGCTGATGAAGGTTCCGCTGAAGATGAATTTGCGCAACGTGTGCCTTTCGACTGAGTGCTTCAACGGTACTCCGCCGTACGGACGGCACCTACCCCGGGGGTTACAGTGGACCGCCGGCACGGCGGCGAGTGACCGAAGGGACGATTGTGCGAACCGCGATCCTCGGAGCCGCGCTCCTCCTCCTTGGTTTCGTCGCGATAGCGACCGGCATCCTTCCGGTGACGGATGCCCTGGTCATCGGGGTGCGCGTGTGGCCGATCCTGCTGTTCGTTGTCGCGATCACCGTCGTCACCGAGCTCGCCGCCGACGCGGGGCTCTTTCGCCTGGTGGCCGAGCAGACCGCGCGCTGGGGCCGTGGGCGAGCCTGGTTGCTCTGGTTGTTCGTGCTCGCCCTCGCGGTGGTCGGCACGATCTTCCTCTCTCTCGACACGACGGCGGTGCTGCTCACTCCGGTGGTGGTGATCCTCGCCCGCCACGCCGGGCTCTCGCCCCTGCCCTTCGCCCTCACGACGGTGTGGATGGCGAACACGGCCTCCCTGCTCCTGCCGGTGTCGAACCTCACCAACCTGCTTGCCGAGCGACAGCTGGACGGCGTCGGCCCGGTGCAGTTCGCGGCGCTCACGGCCGTACCCGCGCTGATCTCGGTGGTGGTGCCGGCGCTGATCCTCTTCCTCGTCTTCCGCCGGGATCTGCTGGTGCGCTATCGAACCGCGCGCGCCGATTCGGACGACGACCGCGTGCTGCTCGTCGCGAGCGGTGTGGTCGTTGCGCTGCTCATCCCCTCTCTCGTGTCGGGGCTTGAGGTCTGGATTCCCACTGTCGCCGCCGCCGTGGTGCTCGGTGGTTTCTTCGTCGTTCGTCGCCGCTCGGTACTGCGTTTCGGATTGCTTCCGTGGCAGCTGGTGCTGCTGGCATCCGGACTGTTTCTCGTGGTGGAGGCGGCACATTCACTGGGTCTCGGGATGTTGCTCGCTACTGTTTCCGGCACCGGCAACGACCCGCTGAGCCTGTTGCGGCTGGCCGGTGTCGCGACACTCGGGGCCAATGCGATCGACAATCTGCCGGCCTACCTGGCCCTGGAGCCTGTCGCCGGCAATCCGGTGCGGCTGGTCGCGCTGCTGATCGGCGTGAATGTCGGGTCCCTCGTCACGCCCTGGGCCTCGCTCGCCACACTGCTCTGGCATGACCGGCTGAAGGCCCTCGATGTGGAGATCTCTTGGGGCAGATATGCCCTGCTCGGACTCGTCGCGGCACCGATCACGGTCGCGCTCGCGACCCTGGGATTCGCACTCGTTCGCGGTGACTGAGTCGGCGGCGGCGGCAACTCCGAGGCTCCGCCAGAAACCCCGAAAGCTGGCAGGCCGCTGGTAAACTGACCGATCGGACAGTCACTGACCGATCGGTCAGCTATTCTCGAGGGGTGTCTACCTCAGCCGAAGACCTGCGCTCGATCGCGCTCACCGAATTCGCTACCGCAGGCTACTCAGCCACCTCGTTGCACCGCATTGCCGATCTCGCCGGGCTCTCGAAGTCGAGCGTGCTCTATCACTTCTCATCGAAGGAGACGCTGCTCGAAGCGGCGGTCGCGCCGGCCATTCAGCGCATGGAGCAGATTCTCGACAAACTGGAGGCGAGCGCCCTCACGCCAGAGGGACGACGTGCCTTCCTGGTGGAATTCGTCGACTTCATCCTGCAGTACCGGCGCGAAGTGAACATGTTCATCAACCAGGGGCCATCGCTCGTCGATGTGCCGGTGATTGATTGCGGCAACGAGTTAGTGGTGCGCCTCGCCAAATTCTTCGCGGCCAATTCAGCGACCCTCGAGGAGAAGATGCGCTTCGGCATCGCCCTCGGCGGGGCTGCCTACATGCTCTGCACCGAAGACTCGCTCGCCCTGCAGGCCGCTCCGGTCGACGAGACCCGCACCGCCCTCATCGTCATTCTCACCGGGCTGCTCGCTCCGGTGGGCGCACCCGTCAACCCCGAGGACTGATCATGGCCACGCTTCTCTATCGACTCGGCCGCCTCTCCTACCAACGCGCCTGGACCGTCATCGGGGTCTGGCTGGTCCTCGTGCTCGGCGTGCTCGGCGGGAGTATCGCCCTCGGCGGCCAGACCCAGGAATCCTTCGCGATCCCCGGAACGGAGTCGCAGACGGCGCTCGACCGGCTCGACGCGGTCTTTCCATCCGTGGCCGGGGCGAGCGCCCAGGCGATCATCGTCGCACCGAAGGGCGGCGCCATCGGGGACGCCGCGGTGACGGCGGCCATCAAGAAGATGGATGCGAAGATCGCGACCATCGACGGCATCGACTCGGTGATCAGCCCATTCTCGAAGTACGCCGGCAACTCGATCAGCGACGACGGGCGCTACGCCCGCACCCAGATCCAGTTCACGGGAGCCTCCACAGATGTGACCCCGGCGACCCTGAAACAACTGACCGCGACGGCATCCATCGGCGAGGATGCCGGACTCACCGTGGCCTTCGGAGGCCAGGTTTTCGAGGACAACACCTTCGGCATCACCATCACCGAAGTGTTCGGGCTGCTCTTCGCCGCGGTGGTGCTGCTCATCACCTTCGGTTCGCTCGTCGCCGCCGGCATGCCGCTGCTCAGTGCCATCATCGGAGTGGCCATCGTCATCGGGGGCATTGGCGCCATCTCCGCGTTCACCACGGTCTCGAGTTCTGCGCCCCTTCTCGCACTCATGATCGGGCTCGCAGTCGGCATCGACTACTCGCTCTTCATCCTGTCGCGGCATCGCACGCAGTTGGCGGCCGGGGTCGAACCGGAGGAATCCGCCGCGACCGCCGTCGGCACCGCGGGCAGCGCGGTGGTCTTCGCGGGGGTGACGGTGATCATCGCCCTGCTCGGACTTCTGGTTGTCGGCATCCCCTTCCTCAGTGTCATGGGGGTCGGTGCGGCGTTCGCCGTACTCATCGCGATCGGCGTCGCCACCACCCTGTTGCCGGCCCTGCTCGGGCTGCTGAAAGGCCGGCTCGCGCCCAAGCCTGGCTCGCGAGCGTGGAAGCGAGCGATGGTGCACGACGAGGGAAGCCGCCCGACACTCGGCCTGCGCTGGGTGACGGGAGTCATGAAGCGTCCCGTCGTCGCCACCATCGGGGTGATCGCGGTGCTCGGTGTGCTGGCGATTCCCGCCCTCAGTCTCGATCTCAACCTGCCTGATGGTGGTTCGGAACCCAAGGGGTCGACCCAGCGCCAGGCTTACGACCTCATCGGGAAGGGCTTCGGTCCCGGCTACAACGGCCCCCTGATCGTGGCGGTGGACATCACCCAGACCACCGCCATCCAGTCCGACCTGGAGAAGATCGGCGCCGAGCTGAGGACCCTAGGAGACGTGGCCTACGTCGCCCAGGGCTTCCCCGACCCCGGCCTCGACACCGCGATCATCCAGGTCGTGCCGTCCAGCGCCCCGAACGCACCGGAAACCAAGGCGCTCGTGCAATCGATCCGAGACCTCGCGCCGGCGATCGAAAAGAAATACAACACCCCCATCTTCGTGACCGGAGCGACGGCGGTCGGCATCGACATCTCCAACCGGCTGTCCAGCGCGCTCATCCCCTTCGGCGCGATCGTCGTCGGTCTCTCGATCGTGCTGCTGATGATGGTCTTCCGATCGGTGCTCGTGCCGGTGAAGGCGGCGCTCGGCTTCCTGCTGTCGGTCACGGCATCCTTCGGTGTCGTCGTCGCGATCTTCCAGTGGGGATGGCTCGGCTCACTGCTCAACGTGCAGAACCCGGGTCCCATCCTGAGTTTCATGCCCATCCTGTTGATGGCGGTGCTCTTCGGGCTCGCGATGGACTACGAGGTGTTCCTCGTCTCCGGCATGCGGGAGGAATTCGTGCACTCCGGCGACGCGAAACAGGCGATCAGACGTGGCTTCGCGAACGGCGCACGCGTGGTCACTGCCGCAGCGCTGATCATGTTCTTCGTCTTCTTCGCCTTCGTGCCGGAGGGGTCGGGCACGATCAAGCCGATCGCCCTCGGACTGGCGGTCGGGGTGCTCTTCGACGCGTTCCTCGTGCGGATGACTCTCGTGCCGGCGATCATGACACTGCTCGGTCGCGCCGCCTGGTGGATGCCGCGCTGGCTGCAACGCGCGCTGCCCAACATGGACATCGAGGGGGAGCATCTCCGCGGACACCGCGAGGCGGTGCTGTGGACCCACGGCCAGCATGGAGCGGCCCTCAGCGCAGAAAGGCTCGTGGCGGGCTCTGCGGAATCGCCGATCGGAGCCCTGGATTTCAGCATCCCCAGCGGTGCGCTGGTGCTCCTGAGCGGGCAGATCAACGCCCGCCGAGCGGTGGCCGCGACCCTGGCCGGCCGGCTCGATCCGCTCTCCGGTCGCGGGCAGGTGGCGGGGCATCCGCTTCCCTCGGAGTCCGCCCGGGTAGCCAGGATGGTCGCAAGTGCGGATGTCGGCGGCCTCGACAACGAGGACAGCACCGTGGGGTTCGGCGACCTTCTCGACGAACGGATACGGCTCAGCCAGGCGTGGCACCGACTCGGCACCCGGCGCCATCGCGTCGACCGCTGGATCGGCCGCATCAACGCCGAACTCGCCCTCGTGCGCGGCGGGCGCGGAGCGAACGTGTCCGCGCAGTCCACCCTGCCAGAACTGCCGCAACTCGAGCGGGCGATCGCGCTGGCCACGATCGCCCTGGCCGAAGGCACCCCGGTGGTGATGCTCGACCTGCTCGACTCCTTCGCCGCCCCGTCCGACGAAGAGGCCTTCCTCGCCGCGGTGTGCCGCCTCGCTCCGGCGACGACCACCCTGCTGCTGTTCACCCCGGCGACTGTCCGCACCGGCGCCGCGCTCGACCGTGAGCTGGTCGTGGTGCCGCTGGTCGCTGTGCACACCGACACCGAATCCGACGAGCAGGTCGACGACGATATCGCCGCCTTCGACACCGCTTTCGACATCAGAGGAGCGCTCAAGTGAGCCAGATCAACCGTCCGATCACGGGAGCGGGTCGGCTGCGGATCGCGGCCATCGCTGCCGTCATCCTCGTACCGCTTGCGTTCGCCGGGCTGTTCGTCGGGGCACTTTCCCAGGCATCCACCGCTGCCGAGCGCATTCCGGCAGCCATCGTCAACGGCGACACACTCGTCTACTCGACCGCTGCCGACGGCACCCGGTCGCCGATCTTCGCCGGTCGCCAGCTCGTCACCGAACTCACGGGAGGATCGAGCGCTGGCGGGTCCGGCGGGTTCGACTGGACCATCACCAACCGGGCGGATGCCCGAAAGGCACTCGCGGACGGCACCATCGATGCGATCCTGACCGTGCCGAAGAACTTCTCCTCATCGATCCTCTCGCTCCAATCGCCGAATCCGGTTCGCGCCACCATCGCCATCCAGACGGATGACGCTCACAGCTACCTCACCGGCGCGGTGGCGCAGGCGGTAGGCGATGGCATGGTCACCGCCTTCGGCACGGCCATCACCGAGCAGTACATCTCCGGCATCTACGCGAGCGTCGGAACCCTCGGCAGCTCCCTCAGCACGGCGGCGGATGGCGCGGGCGGTCTCGCGACCGGCGCCACCGACCTGAGCGGAGGACTCGGCAGCCTCAGTGGCGGAGCGACCTCCGCCGCGGGCGGCGCGACATCGCTGTCCTCCGGAATCGGGCAGTACACGAAGGGGGTCGACTCGCTGAGCGCGGGGCTCCGTTCGCTCAACGCCGGGGCTGCGGGCCTCAGTGCTGTGTCTTCGGGCGTGTCGGCCTATGCCGGCTCGATCACGCAGCTGTCACAGGGACTCGACCAGGCCTACGCCTACCTCCAGTCAACCGATCCGAGCGCGGCCGCGGCGATCAGGCAGGTGAAGGACGGCCTCTCGGCGGCCGCCGCGGGGGGTAACACGCTTTCTCAACAGACCGCCGGTGGCATTTCCGGCATCCAGGGCGGGATCGCCCAGAGTGCTGCGGGGGCGTCGAAACTGGCGGCGGGATCCGCCGGGATCCGCTCTGGAGCGAGCTCGCTGGCGAGCGGGGTCGGGGCGCTGTCCACGGGTGCAGCGTCCGCCGCATCCGGTGCCTCGGCGCTCGCCAGTGGGGCATCCACGCTCGCCACCGGACTCAAGTCCGGGGCCGATCAACTGCCGGCGACCGACGCGGACGCCGCGGCGAAGTCGGCGAAGATCGCGGCGAGCCCGGTCGCGCTCACGGTCAAGCGGGACAACAGGATCGGCGACCTCGGAAGCGCGATCGCCACCTTCTCCGTGCCGCTCGGGCTCTGGCTCGGAGCCCTCGCGATCTTCCTGGTAATGCGTCCGGTCACCCGCCGCGCCCTCGCCACCAGTGCCGGCAACGGTCGCCTGGTGCTGGCGACGCTCGCTCGGGCCGGTGCCCTCAGCGCGGCACAAGCCCTGCTTCTGGTAGCGCTGCTGCAGGCCGCGCTTGGGCTGGCTGTGACCTCCCTGCCCGCGACGCTCGGATTCGCGTTGCTGCTCTCCCTCGCCTTCACCGCATTCCACTACCTGCTCACGATCGCCTTCGGTCGCGCCGGGTTGGTCATCTCGCTGTTGCTGCTGGCCATCCAGGTCACCTCGACCGGCGGGATTTACCCGGTGCAACTGTTGGCAGCCCCGTTCCGGGCCATCAGTCCGTTCCTTCCCCTCACCTACGCCGTGCAGGGCATGCAGGGGATCATCGCCGGCGGCGCAGCCGGGCCGATCATCGCCGCCGCTCTCACCCTCGCCGCGTTCGGTGTCGCCAGTGTGCTGCTGTCGATCCCGGCCCTCCGGCGGGTTCGTCGGGCGAACGCTCTCGGACTGGTCTCCCGGGCCGGCAGCCCTCGGGCGCTCTCCACTGCCGCGGTGGCGGGCAGGAGGGCTTAGAGCCAACTGCGCTTCCGGAATTGCAGGAACAGGGTGAGCGAGGCCACGGCGATGAGTCCGAGGGACGCCCAGGCCCCCCAGACCGTTCCGAATCCGATGAACGCGAGGTTCTGCCCGAAGAATCCGGTGATCGCGGTCGGCACGGCGATGATGGCCGCCCAACTCGTCACGTTCTTCATGATCAGGTTCATGCGATTGCCCTGGATGCTGAGGTTGGTGTCGAGGATGGTCGAGACCAGGTCGCGAAGCGATTCGGTCCATTCGGTCGCCCGCAGCACGTGGTCGTAGACATCCTGAAAGTACGGTGTCATCTCCGCATCGAAGGTATGCAGATCGCGACGAAGCACCGTGTTGACGACCTCGCGCATCGGTAGCACCACGCGACGCAAGAGCACGAGCGATTTGCGGAATTCGAAAGAACGGCGCTGCACCTCCTTGTCGCGCGGGCGGTCGTCGAACAGTGCGTCTTCCAATTCTTCCGAGGCCGTGTCCAACAGCTGAACCGTCTCGAAATGGCCGTCGACGATCTCGTCGAGAAGGCCCCAGAGGAGGTACGCCACACCGTGTCGAGCGAGATCCTTGTCGCTGTCCCAGCGGGTGACGACCTTCGACATGTCGAAGTCGGGCCCGTGCACCGTGACGAGCGCGCGCGGGGTGATGAACGCCTTGATCTCGTGGGTCTCGAGCTCGCCGGTGACGGTGTCGAGCGATACGGCGTAGGCGGCGAGAAAGAGGTGGGTGTCGTAACGGTCGAGCTTCGGTCGCTGGGACGAGTGGATGGCATCCTCGACCGCGAGCGGATGCAGGCCGAGTTCTTCGCCGATCGACGCGAGGTCCGCTTCGGTCGGCGACAAGAAATCGGCCCAGATGGTGCAGTACTCCAACTGGATGTGTTCAGAGATGTCGTCGACTGGAAAGCCCTCGGTCTTCAGCGTTCCGTGGCTGTAGAGCCGGGTAGTCACCATCGGGCCATGCTAGCCGGGTGCGGTGGAGTAGCCTTGACGGCACAGTGACTTCAACGATAAGCGGCACCTATGACTTCGTCGTCGTGTCCAACCGACTCCCCGTCGACCGCGTGGTTCAGGCCGACGGTTCCGCTACCTGGAGTCGTTCCCCCGGAGGGCTGGTCACCGCTCTCGAACCTGTCATGCAGCAGAACGAGGGTGCCTGGATCGGGTGGGGCGGGCAGCCGGATCTCCAGCTCGATCCCTTCGACAGCGACGGCGTGCACATCATCCCGGTGGCGTTGAGCGGGCTTGACATCGAACGTTATTACGAAGGATTTTCCAACGACACGCTGTGGCCGCTGTACCACGACGTGATCGCCCCGCCGAGCTATCACCGGCAGTGGTGGGACAGCTATGTCGAGGTCAACCAGCGATTTGCGGATGCCGCGGCGAAGGCGAGCGCGCCGGGCGCGACCGTCTGGGTGCAGGACTACCAGCTCCAACTCGTGCCAAAGCTCCTCCGGCAGATCCGGCCGGACCTCACCATCGGTTTCTTCAATCACATTCCGTTCCCGCCCTACGGCATCTACTCCCAGCTTCCGTGGCGCACCCAGATCATCGAGGGGTTGCTCGGTGCCGACGTGATCGGCTTTCAGCGGGTCGCGGACGCGAGTAACTTCCAACGCGCCGTCCGCCGCCTCAAGGGTTACTCCACCAAGGGTTCCCAGGTGGAGGTGCCGCTCGTCGATGAGTCGCCCGGAGTCCGGGTGTTCGGCGAGATCACCCGTCAAGGGTCTTTTCGCACGGTGACCGCCCGAGCTTTCCCCATCTCGATCGACAGCGACAGTTTCGAGCAGCTTGCGCGCACTGAATCGGTGCAGGAGCGGGCGAGACAGATCCGCATCGAACTCGGGAACCCGCGCACCGTGATGCTCGGCGTCGACCGTCTCGACTACACGAAAGGCATCACCCACCGGCTCACCGCGTTCGGGGAGCTGCTCGCCGAGGGCCGACTGAGTTCCGAGAACGTCACCCTCGTGCAGGTCGCGAACCCCAGCCGCGAACGAGTGCAGGCCTACATGGCGCTCCGCGACGAGATCGAGCTGACGGTCGGCCGCATCAACGGCGACTACGGATCGATCGCGCATGTGCCGATCAGCTACCAGCATCACGGTTTCCCGCGGGAGGAGATGGTGGCGCTCTACCTGGCCGCCGATGTGATGCTGGTCACGGCGCTCCGCGATGGCATGAACCTCGTGGCCAAGGAGTATGTGGCGTGCCGCTTCGACGACGACGGCGTGCTCATCCTCAGCGAATTCGCCGGGGCATCCGACGAATTGAAACGCGCTCTTCTCATCAATCCGCACGATATCGACGGGGTGAAGGAGGCGATCCTCCACGCCATTTCGATGTCGGAGGGTGAACGAACGGCACGCATGCGGTCGCTGCGCAAACGGGTACTCGAGCACGATGTGTCGCGGTGGTCCCGGGACTTCCTCACAGTGCTCGAAAGCCGCGCGCACCATGGATCCGAGGGGCACGAAAACGCCTGATGGTCGACGTCGATACCCCGCCCAACTTCTCCCGCCTGCCCGAACCGTTCGTAGGGGCGCTGCGGGAACTTGCCCGCACCCGCCGGCTGCTGGTCGCCCTCGACTTCGACGGCACCCTCGCCCCGGAAACGGATGCCCCGGAGCATGCCCGCGCACTGCCGGAGGCCCGTGACGCCGTGCTTCGGCTGGCGGACATGCCCAACACGCGGGTCGCGCTCGTCTCCGGCCGCGCGCTCGACAGCCTCATCGCGGTCTCCGACCTCCCGGACAACGTGCTCCTCGTCGGTTCGCATGGCATAGAACTGCGGCTCGACAATCCGGGCGATAACGTCAGTCTCAACACGGCCGAATTCCAACGGATCGACGTGCTCGGCGAGGTGCTCGGAGAGGTCGCCAACTCCTTCGACGAAGTATGGCTTGAAGAGAAGCCAGCAGGCTTCGCACTCCACACCAGGCTCGCGACGGCCCGCAATAGTCGCATAGCCCACCTGGTGGCCCGCAGCGAAACCGCGGCGGAGCTCGACGACCTCACCATCCGCAGTGGCAAGAACGTGCTGGAATTCTCGGTGCGATCCACCACTAAGGGCGAAGCGGTGGAGCACCTGCGCCACTACACCAACGCGACGGCGGTGTTCTATGCGGGCGACGACGTGACAGACGAAGATGCGTTCGCCGCCCTCGGCGCGGATGACGTCGGCCTCAAGAGCGGCCACGGCTCGACCCTGGCTAACTTCCGGGTCGGCGGACCGATCGAAGTCGCGCGGGCGATCAACCTGCTCGCCGACCTGCGCGACGGCGACGTGCACGAACAGTAACGTCACCGCATCCGCTGTTCCGAAAGTTCTGAACCGTTCTCGGGTGGGTGCGCCTCTGACTCCCGGTGGCGTTACGTCGTCGCGGCGGGGGACATGTCTCCCTCCGCGAGTCCGCGGACAGTCCGCGAGCAGGCGTATGCCCCGCCACGGCGGAATGCGAGTGGCCGCACGGGGTGAGGAGCGAGAATGCACCTGTGAGGGCGTCCTAGACTCTGTTACATGCCCGAAACACCCTCGCCACAGCCTGACTGGAAGCCCCGTTCGCGCACCGTCACCGACGGCATCGAAGCAATGACCTCCCGCGGGATGCTGCGCGCGGTCGGCATGGGAGACACCGACTGGGAGAAGCCGCAGGTCGGCATCGCGTCGTCGTGGAACGAAATCACCCCCTGCAACCTCAGCCTCGAGCGCCTGGCTCAGGCGGCGAAGGAAGGGGTGCACTCCGGCGGCGGTTACCCCCTGCAGTTCGGCACGATCTCCGTCAGCGACGGGATCAGCATGGGGCACGAGGGCATGCACTTCTCTCTCGTCAGCCGAGAGGTGATCGCCGACTCCGTCGAAGTGGTCATGCAGGCCGAACGCCTCGACGGCTCCGTGTTGCTCGCGGGCTGCGACAAGTCGCTTCCCGGCATGCTCATGGCGGCCGCACGCCTCGACCTCTCCTCCGTGTTCCTCTACGCCGGATCGATCGCCCCCGGCTGGGTACGCCTGAGCGACGGCACCGAAAAGGAGGTCACCATCATCGACTCCTTCGAGGCCGTCGGCGGCGTCAAGGCCGGCACAATGAGCGAAGAGGATGCCTACGCCATCGAGTGCGCGATCGCTCCTGGCGAGGGTGCCTGTGGCGGCATGTACACGGCCAACACCATGGCGAGCGTCGCCGAAGCGCTCGGGATGGCCCTGCCGGGATCCACGAGTCCGGCCGCGGCCGACCGCCGCCGCGACTATTTCGCGCATAAGAGCGGCGAGGCGGTGGTCAACCTGCTTCGCCTCGGGATCACGACCCGCGACATCCTCACCAAGGATGCCTTCGAGAACGCGATCGCCGTCGCCATGGCCCTCGGAGGATCGACCAACGTCGTGCTGCACCTGCTCGCCATCGCCTGGGAGGCGGATGTCGAGCTCAGCCTCGACGACTTCAACCGCATCGGCGACACCATCCCGCACCTCGCCGACATGAAGCCCTTCGGCCGGTTCGTGATGAACGACCTCGATCGTCGCGGCGGCATCCCGGTGCTGATGAAGGCGTTGCTGGATGCCGGACTCCTGCACGGCGATGCGCTGACGGTCACCGGCAGGACGCTCGCCGAGAACCTGGCCGAACTGAACATCCCGCCGCTCGACGGCACTGTGCTCCGCACCCTCGACAACCCGATCCACGCCACCGGCGGCCTCACCATTCTGCGCGGAACACTCGCCCCGGAGGGCGCTGTCGTCAAGACGGCCGGCTTCGATGCCAAGGTCTTCGAGGGACCGGCGCGCGTCTTCGAACGGGAACGCGCCGCGATGGACGCCCTCACCGAGGGCAGGATCGGCGCCGGTGACATCGTCGTCATCCGCTATGAGGGACCCAAGGGCGGCCCCGGGATGCGCGAAATGTTGGCCATCACCGCCGCCATCAAGGGGGCCGGGCTGGGCAAGGATGTACTACTCTTGACGGACGGACGATTCTCAGGCGGCACAACCGGACTGTGTATCGGCCACATAGCACCCGAAGCGGTGGACGCTGGTCCCATCGCCTTCGTGCGCGATGGTGATCTGATACGGGTCGATATCGCCGCTCGTTCCCTCGACCTACTGGTCGGCGAGTCCGAGCTAGCCGCTCGCCGCTCTGGCTGGGCCCCGCTGTCCCCGCGCTACACCCGCGGCGTTCTGGCGAAATACTCGAAGCTCGTGCACTCCGCCGCGGAGGGCGCCATAACGGGCTGAACCGCCCCAGGTTCCCCAGCACCATCCCATCTATGCCTCGCTAGGAATATTCAATGTCCACGGAAACAGTCCCCGTGCCAGCGGCACCGTCCACAAAGCCGACCCAACCCGAGATCCTCACTGGTTCGGGCGCGATCCTGCGCTCGCTGGAGAATCTCGGCGTGACGGACGTCTTCGGACTGCCCGGCGGGGCGATCATGCCCTTTTACGACGAGCTGATGTCTTCCGAGGGCATCCGGCACATCCTGGTGCGCCACGAGCAGGGCGCTGGCCATGCCGCCGAAGGCTACGCATCATCCTCCAATCGGATCGGCGTCGCCATCGCTACATCCGGACCGGGAGCCACCAATCTCGTGACTGCGATCGCGGATGCCCACATGGATTCGGTGCCGCTGCTCGCGATCACCGGGCAGGTCTTCTCCACCTCGATGGGGACGGATGCCTTCCAGGAGGTCGACATCGTGGGGATCACGATGCCGATCACCAAGCACTCCTTCCTGGTGACGAAGCCGGAGGACGTGCCGGCCACGATCGCGGCCGCGTACCAAATCGCCACGACCGGTCGTCCCGGCCCGGTGCTCGTTGACGTCACGAAAGACTGCCAGCAGAACAGCGCCCCCTTCATCTGGCCTCCCAAGGTCGAGCTTCCCGGCTATCGCCCGGTGTTGAAGGCGCACGGCAAGCAGATCCAGGCGGCGGCGCAGCTGCTCGCGGAGGCAAAGCGGCCCGTCTTTTACGTGGGCGGCGGCGTGATCCGGGCCAGGGCATCCGCTGAACTGCTCGAACTCGCCGAGCTTGTGGGTGCACCGGTAGTGACGACGCTGATGGCCCGCGGGGCCTTCCCCGACTCCAACCCGCTGAACCTCGGCATGCCCGGGATGCACGGCACGGTTCCCGCGGTGCTCGCCATCCAGGAATCCGACCTTCTCGTCTCACTTGGCGCGCGCTTCGATGACCGCGTCACCGGCAAGCCGAGCGAATTCGCCCCGGACGCGAAGGTCGTGCACGTCGACATCGATCCGGCAGAGATCTCCAAGATCCGCGTGGCCGATGTGCCCATCGTCGGCGATGCCAAGGACGTCATCGCCGACCTGACCGTCGCATTCCGTGAGGCGAGCACTCGCACCGAATCCGACCTCTCGCTCTGGTGGGAGCGGCTCAACCTGCTGCGCGCGAGATTCCCGCTCGGCTATGACGAACCGGATGACGGACTGCTCTCGCCGCAGTACGTGATCGAACGGATCGGCCAGCTCACCGGTCCAGAGGGGATTTATGCGTCGGGCGTCGGCCAGCACCAAATGTGGGCGGCGCAGTTCATCAAATACGAGCGTCCGAACGCCTGGCTCAACTCCGGCGGTGCCGGAACCATGGGCTACGGCCTGCCCGCCGCCATGGGCGCGAAGGTGGCCGAGCCAGGGCGCACGGTCTGGGCGATCGACGGAGACGGCTGCTTCCAGATGACCAACCAGGAGCTCGCCACCTGCACGATCAACAAGATCCCGATCAAGGTCGCGATCATCAACAATTCTTCTCTCGGCATGGTGCGCCAGTGGCAGACGCTGTTCTACGACGGACGTCACTCCTTCACCGACCTTCACACCGGCCATGACACGGTGATGATCCCGGACTTCGTGAAGCTGGCGGACGCGTATGGGGCGCTCGGCATCCGCGTGCGCAACAAGGAAGACGTGGATGCCGCGATCATCCTCGCCAACGAGACGAACGACCGTCCGGTGGTGATCGACTTCATCGTCAGTCCGCATTCGATGGTGTGGCCGATGGTGCCGCAGGGTGTCGGCAACTCCAACGTGCAGTACGCGAAAGACCACGCTCCGTCGTGGGACGAGGAATAGGTCACATGACGCACGTACTCTCGCTTCTCGTCGAGGACAAACCCGGGCTGCTCACCCGGGTGGCCGGCCTGTTCGCCCGCCGAGGTTTCAACATCGAGAGCCTCGCGGTCGGGGCGAGCGAGATCCCCGGTCTTTCGCGCATCACCGTGGTGGTGGACGTGGAAGAGCTGCCGCTGGAACAGGTCACCAAGCAGCTCAACAAGCTGATCAACGTGATCAAGATCGTGGAACTCGATCCCCAGCAGACCGTCGAGCGCGAGCACATGCTGATCAAGGTGCGGGTCGACAACACCACGCGAAGCCAGATCCTCGAAGCGGCGACGCTGTTCCGCGCGCGCATCGTGGATGTCGCCACCGACGCCCTGGTGATCGAGGTCACCGGCGACACCGCCAAGGTGCAGGCGCTGCTCAGGGTGCTCGAGCCCTATGGCATCAAGGAGATCGCTCAGTCGGGTCTGCTCGCGATCGGGCGCGGACCCAAGAGCATCACCGAACGCGTCTTCAAGAACTAGTCCCCCGACCACCGAAAGAGAGAACCAAGTGACCGAAATCTTTTACGACAAGGATGCCGACCTCGCCCTCATCCAGGGCAAGAAGGTGGCCGTGATCGGCTACGGGTCGCAGGGCCATGCTCACGCGCAGAACCTCCGCGACTCCGGGGTGGAGGTCGTTGTAGGACTGAAGCCCGACTCGAAGTCCGTCGTCAAGGCGCAGGAGGCCGGTTTCACCGTGCTGCCCTCTGCCGAGGCGGCCGAGTGGGCCGACGTGATCGTCATCCTCGCTCCCGACCAGCACCAGCGCGGACTCTACGCCGCCGACATCCAGCCGCACCTCGTTGCGGGCAATGCGATCCTCTTCGGCCATGGCTTCAACATCCGCTTCGGCTACATCACCGCGCCCGAGGGTGTCGACGTGATCATGGTTGCGCCGAAGGGGCCAGGCCACACGGTTAGGCGCGAGTTCGAAGCCGGCCGTGGCGTTCCCGTCATCGTCGCTGTGGAGCAGGATGCCTCAGGCCAGGCCTGGCAGCTCGCCTGGTCGTACGCCAGGGCGATCGGCGGACTCCGGGCCGGCGGCATCAAAACCACCTTCACCGAGGAGACCGAGACCGACCTGTTCGGTGAGCAGGCCGTGCTCTGCGGCGGGGTTTCGCAGCTGGTGCAGTACGGCTTCGAGACGCTCACCGAGGCTGGCTACCAACCGCAGATCGCCTACTTCGAGGTGCTGCACGAGCTCAAGCTCATCGTCGACCTGATGTGGGAGGGCGGCATCGCCAAGCAGCGCTGGAGCGTCTCCGACACGGCCGAATACGGCGACTACGTCTCCGGCCCGCGCGTCATCGACCCGCATGTGAAGGAGAACATGCAGGCCGTTCTCGCCGACATCCAGTCCGGTGCGTTCGCCGAGCGTTTCATCGCGGACCAGGATGCGGGAGCGCCCGAGTTCCTCGAACTGCGCGCCAAGGGTGCGGCCCACCCGATCGAGGCCACCGGCAAGGAACTGCGCGCCCTGTTCGCCTGGAAGCAGGTCGACGAGGATTACACCGACGGTTCCGCCGCTCGCTAGCCGTCGTCCGAAGAGGCCCCGGTGTGTGCAACCGGGGCCTCTCCGCTGCCCCGCTTCGGTCGGTCCAGTTCCGCACGGCGGTGGAGGGATGACACCGCCGCAGGCCGCCCGCGTTCGCCGGATCTTCGCCACCGCCGCGATGGTGCTAGTGCTTCTGTACGTGTCTATCGATGTGGTGCTGCAGTTCCTCCCGCCGCACTATTCGGTCGTGAGCGATGCCGAGAGCGACCTCGCGGTCGGACCGTTCGGCTGGGCGATGCAGCTGAACTTCATGGCGCGCGCGGTGATGAGTGGATTCGTCGTGGTGGCCGTCGCCCTCACCGCACCCCCTTCGCGGCGGCGAAGCATCGGCGTCGTCATACTGGCCCTGGCAGGCCTCTGTTCTGCGGCCCTCGTGTTCTTCCCCACCGACGTGAATCGGCCGGGCGAGTTCGGCATGACCCCGCGCACGACCGTCGGGCTCGTGCACGTCGTGTTCGCGACATCCGGTTTTCTCGCGGTGCTCGTGGCGATTGGGCTGCTCACCTGGTGGATCGGCCGGCCTCGGATGGTGACTGCCTTCCTCACGGTAGCTATCTTCGGATTGGGCGCTCTCGCGGTCAGTCTCCTCGCGCTGCCGCAGGTGGTGGGTCTCACCGAGCGGCTCAGCCTGCTCGGCATCCTCGGGTGGACGTTCGTGTTCTGCCGACGGTTGCGGAGATTGCTTTAGCCCGAAGTTACGACTGTGTTGACGCGCGAAATCCCCGTGTTTACGGGGATCTCGCGCTTTTTCGGGGTGCTCGTTCTGTCTACTTCAGTCCGATCGGGATGGGGCAGCCGAGCAGTTCGAATGCTCGGCGTTGGATGGTGGTCGGGGTCGCGAGCGTGGGAATGGTCGGGGTGTTCGGGTCGGTGCCGTAGCGGATGTCGTTGCGGGTCAGGGTCGCGAGGTGGTCGAGGAGGCTGGTGAAGCTGCGGACGGGCTCGCCCTCGGTGTCAGCACGCGTTGATGCTTTGTGTTCGGCTGCGGTGGAACGTTTCGCGGGCGCGACCGGGTCGGTCGGGTCGGGTCGGTGCTCGTCGGTAAAGGTCAGGGGTGCCCAGGCTTTGCGAAGGTGGAAGACGAGGTAGGCGGCGAGCATGCAGATGAACACGTGCGCGCGGACCCGGTCCGCGGTCCAGTGGTGAATGGGCCGCAAGTCCAGGTCGATGCTCTTGATCGAGCGGAAGTCCCGTTCGACGAGTCCCAACGACTTGTAGGTGCCAACGACGGTGGCCGCGTCCATGGTGGCTTCTGGGACGGAGGTGCGGATGATGTAGATGCCATCCAGGGTCGCTTCGGCGTCGATGTTCGCCTGGTTACGGGCGAACGCGAACTGCCCGTCCGTAATGGTCAGCTCGAAGTGTTTGGCCATGTTGTGGCGGCCGAGAATCTTCCCGACCCGCACCCCGATCTTCCCGGCGTCTTTGAGTCGGCCCGCGGTCACCGCGGCGGCGATGAGGTCCAGGTTGATTTCGGTGGCGTTCAGGAGTTCTTCGCGTTTGTGGGCTCGTTTGGCGGCCAGGGCGGGGTTGCGGCAGGCGATGAGGCGTTCCCCGGGGTAGTCGGGGTGCCGGATCTCGGCCAGGTTGGCCTCATCGAACAGGGTTTGTTGAACCGACCCGTCGGCGAGAAGCCCGGCGATCGAGGTTGAGCGCAACGCGGTCACCCAGCCGAGCCCGCCAATCTCCCGGAGTTGCTTGATGCGGGCGGAGGTGATCATGCCCCGGTCACCGACCATGACCATGTCCTCCACCCCGAACACGGATTTCATCTCGATCGCGATCTGCGCAAACGCGGTCGGATCGGCCGTATTCCCCGGGACCACCCGGATGGCGATGGGCCGGCCGACTGGGTCGGTCAGCAGGCCGTATTCGATCTGCGGGAGGCCCTTCTTCCCGTCGCGGGAGTAGCCGCGCGCCGCCAACTCGCAGTGCGTCCCGGTGACCCACGATGAGGACAGGTCGAACAGGGCCAACCGGTTCGGGTTCGCCTCCTTGCCGAGGTGCTTCGTGACGAGCTTCTTCTCGATCGCCTCCTGACGGCCGGCGAGCCAGTCCATTGCCGCATAAACGTCATCGGTCGAAGCGGTGCCAACACCGAAGTCCTCGGCCAGGGTGGTGTCTTGCCACCACCTGGTCGTGGCCAGCTTCGAGGCGGGACGGCAGACCCGGGCGATGATCAACGCCATCACCAGGTCCCGGGCCGGGGATGCGGGGCCGAGCATTCCGGGCAGCCCGAGCATCTTGGCCTGGCCGGTGACCGCAGCGACATGCCCGTGGGGCAGGGATCGCACGATCGTGGCCTGCGCGCCGGCGGGAACCAGCTGCTCACCGTGGAGTCCGGCGATGATCGACTCGATCACATGATCCGGCAGCGCGGACAGGTTCGCGATGGTTTCCTTGTGGACTTTGCTGCCCTCACGCCACGACCGCCGCAAGTACGAGGTGAGGTAATTCCTTCTCTGTCCCTGCTTATTCACATGGGACGATTTCACCCTGACCACATGAACCGCGCCACTATGTTCTGTCATGCACCCAGATTACAGCCTACGGGAGCAGCATCAGCAAACAACACGCCATATTTCCTGACTACAGTCCTGGACCCAAAACACCCCTCTTCGCCCGGGAACACAACAAACTACCCGACAACAACGTCGTAACTTCGGTTTAGCGGTGTTCTCGCCGCTGCAGGATGTCGCGGCGGGGATACGACCTCGCGGAGGGAGTCATAATCCCCGCCGGGGTGCGCGCGCGCCGCCGCGAGTCGGCATAACCCCCGCCACGGGGAACACCGCCACCGGAGACGCAGCTCGATGCGGCTGGTCGGCTAACGCGGCACCGTGAGCCAGGACATTCCGCGTAACTCGAGGCAGATGCTGTCCACCTTCTCGACCACGATCATGAGCACCTCATCGCAGTGGCCGCACCGCACCACATAGCCGGTGGGGTCGGGATAGACCCTCGCTCGCGCCAGCTCTGACACGTCACCGCAGCCGAGACAACGAGCGGTCGCAAGGGTGAGGTCTGCGGAGAACAGCTCGGAGAGCGGCCCCGCGAGGGAATTGCCGTCGACGGGTTCGGGCATCAGGCGCCTCCGAATCGTTCGGTCTTCACTCGCTGCGGGTCATGGCCAAGCGCGACGAGGTGGTTCGCGGCGGTCTCGACGAAGCCGGTCGGCCCGCAGACGAAGACCGCAGGCGACAGGGATGCGGCGAAGGCGGATGCCGCCAGGTCGGCGAGCGAGAGGCGCCCGGCCGGCCGCGGCCAGCCCTCCGGCGCGCGGCGGGTGTAGAGCCAGCTGACGTCGAGATGCGGAGTCGACCTCTCCAACTCGGAGCGGAAGAACGCGTCATCCGGGCTGCGCACCGAATAGAGCAGCCGGAAGGGGGCGGCGCTGCCGGAGGCGGTGTGGGAGCGGATCATCGCCATCAACGGCACGATGCCGGAGCCGCCACCGATCAGCTGCACCGGCTCGGTCTGCGTCGGACTCCAGACGAACCAGCCGCCGAGCGGGCCACGCAACTCGAGCTCATCGCCGGGGAGCAGGTCGTCGACGAGGTACGGGGAGACCTCACCGGTGGGAAAACGGTC
The DNA here is from genome assembly GCA_040389685.1 of Actinomycetota bacterium. Lineage (GTDB taxonomy): Bacteria > Actinomycetota > Actinomycetes > Actinomycetales > Microbacteriaceae > Lacisediminihabitans. The sequence goes on from JAZJZS010000003.1 coordinate 240,576, forward strand.
GACCGCCAGTTGCACCCGATCGCCCTCCCCGGCCGATGCGATCGAATACGACCGGACGGCCTGGTAACCGTCCGGGGCGGTGAGGCGCACATCCGCATGCTGCCCGGCGAGATTTCCGCCCCAACCGGGCACGTCGAGCACGATGCTGCGACCACTCGGGGTTTCGCGGCGGGTCGAGACGACCACGCCTGTATGCCAGAGGCCGACCCGGTGCGGCGGCGCATCCCGGGTTTCGCGTTCTGTTACCAATAGCGCTGCTCGAGCCACGGGTCACCGTACATGTTGTAGCCGTTCTGCTCCCAGAAACCCGGCTGGTCGCTGGGCATCATCGTAAGCGAGCGGATCCACTTCGCGCTCTTCCAGAAGTAGAGGTGCGGAACGAGCAGTCGCGCCGGGCCACCGTGCTCGGGATCGAGCGGTTCGCCGTCGAACTCGAAAGCGATCCACGCCTTGCCGCCGAGCAGGTCCTCGAGCGGCAGGTTCGTCGTGTAGCCGCCGTAGGAGTGGGCCATCACGTATTCGTCACTCGTCTCGACCCCGGCGAACAGGGTGTCGAGTGAGACTCCGCGCCAGCTCGTGCCGAACTTCGACCAGCGGGTAACGCAGTGGATGTCCGTGTCGACGTCGTCTATCGGCAGGGCGTGCAGCTCATCCCAGTTCCAGGTGTGAAGGGTGTTGTCATCGGTGCGGATGCCGAACTGCCAGTCGGCCGTGTCGATATCGGGGGTGGGACCGGCCGACAACACCGGGAAGTCCGCGGTGAGGTACTGCCCGGGAGGGAGCCCGGGATTGTGTTCGCGGCTACGGCCGGTGAATCCGCGAGAGATGACAGCCATGCGATTCTCCTTCGATTGGGCCAAGACTAGTGATCGTCAGTGCTCGCGGTCGAGGCCGCCCATGCGTTCCAGTACCGCGTGCACCAGCTCGATCTCGGCATCCGGGGTGATGTGGTGGTTGAGGTATATGCCCTCGAGCCAGGACAGCACCTCCGCGCGTTCGAGGCCGACAGCCGACCAGTCGACGCCGTGTTCGGCGGATGTCACGGGGTCGCCCGATACCGGATCGAGCCAGGCGCGGGCGATCGTACGATCGGGCGCTGCGCCGTCTATCGGGCTCCAGAGCAGGGCGATCGGATGGTTGTCGCCATCGACATGGTCCTGGCTCACGCTGCCTGAGCCCAGCCAGGGGAGCGTCAGGATCTCTCCCTCCACCTCCACCTCGATAAGGTCGAGGTGCGCTGGTTCGGTCTCGCATACGTAGAGGGGATAGCCCTCCTCGTGCCACGCGGCGGCCTCTTCGATGTCGTCCATGAGCTCGGGCATCCGGGCGAAGAAGTTTCCTGCCAGTGCCGTGGACCACTCGAGCAGCACGGCCGTGTCCGCCGCATTCCACGGGCTGTTCTCGGTCGCGTCACCGTCTGGCCCGTGGAAGTGGTGCTCGGCGCCGGAGCTGCCGAGGTCGAGGTGCAGCTGCCCATCGTCGTACCCGACATAGAGCGAGACCAGGTTCTCGTCGTCCTGCCATTCGGCGAAGATCTCCGGCTCCCGCAGCGCTGTCGGAAGAGCGATCTTCGCGGCGCGCTTGTCGCCGAGGTCGAAGACCGCCTGGAAGATGGAGTTCGGCAGTCGCAGCGTTTCGTCGGGCATGGGTCAACTCTTCCATGCCGGGCGCCTCACGGCGTAGCGGGTGGCATGCCAGCCTCTACCTCACGGGCATGGCGAGCGTGGCTCGAACGCTGACGATGGAACGATGCGAAAGGTCGAGGGACTCGGCGTCGACAAATGTCAATGGGGCGGGTGCGGCCGAGGTGGCCCACAGCATGCAGTTCGACCAAAATGGACGATGGAATGACCACCATCCGAGGCCGGCCCACCGCCCCTCAGCGAAGGCGGCCGCGGCTCTTGCTTGGGTGTAGGGCAAATTCCGCGTGACAACTTGGCTAGGCTTCATGCCCATGTGGAGCAGGTTGTTGGCGTCGTCGAGATCGCAAAGCCCCAGGTCATCCGGTGCTTTGAAGATCCCCAATGTCAAACGGCCCGAAGGAAAGTCGGCTCGAACGAACATTGCCTTCGCCCAAAACTCGTTGTTTCCGAACGTTTCTGCGATCGCTCCTTCGGGTGATGTGGAAAGGTACCAGCTGTCGTAAAGGGACGGATTGTCCCAGCGCCCCTTCCTCTGAGGGCGACGAACATAAGAGGGATGACCTGGTGAACCGGGAGTGGCACTCGGGACGTGGTTGAAGACCAGCACATCGATAGGCCGTGCGCCGTCAAGAAACGCGTTTGATCCGTTCAGCCAAGGGATCGTCATGTGGGGACCCAGCCACGACACGACGCGCGCGACGACGTGGTCGAGATCGATTAGTTCTCTAGCGCGCCCCGGGCTGGGAGACTCTTCGCCCTTGCTCCACTTCCCCGGCTGGCTGCGGGACACCTCGAGCAGTTCGGCGACACGGGTCTGGCTCCCAAGTGCTCGAATGAGGAACTCGGCGCGCTGTTGGGGTACAGCGAGCTCGCCGAGCTTTTGTCGCTGCTTATTGGGCGCGATCCCAGTGATACCAACTTTGGTCGGCTTGCTAGCCCCATCTGTGTTGGACATCGACAAGGCGCCCGCCCGGGAATCAACGGTTGAGGACAACTTTTCAGATTTCGCTGTGCGAGCCCCATTTCCACGACGTTCGCGATGTGCAGGACTTGGTCCTGAAGAACGTAAGTGCACGGGGCGAAGGCAGTGGCGGTCACGCCGCACGGGACAGAGGCGGGATCGCACCTGGCGCTATGCGTCGATGCGGTAGCCCCGCTTGATCACCGTCGCCACGAGACCGGATGCCGGCAGCGCCTGGCGCAACCGGCTGATCGCCACATCGACGGCGTGGTCGTCCTGCATCTCGGGCAGGGCCGCCGTGAGCGCGGCGCGCGACACGACGGCACCGGGGGAGGCGAGCAGGATGCGCAGGATCGTAAGCGAGGTCGGCGCGAGCCAGGCCCGGGCACCGGCCACGCTCACGAGGCGCCCGCGCAGCTCGATCGCTCCGTGGGCGGACTGCACCCGCACGATCCGCTGTTCTTCGAGGTATTCGCAGACCAGCCGGATCAGCGCGCCCATGCGGTAGCGCTCCGGGGCGATCGGAGTGACGCCGCCGGCGATGAGCGGTGCGGCCGTGACCGGCCCGACCGCGGCCGCCACGACCGTGCTGGACAGTGCATCCTGCAGCTGCTGGAGGCGACCGATGCCGTCCGCCGCACCGAACAGCGCCTCGACGGCCGGAGCGCTCGTGAACGTGACGGCATCGACGGAGCCGGTGCAGATCGCGTCCACCAGTTTGAGCACCCGGCTCGAGTCATCCGGAAGCAGCCAGCGGTAGGGGGCGACGGTGAGTACCGTGACTCCGGCCGCGCGCAGTCGCTCGAGCTGGGGCTGGTCGGTGAACCCGTGAAGCTGCACCGCAACGGTCTTGCCCTCGGCTCCCTCGCGCAACACGAAGTCGACGAGGGATTTGGTGGTCTCCTGGTCGCTCATGCCGGCATCATCGAGTCCCGCGGCCCGCACGGCCCCACGAGCTTTCGGCCCGCGCACGAGGATGCGGGATTGGGCGAGGGTGCCGGTGAGGTCGTGACCGAGGCCCGCGGCATCCGCTGCCTCGAACCAGCGGCGGATGCCGTAGGAGGTGGTGGCAAGCAGGATGTCCGGGCGCGCCTCGATGATCGCGTGCGTATCGCTGGTGAGCTTTACGTCGTCGGCGGTCGCCGAGATGCGGATCGCGGGGGCGTGGACCACCTCGGCGCCGCGTCGCTCGAAGGCGGCGATGAGGTCTTCGGACCGCCGATCCGAGGTCACGCCGATGCGGAATCCCTCGAGCTGGTCGGCACGAAACCCGGGCAGTCCTGTCTCGCTGGTCGTGTCGATGCCGGTGTCGGTCAGGGGGTCTCCGTTGTGGGGCGCTGGTCGGCGCGAGGGCAAAGTGGCGGCCCTACCGGGCCAGGCGCGCCGCCTGGTCCAACAGCTCGACGGCCGCGACGTCGGCGTCATGCGCCAACCGCACGACTTCGCCGATGACGATCACGGCGGGAGAGCGGATGCCCGCCCGCGCCGAGCTGTCGACCACGGTGCCGATCGACGCGATGGTGGTGCGCTGGCTGTCGGTGAAAGCCCGCTCGATGATCGCGACCGGCATCGCGGTGGCCATCCCGTGGCGGGCAAGCCCGGCTGTCAGGTGCGGGAGCGTTCCGATGCCCATCAGCACGACGATGGTGCTGCCGAGACCGACGAGATGGGCAAGCTGGTCATCGGTGAACGGCGCGTGGCCGGAGACCACGGTGAACATGCGGCTCACTTCACGGTGAGTCACCGGGATGCCAGCGATGCCGGGGGCGGCGATGGCGCTCGAAACCCCCGAGATGACGCTGACCGGCACTCCGGCCTCACGGCAGGCGAGCACCTCTTCCCCGCCCCGCCCGAAGACGAAGGGATCTCCGCCTTTCAGCCGCACGACGGTCAGGCCGGCGAGTGCGCTTGCCACGAGCATCCGCTCGATCTCGGCCTGGGGCACGGCATGATGGCCGGGGAGTTTGCCGACGTCGACACACTCGGCACCTGGCGCCCAGTCGGCGAGCCGGTCGTGCGGCCCGAGACGATCGAAGTAGACGATGTCCGCATCGCGGAGGGCGCGCATCGCGGCGACCGTCATGAGACCCTGGTCCCCGGGCCCGCCACCGACAAGCGTGACGTGCCCGACCGGGTGCGTCGCTGCGGCCGGCTCGCGGGTGAGCCAGACGCGCAGCTCCGCACACAGGGCGGCGATCGTGTGATCGACAGTGGGGGTTGGATCAACGAGAACGACGAGGTCCATTGTGCTGACCAAGCCCGGCCAGCCCTCTGTCGCCTCGGTCACGAGATGAACCGTCGCCCCGCCAGCCTGGTAGCGGGCGATCGATCGCCGGGACGCGCGCGCCTCGCCGATGACGAGCACGCTGCGATGGGAGAGGTCGAGGGTCAGATCCATGGTCAGTGTCCTTCGGTGGGTCGCACGGGAATGGTCATGCCAGCCAGGTGAGTGGCGCGTTCGTCGGACCGGGCCGGGCGGGGCTGGCCGCGCTCGGTCACCCGCATCACCGCGGGGTCGGGTGTGGTCGGAGCGTTCACGAAGGAGCGGAATCGGCGCAAGCGCTCCGGGTCCTTGAGCGTCGCGGCCCACTCGTCCTCGTAGTTGCCCACGTGGGTGGCCATCGCAGCCTCGAGCTCGTCGGCGATGCCGAGGCTGTCATCGCAGACGACGGCACGCACATGATCGAGGCCGCCGTCGAGTTCCTCCTGCCAGCGTGCCGTGCGCTGCAGCCGGTCGGCCGTGCGGATGTAGTACATGAGATAGCGGTCGATGTAGCGGATGAGCGTCTCGTCATCCAAATCCTGCGCGAGAAGCTGGGCATGGGCGGGCTGGTAGCCGCCGTTGCCGCCGACGTAGAGGTTCCACCCCAGCTCGGAGGCGATGATGCCGATGTCCTTGCCGCGTGCCTCCGCGCACTCGCGGGCACAGCCGGAGACCCCGAGCTTGAACTTGTGCGGCGAGCGCAGGCCGCGATATCGCAGCTCGAGCTGGATGGCCATGGCCACGGCATCCTGCACGCCGTAGCGGCACCAGGTCGAGCCGACACAGGATTTCACCGTACGCAGGCTCTTGCCGTAGGCCTGCCCGGATTCGAATCCGGCGTCGACGAGGATCGTCCAGATGTCGGGCAGCTGTTCCAGCCGCGCGCCGAACAGGTCGATGCGTTGGCCGCCGGTGATCTTCGTGTAGAGGTTGAAGTCGGCGGCGACCTTGGCGATCACCGCGAGCTTCTGCGGCGTGATCTCGCCCCCGGGGATGCGGGGAACGACCGAGTAAGTACCGTCTTTCTGCATATTGGCGAGGGCGCGGTCGTTGGTGTCCTGCAGCGCTCCGCGCCCGGAATCGAGGATGTAGGCGGAGTTCTGGCTGGCCAGGATGGAGGCGATCACCGGCTTGCAGATGTCGCAGCCGAGGCCGCGGCCGAAGCGATCCATGATGGCGTCGAAGGAGGCGAGTTGCAGGATGCGTACCGACTCGAAGAGTTCGCTGCGGCTGAGCTCGATGTGCTCGCAGAGCGCCCGGGAGACCTCGACTCCCGCCTTCGTCAGTTCGGTCTCGAGAATTTTCTTCACGAGCGGCACGCACGAGCCACACTGGGTGCCGGCCCGGGTGCAGGCCTTGAGGGCGCCGAGCTCGGTGCAGGCTGCGGCATGATCGCCACGCACCGCAGAGCGAACGGTGCCGACCGACACGTTGTTGCAGGAGCACAGTTGTACGTCGTCCGGCAGTTCACCGCCGGCGGGCGGCTCGGCTCCCGCGGCGGAGAGATAGGCACCCGGTTCGGCCGGCAGTTCGCGCCCGAGCAGCGGGCGAAGCGAGCTGTAGGGCGTCGCGTCGCCGACGAAAACGCCACCGAGCAGTGTTTTGGCATCCCCGGTCACCACGATCTTCTGGTACAGGCCGCGGGCGGGATCGGCGTAGACGACCTCGAGCGCATGATCGGTGACGGCGAGGGCATCCCCGAAGCTCGCCACCTCGACCCCCGAGAGCTTGAGCTTCGTGGCGTCATCGATCCCGGGGAAGACCGCCTCACCGCCATGGATGCGGTCGGCGACGACCTCGGCCATCGCGTTGGCCGGAGCAACGAGGCCGACGCACACACCGCCGTTCCCATCGACAGCACCGACGGAGGCGACCTCGCCGATCGCCCAGATTCCCGGATGTGAGGTGGAGCAGTCGCCGCCGATCGTGATGCCGCCGCGCGACCCGACTTCGAGTCCGGCATCGCGAGCGAGTTCGTCTCGCGGGGTGATGCCGATCGAGAAGACGACGAGGTCGGCGTCCAGCCGGCGGTCGTCGGTGAGGGTGACGCCGATCACCCTGCCCGAGGGCGAGGAGAGGATTTCGCTCGGGCGGTTTCCGAGCGCGAGGGCGATGCCCTGAGCCTCGATCAGGCGACCAAGCGCCTGGCCGGCGCCCTCGTCGAGCTGCGCCGACATCAGCCAGCGACCGGAATGAACGATGGTGGAGTTGCCGCCGAGGCGCTGGAGTCCGCCGGCCGCTTCGAGGCCGAGCAGGCCACCGCCGACGATCACGATGTTGGCCGGTCGTTTCAGTGCGATCCGCAGGCGGGCGACCTCGGCGACCAGGAAGTCGACGTCTTCGACGGTGCGGTAGACGTGTCCGAGTTCGGCGCCAGGAATGCGAGGAACCGACGCCGCCGACCCGGTGGCGAAGACAAGCTCGTCCCAGGGCAGTTCCTCGCCACCCTCGAGGGTCACTGTCTGCGCGGACGGATCGATCGCCGTTGCTCTGGTTGCAGCGCGGTAGCGGATGCCGGGGGCATCCCACAGGGAGCGGTCGCCGAGCGTCAGATCTTCCGAGTCGACGAGGCGACGTGACAGCGCGACGCGGTCGTACGGGAGGTGCTGCTCCTCGCCGAGGACAGTGACGAGAAATCGGGGCTGCGCCGCGGAACGAGCCGCCATCGCCTCGGTGAACCGGTGCGCGGCGGGGCCGCCGCCGATCACCACGACGTGGCGGTCGGTTCGGGTGTCGTCGGCCTCGGCCATGGCAGCACCTTTCGAAGGGGGAGTGGCCCCAGCGTAAGAGCCGGGCGTTTCCTCGCCATTGCGCCCGCGTAACAATGTGTGACATTGACCTCACCCCTCCCCCCGAAGGGTGTGAGGTCTTCGTTACGCGATCGTCACGGCTCGCGCCTCCCCGTGAAATCAGGCCCTCGTACCGTGAACGCATGACGAACGATGACTGGGTGTCACTCTGCGAGCTCGCTGAGCTCGAGCCCCTCTGGGGGGAGGCCGCCCTGCTTGGCGACCACCAGGTCGCGCTGTTCCTGCTGCCTGACGGCACCCTGCACGCCGTGAGCAACCGGTGCCCGGCGACCGGCGCCTATGTGATGTCCCGCGGCATCGTCGGCTCGAAGGGCGCGCGCTCGACCATCGCGTCGCCCTTGCACAAGCAGGTGTACGACCTCGTCACCGGCGAGTGCCTGAGCTCCGCCGACTACCTCCTGGCGACCTATCCCGTGCGTGTAGACGGGGGAGTCGTGCAGGTCGCGCTCGCCGAAACCGTCCCCAGTCCGAACTATCCCCACCCCGCAAGGAGCGATCGATGACCACGACAACCGCTGCAACTCCGCCCGAAACGACGCCGGGGTCGGCGCAACGCACGATCGAGGCATCCGCCCCTCTTGTGCACCGCCCCGGCCGCTGGATCGACAATTGGAATCCCGAGAACGCCGAGCAGTGGAAGACCGTCGGCAAGGCGATCGCTTCGCGCAACCTCAGATGGTCGATCTTCGCCGAGTTCCTCGGCTTCATCATCTGGCAGCTCTGGAGCATCGTCGTCGTGCAGCTGCCGGCGGCCGGTTTCACCTTCGACACCGGGCAGATCTTCTGGCTCATCTCCATCCCGAGTCTGGTCGGGGCCACCCTGCGGTTCCCCTACAGCTTCATGGTGGCGAAGTTCGGCGGCCGCAACTGGACGATGGTCTCGGCCGCGCTGCTGCTCATCCCGGCGGTACTGCTCGGCATCGCGGTGGGCAATTCGGCTACCCCGTTCCCGGTGATGCTGCTCATCGCCGCCCTCGGCGGGTTCGGCGGCGGCAACTTCGCGAGCTCGATGTCGAACATCACCTTCTTCTATCCGCAGCGCGAGAAGGGCTTCGCGCTTGGCCTGAACGCGGCCGGCGGAAACGTCGGCGTATCGGTGGCCCAGATCGTGGTGCCGGTCGTCATCACACTCGGGGCCATCGGCACCCTCAACCTCCCGCTTGCGGGTTGGGTCTGGATCCCGTTCATCCTGCTGGCCGTCTTCGGGGCGTACCGGTTCATGGACAACCTCTCCAGTGCCAAGTCGGACTTCGCCGCATCCCTCGCCGCGGTGAAGGAACCGCACCTGTGGATTCTCGCCCTTCTCTATATCGGCACCTTCGGATCCTTCATCGGATTCGCGAGCGTCTTCCCGAAGCTGATCGCCGACCAGTTCCCGGCCTACTCCGCCCTGCATGTGGGGGCGGCATCCCTCTCGCTCGCCTTCCTTGGAGCGCTCGTCGGGTCCCTCTCGCGTCCTTTCGGCGGCAAGCTGGCCGACCGATTCGGCGGCGCTGTCGTCACGGTCTCCGCCTTCGGGGTAATGGCGCTGGGCGCGCTGGCCGTGATCTGGGTTCTCCCGCTGGCCAACTTCTGGGCCTTTCTCGCGGCGTTCCTGCTGATCTTCGTGGCGACCGGCGTCGGCAACGGCTCGACGTACCGGATGATCCCCAGCGTGTTCGCGGCGCGCAGCGGCGTGAGAGACGCCCACCGCAACTCCGGCGACGTCGACACCCAGCGCAAGGCGGCAGCCGCCCTCGGCCTGATCTCGGCGGTCGGAGCGTACGGCGGGTTCATCATCCCGCAGGTTCTCGGCCTGTCCAAGACCTCCACCGGCGACTACTCGAGTGCGATCCTCGGTTTCGTCATCGCCTACCTGGTGCTGATGGCCATCACCGCCGTCTTCTACCTGCGTCGCGGTTCATCGGTTGCCGGGCAGCGGGTCTAGGCGATGAGCGCCGAACGTATCGTGCTTGTCGGCTACGGTCCGGTCGGTGCCCGTTTCGTCGAGGAGATCCTGCCCGCGGTTCGCGCGGGCAGGATCGACCTCACGGTGGTCGGCGCCGAGGCGGCGGAGGCTTACAACCGGGTGCTCATCGCGGAATACGCCGTGGGGCACGCCGACCGGCAGTCGCTCGAGATCACGAGTGCCGCGGCGGCCCGGGACGCGGGCGTACGAGTCCTCACGGCGACGACCGTCACCACGATCAACCGCACCCGGCACACCGTCACTCTCGGCACCGGTGAGGAACTGCCCTACGACCGGCTCGTGCTGGCGACCGGGGCCCGAGCCAACGTGCCGACGCTCGACGGCGTGCGGCGCCTCCGACGCGATCGCCTCAAGCCGACTCCGGATGCCGCGGCCCTCGACTCCGCGGAGGCCCCGCTTCCCCGTGGGGTCACCGCGCTGCGCGACCTTGGCGATGCTCACACCGTGCTCGCCGCGGTGCGGGCGGGCCAGCGGATCGTGGTGCTCGGGGCCGGCGTGCTCGGCATGGAAATCGCGCTCGCCGCCGCCCGGGCCGGTGCGGAGGCGTGCGTCGTGTATCACGGCGAGAGCCCGATGGCCCGCAATCTGGATGTCGGCGGTGGAACCGTGCTCGCTCGAACTGCCCGGCGCGCCGGGGTCACGATGGTGAACCATTCCCGCGCGGAGAGCCTGCTCTTTCACCTCGACGACGACGGGGTCGAGCGTTTCGACGCCCTCGTCTGCGCCGACGGCAAGCAGATCTTCGGGGACCTGCTGGTGCTCTCCTGTGGGGTCGGAGCGCGGACGGAGCTCGCTGCGCTCGCCGGTCTCGCGGTCTCGACCGGCATCCTCGTTGACGAGACCCTCGCCAGCCACACCGACCCCGACATCTTCGCGATCGGGGACTGCGCCCACGTCGCCGCACGCCCCGAGCAGGACGCCGGCTTCGCGGTGCCCGCGGGCGCGCCATCGGGCCTGATCGGTTCGGGTTGGCGGCAGGCGGACTGGCTGGTAGCGCGATTCTCCGCGGAGTTGCCACAGCCCGGCGCCCTGTTCACCGAGCGGACGGCAGCGGTTGTGATGCTCAAGGCGGACGGCGTGGATGTCGTGGCCGCCGGCAACACCACCGCCGACCCGTGGAGCCAGGCCGAGTCCCACGACCCGGACTGCGCCTCGCTGAGCGTGGCCCAGTGGGCAGACCCGGAGCACGGCCGCTACGTGAAGATGGTGACTCGCGCGGGAGTGCTCGAAGGCTTCGTCTGCGTCGGAATGCCCCGCACCGGGGCCGAACTCACCCTGCTGTTCGAGCGGGGGAGTGAGCTGCCGGCCGACCGCTCCGTGCTGCTGCGATTCGACGGCCCCGACTATGACCCGACGGCCGCGGGGAACATCTTCGCTCTCGAGGCGACCGTCTGCTGGTGCAACGGTGTGACCGTCGGGGCGATAGCGGACTCTGCCGGCGAGGGCAACACCACGGTCGCCCGCATCGGCACGGCGACCAGGGCCGGCACCGGTTGCGGTGGCTGCAAGGGGCGTATCGGAGAGCTGCTCGAGCGGTTCTCGCCGGTGGTATGAGGGGTTTGCGCGTTCTGGCGTGCGTACTGCAGGACGCGGTTCTGCACAAAACGCTTCGACGGGTAGTGCGGTGTGCGGGACTCCCGTTCTTCAGGTCGAAGTCCTGCAGAACGAGGCCCGCAAACCCGGCAACGGGTGAAGGCTCACAGGGTGCTCCACTCGAGTTCTTCAGGACTTGGTCCTGCACAACTCGAGTGTGCCGGCCAGGTGTGCCCAGTGATGTCGCCGGGCAGATGTGCCTAGTGATTTCGCCGGGCAGCGTTGCCGGGGGCGTCGCCGGGCAGCGTTGCCGGGCGCGGAGCTCGTACCGACCCGGTCACGTAGGCTGAATCCATGACTTCCCTCGCGCTCGGCATCCCCGGGATCCGGCGCGACCCCGCTCTGCCGCCCTCCACCGTGGGGCGTCCCGACGATGCCGGCCTGCTCGACCGTTTCGGCCGCACCGCGAGAGACCTGCGCATCTCGATTACCGAGAAATGCTCGCTGCGGTGCACCTACTGCATGCCGGAGACGGGCCTTCCGGCGATCGCCCGCGACAACCTGCTCACGGCGGCGGAGATCGCGCGCCTCGTCGGCATCGCGGTGCGTGACCTCGGCGTTCACGACATCCGCTTTACCGGGGGCGAACCGCTGATGCGGGCGGATCTCGCGGAGATCATCCGCAGGTCGTCGGCGGTTGCCGGGCTTCCGGGGGGTGGGAAGGCGTCGATCTCGATGACGACCAACGCCATCGGGCTCGACCACCGCATCCACGAGCTGGTGGAAGCCGGCCTCACCCGCATCAACATCTCGCTCGACACCGTTGACCGCGATCACTTCGCCCGCCTCACCCGGCGCGACCGCCTGCCGGCGGTCTTAGACGGCATCCAGGCAGCGAAGGATGCCGGACTCACGCCGCTCAAGATCAACGCCGTACTCATGCGGGACACCCTCGCGGGGGCCGCAGACCTGCTCGCGTGGTCACTCGCGAACGGAGTGCGCCTTCGCTTCATCGAGCAGATGCCTCTCGACGCCGATGAGGCCTGGGCTCGCGACAATATGGTGGATGCCGCGGAGTTGCTCGACGTTCTCGGCGAGCGCTTCTCCCTCAGCCGGCCGCACCGCGGCGATCCATCGGCCCCGGCGGAGGAGTGGATCGTCGACGGGTATCACCTGAATGGCGCACCGGCCACCGTGGGCATCATCGCTTCGGTGACCCGCTCCTTCTGCGAGGCCTGCGACCGCACCCGAGTCACGGCGGAGGGAACCGTTCGCTCCTGCCTGTTCGGCGACGACGAGACCGACCTGCGCGCACTGCTCCGCGACGGTTCCGACGACGCGAAGATCGCCGGGTGGTGGCGCGCCGCACAGTGGGGCAAGCAAGCCGGGCACGGCATGGACCGGGCCGACTTCGTGCGACCGCAGCGCAGCATGGGTGCCATCGGTGGCTGACGTCGTCATCCGCTATTTCGCCTCGGCGGCCGAAGCGGCTAGACGCGACGAGGAGCGGCTGCCCGCCGTCGCCACCGTAGGGGAGTTGCGCGCGGTGCTGGTGCGTCGATATGGCGACGCGATGGCCCGGGTGTTGGCATCCGGATCATTCCTCGTCGACGGGGTGGTCAGCCGAGACGAATCGCGTGCCGTCGGCGCTCGCGTGGACGTGCTGCCCCCCTTCGCCGGAGGCTGAGCGCCCACTCCGCCGACCCTGCGCGACCCGTCCCGACCTGTCCCTGTCAGAAATCCATGCATTTCGGGCAACACGCCGCTGAATTCCGCGCTCGCGAGCGTGTCACCCCACATTGCATGGATTTCGAAAAGCGAGCGGGTGGGACGGCGCGGGCTACAGCCCGACCCATTCGGCGGCGCCGTCGACCAGGTGCTGTCGCTTCCAGATGGGGACGGTCTGCTTGATCAGGTCGACCAGGTGCTCGCAGGCCGCGAACGCCTCCCCCCGGTGCGCGGCCGCTACTGCGGCGACGAGGGCGACATCCCCCACTTCGAGACAACCGACGCGATGGACGGCGGCGACCCTCAGCCCGGTCTCGGCGGCGATCGTGATGCAGCAGTCCTGAAGGAAGCGGGCAGCATCCGGATGGGCGGAGTACTCCAGCGAGCTGACCGCAAGCCCGTGGTCGTGGTTGCGCACCACTCCGCGGAACGTGACGAGTGCGCCTTGCCCGGCATCCATCACGAACTGCTCGAGGCGGGTTTCGTCGATCGCGTCGGAGGTGATGGCGGCCAGCACGTCACCCATGAGCGCCACCCCCGGCGATCTGGGCAACCAGGTGGCCAAGCACCCCGTCGAGCACTGCGAGCCCGTCCCGAACCCCGCCGGAGGATCCCGGCAGGTTGACGACAACGGTACCGTTGGCGGTGCCGGCAACCGCGCGGCTGAGGGCCGCCGTGGGTATCGGTCTCGGCGTCGCGGAGAGTCCGCGCGCGCGGATCGCCTCGGCCACGCCGAGCAGTTCGCGGTCGAGCAGGGCGAGGGTGGCCTCCGGGGTGCGGTCGGTGGGGCTGAGTCCCGTGCCGCCGGTCGTGATGATCACGGCGGGAGCGGATGCCACCACCCGGGCCAGCTCGTCGGCGATGTCCGCGTCGGCCACGACGGTGACCGCATCGACCGCGAAACCGTGTTCGGCGAGCCAGGCGGCGATCACCGGACCGGTGGTGTCCTCACGGGTTCCGGCGGCTCCGGCGGTGGACGCCACGACTACCGCCGCGGTTCCGGAGCGGACGGTCGTGCGTGCCACTACGCCATCCCGCGTCCAGTGCCCGCGCTTGCCGCCGGTCTTCGACTCGAGCCGGATCTCGCCGAGCACTGCGGCCGGATCCACCGCCTTCACCATGTCGTGGAGGGTGAGCCCGGCGATAGCGACGGCGGTGAGGGCTTCCATCTCGACCCCGGTCCGGCCGACGGTCTTCGCCGTCGCGGAGACGAGGATCGAGTCATCCGTGAAGGAGAAGTCGATCGAGACCGAGGAGAGCGGCAGCTGGTGGCAGAGCGGGATGAGTTCGCTCGTCCTTTTGGCGCCCGAGATGCCGGCGATGCGGGCGGTGGCGAGCACATCGGCCTTCGGGAGGCCGTCGGCGCGCACGAGCGCGATCACCTCCGGCGTGGTGACGAACCGACCGGACGCGCTCGCGGTGCGGGCGGTAACCGCCTTGTCGCCGACATCCACCATGCGGGCGCGACCGTCGGCATCCAGGTGACTGAACTCGCTCACAGTTCGATCGTTTCCACGGCGTCGCCCGCTTTCAGTTCGGTGATGTCTTCCGGGATGTCGATAAGAAGGTCGGATGCCGCGAGCCCGGCCACGAGGTGGGAGCTCGGGCCCCCCACGACCTCCACCCGGCCGTCGGGCAGGGCGCGGCCGCGGAGGAACTGTCGCTTGCCGGGCGCCGAGCGCGCGTCGGTAGTGAGCGCACGCGTCTCGCGGTGGGCGGCGGCGAGCCCGGCGACCTCGCGCAGGATGGGTGCGACGAAGACCTCGAACGAGATCTGGGTGCTCACCGGGTTGCCGGGGAAGCTGATCACCGGCACGCCGTTGAACACCCCGGTGGCCTGCGGCCCGCCGGGCTGCATCGCGATGTGGCCGATGTCGCCGCCGATGGTCTGCAGAAACTCGCGCACGACCTCGTAGGCGCCCATCGAGATGCCACCGGAGGTGAGGATGAGGTCGGCACCTGAGCCGTCCCGCTCCATCACCAGCCGCAGCAGCGCAACATCGTCGCGAACGGGCGACAGGAGCATGACTTCGGCGCCGCAGGCGGTCACGGCCGCCTCTAGAGCAGTGCCGTTGGAATCGAAGACCTCGCCCATCCGCGGCTCTGCACCCGGCAGAATGAGCTCGGCACCGGTCGTGATTACGACGATTCGCACCCTTCGACGAACCTCGACCGTATCGATTCCCGCGGCGGCGAGCGCGGCGAGGTGGCGGGAGGCGAGGCGCAGTCCGGCGGGCAGCAGGGGATCCCCGGCGCGCAGGTCGCTGCCGCGGTCGCGCACGTACTCTCCGCTGGTCCGGCCGCGGGTGATCGTGACCGTGTCGGCGGTGGCGGTCGTGTCTTCGACCGGCACGACGGCATCCGCTCCCTCCGGCACGACGGCGCCGGTCATGATGCGCACCGCGGTTCCGGCGACAAGCAGCGGCGGAGTCCCGGGCTGGGCGGCGACCTCTCCGACAACGGGCAGGGTCACCGGCAGGTCGGCGAGGTCCGACGCGACGACGGCGAACCCGTCCATCTGCGAGTTGCGGAAGAGGGGCAGATCCACCGGCGAGACGATGGCCGCGGCCGTCACGCGCCCGAGCGCAGCTCCGAGCTCCACGGTCTCGACGCCGGTGGGCAGCGCCGACGAGATGAGCGCGCGCACGTGCGCGGCGTGCGCGTCGACAGTGCGGTGCGTCATGTCAGTACCGTGCCACGCTCGGGTCGACGCGGCGCGACCAGGCGTCGATGCCGCCGTCCAGGCTGCGGGCGGGGATGCCGTGCGCGCCGAGCAGCGCAACGGCGCTCGCGGAACGGATGCCCGAGTGGCAGTACACCACCACCGGCTTCGAGCGATCGATCTGCGCCATCGTGGATTCGAGCGACCCGAGGGGCAGCAGCGTCGCTCCGGGCAGGCTCGCGATCGCAGCCTCCCAGGGCTCGCGCACGTCGATGAGGGTGACCTCGGCGAGAGTTGTCGCGAGCTCCTCCACGGTGAGGTCGGTGCGGCTTCCGCAGAACAGGTCGTAGTCAATCAGCCCGGTGATCACGGTGGCCCCGGGATCCCGCTCATAGGCGAGCTCGCGGAATCCGCCGGTGAGGGAGTCGAAAGTGGTGACCCGTCCGATGAGGGGGGTTCCGACCCCGGTGACGATCTTCAGGACCTCTCCGGCCATGATCGATCCGATCACGGCGACGACGCTCGGCAGCACGCCGCCGGCCTCGCAGGAGAGTACGGATCCTGACGGCGGGGGAGCGGGGAACAGGTCGCGGTATTGCGGCCCCCGCGCAGCCCACGCGACCCCGGCCTGCCCGGCGTACTGGGAGACCGCGCCCCAGACGAGAGGGATGCCCGTGAGCGCCGCCGCATCGTTCGCGAGATAGCGGGTGGGGAAGTTGTCGCTGCCATCGACGACGATGTCGTAGCCGGCGAACAGGTCGAGGGCGTTGTCGGCGGTCAGGCGGGCTTCGACGGCGTGCACGGTGGTCGCGGGATCGATGGCCGCCACTGTCTCGGCCGCCGAGCGCGCTTTCGGGTGTCCGACATCCGCGATGCCATGGGCGAGTTGGCGGTGCAGGTTGCTGAGCTCAACCGTGTCGTCGTCGATGATGCCGATGGTTCCGATACCCGCGGCGGCCAGCGCCGGAATAACACTGCTGCCGAGTCCGCCGGCACCGATCACGAGTACGCGGGCGTCGGCCAGCTTCTGTTGGGCGGCCGGTCCGAAGCCGGGAAGCGCAACTTGGCGGGAGTACCGCGAGCTATTCGGGCCGATCGGCGGCGGGGATGCTGGCATCCTTCGATTCTCGCAGGTGTGGGTGGCGCGCACCGCTCAGACCAGTTCGATCGCGTGTTCGACTGCACCACCCCGCCGGTTAGTAGCGGTAACGGCACTGCCACACGATGAGTTGCTCGTTGTCGAAGGAGTAGATCAAGCGGTGTTCTTGCGTGATCCGCCGGGACCACAGCGAGCCATCGAGGTACTTGAGCTGCTCAGGCTTCCCAATTCCCGCTGTGGGATCGCGATGTGCATCCTTGATCAGCATGTTCGCTCGCTTTATGATCGCTCTGTCGGTCGATACCCGGTGCTGGTAATCGTCCCAGCCGTCATCGGTGAAGGCGAGAGTGAGCACTATGCCGATTCTTGGTCTGTCTCGATCAGTTCGCGGGGAGTTGTGCGGCCTTCGCGTACCTGTTGCGCAGACGCCGCGAGGCGAGCTGCATTTGCGGAGGACCGAAGGAGATGGGCAGTTTCGCGGAGTGCGTTGTATTCGTGAGCAGATACGAGAAACGCAGAGCCGCTCTTGGACGTAATCTCGATATCATCGTGGTCACGATTGACTTCTTCGTTGAGTCGGTAGAAGTTATTGACCGCCGCTGTTGCTGTAATGGCCATGACATCATCCTCCGAACGCACGTCATCACGCACGGTCAACAGCAGGCGGTCGACATGCCTTTGGCAACGACGGGCCGCTGAGTGCACGTAAATCGTTCCCGAGGGCACCCACATCGGCACGCTCGGTGCTCGGCCGGATGGCCTCAGCTCTGTCGGGCTGGCCGCACACCGGTTGGCGCACCTCGATGACGTTTTGGCAAGGCGATTCGTGCGCACTCCCTGTTTCTGCTGCCCGCGGAGGTGAATGATCTGATCAGGAATATGACAAACTCGATGCGGTTGCCGAGGGATCATGATCGGCCAAATGGGGCCTGAGCATTGCCGCTCGAGCGCAATGCGATCTCAGTCACACCCAAGCACCGCCCACGAGACAACGGCAGGAACGTAGTAATTTCAACGATCGACCGCTCTCAACGACCCAACCGGCTCAGCGTTGGAGAGGTGTTTGGGGTCATCGGGTTGATTGCCCTTCAGGTCGGGGTGGCGGCTGCTTTCTTTGTGCTGATAATTTTCTTGTCGTTTAAGTCAGATAGCTGTTATGAATCGAAGATTTGCGATTACGCGATGGCCAACGTGGCTGTCTACCTCATACCCATCACAGTTGGGCTTACCGTTTTATTGAGCGTGGTGTTCACCGTGGTGCTTACTCGCCGAGGGCGACCAGCGTGGCTTAGCCCGGCGGTGGGTATTCTCGTGGTGATCGTCGCGGGAATCGTCGCAGTCATCTTGAACCTGAACGCCTTTACCTGAGATCCCACTGGCGCGTTTGGCAGCGGGTACGACTTGCGTAGACGAGCGGCAAAGTCCGCGAAAGCGGAAGTAGGATGTCTTTCGTGCCGCAGATACGGATCAAAGATGCTGCCCTGTACCTGGGTGTGAGCGACGACACCGTGCGTCGCTGGGTCGACAACGGCACCCTGGTCGCCGAGAAAGACGAGGGGGGCCGCGCCGTGGTCGACGGGCTGGCGCTGGCGACAATCGCGCGGCAGCACGCGGTGCTTCCGGATGACCCCTCCGGCGTCTCCCGCTCGGCCCGCAACAGCTTCGTCGGCCTGGTCACCAACATCGTGATGGACACCGTCATGGCCCAGGTGGAGCTGCAGTGCGGCCCGCATCGCGTCGTGTCGCTGATGAGCAGCGAGGCCGTTCGAGATCTCGGGATCGAGCTCGGATCCGTCGCGATCGCCGTCGTGAAGGCCACGACGGTGATCATCGAGACCCCCAAGGAACACCCGTGAAGTGGCAGCTGATCGCCGCCCTCACCCAGCACGAAATGCAGGACTCCCCGTGACGGAAGGTGCGGATGTGTCACAGCTGTCCCACCAGTCACGGGGAGTCCTGCATTTCGTGCTCGCCACCCTTGCCGTCGGCATCCTGCTTACGGCTGCCGGATGCGCGGCCCGCGGGCCCTCGGCGACGCCCGCGAAGGACTCGCTCAGCGGGTCGATCACGGTCTTCGCCGCGGCATCCCTCACCAAGTCTTTCGGCGAGCTCGCCACGAAGTTCGAGGCGGCGCACCCGGGCGTGACAGTCGCCACGAGTTTTGCCGGATCCGCCGACCTGGTCGCGCAGATCACCGCGGGAGCGCCTGCCGATGTGTTCGCCTCGGCCGATGCGAAGAACATGGCGAAGGTGTCGACCCTGGTTGGCACCCCGGTGAACTTCGCCACCAACGTGTTGGAGATCGCCGTGCCTCCGGGCAACCCGGCCAAGATCGCCACGTTCTCCGACCTGGCGAAGCCCGGAGTAAACACCGTGGTCTGTGCTCCGGCGGTGCCCTGCGGCGCGGCGACGGTCGCCGTCGAGACGTCGACCGGCGTGAAGCTCGCCCCGGTGAGCGAGGAGAACGCGGTCACCGATGTGCTCGGCAAGGTTGCCTCCGGCGAGGCGGATGCCGGACTCGTCTACGTCACGGACGTGAAGGGTGCCGGGTCCAGCGTGACCGGCATCCCGTTCCCTGAGTCGAGCACGGCCGTGAACACCTACCCGATCGCCACGATAACGGCAAGCAGGAACGGGAAGGTCGCGAAGGACTTCGTGGACTTCGTCACCGGGAATGTCGGACGTTCGGTTCTTGCGAAGGCGGGCTTCGGCGCCCCGCGACAATGAACCGGGCGTCATTCTCCGGGGTGCCCCGCTGGGTGATCGTGATCGCGGTTGTCGGTGGGGGCTTCGTGCTGTTGCCGCTCGTCGCGATGGCGACCCGGGTGAACTGGGGCGGATTCGTCGCGCTGGTCTCGAGCGAATCGTCCGTCGCCGCCCTGCTGTTGAGCCTGCGCACCTCCCTCGCCGCGACGGTGCTATGCGTGGTCTTCGGCGTGCCGATGGCGCTCGTGCTCGCCCGAACCAGCTTCCCCGGCCAGCGGCTCGTGCGCACCATCGTGTTGTTGCCGCTCGTGCTGCCCCCGGTGATCGGCGGCATCGCCCTGCTCGCAGCCTTCGGCCGCCGGGGGCTGCTCGGGCGCCCGCTCGAGGTGCTGGGTGTCAGCGTAGCCTTCTCGACGGTGGCCGTCGTGATCGCCCAGACCTTCGTGGCGCTGCCCTTTTTGGTATTGAGCCTCGAGGGTGCGCTCCGGCTGGCCGGCACCCGCTACGAGGCGGTCGCGGCAACGCTCGGGGCGCGCCCGACGACTGTTCTGCGGCGCATCACTCTGCCGCTGGTGCTGCCAGCGCTGCTCTCCGGAGCCGTGCTGTCGTTCGCGCGGGCCCTCGGTGAATTCGGCGCGACGCTCACCTTCGCGGGCAGCCTGCAGGGGGTCACGCGCACGCTGCCGCTCGAGATCTACCTGCAGCGCGAGATCGATCCGGATGCTGCGGTGGCCCTGTCTCTCCTGCTGGTGGTCGTCTCGCTCGCGGTGGTGGGGATGACGCTGCGCACCGCTCCCGGGTCACGACTGGGCGGGGCGGCAAAATGACGCTCCATGTGGAGGCGCGTGTCGCGGAACGCGGTTTTGACCTGAGCCTCGATGTCGCCGAGGGCGAGACCCTTGCCGTGCTCGGACCGAACGGCGCGGGTAAGTCGACACTCCTCTCGATTCTCGCCGGCCTGCTGAGGCCCGACGCCGGTCGCGGGATATTGGGCAGTGAGACGCTCTTCGACGTCGAGCGTGGGCACTGGGTGCCGCCGCACCAGCGCGGAATCTCCCTGCTCGCGCAGGAACCGCTGCTCTTTCCGCACCTCAGCGCGCTCGAGAACGTGGCCTTCGGGCCGCGCAGCGCCGGCCGGTCGCGGGCCGCAGCGCGGGCATCGGCTCGCCACTGGCTGGCCGCGGTGGAGGCCGCGGAGCTGTCGGCCAGCCGCCCGGCCCAGCTCTCCGGAGGGCAGGCCCAGCGTGTCGCGATCGCGCGCGCCCTCGCGCCCGAACCGAAATTGCTACTTCTCGACGAGCCGCTCGCCGCCCTCGACGTGGCCGTCGCTCCCACGCTGCGCCGGATGCTGCGGGGGGTGCTCGCCGACCGGACCGCGATCCTCGTCACCCACGAGGTGCTCGACGCCCTCACCCTCGCCGACCGGGTGATCGTGCTCGGCGACGGTGTCGTCGTGGAGCAGGGGGCGACGGCCGAGGTGTTGCAGCGGCCGAGGCATCCGTTCACCGCGCGCCTCGCCGGCCTGAACCTGCTCACGGGCGTCCGCACCGCGACCGGACTGCGGATGCCTGACGGCGCGACGATAACCGGGCCGGGCACGGGCGCGATCGGCCTTCCCGCCGGGGCGGCTGTGCGGCCCTCCGCGGTGTCGGTGTCCCTCAGCCGGCCGCACGGAGCCAACGTCTTCCCGGTGATAGTGGAGGACCTCGAGCCGCTCGGCGACAGTGTGCGCGTGCGCGCCGAGTCGATGGTCGCCGACGTCTCACCGGGCCGCGCCGCGGTGCTCGGGCTCGCATCGGGGCTCGCAGTCTGGTTCACTTTTCCGCAAACCGAGGTTTCGATCTACGCTCGTTGATCTGCGCCCCCGCCGCATGGCGTCGCCACCCCCGTCTGCCCCGTCGGTAGGGTTCAGTCAGCACACGGTGTGCCAATGCTGGTGGTGGATTCGGATGCCCCGACGACAAGCTTCACCATCCCGCGGGTGGTGGATATCGTGAAGGGTGTTCACGCAAGGATTAAGGTGGCAGATTGTGACTGATAATACCGGCAGTGTTGTAGAAGGAACCGCCCCTGACGGTCTCCTTGACGCGTTTTGGGCCTACGAGCGGGCGCTCCGGTCCAACGATCTCGAGGCGGTCGACCGCCTCTTCGCGCCGGGGCCGGGGACTCTTCGCGGCGACGCGGACGGCATCCTGCTCGGGCACGACGCGATCAGCGCGTTCCGGCAGGGTCGCGGCGGGGCTCCGGCCCGCGCCATCGGCGACCTGCATGTGCGGGATCTCGGCAACGACCGTGCTCTCATCGTGGCGGTTACGCTGCCCGCTACGGGCGGTCGGGGACAGCAGACCCAGCTGTGGCACCGAAGTTCAACCAACGACGGGGATGCCGACTGGCTGATCGAGGCCATCCACGAGAGCGTACCGGCGCCCGCGATCGAGGCATCCGTCTGGAGAGTCGTGGGGAGCCCACTGGTCAGCGGCGCGGACGGCGGACCGCTCGTTGGCGAGACCGTTGCAGTAAAAGACATTTTCGATGTGGCCGGATTCGCCGTCGGGGCCGGGGTTCCGCACTATCTTGCCGAGTCGCCGCGCAAGGTCGCCCACGCCTCGGCGGTCACAGCACTGCTCGCGGCCGGGGCTGCGCTGCAGGGCATCGCCCAGACCGACGAATTCGCCTACAGCGTCGCCGGCAAGAATTCGCACTACGGCACCCCGCCGAACGCCGCGACGGCGGGCAGAATTCCGGGCGGATCGTCCAGCGGACCGGCCACCGCTGTCGGCTCCGGCCAGTCCTCGATCGGGCTCGGCACCGACACCGGTGGCTCGATTCGGGTTCCCGCGTCATACCAGGGCCTGTGGGGACTGCGCACGACCCACGGTGCCGTGTCCCGCGACGGCCTCCTCGGGCTTGCGCCCTCGTTCGACACTGTCGGCTGGCTCACCCGCGACGCGGCGACGTTGCGGGCAGCGGCATCCGCCTCCCTCGGTAGCGCCGGTCGAGAGGCGATCTCCGGCGGGTTCGCCGTGGCCCCCGCCCTCGTTGCCGAGGCCTCGCCGGAGGTGCAGGAGGCATTCTCCGCGGCACTGGCCGCCCTTGCGGAAGCCGGTCTCACCGACGATCTCATCGAGGTGACGCTGCCCGACATCGATGACCTGCACGAGATCTTCCGCACGGTGCAGTCCGCCGAGGCGTGGGCGACGCACGGCGAGTGGATCACCGCTCATTCCGGCGCCCTCGGAGACGAGATCGAGGCGCGGTTCGCCTTCGGCGCGACGGTCGATCCCGAGACGGAGTCCTTCGCGCGCCTGGCTCTCGAGCTCGCCCGGGAGCGCATCGAGTCGATTGTGGGCGACAGGGTGTTGCTGCTGCCGTCCGCGTCATCGATCGCCCCCTCGACGACCGCGGATGCCGAGACCATCGAGCAGGTGCGCCAGAGCACGCTGCGCCTCACCTGCGTCGCCGGAATCGCCGGTCGGCCCGCCCTGAGCGTGCCCGCACTCACGGTGGACGGCGCTCCGGTGGGGCTTTGCCTCGTTGGGCCGCCGATGACCGACATCGCTCTGGTCGACTGCTGCCTCCGGCTGGCCGATGCGCTTGAGGTGTGAGACCGGGGGAGCGGCGGCTCGGTGAGGCCTGGACTTTAGAGTCGGTCCACGTCGTGGCCGTCGAACAGGTCGCCGCACTCGATCTCGCTGACACCGTGCTGCGTAAGATAGTCGCGCGCCCCGCGATCTCCCTCCAGACTGGATGCAATGCTGGCCCAGTGCGCACGGCCGATGAGCACCGGGTGACCCGGCTGGCCCGAGAAGACTGCTTGAGTCAGGGTGCTGTCATCGCAGGGTAGGGCGAGTATCCGGGCCACGACCTGACCCGGAAGATCGGGCACGTCGACGAGGGTGATCATGGCGGCGTCACCGGCGGCGTCTTCGAGTATCGCGGCGAGTGCCTGTCGAAGGGACTCAGCCATGCCGTCGGCCCAGTTTTCGACCACGAGGATGTCGCTGTCGGGCGGCACGAGAGCGGTCGCCTGCTCGGCACACGCCCCGAGCACCACCAACACACGGCGGCAACCGGCGGCCTGCAGGAGGTGAACCGCGCGGGCAACCCAGGGCTCGCCATCCGCGGTCCGCATCAGCGACTTGGGACGCCCGAGACGTGCGCCGGCGCCGGCCGCGAGCACGATTCCCGTCACAGAAGTCATGTGCAGTGTTGGGAGGACCACTGAGTGACCATCACCACGCACAACTTCTGCGCAGCACCGATGGCGGGAGTCCAGAGTCGCCCTGTCGACACCCCCGGGTTTGTCGAGCCGTGACTCTGTGGGGAGCGCGGGCGGCCCTCAGTAGTTTGTGCGGGCGTCATGGGCGAGCCAGGCATCGAAGGGCGCTGGGGAGTGCGGGATGCGAAGGGACACCACTGAGACGTGCCACGTGTCCCGGTCCCGCGCGAAGAGATCATAGAACTCGAGGTCGTCGAACCCGCCGCGGGCCGCATCGTGCCGGTCCGCGGCGAAGACCACCCGATCCACCCGAGCCCACAGGGCAGCGGAGAGACACAGCGGGCACGGCTCGCAAGACGTGTAGAGGGTCGCGCCTGTCAGGGAGAACGACTGCTCGGCGCGACAGGCGGCACGGATGGCTACGACTTCGGCGTGCGCCGTGGGGTCGAGCTCCGCGGTGACCCGGTTTTGGCCCTCCGCGACTAGCGTGCCATCGCGAACCACGACCGCGCCGAAGGGGCCACCGCCGTTCGCAATATTGAGCGTCGCGAGATCGATGGTTCGTTCGAGCCAATGCTCATCCACGCCGGCGCAGTCGATCATGGTTTCATTATTCCGGATCTTTCGGGCCCCCGAACACGCCTGCTGACGGCCGGACCGCCATCGGCGCCATCCCGATCGCGCACGGTCAGCGCTGAAGGAAGTCGGCGGATCCGAGCATCCGCTCCACTTCGAGCGCAAGAGCGACGCGCTCGCGATTCTCCCGTGGCTGCCGGTATCGCGCAGCATATCGAGTCACCGCAAGGGCGATGCTGTCGGCATCCTCGAGAATTCGAGCCCGGCCGATCAGGGTGAGCCAGGTCGCTCCCGCTACCTGGCAGAGGGTCGCGTGCCCGGATCGCCGCGCGTTCAGCACCTTCTGCGAGGAGCGCGAGGTGATTACGAAAGCGGTGCCATCATGCAGGGTGAAACCGACGGGTACAGCGTGAATGGCGCCGCTCGCCGACAGCGTCGAGAGCGTGGCGAGGTGGCGATCCGTCACGAAACGGATGCCTTCCTCGGTGAGCCGGGTCTGAGTCATGGCGCGCTCCTTCGTCGCTCCATCGTGCCATGTGACCGGCCGCCCCGGGGCATGAACGCCCTGCTGCACGCTGTCACGGGCCATCCCACCGCACAGCCGCACAACCGGGGGTCCAACTTCTCACCGACGACTTCGCCGCAGAAGCACGACGGTGCCAACACGCCGGGCCGTGCATTCGAGTCGGGGGAGAGTGCGACCGGAAGGCGCCGCAACCCGCAGTTAGTCCCGACTCGATTCCGAAGGGCGTTCACATTGCGCGGGCAACCCGTGCACCGCAGGAGCGCGAGCCGCGCGCACCTACCTGGCCGCACCGGAAGCCAACCGCCACAGGCGGTCGCGCGACATCGGCAACTCGCTCGGCCGCACGCCTAGAGCATCCCGAATCGCATTGGCGAGCGCCGGCGCCACCGGGTTGTACGGCGCCTCGCTCATCGACTTCGCGCCGAGTGGCCCGAGCGCGTCGAAGGTCTCGGCGAAGAGCACCTCCGTGACCGGAATGTCGGCGAACCTTGGCACGTGATAGTTGCGGAAGGCGGTCGTGGTGACGCGTCCGGCGCCGTCGAGGCGCAGCTCCTCATACAGCGCGGTGCCGATGGCCTGCGCCGTTGCCCCCTCGATCTGCCCGCGAAGCTGCTCGGGATTGAGCACCGTGCCGGCATCCGCGGCCTGCACGGACTGCAGGATGCGTACCTCACCGGTGTCGGGGTTCACCGCAACGCGAAACCCGTGCACGTTGAACGCCACCGTGCGGGGCGTACCGTCGTGCCGTCCGGTCGCGGTGAGCGGCCCGTCGGCGAGCAGTTCCGAGGCGGAGAGGAACAGCGAGCCGACGAGCACCCCGCCGCCCGAAACGACCCCACCCGAGAGCGGAGAGATCGAATATGCCCGCTCGAGCATAAGCTCGGCGAGCGACGATGCCGCGGCCAACAGAGCCTTGCCCGCCACGACTACACCGGCCGAGCCGAAAGCTCCCGTGTCGTACTCCACCACGTCGGTGTCCGATTGGCGGATGCGCACCCTCTCGACCGTCGTGCCGAGAGCGGATGCCACCAGTTGGGCGTGCACCGTCGTGGTCCCGTTGCCGAATTCGACGGTCCCTACCCCGATCTCGTAGTCACCGTCGGGCAACAGAGTGACCGTGGCGTCCGCGTAATGTCCGCGCGGAGGCAGGGAGGCGATCATTGCGAGCGCCATGCCGGTGCCGCCGAGCCATCCCGAGTCGGGCAACGGCAGTGGACCAGCCAGCGCCCCCTGCACCAGGTCGAGGCACTGGTCGAGTCCGTAGGAGCCGTAAATCAGGTCGGTCTCGGCGTGCGGCTCGACGATCACCATGTCGTCTCCCGGCACGACCACGTTTCGCCGCCGCAGCTCGAACGGATCCATCCCGAGGGTGCGGGCGAGCTCATCCATCGCCGACTCGATCGCGAAGATCACCTGCCCGAGGCCGTAGCCACGGAACGCGCCAGAGGGCAGGTTGTTGGTGTACACCGATTCGGCATCCACCCGCTTGTTCGCGCAGCGGTAGACGCTGATCGACTCGTGAACGCTGTGGAACATCACGCCGATGCCGTGATTGCCGTAGGCGCCGGTGTCCATCAGCTCGTCGACCGCCATAGCGGTGAGAGTGCCATCGGATGTCGCGGCGAGGGTCACCGACACGCGCATCGGATGCCGCGGAGAGGCGACGGTGAACTCGTCCTCCCTGGTGAACTCGTACTGCACCGGGCGCCCGGTGCGCAGCACCGCGAGGGTCACGAGGTCTTCGGTGAACAGTTCCTGTTTTCCGCCGAAACCGCCGCCAACCCGTGCAGTGAACACGCGCAGCCGAGACGGCGCGAGTCCGAAGATGTGGCACAGTTCGTCTCGCACCAGGTAGGGCACCTGGGAAGAGGTCCGCAGCACAAGTCGACCATCGGCGTCGAGCCAGCCCCGGGTCGCATGCGTTTCGAGGGCGGCGTGGCTCACCCGTTGGGTCTGCCAGGTGCCGGTGGCCACGGCATCCGCGCTGGCGATCGCCGCGTCGACATCACCCATCTCGCCGTGCAGCTGCGCGAGCACATTGCGTTCCGGCGCGGCAACTCGCTGGTCGGTCCCCTTGTCGGCATGCAGCAGCGGGGCGCCCGGCTGGCGCGCGAGCTCCGGGTCGAAGACGCCGGGCAGCACTTCGTAGTCCACCTCGATCAGGGCGAGCGCCCGTTCGGCGATGGCCACCGAGTCGGCGACGACCGCGGCGACCCGCTGGCCGATGAACCGCAGCACCGGATCGAGCACGAGCGTGTCATCCGGATCGTCGGTGCGCATCTCGTGCCGGCCGGTGGAGAACAGGGTGCCGGGGGAGTCACGGTGGGTGAGTACGGCGTGCACGCCCTCGGCCGCGAGCGCGTGCGAGACATCGATGGAGCGGATGCGCGCATGGGCATGCGGACTCTTCAGCACCGCGAGATGCAACAGTCCGGTCGTGCGGAAGTCGAGGGTGAACTCCTCCTCGCCGGTCGCGATTCGGAGGCCGGCGGGCGCTCGCACCGACTGCCCGGCGGCTTCGCCCGACGCCGGAGTCTGAGTGTTCGGTCTACCGCAAATCGCATCCCGTATCGACCGGTACCCGGTGCACCGGCAGATGTTGCCTTTGAGCAGCCGCGGCAGGTCCCCGAGGTCGTCCTCGGTGAAGGTGGAGGCGGTCACGATCAGGCCGGCGGTGCAGAATCCGCACTGGAATCCGGCGGCATCCACGAAGGATTTCTGAAGCGGATGCGGATGCTCCGAACTCCCGAGGCCCGCCACCGTTGTGACCGAGGCGCCCTCGAGGCGGTGCGCCGGGTAGATGCAAGAGTGGATCGGGTCGCCATCGAGCAGCACCGTGCAGGCCCCGCAGTCCCCGCTGTCGCAACCCTTCTTCACGTCGAACCGGTCGAGATCGCGCAACACCGTGCGCAGCACCTGGCCTGCGGCGGGGTCCGCATCGACGGGGGATCCGTTCACCGAGAACCTCATTGCAACTCCCTCCTCAGCTGCTCGGCGAAGCGCACGCTCATAGCGCGTCGCCAGTCGGCGGAGCCGTGTGCGTCGTCGTACCAGTAGTCGATGGCGCGCATCCGCGATTCCACCAATGAGGCAGGCGGCAGCCCGTCGAATCGCAGCTGCACCGGGCGCGTCGTGCCCCCGGTCACAGTGAACACCGTCTGTCCCCCGGGTGCCCGCCGGGCGATCACGAGGGTTCCTGTGCGGCCGAGGGCATTGAGCGCGATGCGGCGAAAGCCGGTGCGCGATTCGAGCGAAGCGCGCGGGATCGCGATCTCGCGCAGCACCTCGCCGGGACGCAGGGCGGTGCGCATCACCCCGGTGACGAACTCGGCAACGGGCATCCGTCGCTCACCGCCCCCCGGCATCCAGATCACCGCTTCGGCGTCGAGGCTTGCGGCGAGGGAGATCATCGGGCCGGCGGGAAGCGCGAGGGCGATGTTGCCGCCGACGGTCGCGACGTTCCAGATCTTGAAGGAGGCGAGCAGCGAGTTGGCACACTGCCAGAACAGCGCGAGGGGGTCACCGTGCGACTTGTCCCCGCCGCCCGCGCGAACCGGGTCGGTGCGCAGCGACGGCGGGGTGAGTCGGGAGAGTTCCGCAACCGTGCAGGTCGCCGCGATCACGAGACCGGAATCGGTGTGCGTCACCGGTTGCCAGCCCAGTCGGGTGATGTCGACGAGACCCCGGAGGCCGGTCTCACGGACGGAATACAACCAGGTGCCACCGGCGAGCACCTTTTCCCCGGCGGCGACGTTCAGCTCCGCACGCGTGGCAGGTACCCGCACCTCCTGCACGTCGATGAGATCCATTGTGTGATCAGTAAACAACACGAACGTGACGGATTGATGACAGCGCCTCCGCACGTAGAATTGCCTCCCATGAGCAACAAGACCGCTGTGCACTTCGGAGCGGGGAACATCGGCCGCGGTTTCGTCGCCCAGTTTCTGCACGCGAGCGGCTATGAGGTGATCTTCGCCGATGTGGACGACGACATCATCGCGCAGCTCCAGGCCGCGGAAAGCTATCACGTGCACGAGGTCGGCGAGGATTCCGCCTCCAGAATCGTCGACAACTTCCGTGCCCTCAACAGCCGCACCCAGGAAGCGGATGTCGTGGCAGCGATCGCCGCCGCCGATATCGTCACGACCGCTGTCGGCGCGCGCATCCTCCAGTTCATCGCCCCGGTGATCGCCAAGGGCCTGGATGCTCGCGCGAAACACGCGGCCAAGATCACGATCATCGCCTGTGAGAATGCACTCGGCGGCACCGACATCCTCGCCGAGCACGTGCGCAAACATGCCCCCGGCCACAATGCCGTCTTCGCCAACTGCGCAATCGACCGCATCGTGCCGGAACAGCACGGCGGCCTGGATGTCACCATCGAATCGTTCTTCGAATGGGTCGTCGACCGCACGCCGTTTCGGGGGGAAGATGCTCCGCACATCCACGGCATCACCTGGGTCGACGACCTCGCACCGTACATCGAGCGAAAGCTGTTCACCGTCAACACCGCACATGCCGCTGCCGCCTATCACGGCATGGACCGCGGCTGGGTGTCGATTCGTGAGGCCCTTGCCACGCCCGAACTGCAGGCCGAGGTGCGCGCCGTGCTCGCGGAGACGAAGTCGCTGCTCGTGGCGAAGCACGAATTCGACGCCGACGAACAGCAGGCGTACATCGAGAAGACCCTCATCCGCATTTCCAACCCCCACCTCCCCGATACCTGCGAGCGCGTCGGGCGACATCCGATGCGCAAGCTAAGCCGCAACGAGAGGTTCATCGGTCCCGCAGCCGAGCTGGCCGAGCGGGGGATGCCGGCCTGGGATCTGCTCAACGCGGTCGGCGCCGCGCTGCGTTTCGACGTTCCGGGGGATGAGGAGAGCGTGCAACTGCAGGAACTGCTCTCGAGCGGCCTGCCGGCGGGCGAGCTCGTCGTCGCGATCACCGGCATCGAACCCGACCACGCCCTGTTCCCTCATCTGGTCGAAGTCATTCAGCTTCGACTGAGTCGTTAGGTGCGTCGTGGCGACCGATCCGGACGAAGACGCCCTGCTCTGGGCCGGCGAAAACGACCCGACCCACATCGACGCGCCGCCGGTCGAGGGGCCGACCGATGAGCCGGAGTTCGATGACGGGGGGATGAGTCCGACGCTCCTCGTGACCTTTGGGGTGTTCGGCGGCATTTTCCTGCTCTTCACGGTGGGCTGGATCATCGGGGTGCAGCGCTCCACGGTGCCGACGGCGAACCTGTTCTTCGCGTTCATGTACCAACTGGGCGAGATCCTGGCCATCGCCGCCCCGGCCGCCTGGTTCGTCGGGGTGCTGGTGCTGGCGCGCGAGAATCGCGCGGGCATCCGCATCCTGTTGCTGTTATTCGGCGTGGTGTTGCTCGCACCGTGGCCCGTCATCGTTGGACTGGGGGCCTGATGACCGACACCCGGCAGACACGCACCTCCCGGCTTGGCTGGCTCAGCCTCGGCGTCGCGATCCTCTTTGCGCTCTTTTTCGTGTACGACCTGTTCGAGGCGATCTCGAACGTGGTCGGCGTCACTTCGCAGATCAACCTCTACAACCAGGCGCGGGCGGTCGTGAAACTCGATCCGGTGGCCATCCCGTGGCTCTGGCTCGTCATCGATGTGCTGCTTGCGCCGGTGGTCTACGCGCTCGCCTTCGTCATCGGGCGGCGAAAGTCACTGCTCGCGAAAGTATTCCTCTTCGTGATCGGGCTCACCCTGGTGGCGGCCGCAACGCTCTCGGTCGAGGCTCTCGCCTGAGTCCTCAGAGAACTCAGCTCGGCACTGTCACGATCGACACGAGAATCACGGCGATGAGCACCAGCTGGGCGATGTACCGCCGCCAGAACGGAATCGCGGCGGCGCCGAAGCGATCCGGATGCTCCGACGCGAAGTGATTCGCCGGAAACACCGCTACCAGGAACAGCACGAGCATGATGCCGGCCAGGAAGGTCGTCACCGGCACGAGCAGCCCGATGCCACCGGCGATCTCGCACACCCCGGTGAACCGCACGAGGCTCATGCGACTGATGAGGCCTCCGCGGGTGAAATACGCCGGGATCATCGCTGCCATCCCCCGGGCGGGCCCCGGGCGGAAGTGGGCGATCCCCATCCCCACGAATGCGACGGCTAACAGGGTGCGGAGCACGAGCTGCACTGTTTCGAAGGCGGTCATCCGTCCATCCTCGCAGCCATCGCCGAGGCAGGGCGGCAGCGGGTGGCGCCGTCGGCTGGTCCCTACTGTTTCGCTTCGGTGCGGGGACGCATTCCGGCGCGGCGACGGCGACGGGCGTTGAGACGCAGCTGGGTGAGCCGGGCGATGCCGACGATTGCCACCAGGAGGGCGCCGCCGATCGTGGCGAAGAGTAGTGCCACGCCAAGGGGTAGTTGGCCCGAGGCGCCGAAGAAGATGACCGTGACGTTGCGGAGGTTCTGAAGAATGAAGATGAGCAATAACACGAGCACAACGATGCCGATGACGATCGCGACCCACGTTGCACTGATGCGGGTGCGTTGCACCTGATTCTCCATCGCCTGCATCTGATCGTGCACGTCCGCAACCGCGGGGTCAGGAGCACGGGGCGATTCGGGCGTCGATCCGGTGTGATTGGTCGACCCGGTCACGCTGGTCGGCGGTGTCTCGCCTGCCATCGGGCCGTCACTAGGGGTAACCGATTCGTCGGGGAAATCGTCGCGCTCAGTGGCCATGCGGACAGCATACGCCGGACTTTCCGCTGCAGCTTTAGCCGATTCGGAGCCACGATTCGGAGTCCGGACAGCGCGCTCGATGCACGAGGCTGGGCGAACGGACGACGCTCGCGCCACCCGAGGGTGCCCCGGGGCGTCACACGGCCGGAGGAGTTCGCGCCCGTGGGATAAAGTTCAAGAGCCAACAGCGCTCGTCGCGGCGCGGCATCTCCCTTTTTCTCGAACGAAGGATCCGACCTGTGGCAAAGCCGATCGTTGTGATCGCCGAAGAACTCTCACCCGCTACGGTAGAGGCCCTCGGTGGCGACTTCGACGTGCGTTCCGTCGACGGAACCGACCGGCCGGCCCTGCTTGCCGCGCTCGCCGAGGCCAGCGCCGTGCTCATCCGCTCCGCCACTCGGGTGGATGCCGAGGCGATCGCCGCCGCGAAGAACCTCAAAGTGGTCGCTCGGGCGGGCGTCGGGCTCGACAACGTCGACATCAGGGCCGCTACCGAGGCCGGCGTCATGGTGGTCAACGCGCCCACCTCGAACATCATCTCGGCCGCCGAGTTGACCGTCGGACACATCTTGAACCTCGCCCGCCACATCCCGGCAGCCCACGGTGCGCTCGCGGAGGGGCAGTGGAAGCGCTCGAAGTACACCGGCGTCGAGCTGTTCGAGAAGACGATCGGCATCATCGGTCTTGGCCGGATCGGGGCGCTCATCACCGCCCGAATGCAGGCCTTCGGCACCCACATCGTGGCCTACGACCCGTATGTCACGGCCACCCGGGCCCAGCAATTGGGAGTCACCCTCCTTGGCCTCGACGAGCTGCTCGCCCAGTCCGACTTCGTCACCATCCATATGCCGAAGACACCCGAGACCACCGGGATGATCGGCGATGCGCAGTTCGCGTTGATGAAGCCGAGCGCATACATCATCAATGTCGCCCGCGGCGGGCTGATCGATGAGGATGCCCTCCACCGGGCCCTCACGGCCGGCACGATCGCCGGCGCCGGCCTCGATGTCTTCGTGCACGAGCCTCCCATCGGGTCTCCGTTGCTCGCGTTGCCGAACATCGTCGTCACCCCCCACCTCGGTGCCTCCACCGATGAAGCCCAGGAGAAGGCGGGTGTCTCGGTGGCGAAGTCCGTTCGGCTCGCTCTCTCCGGCGAACTCGTGCCTGATGCGGTGAACGTTGCCGGCGGAGTGATCGACACGACCGTGCGTCCGGGCATCCCGCTGATGGAGAAGCTCGGGCAGATCTTTGCCGGTCTCGCCTCGAGTCCGATCACCGCCGTCGACGTGGAGATCCGCGGCGAGATCGTCGCGTTCGACGTGACCGTGTTGAAACTCGCCGCCCTGAAGGGCATCTTCACGAATGTCGTGAGCGA
Source organism: Actinomycetota bacterium (assembly GCA_040389685.1). GTDB lineage: Bacteria > Actinomycetota > Actinomycetes > Actinomycetales > Microbacteriaceae > Lacisediminihabitans. The sequence continues at coordinate 273,368 of JAZJZS010000003.1, forward strand.
ATCGGTGAGCTACGTGAACGCGCCGCTCCTCGCCGAGCAGCGCGGCATCACGGTGCGCCTGACGACGGATGCCGTGAGCGACGAATACCGCAACCTCCTGACCATCCGCGGTGCGCTCAGCGACGGCAGCCAGATTTCCGTCTCCGGCACGCTCACCGGTCCGAAACAGACGCAGAAGATCGTGGAGATCAACGGCTACGACGTTGAGGTGCCGGTGGCCGAACACCTCGTCGTGATGATCTACACCGATCGCCCCGGCATCGTCGCCGTGTATGGGAGAGAGTTCGGCGAGGCCGGCATCAACATCGCGGGCATGCAGATCAGCCGCCGTGAGGCCGGAGGCCAGGCACTGAGCGTACTGACAGTGGACTCCCCGGTGCCCGAGGAATTGCTCGACACTGTGCGCATCGCCATCCAGGCGGACCTCCTGCGCGAAATCGACATCACCGACTAGTTTCTGCCCGACGGTGTCGATTCCGGAGGATCCCGTTCGTCGTGTGGAAGACGGGACCAACCGACTCGGAGTTGGTCAGCCACCATAGGGAGTGATCATGTCTGACAAATACCTCATCCTCATCGTCGAACCGATCTGGGACCCGGCCTCGGTGCCCGAGGGCGCCACGGAAGAAGCCATGCGTGCCCACGGCGCGTTCTCGGCAGCGGTGGCGGCTGCCGGTGCGAGGATCCTCGGCGGGGAGGCCCTGCAGCCGCCTGCCGCGTCGATCGTTATCGTTCCGGCGAAAGCAGGCCAGCCCGCAGTCTTCACCAACGGGCCGCTCGCCGAGACCACCGAAGTCGTGAGCGGCTATTATCTGCTCGAAGCCGATTCCCTCGAGCAGGCCAAGGAGCTTGCCGCGCTCTGCCCGACCGGGGACCGCCTCGAACTCCACCCGGTTTGGGAGATGTCCGGCATGTAGTCCGTAAGCTCGGGGCAGCACGAGGCCAGAATGTACCCATGAGCAGGTTGACAGCGTGAGTTCGGCGCTCGAGACGGCCTTCGCCGAAGAATGGCCCCGCGTCGTCGGGGCCATTCTTCGCGCCTACGGCAGCGTGGACCTCGCGGAGGAGAGTGCCCAGGAGGCCTTCGCCCGCGCCGCCGATCGGATCGCCGCCGGGGAGCACCTGGAGAATATCGGAGCGTGGGTGACCACGACGGCACGGCATGTGGCCGTCGACACCCTGCGACGAGAGAGCGCCTTACGGAAGAAGTTGCCGCTCATCGTCGAACCGGAGGCACGGGAGACGCCTGCCGAGGAGCTCGACGACCGACTCGGTCTCATCTATGTCGCATGTGATCCTCTCCTGTCGCCTGAGCAGCAGGTCGCTGTGGCGCTCCGCATCGTCTGCGGCGTGCCGACCGCCGGCATCGCCGATTTTTTCGGTACGTCCGAGTCGACGATCGCGGCTCGGCTCACCCGCGCGAAACACGCAATCGCTCGCTCGGGAGAGCGTTTCGCCTGGCCAACTCCAGCGGATCGTGCCACCCGTGTCGGCGCCGCGCTGACCACCATCTACGGCGTCTACACGCTCGGACACACGGCCGTGGCCGGCAGCGCGCTGATGGATTCACGATTGTCCGGCCTGGCTCTCCTGCTCGCCCGCTCTCTGGTTGCCGAATACCCCGGGGATACGGAGGCGCTCGGGCTCCTTGCCCTCATCGAACTCGGCGAGGCCCGTGGCGTGTCACGCACCACCAGTGACGGGATGCCGCTCACCCTCGCCGAGGTGGACCGCTCGGCCTGGGGTCGCCAACGCATCAGGGCCGGACTGGAACTGGCATCACGGGCGTTGCCCGGCGGCGGAAGGTTCGCCCTTCAGGCCGGGATCGCCGGGCTGCACAGTTCCGCTGCGACGTGGGACGACACCGACTGGGCAACGATCGCGACCCTCTACCATGGACTCTCCCGGGTGTGGCCAGCGCCGGTGGTGAGGCTGGGGGCGATCATCGCCCGCAGTCATCTTGGACCGTTGGAACTCGATCGGGCTGCCGAGGAACTGCGCGCATTTGGCGGGCGGGGGACTGCCGAATTCGACCGCAAGATCTTCGCGGCGCTCGCGGATGTCGAGGAGCGGCGGGGTGCGATGGCCGCGGCACTCGAGGCCCTGGCCAAGGCATCCCGCGAGGAAAGGAATGAGGCCGTCTTGCGCTTTTACGCGCGGGTAACGGAGCGACTCACGAAAGCACCGCTCCGATGATGACCCGCCCCCCTTTTCGAACCCGAATCGTCAGGGGGGCGCGCCGGTTCGGGCGGCCCGTTTAAAGTATGTCGCCGCGAGTCTCCTGGCTGGTGGTCTTCTCGGTTCCCGTCGGGTCTACCGCGGTGCGGGTGGTCGAGACCGTCGAGCGCTTGCGCGACACCATGATGATCGAGATGAGGAAGACGACCACTCCGGCCCCCATGACCAGGTAGCCGATGAGCCGGAGGTCGACCCCGGGCACTGTGACGTTGATGGCGAACGAGAGGATAGCTCCGGCGACGAAGAGGAAAATGCCTGTACCGATACCCATGATGAGTCCTTCCAGTGCTGCTTTGGTGTTGTGAAGATGCACCCAGTGAAGGCACACAACACCAGTGTCCGCCCATTATCGTAACCGTCTGCCCCCTAAAAGGGGGGCAAGTTACGCGACAATCTCCTGCGGGTACGCTGGGAACTGGTTAGGATCACGCCCACTTTCCGCCCGCTGTCGCTCTTTCTGTAAGGAGTCATCCCATGCCCCGCTCCATTGCACTCGCGCTCATCCCCGGCGACGGCATCGGTCCGGAGGTCATCGCCGAGGCGGTGAAACTTCTGTTCGCCGCGATCCCGACGGATGTCGAACTCACGACCACCCGCTTTCCGTTCGGGGCGGCGCATTACCTCGCAACCGGCGAGATCCTGAGCGACGCGGGACTGGAGGAGCTGATGCGGCACGACGCCATCCTGCTCGGCGCCGTCGGGGGCGACCCGCGGGATCCCCGCCTGGCCGGCGGCCTGATCGAACGCGGCCTACTTCTTCGCCTCCGTTTCGCCCTCGACCATTTCGTGAACCTGCGCCCGACACGACTGTTGCCCGGCATCACTTCGCCGCTCGCGAACCCGGGCGTCGTCGATTTCGTCGTGGTCCGTGAAGGCACTGAGGGCCCGTATGCGGGCAACGGCGGCGCCATCCGCGTCGGAACACCCCAGGAGGTCGCGAACGAGGTCTCGGTGAACACCGCCTTCGGCGTCGAGCGCGTGGTGCGCTACGGATTCGCCGCGGCATCCGCTCGCCCGCGCCACAAGCTCACCCTTGTGCACAAGACGAACGTCCTCACCCATGCGGGCAGTCTCTGGCAACGGACGGTCGACCGGGTGGCCCTCGAGTTTCCGGACGTTGACGTCGACTATCTGCACGTGGACGCCGCCACCATTTTCCTGGTCACCGACCCGTCTCGATTCGACGTGATCGTCACGGACAACCTGTTCGGCGACATCCTCACCGACCTCGCCGCAGCGATCAGCGGCGGCATCGGGCTCGCCGCTTCGGGCAACATCAACCCTGACGGCGAATTTCCGTCCATGTTCGAACCGGTGCACGGCTCGGCGCCGGACATCGCCGGGCAGCAGAGGGCGGACCCGACCGCGGCCATCCTGTCGGTGGCGCTGCTGCTCGATCACCTCGGACTGCCGGATGCCGCGGCTCAGGTCACGGTGGCGGTCACCGCCGATCTCGCCTCACGTGGGAGCACGGCCCGAACCACCTCGGAGGTCGGCGACGCCATCCGCTCGCTCCTGGCGCACAATTAATTACCGCAAGAATTAGGGATCCCATGAAAAACCTCCTCGCGCCTGCCACGCTCAACTTCACCCGTCGGCTCAACCCCGACGCGCTCGCCGAACCCGCCCGCGCGGAAATCCTCGCCGACCCCGGGTTCGGCAAACACTTCACCGACCACATGGTCGACATCTGCTGGTCCGCCCGCGGAGGGTGGCACCGACCGCGCGTGCAGCCCTACGGCCCGATCGAACTGGACCCGGCTGCAGCCGTGTTGCACTACGGGCAGGAGATCTTTGAGGGACTCAAGGCCTACCGGCACGCCGATGGCTCGATCTGGAGCTTTCGCCCGGAGGCTAATGCGGCCCGCATGCAGCGGTCGGCGCGGCGCCTCGCGCTGCCCGAATTGCCGACCGAGTATTTCCTCGACTCGCTGCGAGAGCTCATCGCCGCGGATGGCGACTGGGTGCCGACCGCGCCCGACGCGAGCCTCTACCTTCGCCCCTTCATGTTCGCAAAGGAAGCGTTCCTCGGTGTGCGCCCGGCCGAGAAGGTCAACTACTACGTGATCGCGAGCCCGGCCGGGGCGTATTTCACCGGAGGCCTCGCACCCGTCTCTATCTGGCTGTCGACCACCTACTCGCGCGCGGGCAAGGGAGGAACCGGGGCCGCGAAGACCGGCGGCAACTACGCGTCGTCGCTCATCGCGCAGGCCGAGGCCTACGAGCACGGCTGCGCCCAGGTGCTGTTCCTCGACTCCGAGGAGGAGAAGTACCTCGAAGAGCTCGGAGGAATGAACGTCGTGCTCGTGAAGTCGAACGGCACGCTCCTCACCCCGGCCTCAGACAGCATCCTCGAAGGCATTACCCGCGACTCGATTCTGCAGCTCGCCGAGGACCGGGGACACACCGTCGAGCGCCGCCGGGTGACCATCGACGAATGGCGTGACGGCGCGGCATCCGGCGAGATCGTCGAGGCGTTCGCCTGCGGCACCGCCGCCGTCGTCGCGCCGATCGGTCTCCTCAAGGCCGAGGGCTTCGAAATCGCGCAGGAGAGCAGCGCCCTTGCGCTTTCGCTTCGCGAGGAACTCACCGGTATCCAGTACGGCATCGTTGAAGATCGCCACGGCTGGATGACTCGGCTCGACGGCGCCGATTCGCCCGCCCGCGCAGATTCGGTGGCTCGATCGGACGCAGCAACACTGTGAAGATCGCGCGCTTCTCGGTCGACGGCGGCGACCCCCGGTACGGCATCCTCGACCCGGATGCCCAGGGCGGCGCCGGTGACTATGTCGTGCTGTCCGGCGACCCGATGTTCAGCGGATTCGGCACAACGGGGGAACGGGTCGCCGCAACAGACGTGAAGCTGCTCGCCCCGGTCATCCCGCGCTCGAAAGTCGTGTGTATTGGTCTCAACTACGCGGCGCATCGCGACGAACTCAAAGGCGAGGCGGCGAGCCCGGACGCGCCGCTGATCTTCCTCAAGCCGAACACTGCAGTGGTTGGCCCGGGCGACACGATCCAGATGCCGCCCGTCGAGGGACGCATCGTGCATGAGGGCGAACTGGTGATCGTGATCGGCAAGATCGCCAAGCGGGTGAAGGCCGCCGACTATGCCGATGTGATCTTCGGGTACACGATCGGCAACGACGTTTCGGCGCGCGACCAGATGTTCGCCGACGGGCAGTGGGCCCGCGCCAAGGGCTACGACACCTTCGCGCCACTCGGTCCCGTGATCGAGACCGAGCTCGACTGGTCGAACCTCGAGATTCAGACTTTCGTCGATGGCGAGCCGCGTCGCCACGGCAACACCAGAGACATGCTGCACAAGATTCCCGAACTCATCGAATATGTGTCGGATGTCTGGACTCTTCTTCCCGGCGACGTGATCATGACGGGCACCCCCGCGGGTCTCGGCGGATTCCTCGACGGCCAGACCATCGACATCACCATCGAAGGAATCGGCACGCTCAGCAACCCCGCGAAGAACCGGGAGTGACGCTCCGCAACCGATGTTGGTCGAGTAGGTCGCTCAGCGACCGGCGCTGGTCGAGTAGGTCGCTCAGCGACCGGTGTT
>JAZJZS010000003.1:279279-402503 GCA_040389685.1 Actinomycetota bacterium
GGTCGAGTAGGTCGCTCCGCGACCGGTGTTGGTCGAGTAGGTCGCTCCGCGACCGGTGTTGGTCGAGTAGGTCGCTCCGCGACCGTATCGAGACCCGTCTGGATTGCTCGCCGGAATTCGACTCGGGAGTAAATGCGACATCGAGGGTCTTTCTGCCCGCAACTTCTCCCGACTCGATCGGGCATCCGAGGCTTCTCCAATTCGACTCGGGAGTAAATGCGACCTCTGACAGGTCGAAGTCGCTTCTAGTCCCGACTGGATTGGATGCGGGTGCGAATCGAGCCGCAGAGGCCCGCGACCGATGTTGGTCGAGTGGGTCGCTCAGCGACCGTATCGAGACCCGCATCCCATGACGCGGTCCCCTCGCGTCCGCTGGCTTGCTGGCCTCGCGCTCGCCGCCGCCGGCGCGGCCGCGGGATTCGGACTGCACTTCCTGCTTCCCGGGCTTCCGTGGCTCACCGCCGCCCTCATCCTCGGCGTGCTCGTCGGTTTGATCCTGCCGTTTCGCCGTGCCCTCGACGGAACTCTCGAACCCGGCCTCACCCTCGCTGGCCACGGCGTGCTCCGACTCGGCATCGTGGTGCTCGGTCTCCAACTCAGCCTCGGCGACATCGCGCGCCTCGGCGGGGTCGCCATCCTCGCCATCGTCGCGCTCGTCGCGGCCAGTTTCGCCATCACCTGGCTCGTCGGTCGGTTGTTCCGGCTGGAGGGTGACCAGGCGGTGCTGATGGCCGCGGGATTCTCAATCTGCGGGGTCTCAGCGGTCGGCGCGATGGCCGCGGCGCGACGCTCCCCGGAGACGGACACCGGCACGCCGATCGCCCTGGTTACCCTGTATGGCACGCTCGCGATTGTGGTGCTCCCCGCGCTCGCACCGGTATTGCACCTCGATTCCCGTCAATTCGGGCACTGGGTCGGCGCGAGCGTCCACGATGTGGGACAGGTCGTAGCGACGGCCCAGACGGCAGGTGCGGCGGCCCTCGCGGTCGCCGTCGTCGTCAAGCTCACCAGGGTGCTCATGCTCGCGCCGATGGTGGCGATCGCCTCGATCCAGACCCGAGGGCGAAATTCCACCGCGGAGGCGCGGCGCCCTTCGATCGTGCCCCTGTTCATCGTGGGATTCATCGCGGCCGTGCTCCTTCGATCGTTCGTGCCGCTTCCGGATGCCGCGCTCGCGGTCGCGAACATCGTGCAGTCCGCACTGCTCGCCACCGCGCTGTTCGGCATCGGCGTATCGCTGCGCCTGGAGCGGCTCGCTCGGTCGGGCGTGCGGGCAGTCGCGGCCGGCCTCGTGTCGTGGGTCGCCATCCTCGGTCTCGCCCTCGCCGTGGTCTTCCTGTCCTGACGCGATATCGTCCGGGCGAATGCTCCCGTTCGTCAGGTCTGCTGAGCCTCGACCGGGCGCAATCCTGACGAACGGGAGCAATCGCGGGGCGCGGCCGGAGGTGCCCGGTCGTGCCGGTCCGCACATTGCACAACCGTGTGAAGCAAGCTAGCGTGTGATGCATGACAGCGGACGTGGGGGCGCAACTTCGAAAGGGTGTGGTCGAGTACTGCATCCTCGGGCTGTTGGCTTCTGAGCCGACTTACGGCTGGTCACTCTCAGAGGCCCTTGTGTCGCGCGGCCTCATCGCGAGCATCGGTACGCTCTACCCGATCCTCAGCAGGCTTCGCGCCCAGGGTCTCGTCAGCAGCTTCGATCGGCGATCGGATGCGGGACCGTCCCGCCGCTACTACCGCGTCACCGAAGCCGGACACCTCCAGCTCGCGGCCTTCCGCCAGCAGTGGGGACCGTTCGCCCGCACCGTTCACGAACTCGTCGGAGAGGACACCCCATGACCGAATCAGCACCCCCCCAGGTGGTCAGCGGCTATCTCGCCGAGCTCGACCGCGAGTTGGCCGATGTGTCTAAGGATGTGCGGCAGGGCATTGTGGCCGGCGTCGCGGAAGAGCTTGAGGGACTGGATGCCGCGGCCGCAGCCGCCCGCATCGAATCTCTTGGCGACCCCGCGTTCATCGCCGCCGAAGCCCGCGCCGGCGCGGAGGAGCCGACCGTGACGGCGCGGGCCGTGACAGCGCCAGCCGCGACCCAGCAGACCAAGCGCCTCGACCCCCCCCGGGCATCCGAGCAGTGCTGGTATGTCGTCGTGACGACGATGCTCCTCGAATTCGGCGGACTGGTTGTGCCGCTCGCCGGATGGGTGGCGGGCATAATGCTGCTCTGGGCCTCGTCGCTATGGACCCGGCGCGAGAAGATCGTGGCCACGATCGTGCCGCCCGCGGTCGGTATCGTGCTCTTCGGTGTCTTCGCGCTCGTCGGTTCGGGCGGCCCCTGGTGGCATCCCCTCGTGCTTGGTGGCATCGCCGGGTCGGCCCTCTCCTCCATCGTGATCGGAATCGGCCTCAGCCGTCGAGCTTGGGCGCGGGTGCGCTGAAACCCGCCCCCGGTAGGATTGACGGGCCATGCCACCCTCCTTCAGCACCGCCACCGGAGCGGATGTCCGCGTCCGATTCTGCCCTTCGCCCACCGGAACGCCGCACGTCGGACTCATCCGCACCGCCCTCTTCAACTGGGCCTATGCCCGGCACACCGGCGGCGCACTCGTGTTTCGCATCGAAGACACGGATGCTGCGCGCGACAGCGAAGAGAGCTACCTGCAGCTTCTCGACGCGCTCAGCTGGTTGAACATCGGTTGGGACGAGGGCGTCGGGGTCGGCGGACCGGACGAGCCCTACCGCCAGTCCCAGCGCGGCGAGATCTACGCTGGCCTCATCGAGCGGTTGCGGGCGAGTGGTCACCTCTATGAGAGCTACGCCACGGCGGAGGAGATCGAGGCCCGAAACATCCGGAACGGGCGTGACCCGAAGCAGGGCTACGACAACTTCGAGCGCGACCTCAGCGACGAGGCGAAGGCCGCGTATCGGTCCGAGGGACGCACCCCCGCCCTGCGTTTGCGAGTGCCGGACACCGACCTCTCTTTCGATGACCTGGTGCGCGGGGAGATCACCTTCCCGGCCGGCTCTTTCGTCGACTTCGTGGTCGTGCGTCCGAACGGCGTTCCGCTGTACACCTTCGTCAACCCTGTGGATGACGCGCTCATGGGGATCACGCATGTGCTGCGCGGAGAGGACCTGCTCTCGTCAACCCCGCGGCAGATCGCGCTGTATCACGCCCTCATCGAAATCGGAGCTGCCAGCGCCATCCCGCGCTTCGGCCACATGCCTTACGTGATGGGCGAGGGCAACAAGAAGCTCTCCAAGCGCGACCCCGAATCGAACCTGTTCCATCACCGCGAGCGCGGATTCATCCCCGAAGGGCTTCTCAATTATCTGAGCCTGCTCGGCTGGTCGCTCAGCCACGACCGCGACGTGTTCACTATGGATGAGATGGTCGCGGCTTTCGACATCGCCGACGTGAACCCAAACCCGGCTCGCTTCGACCTGAAGAAGGCGGAGTCGATCAACGGCGACCACATCCGCCTCCTCGCCCCCGGGGTCTTCGTCGAGCGACTCCTCCCGTACCTGTCGGGGCTCGTCTCCGATCCGCCTACGGGAACCGAGCAGGCCATCCTGCGCGAGGCCGGGCCCCTGGTGCAGGAGCGCATGCAGCTGCTTGGCGAAGCGCCGGCGTTGCTCGGGTTCTTCTTCGCAGCGGATGACTCGATCGAGGTCGACGCGGATGCCACGCCCCCGGCGGGCTCGGCCGAGATCCTCGACGCCGCGGTCGGTGCGCTCGAGCAACTGAACGACTGGTCGCACGCCGAGATCGAGCGGGTGCTGCGGGAGGAGCTCATCGAGGGCGGCGGACTCAAGCCCCGCGTCGCGTTCGGGCCGCTGCGCACGGCGCTTTCGGGTAAGCGGATCAGCCCGCCGCTGTTCGAGTCGATGCAACTCCTCGGCAAGGAGTCGACTCTCGCGCGTCTGTCCCGGCTCGCGGCCGCGCTCTGACTGATGAAACACTCCGACATCGCAATTGTCGGCGCCGAGCCCACCGGGCTGAGCGACGCGCTCAACCTCCCACGGCTTCATCACGCGCGACGGTATCGCGCTGCACGAGTTGCGTGGCCGTGCGCGCGAGGACCTCGATCGATATCCAGAGGTTGAGGTTCAGAAAGCGGCGGTGCTCGCCCTTGCTGCGGCGGGCGCATTCGCGGTCGAGGCGAAAGTTTTCACCGGCTCCCCGAGCAGGTCGGTCGCCGCGTCTGTCGTACTCGCGGCTACCGGACTGAAGGAGACGCTGCCGCCGCTGCCGAGCATCCGCTCGCTCTATGGTCTTGGCTTGTTCAGTTGAATCGAGTGCGACGGCTAGGAACACAGCCACAAACCGCTCGCGCTCGTCGCAGAGGCCAGCGATCTCGCCCCCCGCGCGCTGCTGATTGCCCACTGGAGCCACCATCTCACGGTCTTCACGAACCACCTCGGGCGCATCACGGATGCCCAAGAGGCGGTCCTCGCCGAGCGCGGAGTGCGCGTGGAGCGCGGTGCAATCGACGACGTGCTCGGAGAACGCGGCGTGATCTCTGCGGTGAGACTGGCCGACGGAAGATCGATCGCGGTCGAGGGCGGCTTCGTGCGCCCGCACCGCTGCCGCCATCAATCGCGACCTGATCGGCATCCCCCGCCACTAGCGTTTTCGTCGTGCCGCCATGCGCGAATCACACGCCGTCGCGCGAGGCCGCGACACGCGGCATTCACCCAGTGCCCTGATGCGTGAACATTGACGGCGCCTTGGCTCCATTTGGGCGACCTCCCACGGGTAGGTTAGAGTGGCTAGTCGGCCCGGGTTCGCCACGGGTGCGGTGGGGTATGGTGTAATTGGCAACACGGAAGATTCTGATTCTTTTGTTCTTGGTTCGAGTCCAGGTACCCCAGCTGTAGGGGCTTCACTGAGCCTAGATGTGACCTTTGGATCGCTGCGGTTCAACGGCGGGTGGACTCACTTCTGCTGTCTGAAGGCGCCGGGGCGGATGCTTCAACTAGGACGAACACGCGCCTACAACCCGAGCCAGCTAACGACGCTTGGCCAGTCGCCACTCTCCGTAGAGTCCGATGATGTCAAGACCACCCTTGCTGTCGTCCTTGAAGAGCTGCAGAACGTTGCTGGGGACAATTTTTGGCAGGCTAATCGAGCGGCGAAGAGTAACTTGCTGCCAAAGGTGGTGATTGCGCGAGCGGTCGCGGCTGCCGCGACTGACCAAACCGAACCGGGTGCTGTCGAACGCTCCTGAGCGTGCACCTCCTGGAGCAGCACACGCCTTGCGTGTCTTCGATTGACACGGCGACTTCGAGATTCAAGTGTCAATAAAGTACTACTACTGGTACGGTATTGACTGAGGAGGCTGGATTATGGGCTATCGGCATGATCTGTGGGAGATCGCCGCATCTCGAAACGGGGTGGTGACCGTCGCGGACGCGGAGGATGCGGGTGTGCCTGCTGTTGAGGTGCGGAAGCTTGCCACCCGTGGCGCGCTTCGACCATACGGGCAGGGTGTCTATACGCACCGTGACGTGCCGGCGACTTCGTTCACAGAGCCGACGGTCGCTGTTGCTCTCGCGGGGGAGGGTGCGTTCCTGCAGCGTGAATCCGTGCTCGACCTCCTGGGGCTGGGGCAGTTCAACCCGCCGAAAGTGCGCGTGGGTACCCGCCGTCGAGTACGGCGCGCCCTGCCGGAGTGGATGGAACTGGAGAACCGGTCCGACGTGTCTGATGAGGATCTCACTCGCCACGAGGGTATCCCGGCGACGACCGTCCGGCGAGCGCTGGGAGACATGCGGCATCGGATGCCGCCAGATAGGTGGGAGGCTCTGGTCGATGAGGCGCTGCGGCGAGACCTGATCGGAGAACAGGATGTCGATGCGTGGAAGGCGGTGCTGGCGTGAGCGAAGTGACTCCGCCGGCGAACGTGACTCAGCTCAATGACCGGCTCGCGCAGGTCGCGTTAGAGCTGGGCATCCCCATCGCGCGTGCGCGGGTGATGCTCTGTACGTTGATCGTCTCGAAGATGCTCCCCGATGCCGTCGCGATCGAGGGCGGCATGGGCGTGAAGCTGCGCTTCGGGGAGCGCGGCACGCGCGCCTTGGTGCGTTTCCCGCAGCAGCCCAAATTTCACTGAAGCGAAGCGCCGGCTCAGCTCACGGGTGAGTGGATGGCAAAGGTCGCGAGCAGTTCCCCGATGCGATGGTCGCTGTCGAGGGGATGTCGCAGCGGCATCGCGGTGTTCAGGCGGTAGCTGTTGCGTCGGCCCTCGCGCTCCCGTTCGAGGTAGCCGGCCTCTTCGAGTTCGGTCACGATTCGCTGGGCCGCCCGCTCGGTGATGCCGACCTGGGTGGCGACATCCCGCAGCCGCACGTTGGGGTTCTCCGACACGCACAGCAGCACGTGGGCGTGATTGGTGAGAAACGTCCAGTGAGCCATGACGCCATGGTACCCCGTAGGCAAACTGTCTCCCTAAAAGTTATTCCCGACTAGTAATACCTGCTATATTATTCCTGTTTTGGATGACCTCTAACTGACGGGATGACCAGTGGTCGATATCGCATTCGCGCTCGGCGCACTCGCGGCCCCCTTCCTGGCCGCTGCCATCGGCGGCGCGGGCGGCCGGAGCCGTTCCCGGCGCGATTTCACCGCCCGGGTGGCGAGCGCCGTTGTGGCAACGGGGTTCGGGGCGGTGGCGGCTGCTGTAATCGTGGGCGCGCTCACCGCGCCGGGCCGGATCGAGGCCGGGCCGATCATCCTGTCCATCGATGTTCTTGCGGTGCTGATGCTGCTGCTCATCCTGGGATTGAGCGCCGTCATCCAGTCGTTCGCGGTGCGGTACCTGCGGGGGGATTCGCGGCAGCGCTGGTTCGTCGTGACCGCAAACCTCGTCACCGGATTCTCGGCGGTGACGGTGTGCGCCGGCTCTGTCGCCCTGTTCGCGGCGGCCTGGGTCGCGGTCGGCGGGTCGCTACTGCTGCTGCTCGCCACCTACCCAGGGCTCGCCCAGGCGCGAGAGGGCGTGCGGCGTGCGGCGCTGCGGTTCTCGATCGGTGACCTCGCCCTGGTCGCCGCGGTCATCCTGATCCTCCTCCGTGCGGGAGGCGACGTGCCATTTGATCGGCTCGGCTCGGTGACTGATGGCGTGCCCGGATGGCTCGTGCTGCTGCTTGCCGCCCTGGTGCTGCTGCCCGGGTTGGCCCGCTCGACCCAGGTTCCGTTCCACGGCTGGCTGCCGTCGACCCTTGCCGCACCGACCCCGGTATCGGCGCTGCTGCACGCCGGGGTGGTCAACGCCGGGGCGATCCTCGTGATCAGGTTCGCCCCCCTGGTCGGCGAGGTGGCCTTCGCGATGACGGTCCTCTTCCTCGCCGGGGCCGCGACCGTGCTGTATGCCTCGCTTCTGCGACTGGTCAAGGCCGACGTCAAGGGCAGGCTCGTGTTCTCCACAATGGCCCAGATGGGCTTCATGATGATGGCCTGCGGCCTTGGAGCGTTCGCCGCGGCGGTGTTCCACCTCATCGCCCACGGGCTCTTCAAATCGGCGCTGTTCCTCGGCGCTGGGTCCGCGGTTCGACGGCACGCGCAGCAACGCGAGTGGCCGGTGCGCCAGCCGGCGCGAGGCCCGAAGCTCGTGGCCGTCGTCGCCTGCGCGGTTGTTCTGCCGGCGGCATCCATCGTGCTTGCCCGAGCCCTACTCGCTCCGCAGATTTCGGTGGTCAGTGCCGCCTTCCTCGTCTTCGTCGCGGTCACGGGCGCGGTCTCCGTCGCGGCGATGCTGCTCGTGAGGTTCTCGGTGGGCACGCTTGTCATCGCAGCGGTCGGCACCGTCGCGCTCGCATTCGGCTACACCGCATTCCTGGCCGTCTTCGACTCGCTGATCCCCGGCTCTGGCGCACTCCTGTCCCCGGCCTCGCCCTGGCTGCTGCTAATCCCTGCAGTCGCGCTCGTCGCCATCGAGGTGATGGTGCGACGGAACGGGAGTTCGGGCGCGATTCGACGAGGTCTTTACGCAGGCGCCCTTGCTGCCGCGACAACGCCGCTCCGTGAACAGCTGGTGCCCAGTGCGAAAGGTGCCCACCGATGACCCTTCTGATTCGTGCCAAGGTCGCTCAGGCGGCCCACGACATTGCACCCTCCTGGCCTCTCGAATCGTTCATCGCCATCAACCCCTTGGCGGGCGAGGAGGGACGACCATTCGAGCATGCCGCCGGCGCGGCGAGACTCACCCGCACCAGTTCGGAATTCCTTTCGGACTATCGCTCCGGGCGCATCACCGATGCGGACCTCGTCGCTGCGGTGACTGAGCGAGTCCCCGAGCTCGGGGGCGCGACTCCGGCTTTACAGGCGCGACTGCGGATCGGTGGACGGACTCTGCGCGCTGCCGAAATTGTCGCCGCCGAGCTCCCGTTCCTGCAGCCACCGGTGTCGGTCCCGGCGGGCACTCCCTCGCTGGTGGATCGGGTGGATCGGCTGGCCGCGAAATGGGTCGCCGCCTACCTCGATCCAGATCCGCTGTGGTGCGTGCCCGACCGCGCGGCGGGGTTCTATGGGGCGTGGCGGAGGCTGGCCCGCTACGACACCGATGTCCCGTTCCGTGCCCGACGGGGACTTCGGTCGTTGCCTGAACGGGCTGATGACGCGCTCGACCGGGCGATCGTGAGTCTCGGCATCCCCGAGTCGGAGATCGAGCGCGCGATGAAGGCAGAGCTGGCCGGTCTGCCCGGCTGGGCCGCCCACATCAAATGGCGGGCAGAGCATGCGGGCGACATCGACCTGACTTCCTATCTCGCGGTGCGGTTCACCCTGCGCGTGGCATTGGGCGAGCCGATCTCCACCCGTGCGCAGCCGAACGAGGTTCAGCTCGGGACAGAGCCTCCAGCGACCGTGTGGACGCGCGGCGAACGACTTGTCCGGCACCTCGGCGGGGGTGCGTCGATCGAACGGCAGACAGTGGCTGCCCTCGCTCGGCTCCTTGCGACTCACCCCCAAAACGACCATCCATTCACCTGGCAACGGGCCTATGAACTGCACTACCGGGATGCGCTCCTCGCCTCCCTCACGGACGGGGCACAGGACACGGACCGCCCCGTCGTACAGGTGGTCATGTGCATCGACCCGCGGTCGGAGGGACTGCGCCGCCACCTCGAACGCGGTACGGCCATCGAGACCCTTGGCTTCGCCGGTTTCTTCGGGGTGCCAATCCGCTACCTCGGTCATGGGGCGCGCGAAGCCGTGAACTCGCTGCCCGCGCTTCTCTCTCCCCGCCATACGGTCACCGACCTTCCCCGTGATGGCCGCACGGCGACGCGCCGAACGGCCCGGTTGCGCCTTCGGGATGCCCTGGCTTCCGGCCTTCACGCCGGCGATACCGTGGCGGCGGCACCGTTTGCCCTCGCCGAGACCGCTGGCTGGTTCTTCGGCATCGGAACCCTAGTGCGTACAGTGTTTCCTGCCGCAGCCGGAGCCCTATCCCGGCTCGGGTCAGCCACCCTTCCGCCGCTGCCCTCCACGATGACGGTGTCCGACGCCTTCACTCTGGAGGAACGAGCCCAACTGGCCGAGACCGCGATTCGGATGATGGGGGTCAACCGGTTCGCGCCGCTGATAGTGCTGGCCGGTCACGGATCGACGAGCAGCAACAACCTCTACCAGTCGGCCCTCGACTGTGGAGCCTGCGGCGGCAATCCCGGCGCCCCCAACGCCCGGGCCGCCGCGGCGATCTTCAACGACTTCGAGGTGAGGAGCATACTGGCCTTTCGGGGCATCCCGATCCCGAGCGAAACGTTCTTTGTCGCGGCCGAACACGACACCGTCTCCGACCGCATCGCGATCCTCGACCCGCACTTGGTGCCAGCGACTCACCTCGCCGCGGTCCGGCAGTTCGAGAAGATGCAGCGGGATGCCGCGGACCGACTCATCACGGAACGGGCCGCGGATCTGCCCGGAGCATCCCCGCGTCACTCGCCCGCGCGGCTGCGGCGTCGCGCCCACGACTGGGCAGAGGTGTATCCGGAGCTCGGGCTCGCAGGCAACGCGGCGATGATACTCGGCCCCAGGGAGCTCACGCGCGGTGTCGACCTGGGTCGCCGAGTGTTTCTGCACTCGTACCGCAGCGAACTCGACCCCGACGGCGGGGCCCTGGAAAGCATCCTCACCGCCCCGGTCGTTGTGGCCCAGTGGATCAACCACCAGTACTACTTCTCTGCCCTCAACCCGGATCAGCTCGGGGCCGGCACTAAAACGGTGCACAATGCGATCGGAACCCTCGGGGTGCTCAGCGGCCAGGGCGGGGACCTTCGGCGCGGGCTGCCGTGGCAGTCGGTCGGATTCGGCGAGGAACTCTTCCACGAGCCGATGCGTCTCGCAGTGATCGCCCAGGCACCACTCGATCGAATCGGCGAGATCGTGAGCCGCAACCAGGTATTGCGATCACTTCTCGACAACGATTGGATCACCCTGACCGCCCGCACCAACCCGACAATGGGGTGGCAGCGCTACACACGCTACGGCTGGTCACCCCTGAAACGTCTCTCACCCACCCCAGAAGGAGCAGTCAAGTGAATGGTTTGACACCGATGATCCGGCTCGAAATCGTGGTCTCGGGCCGGGATGCGGCCCCAATTCGCGACCTCATCACCTCCGCCGGAGCCACCGGATACACCTCGGTCTCCGGAGTGTCCGGCATCGGCCATCATGGCCAGCACTCCGGCGCCCTCCTGTTCAACGACTACGACACCCTCACGATGCTGATCACCGTGCTGCCGCCTGACCGCGCGCCCGCACTGATCGACGCCGTGCGCCAGCTACTCGAAGCAGGGAGTGGGGTCATGTTCGTCGCCGACACCTACGTGAGTCGGCCCGAATATTTCCAGTGATCGGCGCACATCCGCCTACGCAGGGCGGACAGTGACATTCGCCACAATGCACGGCAAGGAACACCGTGTCGCGCGCACCGTCGAATACGGCGTCGTTTCTAGTTGCACACCGAGCACCCAATAGGCTCAGCGCGGATCGACGGATCAACAGCTTTGCACGAGCGGGACACTGTACCGCTGAAGCCGATCGCTCGTCGTCGGATTGGTGATCGTCGCGTAAATCCCACCGGAGACAGTGACCCCGCTGTCGCCGACCATCAGGAGCTGGTGGCGGCCACACCGAATGCGTCACGGCTGCCTGTGTCCGTCGCGCATCATCCCTACCGCATTTCGAAAATTTGGCGATGTTCAGTGAACGGGTACCCACCGAAGCCGGACAGCCCGAAATCGGTCAGGCAGCGGGGCTATTGGTCATTTTCGCCTTCCGAAGGGCGGTATCCGTGGTCAGCTGCGTAAGCGGCGAGCAAGTCGGGCATGAGGGGAGCAGAGGCTGGGAAGCGGTCTTTCAGCACTCCGGCAAAGTCCTCAAGCGCACCGGTCAACAGACCTGCTGCGAGGCGCATGTCGGGTCGTGATGAGGTAGCCGCGATCCGGGCCAGCTTTGCGGCGTAGGGCAGCGCTGCCGCGAGCGAGGAGTGCGGGTCCTCGTCTCGAAAATAGTACGTTTCCGAGTATTGGGTCAAGTCGATCCGAGACTGGACGATTTCGATCGACAAACGCTCCAGGACCGGCGGGAGCAGATCGGAACCGCTGTCCGGTAGACCCGTGAGAATCTCAGCGCGACGCAGTAACGACAGTCGGATCGCCAACGCTCTGCGCCTCGCCAAGGCAGGGTAGACCTGCAACACCCAGGAGACCGCCACGGTCAGAAGCGCGAACCCGAAGAGCGCCTCGAGCGGCGTGACAATGCGCAACCAGCCGGGAGCAGGCGCAATGTCGCCGAAGCCGAGAGTCGATAGCGCGGTCATTGAGATGTAGAGGGCGTCCAGTGGGGCGCTGGTCCGGCCGACGAGCGACCCGCTCGAATAGACGAAACCTGTTGGAATGGAAGGCAAGTAAATGAGTGCCCAACCGACTATGGCCGCCAATGCCCAAACGATGATTACGGTAAACAAGGCCAACGGTCCCGTCAACCGGCTGAGACGCCCCTTCCCACCTCCGAGCCGCGACAGCCGCCACAGCGTGACAAGCACGAAACGAGTCAAGCCACCCTGCCCTTCGGGATGGCCAAGCGTGTGAAACATATCGCGAATCACAAATAAGACGATCGCGGCTCCTGCCGCCCGCGCCACCCAGTCCATCCATCCTCCGATCACGCTGGGATAGCGCTCTGCCTGTAGGCCCCGAGTCTATTGGCTGCACTGTGGTTACGGACGCGGCGTTCTGACAACGGATGCCGCACGATGGCTGGTTGTGACTGCCGTGAGGGGCGCATTCAGCGGTCGACTCGCGATCGAATTCGAGATGTGCCACAGACGACATTCACGCCTCTTCAGACGCTTCGGGAGCCGTCACCCTGACAATGAGCGCACCTGCCTCTATCCGGGTCCTGAACCCGACGGCCTTGCCGAAACCATCACCGTCGAGTTCGATTTCTTCCGGTCGAGTGAGGGTTGCCTCGAATGAGCTCCCTGTTTCATAGTGCAGGTCCGACGTGTTTCTGTGCTCGCCCGCCACCGCTCGCCCGGCTTTGGTGCGACGCACGACGCCGTTGGTCCAGGCTATCTTGACCCAGACCCGCAGCCATCCCAACAGACCGCCCGGCCGCGTCATCATGAGGTCGAACAGGCCATCGTCTATAACCGCCTCGGGCATCAGCAGGATGTTGGCTGGCAGTGAGCCGCAATTGCCCAAGATCAGAGTGTGTACGGTCCGACGAGTGCGCGGGCCGCCGTCAAGTCGGTAATGGACATGCAGTTCGTCGGGGTCGCGAAGGGACTTGACGAGTGCGTTTATGTAGGCGGCCCAGCCAGCCTTTTCCTTCAGGTCGTCGTCGGTGTTCTTGATCATTTTGGCGTCGATGCCCATCCCCGCCATTACGACGAATGAGTGCTCGTCCCGTGTGCCGTCGGCGCGTTCAATGTCAATGACGCCGATATCGATGGGTCGATCGATCCCCTCGAATGCCGACCGGGCGGAGCCGGGCATGTCATCGAGGGTGAGGTGAAGGTTTCGGGCGAGCAGGTTGCCGGTTCCGGCGGGAAGCAGCGCAAGGGGCACCCCACTGTTTCGAACGACTTCCGCGACCGCCCGCACAGTCCCGTCACCACCGGCTGCGAAAATGAGAGAGGCTCCATCTCTCAAGGCTTGGGAGGCAACTCCCTGGCCGCCGTCATCTTCTGAAGTTTCGTAGAACGACGGCTTCCCCCACCCCGCTTCCGCGGCCGCGCCCGACAAGGTGGATCTAAATGCTTCCGAATCGACCTTAGTCGGGTTGTAGATCACTGCCGCAATTCGTTGGATCGTATCGCTCATCGCGCAATCCTAGACGCGAAGTCGACAATCGGACCGCTGGTCCGGGAGAGCAAAAATATTAGATTTCTAACTTGGTTGGCCTTTACGGAGACGGCTTGGCGGCCTACCGTAGCGAGTGCGCCTCCCCGGCGAGTGATTCAAGAAGGGTCGACCCGATGCCCGAAATCGCGGATCGAAGCGTTCGGAAAGTGGGCGCTTCCAGCCCGCCGCCGCGGATCGCGCGTACCGAGCCCGAAAGTCTGAGTCGAGGCCGTAGGCGATGGACCGAGCGCCGACAATCGTCAGCGCAACTGGGAAAACCCCCGAGCACGGGGAGAACTCGGGCGCGAGCCGCTGTGACCCGAAGTCGTGAGCGCGGGGTGCATGCGAGAACCACTGGAGCGCTAGCGCAAACGGCATACCCGGGCTCGGTACGCGCAACTATGAAGACGACGACCGACCTGAGAGGGCAACGCCGATGAACCAGCACACCGCCAAGGGAGGGACCACGGCCGATCGTCGTGCACCGGAAAAGGGGTTCTGGCGGTCGAAATTCGTTGTCGAAGAGCGCTACGTCGATGTACGTGTGCGACGCGGCCTGTATCTTGGCTCGACCATATTGATTGTGCTCGGCCTGATCTTCTTCGCAATCGTTTTGACCTCTGTTGTCACTCGATCGGGCGTCGCCGACTGGGACAGACCGATGGAACAATGGGTGAATTCCCTCCGCTCGCCGGTGACGACATTCATCATGATTGTTCTGACAATCACCTTCGGACCCGTCGTTCTGCCGATAATCATCTTGATTGTCACGGTGGTGTGGCTCATTTTTGCCAAGCACGCCTGGCGACCCCTCATCCTCGCCGGCGCGATGATAACTGGCGTTGCGGTGGCCACAGTGCTCGCACAACTGGTGCGCCGCGACCGCCCTCCAACCGACCTCATGCTCATCGGAAACGACACGACGTTCTCCTTTCCGTCGGGGCACGTGTTGGGAGCCAGCGATTTCCTGATACTGATGGCGTTCCTGATCGTCTCGCGCAATCCGAAATTGTGGGGCGTGGCGGTGGGACTGGGTCTCGCGTGGATCGGGGTGCTCGCCGAAATGTTCAGCCGCATGTACCTGGGGTACCACTGGCTCACCGACACTCTGGGTTCGCTGTCGATTTCGATGGTGATTGTCGGGACCGTGATCGCGATCGATACCAAGCGGACCGTGCGCATTCGGGGAGAGGAAATTCTTGGCTCTCACTCGCAATTGCAGAAGGACCACACCTGATCGACCCGGCCCATCCGGGGTTTCGGATCGCTGGCCGCCCTGAGACGACCCCGCACCACTGAGGAGAACGATGTCCCCCAAAAAACATGACCAGGATGCCCGCACGCTTTCCAAAGCTGCCTATGCGAAAGAACTCGAACGCCTTCAAATCGAGCTCGTGCAGATGCAGCACTGGGTAGTCCAGTCCGGCGCCCGCGTTCTCGTCATCTTCGAGGGTCGCGACGCGGCGGGCAAAGGCGGTTCGATCAAACGGGTGATGCAGTACCTCAACCCGAGGTCGGCACGCGTCGTGGCGCTTCCTGCGCCGAGCGAGCGCGAGCGCGGCCAATGGTACTTCCAGAGATACCTTGAGCGACTGCCGGCGGCGGGCGAAATCGTGCTCATGGACCGGTCATGGTACAACCGGGCCGGTGTCGAGCGCGTGCTCGGATTCTGCTCCGATGAGGAATACGACCGTTTCCTGAGGCAGGCACCAGTCGTGGAACGCCTACTCGTTGAGGATGGCATCATGCTTGTCAAATACTGGTTCTCCGTCTCAGACGACGAACAGCAGAGGCGATTCACCTCGCGGTTGAAGGACCCGATGAGGCGATGGAAGCTCTCGAAGACCGACCTCAAGTCGATCACCGAATGGGAAGGATACTCCCGAGCGAAGGACGCGATGTTCCAGGTGACAGACATCCCGGAGGCACCCTGGTGGACGATCGAGAGCGACGACAAGAAGTCCGCGCGGATCAATGCGATAAGTCATCTCCTGTCGCAGATCCCCTGGGAGAGGGTCGAACCAGAGTCGATTGAACTCCCGGATCGTCCCCCGGCAGACGATTATGAGCGTCCAGCGCGCGAGCGATTCAAATACGTTCTTGACCGCGCATCCGAACTGGAAAGTCGATAGTCGGCCCGCTGACGCGAGTCGGCCCGTGGGCGCGCGTGGCACCCTTCGCCTTCAGGCCCTGCCGAACCGCATCCGGATCGTCCGCGCCTCCGGCCTGAGGGCGAACGTCGGCCAGACATCGACCCCGCAGGCGCGAGAGCCGAGCCCGTTCTGGGCCGCGTCGATGAACAGATATGTTCTGGTCGGCGCCGGGAGTTCATGCGGATGCGACGCCGCCGACAGCTCCTCGGCGGTGTGCCGCGCCAGGCTGAACCCCGGGAGACGCCCGCGGTTGTCCCGGATCGCCTCCACGGCGAGCCGTCCCGCCGATCCCGTCAGTTCCAGGCGGCGCAGTCCCGGCCGATGGCCGGTCTCTTGGGGGCGGGCGTAGCGCACGTTGAGGTCATCGATCGAGCTCGTGAAGGTGCCGACCCGCGCTGCGTTCGCGCTGTCCGGATAGGTCTCGAATGGACCGGTGCCGAACCAGCTCGCCTGCTCCAGCTCCAGCGGCAGGGCGAACCGGATGCCCAGGCGCGGCCAGACGATGTCCCAACCGGCGGATGGCGTAATCTGCACCGTCAGCAGCACCGAGTCGTCGACAGCCTGCCAGCGGATGTCGGTGTACACGCTCTCGCGGCCCGCCGCCGGCGCCCACCGTCGCAACTCGCGGATGCCGGAGATCCCCTCCTCGCGCTCGACCACCCGACCGGTCAGGCGGTCGAGCCCGGCCGCGTGCCAGATCTCCGCGAGGGCGGGTGAGGGAAGTCCCCTGTCGTGCACTGTGGGATCGGCGAGGTCGTAACTCCCCGGGCCGGCGCGCAGGTCGTTGTCGGTTGGGGCGCGGAACAGGCTGAGCTCCGGCCCGTCGATTGCCAAGTCACCGATGGCGGTGAGTCGGCCAGAGTCGAAGGACGCCGTTCCGAGGCTGCGGACGGCGGATGACGCGGTCCCGGCGCTCCACCGCGGCAGCCTCGGCTGGGGCGCAGTGCCCCTGCGCGTCGCGTCGTGCTGGCCGAGTGCGATCACGTGGCCGGCATCCGCCCAGTGGGTCTGCGAACGCAGTCGCGCTTCAATCGTGAGCCAGGCTTCGCCATCCCCGTCGATGTCGAACGAGGGCAGCGCCACCGACCGTGTCGAACCGGCATCGAGCGGCGCGACCTCGAGGATGCCGGATGCGGTTTCGACTCCGTCGCGCTCCAGCCGCCAGGCGAACTCGACGTCGTCGGAGCCGGCCGAGTGGCGGAGGCTCCGGATCTCGACGCTGCCGAGATCAGCGGCAACCGTGAACCGGAACGGGGCGACGACGGCGGCGTATTCGTACAGGCTCGGCATCGGGGTGTCGTCAGAAAGGATCATGCCGTCCATCACGAAATTGCCGTCGTGCACCACCTCGCCGAAGTCGCCCCCGTACCCGAAATACTCGACACCCTCCGGCGTGCGGGTGCGGATGCCATGGTCCCGCCATTCCCAGACGAAACCGCCGTGCAAGCGTGGGTAGGTGTCGACGAGCTCCTCGTACTGGTCGATGGCTCCCGGTCCGTTGCCCATCGCATGCACGTATTCGCAGTGCAGGAAGGGCTTCATGCGCTGCCGGGCGGATTCCGCGGCGGAGCATCCGAGCAGCAACGAGGTGTCGTCGCGACCGATGGATGCGGTCTCCGGAACCGAGGGATACATGCGCGAGTAGACATCCGTGTAGGCGCCCGCGTAGTCGCCCTCGTAGTGCACCGGGCGGTCGGGATCGCGATCGTGCACCCACGCGGCCATCGCCGCGAGGTTCGCCCCTGTTCCAGACTCGTTGCCGAGAGACCACATCACCACGCTCGCGTGGTTCTTGTCGCGCTCGACGGTGCGTTCGATCCGGTCGAGGTAGGCGCCGCGCCAGGCCGGATCGTCGCTCGGATTTACCGCCCAGGCGCCCGCGCCGGTGCTCGCGTGTCCCTGGTCCCGCGAGGTCAGCCGACTGGTGCGTGCGGCGACCGCGGCGGGATCGCCGGTCCAGTTGTTGCCGGCGCCCCCGGCCTCGAAGCCGTGGGTCTCGAGGTCGCACTCAAGCACCACCCACAGGCCGAGCTCATCCGCAAGATCGAGCAGCCGCGGATGCGGCGGGTAGTGGCTGGTGCGGATCGCGTTCACGTTGAATCTCTTCATCCGGGCCAGATCGGCGCGGGCATGGGTCTCGTCGAATACCCGCCCGCGGTCGGGGTGGGCCTCGTGACGGTTCATGCCGTGGAACACAAGCCGACGCCCGTTGGCGAGCAGCCGGTCGCCGACGATCTCGATAGTGCGGAAGCCGAGGCGAAGGCTGATCCTCTCGGCGGATGTCGAGACGGTCGCCTCATACAGTCGCGGCGACTCGGCCGACCACGGTTCGACACTCGCGAGCGGGATCGGCGAGACCGACGCCTCATCCGTCCACTGCAGGTCCACGCCCAATTCCGGCACCTCGATCCGTAGCGGGAACGCTCCCGGAAGCGCCCGCACCTCCGGATCGATCCAGCCGTGACCGTCGCGCCACGACGTTCGCAACCACACGTCGTCGATGCCGGCGGTGGGTCGCGCGGTGAGGGTGACATCACGGAAGATGCCGGGAAGCCACCACTGGTCCTGGTCCTCGAGGTAGCTGGCGTCGGACCACTGGTGCACCCGCACGGCGAGCACGTTCTCGCCCGCGTGTGCGAACTCCGTGACGTCGAATTCGTGGGCGAGCCGGCTGCCCTTGCCGACCCCGATCTCCTGGCCGTTCCACCACACTCGGAAGGTGGATTCCACCCCGTCGAATCTGAGCACGATGCGGGCATCCGCCCCGAAGTCCTCCGCCAGTTCGACAGTGCGACGGTAGTCCCCGGTGGGATTAGCGTCGGGAACGTGTGGCGGGTCGACCGGAAAGGGGAACTGCACGTTCGTATAGATCGGCAGACCATAGGTACCCTGGCCCACCAGCACCCAGGACGCCGGCACCGGGATGCGATCCCACGACGCCACATCGGTGGCAGGTTGGGCGAAGGCATCGCATTCCTCCCCGCTGGGTTCTGCCGCGGGCAAGAGCCGGAACGACCAGTCGCCGGCAAGATCGAGCCTCGGGGCATCCGTATGCAACCAGGATCGGGCTGGCCGAGCTCCGAATCCGGGGGAGCGGTCGGTGAGATAGGCGGGGGAAACGGTCATCGAAAGTTCCTTCACGTTGTGGACACCGACCAGAGTTCGCGCGGGCACAATTCTGGCACTCATCGGCGCGACTATCGACAGGGCGGTCATCCGGGGCGCGTAGGCTGGGGGAGAGTCATCATCGGGCCTGGATTTGGGCTGTGACGCGTTCCGTTGAGCGCTTGTCCCCTCACTCTCCCGAAGGTTCCCATGCCGAATCCCGCTGTGAAGCACCCCATCCGCGACGCACTGACCCGCCTCGAGAGCTCCGAGGCAGTCGACCGGCGCGACGCCGAGCTGCTCTGCGGAGCGCGCGGGGAGGACTTGGAGCGACTCCTGACGGTCGCCTCCCGACTTCGCGACGCCGGGCTCACCCGGTCGGGCCGCGCCGGGATCATCACCTTTTCGAAGAAGGTCTTCCTCCCGATCACGCAGCTCTGCCAGGACCGCTGCCACTATTGTGTTTTCGTCGACACGCCCGGCGGGCTGGCTAAGCGCAACATCCCCGTCTTCATGTCTCCGGAGCAGATTGTCGAGGTCGCGGTGCAGGGTGCCGCGATGGGCTGCAAGGAGGCGCTCTTCACCCTCGGCGACCGCCCGGAGAACCGCTGGCCGAGCGCCCGCCGATGGCTCGACGAACATGGATATGAATCCACGCTTGACTACATCCGCGCCATGGCGATCCTGGTGCTCGAAGAGACCGGGCTGCTGCCCCACCTGAACCCGGGGGTGATGTCGTGGTCGGAGTTGCAGCGACTCCGCCCGGTCGCGCCCTCGATGGGCATGATGCTCGAGACCACGGCGAGTCGACTCTGGTCCGAGAAGGGCGGGGTGCACTACGGATCGCCCGACAAAGACCCGGCCGTGCGACTGCGCGTGCTCGAGGACGCCGGGCGCTCCCGGATCCCCTTCACCACTGGCGTGCTGCTCGGCATCGGCGAAAACGATGCGGAGCGCGCGGACGCGCTGTTCGAGATCCGCCGCTCGCACGAACGCCACGGGCACATCCAGGAGACGATCGTGCAGAACTTCCGCGCGAAGCCGCGGACGGCCATGCAGAACGAGGCGGACCTCGCGCTCCAGGAATACGTGGCGGCCGTGGCGGTGGCGCGCATCGTGATGGGACCGGATGCCACGATCCAGGCTCCCCCGAACCTCACCGATGCGCAGGAACTCGGCCTGCTCCTGCGCGCGGGCATCGACGATTGGGGCGGCGTGAGCCCGCTGACGCCGGATCATGTGAACCCCGAACGTCCCTGGCCGGAGCTGGAGACGCTCGCCCGGCTCACGCGGGACGGGGGATTCCGGCTGCGCGAGCGTCTAACCGCCCACCCGGACTACATCCGTGACGAAGAGACCTGGCTCGACCCGCGGCTGCGCAGCCACGTGCACGCTCTGACCGAGCCGAGCAGCGGGCTCGCGCGGGAGGATGCGCCGGTCGTCGGGCGCCCCTGGGCCCCCTCCCGCACGACCGGTGAGGGAGTTCTCGTCGACCTGCTCGATGCGGCCGAACTCACCCCGGCCGAACTCTCCGATGCCGACTATGTTGCGCTTCTCGGGGCGGACGGCGCCGACCTCGAACGCCTCGCCGCCATCGCGGACGACTTGCGCCACTCGACGGTCGGCGACGAGGTGTCGTTCGTGATCAATCGCAACCTCGACCTTTCGCTGTTCGACCCCGCACCGACCGCCGAGAATTCCCTGGATCTCGCACTGATTCGCGAATTAGCGGACGAAGCCCACGCGCTCGGGGCGACGGAGATGTGCCTGCAGGGAACGGTGAGCGCAGACGCGTACTGCGACATCATCGGCACCATTCGGCATGCCCAGCCGAGCCTGCACATTCATTCGCTCCGCCCGGCGGAAATCGTCGTCGCGTCCGGTCAGCTTGGCGTGACGGTGCGCGAATTTCTGATCCGGATGCGCGCGGCCGGCGCGAACAGCATCCCCGGCACCGGCGCCCGCATCCTGGATGACCGCATCCGCGCCGTGCTGAGTGACCACACCGATCCTCCGGTGGCATCCTGGGTCGAGGTCGTGAGCACCGCCCATTCCCTAGGGATCCCCACGACCGCGACCATGGTCTACGGCCACATTGAGTCCCCGGCCGACCGGGTCGCCCATCTGCGACTCCTGGCGACGATGCAGGACGAGACCCGCGGGTTCACCGAATTCATCCCCATGCCGTATATGCCGTCGGAGGCATCCGCCTCCGTTGCGGTGCTGGCCGGCCCGGGCCCGACCCTGCGGGAGACCCGCGCGCTGCATGCGGTCGCACGGTTGATGCTCACCGGCCGGATCGATCACATCCAGGCGGCCTGGACCAAGCTCGGCCTTGCCGGTGCCGAGTCCGTGCTTCGTGGGGGAGCGGATGACCTCGGCGGCCTCCTGCTCGGAGGCACGATCGCCCGCACCGCCGGTGCCGAAGCGCACCGGGAGTTGACGCCCTCCGACGTGCAGGCCATCGCCGCCGACCTCGGTCGCACCCTACGCCAGCGCACCACACTCTATGAGACTGTGACGCGGATTTCGCCGGTGCGACCGGCTGCGCGGATGCCGACGCTCGCGGGCCGCTCCACTGAGCCCGCGCACGGCTCGGTGTCATGAGCGTGGATGCCGGCACGACCACGCTCACCGTGATGGCGAACGGTGCGGCCGTGCCCTGCATGCTCGCCGGAATCGACCGCGAGGGGGTCGACCCGGTGGTGCTTCTGCCCGGTGTCGGTGGCACCATCGAGAGCGACTTCGCCTTTCTGCTTCCCCTCCTCGCCCGCACCCACCGGGTGCTGGCCGTCGACCTCCGCTACGGCATCGACGCCACTCCGACCCTCGGCGCACTCGTGGGACAGCTCGCCGAAGTGCTGCGGCAGACGCTTCCCGGTCGCCGAGTCACACTCGTCGGATTCTCGGTTGGCGCGACCGTGGCCGCCGAGTTCTCGGCGGCGAACCCCGCGGTCGGGGCGCTCGTGCTGGTCGCCCCCGTGCTGCGTGCCTCGTATCGGCACCGGATGGTGGCGAGACTGAGGGCGAGTATGTCTGCCTCTGACCGCGACGCCCTGCAGAGCCTGGACCGGTTCACCGCCTACAGCCCATCCTTCCTCCAGGCGGCTGTCCCCGAGGAGTCAGCCGTCGAGGGTACCGCCGCCAAGCATCGACTCTTCGTAGACACCGATCTCACCGAATCGGTGTCGCGTATCGGCGTTCCCACCCTCGTCGTCGGCTGCACCCAGGACGACCTCGCCGGAGTCGACCAGGCGCGGATGTTCTTCGTCTCGCTGCCCAATGCCCGCTACGCGGAGATCGACAGCGGCCACGCGGTGATCAGCGAGCGTCCAGCGGAGGTGCTCGCCATCATCCGGGAATTCGCGGCCGATCCCGTGCGGCATCGCCCGGGGTTCGTCCTCGACAGGGCGCGGCCATGAGGGCTCACGAGACAGTCGAGGTCGACACCATCATCGTTGGCTCCGGAATGGGTGGCCTCGGCATGGGAATCCGGCTGGCCCGCGAGACCGAGCGGTCCTTCCTCATCCTGGAGCGGGCGGATGACCTCGGGGGCACCTGGCGCGACAACACCTACCCCGGGGTCGCGTGCGACATTCCCTCCCACCTCTACTCGTTCTCGTTCCGGCCCGCGAACGACTGGGACCGGTTCTACGCGGGCGGTGCCGAGATCCAGCGGTACCTGCGGGATTCGGCCCGACAGGAGGGCCTCCTCCCGCACCTGCGCTTCGACACCGACGTACTGCAGATGCGTTGGCAGCCGGAATCGGCGCGGTGGGAACTGGAGACCACGGCCGGCCGGTACCGCTGCCGAGTGCTCATCGTTGCCGCCGGTCGCCTGTCGGAGGCTCGGATCCCGGAGATTCCCGGGCTGGCGGGCTTCGCCGGCCCGGTCTTCCACTCCTCGGCGTGGGATCACACGGTGGAGCTCGCGGGCAAGCGCGTCGGAGTAGTCGGCACCGGGGCATCCGCGATCCAGATCGCTCCGAGCATCGCGGGCACCGCCGCATCCGTCGTACTCTTTCAACGCACTCCGGCCTATGTCGTGCCCCGCGGGGATCGCGCCTACAGCGCGGCCGAGAAGCTGTATCTGGCGCGTATTCCCGGGGCGGTCGAGCGGCTGCGATCGCGACTGTTCTGGGATGCCGAGGCCGGGTTCGCGAAACGGGTCGGTGTACCCGCTGCGGTCTCCGAGTTCCGGGAGGTTGCGCTCGGGCATCTCGCCTCCCAGGTCGCCGATGAGACTCTGCGAGGCCGGCTCACCCCCGACTATGAGATCGGCTGCAAGCGGGTCGCGCTCTCCGACGATTTCTACCCGGCGATCTCGGCGGCCACGGTGAGCCTCGAGGCGTCAGCCCTCTGGTCTCTCGAGGGCGCGACCGCCACGGCGGCAAGTGGGGCGCGGTACGAACTCGATGTGCTGGTCTTCGCCACCGGCTTCCACTCGACCCGTCCGGCGTTCGCCGCCAGGGTTTTCGGCCGCGACGGTCTCGCGCTCTCCGAACGGTGGAGCGATGGCATGGTCGCCCACGCGTCCACCACGGTGGCGGGATTCCCCAACCTCTTCGTGATCGACGGACCCAACGCGAGTCTCGGCCACAACTCGGCGGTGCACATGATCGAGACGCAGATCGCCTTCATTCTCGGGGCTCTCGATCATCTCGAAATTCAACGCGGCGAGGTGCTCGAGGTCTCCCGGGAAACCGAAGACGCCTATGTGCGCGAGCTCGACCGGCGCAGCGCGACCACCGTGTGGCTCACCGGCGGTTGCACCAGCTGGTACGTGGATGATCGGAGCGACCGACTCACGCTGCTCTGGCCCGATTTCGCCTTCGCTTTTCGCGACGAAGTGGGAACTTTCGACCCAAGGGGATACCGCGTCGGGTCTCGCCAGGCATCGAGAGACGGCATTGCCGCGCAGCCTAGGCGCCGGACCACGCCACGATAGGATTCTGCGAGAACGCGCGCACCGCGCCCGTGCGGCACCGGAGCGCCAGGTCGAAGAGGATGCCATGCACGCAGAGCCCGAGGATCGTCCCTCGGTCACCCGCAAAGACGTGGCGCACCATGCCGGAGTGAGCACGGCAGTGGTGAGCTACGTCGTCAACGACGGACCTCGCAACGTCGCGCCCGCAACCCGTGCCCGGGTGCTCCTGTCGATCAGCAGCCTGGGCTACCGCCCGAATGCGGCTGCCCGCGCGCTCAAGCGCGGCGTCAGCGAGCTCGTCGGGCTGGTGCTCTCCGACAACGCGAACCCCTACTTCGCCGAGTTTTCTCGCGCCATCGAGAAGGCGGCCACCGACGAGGGGCTCTCAGTGATCTTCACGAACTCGGCGCTGGTCCCGGGCCAGGAGCACGAGCAGGTGCAGAAACTGGTCTCACGCCAGGTCGACGGCCTCCTGCTGGCCAGCACCGAAGATGAGCCAAACCTGAGCAGTGCGAAGACGGCCGGGGTTCGAGTCGTCATGCTCGACCGTTCCGAACAACTGCCCGGCTTCGCCAGCGTCGGCGTGAACTTTCGCGACGCATCCCGGATGGCGGTGGAGCATCTCATCGGTCACGGGCATCGTCGAATCGGGTTGATCTCGAGTGTTCCGGGGGGCCTCACCACCACCGCCCGGGAACAGGGCTGGGAGGATGCGCTGAAGTCGGCTGGTCTTCCTCTTGGGCCGGTGGTGCGTGGGGAGTGGGGCCGCCGCGGCGGTTACCAGAGCGGCATACAGATGCTCGCTGGGCCGAACCGCCCCACG
Organism: Actinomycetota bacterium; assembly: GCA_040389685.1. Classification (GTDB taxonomy): domain Bacteria; phylum Actinomycetota; class Actinomycetes; order Actinomycetales; family Microbacteriaceae; genus Lacisediminihabitans. The sequence goes on from JAZJZS010000003.1 coordinate 303,638, forward strand.
GCCGTTTTCGCGATCTCCGACCTGCATTCCATCGGATTATTGCGTGCCCTTCATGAAGCGCACGTCGCGGTTCCCCGATCCATGGCGGTCGTCTCCTTCGATGGGTCTTCCGAGTCGGAATTCAGCTGGCCTCCGCTCACGGTGATGCGCCAGCCGGTGGAAGAAATGGCGCGAGCGGCGATCGCCGCCCTTCGCCGCGAAGTCGGTGCGAAAGTCGAGCACCAATCGTTCACGGCCGATCTGATCCTGCGGCAGTCCTGCGGCTGCGTGCCCCTCTGAGCGCTCCGGCGCCGGACATCCGGATTGCTTTCGCGTGTCGAATCTACTGGTGTAGACGGAATGGCCCTACGCGCGTATATTGGACCCACCGACCGGCCGTTTCGGCGTGAATCGAATGTCTCGTCCCTAGCGCAAGGCATGCTCCAAGGGCCAGTCTGTACCTGTCCTCAATTTCACAGCACCGCACATTACAAAGGAGTAATAACGATGACCTCAGACAAGTTGAGCGTTCTCGGAAACATCGCCAACAGCCCCATGAACCGACGCGCACTGCTCTCTGGCGCTGTGGGCGTGGCCGCGATAAGCGCGCTCGCCGCCTGCAGCACGGGCGGTTCGAAACCGGCATCCAGCGGCTCGAAGACCACCACGTTCGGATCAAGCGCATCGGATGACGTGCCGAAGCGTGCCTACGCGGCCATGATCGCGGCGTTCCAGAAGAAGTCCGGCGACAAGGTCACGATCAACACCGTGGCGCACAACGATTTTCAGAACAACATCAACACCTACCTTCAGGGCAGCCCCGACGACTCGTTCACCTGGTTCGCCGGGTACCGGATGCGCTACTACGCCGGCAAGGGCCTGTCGGCCCCGATCGACGACGTGTGGGACAAGATCGGAGGCAACTTCAGCGCGGGCCTGGCCAAGGCCTCCACGGGAGACGACGGCAAGAAGTATTTCGTGCCGAACTACAACTACCCCTGGGGCTTCTTCTACCGCAAGAGCGTGTGGGCGGCGAAGGGGTACACCGTCCCGACGAAGTTCGACGAACTCGTCACCCTGGCCAAGCAGATGAAGACCGACGGCCTCGTGCCGATCTCCTTCGCCGACAAGGACGGCTGGCCCGCCATGGGCACCTTCGACTACATCAACATGCGCACCAACGGCTACAAGTTCCACATGGACCTCACGGCGCACAAGGAGTCGTGGGACCAGAAGAAGGTCAAGGACGTCTTCGACAACTGGAAACAGCTGCTGCCGTACCAGTCGCCGAATGCACTCGGCCTCACCTGGCAGGAGGGCGCGCAACTGCTCGGGGAAGGCAAGGCCGGCATGTACCTGCTCGGCTCCTTCGTCACCCAGCAGTTCACCGATCCCACGGTGCTCGCCGACATCGACTTCTTCCCCTTCCCGGAGATCGCGGTAGAGGGCATGACGGCGGTCGAGGCCCCGATCGACGGGCTGATGCTCTCCAAGAAGGGCGGTAGCAACCCGGCTGCGAAGGCGCTCCTCGCGTTCATGGGTACCCCGGCCGGCCAGGAGGCCTACTTCGCCGTCGACAAGTCGAACCTGATGACCGCCAAGGGCGCGGACACCTCCGGCTACAGCGATTTCAACAAGAAGCTCGCGGATGTCATTGGCAAGGCCAAGTCGATCAGCCAGTTCTTCGACCGGGATGCACTGCCGGCCATGGCGAACAACGTCATGATCCCCGCGTTGCAGGGCTTCCTGAAGGACGGCACGATCGACACCGCCAACCTCGAGGCGCAGGCAAAAGCGCTCTACGCCGCCCAATAACAGAAGGCATCATGGCCGACATCACACTCGGCGCAACGGCACCGGCCAGGGGAGGCAACTCTCCTGGCCGGCCCCGCCGCCGCTACAGCCTGCTCTCCCGACGCGACAAGATAGTTCTCGGGGTGATGGTCTTCATTCCGACCGTGATCCAGCTCGTGCTCATCTGGATACCGACGGTGCTTTCGGTGGCGCTGTCATTCGTGCGCTGGAACGGGCTCGCGTTCTCAGACATCCGACCCGGGGGAGTTGCGAATTATTCCTTTGTCTTCAAGGACTACCCGCCGTTCTGGCCGGCGCTGCAGAATAACCTCCTCTGGCTCGCCTTCCTGGCCGTCATCGCCACGCCGCTCGGCCTGTTGCTGGCGATCCTGCTCGACCAGAACATACGCGGCTCCCGCATCTACCAGAGCATCTTCTTCGCTCCGGTGATGCTCTCGCTCGTGCTCATCGGGGTGATCTGGCAACTCTTCTATTCGCAGAACAACGGGCTGCTGAACTTCCTGCTCGGCACCTCGGGGACTCCACGGGCGATCGACTGGTTCGGGGACTCCAACGTCAACATCTGGGCCGCGCTCGTCGCCGCGACCTGGCGACACGCGGGGTACGTCATGATCCTCTATCTGGCGGGACTCAAAGGGGTCGATCCGTCTCTTCGTGAAGCGGCATCCCTTGACGGGGCCAACGCGGCGCAGACCTTCTTCCGGGTGGTCTTCCCGGTGATGCGGCCGATCAACATCGTGATCGTGGTCATCACGATCATCGAGTCGCTTCGTGCCTTCGACATCGTCTACATCATCAACCGCGCAACCAACGGCCTTGAGCTCATCAGCGCCCTGGTCATTCAGAACCTCGTCGGCGAAGGCCAGGTCATCGGGGTCGGCTCGGCTCTCGCCACGATCCTTTTGGTCGTCTCGCTCGTGCCGATCATCATCTACCTCAGTCGCACCTTCACGAAGGAGTCCTGAATGTCCTCGACCATGCTCCGCGCGCGAAAGACCGGCGTCGACGGTCGTCCGTCAAAGGTCGGATCGATCCAGCGCCCGCGTTACGGCATCCACCTGTTCCTCATCCTCATGTCCGTGCTCTGGCTGATCCCGCTGGGGTGGGCGGTCTTCACCGCGCTCCGTCCGAAGGCGGACACCGACAAGTACGGATATTTCAGCTTCGGCGGAGCCTTCAACCTCGAGAATTTCGTCACCGCCTGGAACCAGGGGGGATTCGCCACCCTGTTCACCAACTCGGTGATCATCGTGATTCCGAGCGTGCTCCTCACCCTGCTTCTGGCGTCGATGATGGCGTTCGCCGTGAGTCGGTTCAGCTGGAAGTTCAACATCACACTGCTGATCATGTTCACGGCCGGCAACCTGCTTCCACCACAGGTGCTCGCAGCCCCGCTGTTCGAAATGTTCAAGCTGTTCGAGTTGCCCTACAGCATCAGTGATTCGGGGAACCTCCTCAACACGTACTTCGCGGTGATCGCGGTGGACACGGCATTCCAGGTGGGATTCGTCACCTTCGTGCTGTCCAACTACATGAAGGCACTCCCGCAGGATCTGACCGAAGCGGCGTTTGTGGATGGCGCGGGCGTCTGGCGCCAGTACTGGGGAATCATCATGCCGTTGACCCGACCGGCATTGGCCGCGCTCGGCACCCTCGAGGTCATCTGGATCTACAACGATTTCTTCTGGCCCCTGCTGTTCATCCAGAGCGGCAACAAGCTGCCTGTGACCACCGGTCTGAACAACCTCAAAGGACAGTTCCTGTCCGACTACAACCTGCTCGCGGCGGGAGCCATCATCACGGTGATTCCCACGTTGATCATCTACCTGGCGCTTCAACGCCAATTCGTCGCCGGGCTGACGCTCGGCGCGAGCAAGGGATAGCAACATCACCGTTGGCGTCGACGTGAACGCCATCGAGCTTCCCACCGGGACGCGATCGAAGGCAGCGTCGGGCCGATGCCCGGCGGACTGGCACTAGTGCGGGAGGGCACAGTATGAACGACATCGTCAACCTTCGCGGCGGGGGATCGGCCTTCGTGATCGATCTTTCCGGCCCCAGCCCGGTGATCGTGCACTGGGGCGCCGACCTCGGGGACGCGATCCCTGCCACGATCCCGGCCAGCCCGGTCGCGCACTCCGCTCTCGACCAGCCTCCCGCCCAGTACCTGCTGCCGCAGGCGTCGAGCGGATGGCGCGGCCGTCCCGCCCTTGACGGCTATCGCGGCGCGGGCCAGTCGTTCTCGGCGGCACTGGTCACCACCGGCTCGCGCCCTCTCGCGCCCGACGGGCACGAGATCACGATGGGGGATGCCGCCGCCGGCCTCGTTCTCACCGTGCAGATCCATCTCGGACAGGAGGGCATGCTGCGGATCCGCAGCGCCCTGCGAAACACCGGTGAGGACCCCTTCGCCGTGACCTCCCTCGGCGCGACCCTTCCGGTCGGACTCGGGGCGGCGGAGATCCTGGACCTGACCGGCCGCTGGTGCCGGGAGCAGCATCCGCAGCGCCAGTCGCTGCGCCAGGGAACCTGGCTGCGCGAGTATCGTCACGGCCGCACCGGCCACGACTCCTCGTTGTTCACGGCGGTGGGAACAACCGGTTTCGGCAACCGCACCGGCTCGGTGTGGGCCACCCATTTCGGCTTCAGCGGCAATCGCATCACTGCCGTGGAGAAGACCCCGAGCGGCCCCGCATCCATCGTCAATGCCGAATTGTTCGGGCCGGGCGAGATCCTGCTCGCGGCGGGCGAATCCTATGAGACCCCCTGGACCTACGCCTCGTTCTCCGCCCGTGGTCTCGACGGGGTGACAGACACCTTCCACCGCTGGCTGCGGGCGCGTTCGACGCATCCAGGCTCCCTGCGGCCGGTGGTGCTCAACACCTGGGAAGCGGTCTATTTCGATCACGACCTCGACAACCTGGTCGAGCTCGCGGATCGGGCCGAGTTGCTCGGAGTCGAGCTTTTCGTGCTCGATGACGGCTGGTTCCGTCATCGCCGTAACGACAAAGCCGGGCTCGGCGACTGGTACGTGGACGAGGATGTTTGGCCTGGCGGCCTCACCCCGCTGATCGACGCCGTGCGTGCCAGGGGCATGCGGTTCGGCCTGTGGGTCGAGCCGGAGATGGTCAACGAGGACTCCGATGTGATCCGCGCCCACCCCGACTGGATCAGCGGGGCCGGATTGGGCCGCATCCCCGTCGACTGGCGACACCAACAGGTGATCGACCTGGTGAATCCGGATGCCTTCCGCTACGTCTTCGATCGCCTGGATGCCCTGCTCAGCGATAACGCGATCTCCTACCTCAAATGGGACCAGAACCGTGACCTCACCGAGATGGGGCACGATGGCGCGCCCTCGACTCACGAGCAGACGCTCGCCGCCTATCGGCTGATCGACGAGCTGCGCCTCGCCCATCCCGAGGTGGAGATCGAGAGCTGCTCCTCCGGTGGCGCGCGGGTCGACCTCGGAATCCTCGAGCGCACCGACCGGGTGTGGGCCTCCGACTGTAACGACGCCCTCGAGCGGCAGACGATCCAACGATGGACCGAAGCGATCCTGCCACCGGAACTGGTGGGCACCCACGTCGGCCCGACCACCTCCCACACGACCTCCCGAACCCATTCGCTGTCGTTCCGGGCGATCACCGCGATGTTCGGGCATTTCGGAATCGAATGGGACGTGCGCACTCTCAGCGACTCCGACCTGCGGGAACTCGGCGAAGCCGTGGCCCTGTACAAGAAGCACCGGGCGCTGATCCACTCCGGCGTCGCCGTGCACGCAGACCTGGTGGACCCGGCATACCAGCTGGGCGGATCGGTCGCGCAAGACCGCAGCGAGGCCCTCTACTCGTTCGTCTGCGTCGCCAGCTCGTTCGATGAGATCCCCGGCAGGGTGGGTTTCCCCGGGCTGGACCCGGACTCGAGCTACGACGTCGCGGCGATCTTCCCGACGGCAACCTCGCCGTACGGCGATCGCGGCAACGTCGGCTGGATCCCCCAGGGCATCACCGCCTCTGGCCGGTTTCTCGCCGAGGTGGGGCTGCCGATGCCCATCCTCAATCCTGAGCAGGGCGTGCTGATCCACCTGCTGCGCTCGGTGGGGGAGTAAGTCCGGGTCAGAACTGCCAGGGGAACGGCGACCAGTCCGGTTCGCGCTTCTGAAGGAACGAGTCTCGCCCTTCGACGGCCTCGTCGGTGCCGTACGCGAGTCGGGTGGCCTCTCCAGCGAAGAGCTGTTGGCCGACCATTCCGTCGTCCACGGCGTTGAAGGCGTACTTCAGCATGCGGATGGCCGTGGGGGACTTGCCGAGGATCTCATTGGCCCACGCCAGCGCAGTCGTTTCCAGCTCGGCGTGCGGCACGACGGCGTTGATCGCACCGGAGTCGAGGGCGCGCCGGGCGTCGTACTCCCGGGCGAGGAAGAACACTTCGCGGGCGAACTTCTGGCCGACCTGGCGAGCGAAGTAGGCGCTGCCGTAGCCTCCGTCGAAGGAGCCGACGTCGGCATCCGTCTGCTTGAATCTGCCGTGCTCGGCGCTCGCGATCGAGAGGTCGCAGACGACGTGGAGGGAATGACCTCCGCCAGCCGCCCAACCGGGGATTACCGCGATCACCACCTTCGGCATGAAGCGGATGAGGCGCTGCACCTCCAGGATGTGCAGGCGTCCGGTGCTTGTCGAACCATCGGCATACTGGTATCCGTCCCGCCCGCGGATGCGCTGGTCGCCGCCCGAACAGAACGCCCAGCCGCCGTCCTTCGGGCTCGGACCGTTGCCGGTGAGCAGCACGACGCCGATGCGTGGATTCTGGCGCGCGTCATCCAGCGCCCGGTACAGCTCATCGACGGTCTGAGGCCGGAAGGCGTTCCGCACCTCCGGCCTGTCGAAGGCGACCCGCGCGACCCGCCCGGCGAGGTCGTGGTGGTAGGTGATGTCCGTGAGGTCGGTGAATCCGTCGACGGTAGCCCAGGCGCTGGCATCGAACAGTTCGGAAACGTCGGTCATTGGATCAGTGTAAGCGCGTCTCAGATCAGCGAATCGGTGAGGTGATTGGGCGTTCCGAAGCGGTGGGCCGTGATGCTCACCGCCTGCTCGCGCAGGAATGGCAGCAGCTCGATGCGACCGGCCGAGGTGACCGGGCCACCGTAGATCGCGACATCCGGCCGTCCGCCGATCGCAACCGCGAGGGCCCGATGGTCCCCGCCGATCAGCCGGATGCGACTGGGTGCGGCGGACGGCACTCGCGCGAGCCAGGATGCGTCGTCCTCGACGACCAGGCGAAGTCCCGCGAGTGCATCACTCTGGATCGCGCTGGAGACTGTGAGGTCCGATCCGGCGAGCAGCCCGGCACCGACGACGCGAAGCAACTCGGAGAGGGTCGCACCCTCGGAGAGGCGGACCGTCACTGGCACTGGGAGGTAACGGAAGACGTTGCGTTCGGCGGCGAGGGCGGAGACATCCTCGGTCCGAGAGAAGGTGCTCTGCCACGCCGAAGCGTCGCTGCCGAACGCGCCGGACAGGGAGTCATCGGCGGCGAGCAGCGCCTTCACGCCCGGGTGACTGATCGCCGCGCCGGGCGCGGAGTGGTGTGCGGGCACCCACGAACCGAGCCCGAACAGGTAATTCGGCCCTCCGGCCTTCGTGCCGGCGCCCACCGAGGACTTCTTCCAACCGCCGAATGGTTGCCGCTGCACGATCGCTCCGGTGATTCCGCGGTTGACGTAAAGGTTCCCGGCCTGAACCGTGTCGAGCCACTGGCCGATCTCGGCGGGATCGAGCGAGTGGATGCCCGCGGTGAGACCGAAGTCGGTTTCGTTCTGCATCGCTATGGCCTCGCCGAGCGTCGAGGCCGTCATCACCCCGAGTACAGGGCCGAAGTACTCGGTCTGGTGGAAGGCGGATCCGCGACGGACGCCGGTGCGCACGCCAGGGGACCACAGCTGGCCGTCACGGTCGAGTTTTCTGGGTGAAATCATCCACGCCTCGCCCTCGTCGAGGCTGGTGAGAGCGCCGAGCAGTTTGCCGTGCGCCGGCTCGATCAGAGGACCCATCTGCGTCGAGGCGTCGGTGGGGTAGCCCACCTTAAGCGAGGCCACCGCATCGCGAAGCTGGTTGCTGAAGCGGGCGGAGTCGGCGACCGAGCCCACCAGGATCACCAGGGACGCGGCCGAGCACTTCTGGCCCGCGTGGCCGAAGGCCGACGACACAACATCCTTTACGGCCAGGTCAAGATCCGCGCTCGGCGTGACGATGATCGCGTTCTTGCCGCTCGTTTCGGCCAGAAGGGGCAGGTCGGGACGGAAGGATCGGAAGAGCTCAGCGGTCTCGTACCCACCGGTCAGAATCACCCGATCGACCGCGGGGTGCGAGATCAGCTGGGTTCCGAGCTCGCGCTCGCTCAATTGCAGGAGACGCAGCGCCTCGCGCGGCACGCCGCCGTCCCACAGGGCCTCCGCAAGCACGGCGCCGCACCGGGCCGAAAGCGCAGCGGGCTTGAGAATCACGGCGCTCCCCGCGGCAAGGGCGGCCAGCGTCGAACCGGCGGGAATCGCCACGGGGAAGTTCCACGGCGGGGTCACCACCGTAAGTTTCGAGGGCACAAAGGTCGCACCATCGATGGTCTCCAGGGTGCGGGCCTGTTCGGCGTAGTAGTGAGCGAAGTCGATGGCTTCGCTCACCTCCGGGTCGCCCTGGTCGATGGTCTTGCCGGCTTCGCTCGCCATGACCTCGAGCAGCTCGGCGCGGCGCGCGCTAAGCACATCTCCCGCACGATGCAAAATGGCGGCGCGGTCGGCCGCGCTGCGTGAACCCCACTCGGTTCCGGCCGCCACGGTCGCGGTGACCAACCGGTCCAGGGAGTCCGGATGTGTCAGGAGAGAGGATTCCACCGTCTCGACACCGAGGTTCGACTCCGCGACCCGGTCGAGGATGCCGGTGCTCCAGGCGCGGTTGGCCGGGAGCGACGGGTCGGTGTCGGCCTGGTTGTCGAACCGGCCGGTGAAAGCGGCCTCGGTCACCGTCCGGTCCTGGGTGCGACGCGGCAGCGGGATGCCCCGGTCGAGCTGGGCGAGCGACGCCAGAAAGCGCTGCTTCTCCCTCTCGAACAGCACTTCGTTTCCGGCGAGTTCGAACACGGCGGACATGAAGTTGTCCTGGCTCGCGCCCTCCTCGAGCCGGCGGATCAGGTAGGCGATTGCGACGTCAAACTCTTTCGGGTGCACCACCGGGGTGTACAGCAGGAGCCCCCCGACATCCTTCTTCACCGCTTCGGCCTGGCCGGTGGCCATGCCGAGCAACATCTCGAACTCGATGCCGTGCTGGACGCCGCGCTCGCCGGCGAGAAGCCAGGCGTAGGCGACATCGAAGAGGTTGTGTCCGGCGACGCCGAGGTGCAGCGCGTCGATGCGCTCCGGGCGCAGGGCGTAGTCGAGGATTCGCTTGTAGTTGGTGTCGGTGTCCTGCTTGGTCGACCAGGTGGCGAGCGGCCAGCCTCGCAGGGAGGACTCCACCTGCTCCATCGGCAGGTTGGCGCCCTTCACCAGTCGCACTTTGATCGGGGCGCCGCCGGCCGCCCGCCGCCGCGTCGCCCAGTCGCCCAGCGTGATCATCGCGGCGAGAGCATCCGGCAGGTACGCCTGCAACACGATGCCGGCCTCGAGGCCCGCGAAACGCGGCTGGTCCAGAATGCGGGTGAAGACCGCGACGGTGAGATCGAGGTCCTTGTACTCCTCCATGTCGAGGTTGATGAACTTGGCCGGCGTTGCGGATGCCGCGCGCTCGAACAGGGGAGCCAGGCTGGCGACGACGTGCTCGACATCCGCCTCGAAGGCCCACGGCGAATGCGGGGCCACCGTGGACGAAACCTTGATCGACACGTAGTCAACGTCGTCCCGGGCGAGCAACGCGTGGGTTCCCGCGAGTCGGCGAGCTGCCTCCCGCTCGCCGAGCACCGCTTCTCCAAGGAGGTTCACATTGAGCCGTGCGCCGCCGGCACGGAGAGACCCGATGGCAGTGCCGAGCTTCGTCGGCGTGGCATCCACGATCAGGTGTCCCACCATGCCTCGCAGCACGCGGCGGGCGATCGGCACGACAACGCCCGGCAGCAGCGGGGCGAAAACCCCGCCGAGCCGCACCGCAGCGCGGAGGGGAAGCGGAAGGAATGCCGGTACTCCCGGCGCGAGCGCGGCCAGGTTGCGTGCGGCGACACGCACGTCTTCGGGGCGGATGACTCCGTCGACGAAGCCGACGGTGAAGTCGAGTCCCTTCGGATCTTTCAGCACGCCCGCCAACCGCTCGGCGGAGGCATTCACCGGAACTTTTGCCCCTTCCTCGAGCCAGTGGCGCACGAGTGCGACAGCGCGCTCGGCGAGCTCGGGGGAGAGGGTGTCATCGAGCGGGGTGGTGATGGTGGTGTCGGTCACTTCGGATCCTTTCGCGGCGATCTACACCCCAGTATCGGATCCCGGTCCGATAAGGTAAAGCGACCGTTTCTGACCGATATTCTTAATTGCTACTTACTGAAGGGATACTCGATGCTCGATGTGCGACGACTTCGCCTGCTGCGCGAACTCCAGATTCGCGGCACCCTCGCCGGCGTGGCCGAAGCGCTGAGCTTCAGCCCCTCGGCGGTGTCGCAACAGCTGAGCCTGCTCGAGAAGGAAGTGGGCGTCGAGCTGCTCAGGTCATCAGGACGAAGGGTGGTGCTCACGCCGCAGGCCGAGATCCTGGTCAGTCACACCGCCGAGGTGCTGCTCACGCTCGAACGCGCCGAGGCCGAGCTCGCGTCCTCCCTCACGTCCATCACCGGCACGGTGAAGATGGCCGTGTTCCAGTCGGCGGCGCTCGCTCTCATGCCCGACGCGCTCTCCATCATGGAGGCCGAGTACCCCGACGTGCGGGTGGAGATGGTGCAGCGGGAGCCCGAGTCCGCGCTTCGAGAGACCTGGGCGCGTGACTTCGACCTGGTGATTGCGGAACAGTACCCGGGGCACTCCGCGCCTCGGCATCCGGAACTGGACCGGCGCACCCTCACCAGCGACGCCATCCGGCTCGCAACCCCGCCGGTCGACCACGGGAAATTCCATCCCACGTCGATCGGGCAGGCAGCGGATGCCGCGTGGGTGATGGAGCCGCGGGGCACCGCCTCACGGCACTTCGCCGAGCAGGCGTGCCGCCGGGCCGGCTTCGAGCCGGACGTGCGATTCGAGACGGCGGACCTCCAGTCGCACATCCGTCTCGTGGAGTCAGGTAACGCCGTGGCGCTGCTGCCCGACCTGGTCTGGATCGGACGGGGCACGACGGCGCGCTTGATGCTGTTGCCGGAGCATCCTGAGCGCACCATCTTCACCTCGGTCCGTAAGGCGGGGGCGACCCGCCCGGCGATCGCGGCCGTGCGCGCGGTGCTCGACCGCACGGTGCGCCTCGTGGCCGGGTGACCGCCGCTCGGTCAGCGGACGGATGCCGCGGGCAGCGATTCCGAGGCTGCTGACCGCAGAATAAGGTCGGCGGCCTTTTCGCCGATCACCATCGACGGGGCCTGGGTGTGCCCGCGGATGATGTCCGGCATCACCGACGCGTCGGCCACCCGGAGGCCCTGCACGCCGCGCACCCGCAGCTCCTCGTCCACGACGGATGCCGCATCAAAACCCATGCGGGCGGTGCCGACGGGGTGGTACAGGGTGTGTGCCGCGGTTTCCACCGCCACCGCATCTCGCTCTGCCGGCGCCAGTTCGTCGCCGCCCTCCGGCGCGAGAAAGTGCGGTCCCGTCGTCGTCCGCAGCGCCGGTGCCGTGAGGATGTCCTCGCAGATCGCGAGCCCCGCCATCAGCCGGGCGCGGTCCGTACCGCCGGCATCGCTGAGATAGCGCGGGTCGATGAGCGGGGCATCCAGCGGATTCGCCGACGCGAGACTGATCGTGCCGGTGCTCGCCGGCGTCAGGAGGATCGCCCCGATCGTGATCGCATGCGCCGGCGCCGGGATGAGTCCCTCCCCGATGAACGCGACCGGGGCGAAGATGATCTCGATGTCCGGCAGCTCCAGGGTCGGATCGGAACGCACGAAACCGTAGGCTTCCGCGACATTCGAGGTGAGCATGCCCCGACCCCGGGCGAGGAAGTTCGCGAGTTCCGGCACCTTCTTCGCGGCGAACAGCGTGTCGCCAGCGGTCTCGACGATGAGGCCCGACAGCAGGTGATCGCGCAGGTTCTCGCCCACCTCGGGCGAGTCGACGAGTACAGCGATGCCGTGTTTCTCGAGCTCCGCCTTCGGGCCGATGCCCGACAACATCAGCAGCTGTGGCGTGTTCACGGCACCGCCGCAGAGCACGACCTCCCGACGCGCCGTCGCCCGGGTCGTCACTCCGCCGAGCAGGTATTCCACTCCGACGGCGCGAAAACCGTCGAACAGCACGCGGGTGGCCTGCGCGCTCGTACGCACGGTGAGGTTACGACGTGCCTTCGCGGAAACCAGGTAGCCGTCGGCGCTCGAGAACCGCTTGCCCCTCTTCTGGCTCACCATAGTCTGGCTGAACCCGTCAGGAAGGGCGGAGTTCGGCTCCACCACCCGGTAGCCGGCCTGGGTGACGGCCTTCAAAAAGGTCGCCGTGTGCGAGCGGGGACTGCGCTGGTGCTCGATGCTGATGGCACCCCCGGAGCCCTGATCGGGGTCCGTGTTGCCCTCCACCCGTTCCACGCTGCGGAAGTACGGCAGAAGAGCCGCATAGGACCACCCCGGGCCGGCCGCTTCCGCCCACCGGTCGTAGTCGGCCGCGAATCCGCGCACCCACATCATGGCGTTGATCGATGTCGATCCGCCGAGCAGTTTGCCCCTCGGCCAGTAGATCGTGCGGCCGGCGAGGTCGGGCTGGGGCGTCGTGTCGTAATTCCAGTCCAGTTCGGAACGGAACAGTGCCGAGAACGCGGCCGGGATGTGAACTTCGGGCTTGGTGTCCGTCGGCCCGGCCTCGAGCAGCAGCACCGTGTGGGTGCCGTTTTCGGAGATCCTGGCCGCCGCGGCCGCTCCGGATGCCCCGGCCCCGACAACCACGTAATCAAAGACAGTGCCGACCTCGCCACTCACGCCGACGGCTCGAGATTCCGAAGGTCTTTGCGCAGGATCTTGCCCGAGGACGACTTCGGAATGGCATCGATGAATGCCACCTGGCGGATCTTCTTGTGCGGCGACACCTGCTCGGCGACGAAGGCCATGACCTCCACGGCGGTGATCTCCGTGCCAGGCTGTACCACCACGAACGCCTTCGGCACTTCCTCGCCTTCGGCATCGTGACCACCGACCACCGCGGCATCCGCGATGCTCGGATGGGTGAGAAGCAGCGCTTCGAGCTCGGCCGGAGCCACCTGGTAGCCCTTGTACTTGATCAGCTCCTTGAGCCGATCGACAATCGTGACGATACCCTCCGAGCTCACCGTGGCGATGTCGCCGGTGTGCAGGAAGCCATCGTCGTCGATGGTCGCACGGGTTGCCTCCTCGTTGCCGAGGTAGCCGCGCATGATGTTCGGGCCGCGGCAGAGCAGCTCTCCGGCGACACTGGTGCCCTCGGCCGGCACGTCGATCTCGTCACCGGTGGCGGTGTCGATCAGTTTGCACTCGATGTTCGGCAGGGTGATGCCGACGGAGCCGAGGGGGATGTCATCGCGGTTCGCCGGGATGGTGTGGGAGACGGGGCTCATCTCTGTCATTCCAAAGCCCTGGCGCACCCGGCAGCCGATCCGGCCGGCGACAGCGTGGCCGAGAGCATCGTCAAACGGGGCGGCTCCGGAGACGATGAACTCCATGCTGGACAGGTCGTACTGGTCGACGAGCGGATGCTTCGCGAGGGCCACCGCGATGGGCGGGGCGATGAATGCCCAGGTGATCCTGAAGTCCTGGATGATGCGCAGGAATTCCGCCAGGTCGAATCGCGGCATGGTGACGAGCCGAGCACGGCTGCGAAAGGCCAAGTTGAGCAGCACCGTCATTCCGTAGATGTGGAAGAACGGCAGGATCGCGAGGATTCTGGCATCCGCTCCGGCGCCGAGGAGGGGCACGGACTGGGCAACGTTGGCCACCAGGTTGCGATGGGTCAGAATCACACCCTTGGGGCGTCCGGTGGTGCCGGAAGAGTACGGCAGAACGGCGACCTGTTCGGCGGGGTCGAAACTCACCACCGGGGCGGCGTTGTTCTCCTGCAACAGGTCGCGCAGCGAGGCATACCCTTCGGCCCCGTCGAGAACGACCACGTGGTCATCCGCGATTCCCGCGCGGGATGCCGCATCCGTCGCTGCCGCGAGAAGCGGCGAGACCGTGAACAGGAACCGTGCCTTCGAGTCGATGAGCTGGGCGCCCATCTCTTCACCGGTGTACAGCGCATTGACCGTTGTCGCGGTGGCACCCGACCGAAGGATGCCGTGGAAGACCGCCGCGAACGCTGGCACATTGGGCGAGTGCAGTGCCACGACGTCGCCGAGTCCGATCCCGCGGGCCGCGAGCGCACCGGCCACGAGGTCGATCTGCACAATCAACTGACGGTAGCTGGTTTCGGCACCGGACGCCCCATCCACTATTGCGACCCGATCGAGATCATCAGAAGCGAGATCACCGAACAGAAAGTCGTAGACGCTAAGGGGAGGAATGTCGACATCGGGCAGGGGCGATCGAAAAACCACGTGAATCTCCTTTGATTGTGTGGTGGGTGGTGACGGTCGGGTCAGGCGCGGAACGCCGAGATGAAGATGCCTGGCATCTTCAACCAGGAGGGGGCGGCCGCGAACCCGGATAGCAGCCTGCCGGTCTTCTTCGCACTCCGGGCGGTCACGAACCACGGCGGCTTGGGGAAGAGGGCGAACTCGCCGTGCAGCGCCGACCGCGGGAACGGCCGGAACGGACCGCGGGCGATCGTCTTCTCCGTGCCGTCGAGCAGGAGGGAATTGTGCACGACTCCGATACCGCTCTGCACGTTGTCGAGGGTGTGGCCCGGGTATGCGCCCCACGGCGCTCCCGGTGTGAGGAACCCGAGGGCGGTCCAAGTGTTGACGGCGATGGTGCCGTATTCGAGTCGCGCAAGCGCGTTCTCGAAGCCCGCTCCGAGGTTCTTGATGGTGCTCGGCATCCCCAGGATGTTCGCCCCGAGAGTGCCGACGAAGTCGCGATTGACCGTGTCGACCGCGGCGTCGAGGAAGACCTGTCCGGTTCCGGGCAGTTCGATCACACCGAGCACGGGCGAGAAGTACTCTGTCGTCAGGATCGTCGACGCGTCATCCTTCGCGTGGATGTCGACGAGCAGCCGACCGCCGCTCGAACCGAATCGCTCGGCTCCCGGGTAGGAGCTGCATGCCTGTCCAAGCCGGTCATCGCTGCCCGGGTACCATGGGGCGCGATCGGGGGTGCGGGCGAGAGCACTGCGAAGCTCGGCCAGGAAGGCTTCACGCTGCGGCCACTCGGAACTGAGCACCACGATCTGACCGGCGATGCAGTTGTAGCCGCCATTGTGCAGGCGCTGGGTCACCACATGTTCGGCCTGGTATTTCAGGTCGGCCTTCGACCACGCGCCCGGAAGAACGATGATCGGGGCGACTCCGCCGAGTTCGCTCGTGATCGGCTTCTGCAGCAGCGGTGTGCCCGCCCTCTTGCGGTCGGCCGCGCCCGGTCCCGAACCCCAGACGATTAGGTCGTGGGTGGCCGCACTTCCGGTGATGTGCACGTGCGAGATGCCGGGGTGGTTCGCGAGGTAGCTCCCCACGTCGCCGGCACCCGTCACGATTCGCAGCAGGCCGAGGTCGATGAGAGGTGCGAAGGCCGCGGTGTAGGGCGCGAGCATCCGGTCCATCACCGGGTTGAGCTTGAGCAGCGCGACCCGGTTGTGGGCGATGAGTTCGTAGAGCACGTCGAGCGGCGGAATCGAGGTGATGTTGCCGGCCCCCAGAACGAGACCGACGCCATCCGTCTCGGACGGGGTGCGTGCCCCGAGCCCGGCGGATGCCCGCACCGTCTGCTCGGACTCGCCCGGCTTCATCCAGACCTCGGCGCTGAAGCCGTGCAGTAGCAGTCCCTCGTAAGCGTTGGCGGGCAACACGGGCACGCTCACCCGGCCACCGGGAGCGGTGCCGAGCTTCGTGTCCGCGAGAGGGCTCTTGCCGTCGGCGATCGCCCCGAGGGTGTGCTGGAGTGCGAGCAGGGTGGAGAGCACGATGTACGGCCCCGAGATCCATTCCTCACCGACATAGGCGGAGTCAGGGTCGAGGTTTTTCACGCGCGTCGCCGCGTTAACCCACTGGTCCGCCGCGGCAGCGACGGAGGAGTGCACCTTCCCCAGCAGTGCGACCCTTGCCGGGATCGACATTTTCGCCCAGCGTGACTCGCCCTCGGCGAGCTGGGTGATCGCGGCATCCAGATCGGATCGAATCGCCGCATCGAGTGTCTGAGTGGCGGGAACGGCCGCGGCGGGCACGGTCGGATCTGTGGTGGTCATCAATCTCCTTTGATCGCTGCCTTCTTGGTCAACCGCATAGTCGAAACGACCACACCTCGCCAATGAACCTTCAGTATCTCCCACGAACCTGACGAACGCGATGGGCGAACGCCGTCTGTTCTCCGAATTGTGTTGTGCCGCCGCACAACGCCGCGGTACAGTCCACTCATGTCGATCGACCAGGAACTCAGCCGCGGAACCCCCGGATCGGTAGTCTCAGCGCCGAGCGCCGATTCTGCCGATTTCTTTCTCGAACTCGTCGACTCCGTCGATGCGCTCGCCGAGGGGGTCGTGGACCAGATTCTCGCCGGCGAGAACGAATACGCCGAGAATCCGATGTCGCGCGAACTGTTGTATTCGATCGTGAACGAGAACATCTCCGCCCTGCTCGCCACCCTCGCCGGCACCACCGATTCACTCGTTGCCGCGCGCCGTGCCGGTCGTGTCAAGGCCGAGCACGGCATCCCAATGGCGAGCCTTCTGCACGCCTATCGCCTTGCCGGCCTGCAGCTCTGGGACGAGATGATGGCCCGTTCGATAGGCACCCAGCGCACCGAGACGCTGCTCCACCTCTCGTCGGATGTCTGGGGCATCATCGACCGCTTTTCCGGTGCCGCCGCGGAGTCGTATCGCACGTTCGTGGATGAGCGGGATCGCCGTGACGAGCAGGCGCGCAGTGTGATGCTGCTCAGCCTGCTCGACGGGAGCGCGGCCCCCGGTGAGATCGGCAGGCTGCTTCGCGCGCTCGAGCTTCCGGAGCACGCCAGCTACCTGGTGATAGCCGCTGAGCGAAGCAGCACCGGCGCCGATCCGGTGCCGGAGGTTCACGGTCGGCTGCGAGCGGCCGGCATCTCGTCGGCCTGGACTGCGTGGAAAGGCGATTACGTTGGGCTCATCGGGCTGCCTCATCGCACCGATGTCGAGCGTGCCATCTCGATAGTTTCGGTGGGGGCGAGGTCACGGGTCGGCATCAGCCGCCCATTCACCCAACTGTCGGCATCCCCGGATGCGGTCGGCCAGGCCCGAATGTCGGTCGAGTGCATCGCCTCGCCGGCGGTCGGCATCCACCATTACGGATCGGCACCGCTCGACCTGCTCCTCGTGGCCCAGCCGGGGTACGGCGCGGAGCTGCGTGACGTCGTCTTCGCCCAGCTCCTCGGTTCGAACTCCGTCGATGGAGCAGTTCTGCTCGACACGCTCGAGGCGTGGTTCGACGCCGACGGCTCCACCTCCGAAGCCGGTAAGCGGATGCACTGCCACCGCAACACGGTGCTGTACCGACTCGGACGCATCGCGGAGCTCACCGGTCGGTCCGTGTCGCGGCCGGCCGACGCTTCCGAACTCTATGCCGCGCTGCGTGCGGTGCGGCTCGGCGGCAACCGAGTCTAGAGGCGCTCGATGATGGTGGCGTTCGCCATACCGCCGCCCTCGCACATCACCTGCAGGCCGTAACGGCCGCCGGTGGCCTCGAGGTGATTCACCATGGTGGCAAGAAGGCGCGCACCGGATGCCCCGAGCGGGTGCCCGAGGGCGATAGCGCCGCCGCGCGGGTTGAGCTTGGCGGCATCCGCTCCGGTCTCGGCGAGCCAGGCCAGCGGCACCGGCGCGAACGCCTCGTTGACCTCGAAGGCGTCGATGTCGTCGATGGTGAGTCCGGCTTTGGCAAGCACCTTCGCGGTGGCGGGGATGACGCCGGTGAGCATGAAAACGGGGTCGCTTCCGGTCACGGCGAAGCTGTGGAACCGCGCGCGGGGCTTCAGCCCGAGCTCGGCCGCCTTCGACTCGCTCATGATGAGGGTCGCCGCCGCGCCATCGGTGAGAGGCGAGGAGTTGCCGGGAGTGATGTTCCAGCCGATCTCCGGGAAGCGTTCGGCGAATCGTTCGGTGTAGAAGGCGGGCGTGAGGCCGGCCAGGCGCTCGGCGGTGGTGGAGGGTCGCACAGTTTCATCTGTCGTCACGTCGCCGACGGGGATGACTTCATTGTCGAAGTATCCGTCGGCCGTCGCCTTAGCGGCGAGCTGGTGAGAGCGGGCCGAGAAGTCATCGAGATGGGCGCGGGAGAAGCCCCACTTGCTGGTGATGAGCTCCGCCGAGATGCCCTGGCCGACGAGGCCATCCGGGTAGCGGGCGGCCACCTTCTCGCCGTAGATGTCTTCGCCCATGATCGAGTAGCCGATCGGATTGCTGCTCATCGATTCCACGCCGCAGGCGATGGCGATGTCGTAGTTGCCGGTCATGATGCCTTGGGCCGCGAACACCGCGGCCTGCTGGCTCGACCCGCATTGGCGGTCGATCGTGACGGCGGGAACATGATCGGGAAAACCCGCGCCGAGCACCGCGTTGCGCGTGACGTTGTAGGTCTGCTTGCCGGCCTGTCCGACGCATCCGCCGATCACGTCGTCGACGGTAGCCGGATCGACTCCGTTGCGCTCGACGAGGGCGCGCAGGGTGGTGGCCAGCAGGTCGACCGGATGCACGGCGCTCAGGGAGCCGCCCGGCTTTCCGCGGCCCGATGGGGTGCGAATGGCGTCGATGATCACTGCGGAGTTGTTCATGGTGGACTCCCTTGTCTGTCGTGCCTCCAGCTTAGGCACGTCGCGGAGCGGCTTGGGTGCTTGTGGTGGCTCTCCCCGCAGAGGACCCTGGGTACGCTTGTGGCGCCGCGCCCGCGATGGCGCCGCCGTGGCGACTTTGCGCCCGGGCGGGCGACTCTGCGTAGCGCAGTTGACTCTGCGCCCGATAGTCGCGCCGCGGAAGGACTCTGCGCCCGATAGTTGACTGTGCGGCCAAACGATTCGCGGCAGAGTGCACGAATGGCAGCGCAGTTGCGGCTGCACCTCTCCTCCCGAGGAGCCCGGCCCGATGGACTCTCCCCACAGAAGCGAATCGCGACCCCGGCTGCCGTCTCCGCGGAGGATCGTTGAGGCATGACATCCGCAGCCGCCTCGTGGGTCGACCTCGTTCATCTCGTTCGGGAAATGCCGACGCCCGGAGAGCGAAGTGCGCTGTTTGCCTCAGCGCGCCGGGGCGAACTCGTCGGCCTCTTCCCCGGGGTCTACATCGACGCCGCACTGTGGCAGCGAATGACGCCCGCGGAACGATATCGGGCCCGGGTCAAGGCGGCGTCGCTCGTGGCACCCGCCGAAACGGTCTTCTCCCACTTTGTCCGCAGCATCCCTCTGGCGACTACCGCTGGTCGGGTCGTGGCCGAAGACCGCCCACGTCTTGGCACCGCCATCATCCGGTGGCAGGTCGACGCGCATCTTCCAGCGTCATACCGTCGGCATTCCGACCGAGGTCGAACGTATCGAGGGCGTGACGGTGACGTCACTGGCGCGCACGGCAGTCGACGTCGCGTCCCGTCTGGATTTCGTAGCCGCGGTCGTCGTCGTCGACGCGGCTTTGCGCCGGGCTTCGCACCCACTGCCCTACCTGCCAATCAGCCCGATCACCCTCAGCAACCTGGTCGAGCAACTCCAAGAGCTACCGCTCCGGCGGGGTCGCCAAAAAGCATCGACAGCGATCGAATTTGCGGATGGCGCGGCAGATCGTCCCGGCGAATCTGTGAGCCGGGCGAACATGCGCCGGATGGGCTGCCCGATGCCCCAAATTCAGGTCGCCGTGGCCGGGGCGAGCGGGCGTATCTATATCGTGGATTTCTGGTGGCCGGAGTTCAACACGATCGGCGAATTCGACGGTGACGTGAAGTACACCGATCCGGAATTCCTTCGCGGACGCACTCCGGAGCAGGCGTTACTCGACGAAAAGCGGCGTGAGGACGACCTCCGTGCAGCGGGGCACGGCATGTGCCGCTGGAACTGGCTGACCGCGATATCGCTGCATCGACTCCAGGCGCACCTTCGTGCCGCGGGCATCCGCTGATCGAGTCCGCTACCGCACCTCTGTTGCACTCTGTCGCACCGCGTAACGTTCACCGGACCCAAGGCAGCAAGGCGGCATAATCGATACGGAATTCGCCTCGGCGGCGTCGAAGCGGTCGAAGCCGGAATTCACGTGTCTGAAACTGTCGCCAGGTGGACGCCTGCCGTCCGGCCCCAAGAGAAAGCGCACCTTCATGTCGCACCGTATCTACAACGACATCACCGAGATCTTCGGCAACACCCCCCTTGTGCGATTGAACACGGTCACCGAGGGACTCGGGGCAACGGTGCTCGCGAAGTTGGAGTTCTACAACCCCTCGGCGAGCGTCAAGGACCGCCTCGGGGTCGCGATCGTGGACGCGGCCGAGGCGTCCGGGGACCTGCTCCCCGGCGGCGTCATCGTCGAGAGTACGAGCGGCAACACCGGCATCGCTCTTGCGATGGTCGGCGCGGCTCGCGGGTACCGGGTGATCCTCACAATGCCGGAAACCATGAGCAAGGAGCGGCGGACCTTGCTGCGCGCGTATGGCGCGGAGCTCGTGCTCACCCCCGGCGCTGGCGGCATGAAGGCCGCTCTCGACCGGGCGGCGGAGATCGTCGCGAACACCCCCGGGGCCGTCAATGCCAAGCAGTTCGCCAACGCCGCCAACCCGGCCATCCATCGCGCCACAACCGGCCCGGAGATCTGGAACGACACCGAGGGCGCCGTCGACATTTTCGTGGCTGGCATCGGCACCGGTGGCACGATCACCGGAGCGGGCAACTACCTCAAGGAGCAGAAACCGGGCCTTGTCGTGATCGGCGTGGAGCCGGCCGAGTCGCCGATCCTGA
Organism: Actinomycetota bacterium; assembly: GCA_040389685.1. Classification (GTDB taxonomy): domain Bacteria; phylum Actinomycetota; class Actinomycetes; order Actinomycetales; family Microbacteriaceae; genus Lacisediminihabitans. The sequence goes on from JAZJZS010000003.1 coordinate 324,611, forward strand.
ACGGGGGAGCACCGGGGCCGCACAAGATCCAGGGCATCGGCGCGAACTTCGTTCCGGAGATCCTCGATCGCACGGTGTACGACGAGATAATCGACATGGACATCGCCAGGTCGATCACGATGGCGCGTCGTCTCGCGACGGAAGAGGGCATTCTCGCCGGGATCTCATCCGGGGCGACCGTGCAGGCCGCGGTCGACGTTGCGGGCCGCCCGGAGAACGCCGGAAAGACAATCGTCGTGATCGTCGCGAGTTTCGGCGAGCGTTACCTCTCAACGGTGTTGTACGAAGATCTCACGGACTGAGAAGTGCCGTTCAGACGCGTTCGGGAGGACATCCGGGTGGCGCGGCAGAAGGATCCCGCGGCCCGCTCGAATGCGGAGGTTCTGCTTGCCTACTCCGGCCTTCACGCGGTCTGGGGCCATCGTGTCGCGCACCGGCTCTGGCGATGGCGCCTGTTTATCGTCGCCAGAGTGTATGCGCAGCTCGTCCGCTCGGTGACCGGGGTCGAAATCCACCCCGCCGCGACGATCGGCCGTCGTTTGTTCATCGACCACGGCATGGGGGTGGTGATCGGCGAGACCGCGGTCATCGGCGACGATGTGCTGCTGTACCACGGTGTCACTCTCGGGGGCACGAGTTCGGTGCGAGAGCGTCGGCATCCCACAATCGGTGATCGGGTGGCAGTCGGAGCAGGCGCGAGCGTGCTCGGACCGGTGACGATCGGGCACGACTCCATCATCGGAGCCAACGCCGTGGTGGTAACGGATGCTCCGCCGCACTCCGTGCTCACTGGCATCCCGGCGCGCGTTCGGCCGCGGACCGCGACATCCGCCATCGATACGTTCACCGATCCCGCAATCTACATCTGAGCTCCTTTTAAAGGTCGAGCGCGTCTCCCGGCTCGAGTGCGACGTACTCGCCGCCGCCCTGCTCTACTGCCCACTTGAGGCGATCACCGCCCATGCCCTTCCCGGCGGTCGAGAGCACCATCTCGTGAGTGGCGAACGCACGGCGCGGTCGCACCGCGAGAACGAAGTCCATCGCGTCGCCGATCTTCAGCCACGGCGCGCCGACGGGCGCTGCGAGAGTATCCACTTCCACGCCCTCCGGCACCGTGAACGAGTCGCCGGGGTAGTAAAGCGAGTCGTTGACGAGCACGCCCACGTTGTCAATGACCGGGATCGAGGAGTGAATCACCGCGTGCTTTTCTCCGAAGAAGCGGAGGGTGAATGGCTCGGCATCGACACGCGAGCCGTGTTTCACGACGGTGATGTCGAAGCCCGTTGCTGCCCGTGCGACCCCTTCCGGTCCGTAGAGCTTCGCCTCCGGATTGCGGTCGCGGATGAGGGAGAGCTGTTCCGCGGTCCAGTGGTCGCCGTGCTCGTGAGTGATCACGACGGCGACGACACCGCTCAGGCCGACGAGGGCGGTGGTGAAGACCCCCGGATCGATCACCAGCGTCTTGCCGGAGGATTCGACGATGAGGCAGGCATGTTCTTGTTTCGTTACTCGCATTATCCAGACTGTACCCTCAGCAGTGCGCCTCGAAAGGTTCGCCCAAAGCATCCGACATACTGGGCTGATGACGACACCGACACCGCTCTCGTGACCGCCCTGCGCATTGTCGTCGCTATCAATCCCGCCGCTTCGTTTGGCACCGGGCGCGCCGTCGGCCCAGCCGTGACCAAGGCGCTGCGCGGTGCCGGGCACCGGGTCACCGCGCTCAGTGAGGAGACCCTCGCCGACCTGCAGCGGGAGGCCGAGGAGGCGCTCGCCGTCGCCCCGGATGCCCTGGTCGTCGTGGGCGGAGACGGCATGGTCAGCTTCGGCGCCAATCTCGTCGCCGGCACCGGCATCCCACTCGGAATCGTGCCTTCCGGTACCGGCAACGACGTGTCTCGCGGCCTACGCATTCCGATCGGGGACACGGATGCCGCGATCGACCTGCTGCTCGCCGCTCTCGTGCGCGAGCCGCGGGTGATCGATGCGGCGCTCATCCGTCGCTCGGGGGCGGCGGACCGCTGGTACGTCGGCATGCTCTCCGCCGGTTTCGACGCTCTGGTCAACGAACGGGCGAATCTCTGGCGCTGGCCGCGTGGCAAGAGCCGCTACAACCTCGCCCTGCTTCGGGAGTTGGCGACCCTGAAGCCGACTACCTATCGTCTCGATCTCGACGGTGTGGAATGGAACACCGCCGGCACGCTCGTGTCGATCGCCAACAACACCTCGGTCGGCGGAGGAATGCTGCTTACCCCCGACGCATTGCTCGATGACGGGCTACTCGACGTGTTCGTGGTACAACCGTTGACACGAATCGCGTTTCTCGGCATTTTCCCGAGGGTGTTCAGGGGAACGCACGTGACGGATCCGCGCGTCTCGATCCGTCGCGCGAAGCGGGTGCGCATCCAGGCGGATGGCGTGGTCGCCTACGCCGACGGAGAGCGCGTCGGCGCACTTCCACTCGAGGTCGAAGTGGTGCCCGGCGCCCTGCGTGTCCTCGCGCCCTGATCGCAGGCGCTTTTGGTGTGCCTCCCCGGCGTGTGGCATACTCGTTGAGTTGTCCACTTGCGGCCCCATCGTATAGCGGCCTAGTACGCTGCCCTCTCACGGCGGTAACACCGGTTCGAATCCGGTTGGGGTCACAGTCGGTCCGGATGCCAGTGATTCATTGGTATCCGGACCTTTTGTGTTGCGGCCTGTGAGCCCCCGAAAGCGGCCAGTGGCCACATTTTGGCAACAGTTGAATTGCGCCAGCCACTCGCAGATCAATGTGCAGACTGATTGATTCCTACCGGATGATCGAGTGCACTTGTTCGAAGTGCTCGACGAGCGGGAACGGGTCATAGAACCGGTGGAGCAACTCGCGCCACTGCCGGTATTGCTCAGATTGTCTGAAGCCGATGGTGTGGTCTTCAAGGCGATCCCACTCCACGAGAAGCAAGTGGGTGTTTGGGGACTCCATCGATCGCGATAGCGCCAGCGACTGAAAGCCGGGCATGGAGGAGATGATCTCCTGCGCTTCTGCAAACGCCGCCTCGAATTGACTCTCCATGCCGGGAGTGACGGGAAGGACCGCGTGTTCTGTGATCATCGGAAAAGTCTCCCAGCCTCAAGGCCATTGAGTGTTATACCGAGTTATACTTTCGGCATGAAGACCGCAATCTCCCTTCCCGACGAGACTTTCGATCGCGCCTCTCGCCGCGCGAAGGCACTCGGGATGAGCCGGTCCGAGTTCTTCGCTCGCGCGGCTGTCAACTACATGGATGAGCTTGACGCGAGGTCGCTCACCGCTCGGATGGACGCGGCACTCGACGTGACTGGCGGCACGGATGACTCCAACGAGGTTGCCGTCGATGCGGGGCGCCGTGTGCTCGCTGATTCCGACGAATGGTGATCGACCGAGGCGGCATCTATTGGGCCGACCTGGGTCTGCCCGAGGGAAGCCGACCCGCGAAGCGTCGCCCGGTGCTCGTCATCCAGGCCGACTCGTTCAATGAGAGCCGACTGGCGACGGTGCTCGCGGCCGTGATCACCTCGAACACGGCGCTCGCGGCGATGCCCGGGAATGTCTTCCTTCCGTCAGCCATCTCTGGTCTGCCGCGTGACTCGGTCGTGAACGTGACGGCTCTCGTCACGCTCAACAAATCCGAACTCGACGAGAAGAGTGGCCAGATCTCGGACGGGATTCTCGACGGAGTGAACTGCGGGCTCCGCGTGGTGCTGGAGCTGTAGCAAGGGAGGCACTGCTACGTCATCAGAAGCTGCACGTCCGACTTGAGCGCTATTTCATTGAACGCCGTCGCCACGTTGTCCAGATCATCGTCGAACAGGTCGGCGTAGGTGTCGAGCGTCATCGCGGCGGACGCGTGGCCGAGCATCCGCTGGACGGACTTGACATGGGCGCCGACCGAGACGGCGAGGCTCGCGGCGGTGTGGCGTAGCTCGTGGGCCGTGATTCCGCTGAGGCCGACCTCGGCAGCCGCGGGGTCATCTCGGCTGTCACGGGTCGATGCTCTGAATCTGAACGTGACATCAACTTTTCCGACAGGTTTGTTGACGGCAATAAGTCCGTCATCTAGCCTGAAGGCAATAAGACCGTCAGGAGGAGTTATGGCTGCACGCGGAGAAGTGAAGAGCACCGAAGCCCTTGGTCGAATGTTGCAGCAGGGGCGCCTGGTCACGGGGATGACCCAGAGGGAACTTGCCGATCGCCTCGACACTGACCAGAAGTACGTCTGGGCATTGGAGTCCGGCAAGAACGCGATCGTGCTCGAGCGCATCTTCCAGATCATGCGCAAGACCGGAGTTCGCATGTACATGGAGATCGACAACGTGCCGCGAGAGCAGCCCGGTGTCGCGCTCGAGGGGGGAACGCGTGGCTGACCTGCGCGTCGAACTCTACGGAGAGCTCGTCGGCCACTTGGTCGGCGTCAACCGTCGCACATTCGATTTCGTGACCCATGCGAACGCCATCGCAACCTTCGGTCTGGGGAGCACGATCCTCTCGGAGTCCGTTCCGTTCGACCTTGTGGTCAACCGTGCCAGAGCCGCACGACGACGCAACTTTTTCGCGGAGCTGCTTCCCGAGGGCTCCGCGCTCGACAATCTCGCCGCAGAGATTCGGGTCTCGACGGACGACATCATCGCGCTACTGGCTCAGTTCGGCCGGGACGTCGCCGGGGCAGTTCAAATCTATGACCCCGAGGCACCTGGGGAACCGCGGGTTCCCGTCCGTGAGGCGGTCGATGCGGCGGCAATCGGCAGGATGCTGAACAACACCAAGGCGGCGCCGCTGGGAAACAGACCGAAGACCGGTCGAACCTCGCTTGCGGGCGTGCAGGAGAAGATCGTGCTCGCGCGCAGCGAAGGACGCTGGTTTCAGGTGCTTGACGGGTACCCATCGACGCACATCATCAAGCCTCCGTCGGCCCGCTATCCGAGCATCACCTTCGATGAGGAATACGGTCTCCGGGCGGCCATGGCTGCGGGGTTGACCACGCTCGGCTCGTGGATCGAAGACTTCGATGGAGTGCCCGGACTCGTCATCGAGCGCTACGACCGATCGCTCGATGCACCTCAGGGACGAATCCATCAGGAAGACATGAACCAGGCCCTCGGCGCCTCGAAGAACGAGAAGTACCAAGAGTTCGGCGGCAAGCTCTCGCTCAAGCGAGTGGCAGAGATGCTCGGGCGCAATGGTGACGAGGAGTCAGTGCACCGACTCCTCCGACTCCTCACGCTCTCTCAAGCCATCGGCAATCTCGACATGCATGGCAAGAACATCAGCATGCTTCACCTGCAGGACGGCTCCACCCGACTTACGCCCGCCTACGACGTCGGCCCGCAAACCCACCTCCACAGCGACGGCAAGATGGCTCTCGCGATCAATCGAAAGTTCCTGCATGCGGCGATCACCGTCGACGACCTTATCGAAGAGGCGGAATCCTGGAAGCTGCGCTCGCCGCGAACGATCATCATGGAGACGCTGGATGCCGTGAGCGGCTTCGTTCACTCGGAAGCTCCAGTCGAGAACGCCTATGACCGACTTCAGGTCGACATTGCAGCGATCACGCGGAACCTTTTGGACGGGCGACCGACCGGGCGCGGTGAGTAGGTCGCACCGCCGAACCCGACACCGAACTACGTGCTTACCAGAGGCACGATCTGGTCGAGTTCTTCGTGATGCTGTGACACGGCGACATCGAGGTCGTAGCGGCTCTGGAGATTCATCCACAAGCGATCGGATGTGCCGAGGGCTCGAGAGAGTCGCTTCCGCGGGACGGTCATATTGGCCCATCCCACCTTGGATTGCTGGGGTGCGCAAGGCCTGTGGCAACAGTGTGGCAACACTTGATCCAAACAGTGGCCATTCTCGAGTCATCACTTGAGACCCGAAAACCCCGAGATTCCGGGCCAATCACGCCAATTTCGCCCCGCGAAAACGGCTCACTTTCGCCCTCTCACGGCGGCAACACCGGTTCGAATCCGGTTGGGGTCACGCTCGGTCCGGATACCAATGATTCATTGGCAGCCGGGCCTCTTAGGTTAGGGCGGTGGGCCGCCGGATGATCTCATCAGTCACGATCTGTCCCCTCGGGCCCGCGCCGGAGCGTTCTGTGACGGCCGACTGCCCGAGCATCGAGCCCGAGTGTGCCCCGGGACTATGAACCGCCAGCAACTGCTGTCCGGTTGGCCTTCGCGAACAGTCGGTGACGGATCGTCAGGACCGAAGTCCGGATAGAACTGTCGTGCGCTACCTCCTGAGCACCGAGCCGCCGGCCCTCACCCGGGACACGGCGTCGATGGTAGCCGCCAGGATCAGCACTCCGCCCGTGACGAGGAAGTTGATCCCGCCCGGGAGGTTGAGCAGGCCGAGGCCGTTCGTGATCACGGCGATCACGAGCGCTCCGATCGCGCCGTGGAAAAGCCTCCCTCGCCCGCCGAACAGGCTGACACCGCCGACCACCGCCGCGGCGACGCCGCTCAGCACGATGTCGCGCCCGAAGGCCGCGTCCACCGCACCCCCCTTGCTGGCGCTGAAGACACCGGAAACGACGGCAAGGGTCGAGCAGACCGCGAAGGCGGCCCACTTAATGCCGACCACCTTGATGCCGGCGCGTCGAGCAGCCTCGGCGTTGCCACCGACCGCGTAGAGATAGCGGCCGAACTTGGTACGGTCGAGCACAAAAGTGCCGATCCAGAGAATGACGAGGGTGATTGGCACGACGATCGGCACCCCGGACACAGCAAGGAAGCCGGTGCCGCGGTTCTGATTGAGGAGGGCGATCACCACCCCGCCGATCACTGCGATCAGAACAAGGCGAATCCAGAGAAGGGTGATGGTCCGACTGGCCACACCGGCCCGTGCGCGTCGCCTTCGGTCGAGAATCGCGGTAGTGAAGCTGATCGCCAGGATGATCGCCAGCATCGCCCACCCGGCCCAGGTGGGCAGGTTGCTGTTCTGGATCGCGAGGATCTCCGGTTGCTGGATGCGGTAGAGACCTCCGTCGCCGATGATGATCAGCTGAAGCCCCTGGAAGCCCAGAAAGAGACCAAGTGTGACCACGAACGAAGGGATCCCGACCCGAGCGACGAAGAAGCCGATGAAGAGGCCGATGGCGAGACCGGAGGCGAGAGCGATGAGCAGGGCGAGGATCCAGTTCATGTTGAATCCGCCCGGGTTGGACAACACCACGAACAGCGACATTGCGACGCCGGAGGTCACACCGGCAGACAGGTCTATTTCGCCGAGCAGGATGACGAAGACCAATGCCATCGCCAGCATGACGAGCGTAGCCGCCTGGGTCAGAAGGTTCGCGAAATTGCGCTCGGTAAGAAAGTACGGGCTGAGCACGGTGAAGAGCACGCCGAGCGCAAAAAACCCGGCAATGGCGGGTAGTGCGCCCATGTCGCCGTTGCGAATGCGCTGCAGGTAGGCAGTCACCTGGTCGCGAACGCCGCCGCCCTGTCCGCTGCCGATCATCTCGGGCGCGACGGGCGTCTGCAGCGGGTTTCCTGAGGTGCGGGTAACGCTCATAGTGCGGGCTCCGAGTAGGTCTTGCTGCCGGTGATGTAACCGACGACGTCATCGCTCGTCGTCTGGGAGGCCTCGATGGATACCACCATCTGACCGAGGTAGAGGACGCTGATGTAGTCGGCGACCTGGAAGACATCCACGAGGTTGTGGCTGATCATGAGCACGCCGACGCCCCTCTCGGCGAGCCTCTTCACCAACGCGAGCACCTGCTCGGTCTGGGCCACACCGAGGGCGGCCGTCGGTTCGTCCAGAATGACGACCTTTGCCGACTTGAGCACCGATCGCGCGATCGCCACCGTCTGGCGCTGCCCGCCGGAGAGCGACGAGACCTTCTGGCGCACGGACTTGACGGTGCGCACCGACAAAGACTGCAGCGTCTCCGACGCCTCGCGCTCCATCCGTCCCTCGTCGAAAGTGCCTAACTCCGTCTCCTCGCGTCCGAGAAACATGTTCTGCACGATATCGAGGTTGTCGCAGAGCGCGAGATCCTGGTACACGACCTCGATGCCGAGCCGCGATGCTTCGCGCGGGCTGTGCAGAGCGACGAGCTCGCCGTTGAAGCGCACCTCACCCTCGTCGTAGGGCTGAACCCCGGCGAGACCCTTGATGAGGGTCGACTTGCCGGCCCCGTTGTCTCCCACCAGAGCGGTGATCTTGCCCGGGTAGACCTTCAGGCCGACGCCTTTGAGGACGCTCACCGGTCCGAAGCTCTTCTTGACATCGTTCAGTTCGATGATCGGCTCATCCATGCCAGGTTCCTTTCAATCCGGGACGGCTCTGCCCCGGATGCCTCATCGTCGCGGCGGTGGGCTCAGACTACGCGGGCGTCGACCCGGAGGCGACGAAGAGGCTCCGCACCGGCCAACGACCGAACGCGGAGCCCCTTCAGCGGTGATCGCGTTACTTGACGCCGTTCTGGGTACAAGCGGCAGCGACGTCCGCGGTGCAGATGTCCGAGGCCTTGGCGTCACCGTTGGTGACGACGGTCTCGACCTGAGCCGGACCGACCGAGACCGGGGTCACGGCGATGAACGGCTTGCCGTAGAGCGTGTTGTTCGCCGTCGGCTTCTTGCCCTTCAGCAGCTGGATCGCGAGATCCGACGCGGCCTTAGCCTCGAGGCTGACCTGCTTGTAGACCGTTCCGATCTGCTTACCGAGCAGTACGTTCTGCAGACCGGCGACCGATGCATCCTGTCCGGAGACGGGCACCTTCAGGCCGTTCTTGTCCAGCACTGTGATGACGCCGGCGGCGTTGGTGTCGTTGGCGACCCAGACCGCGTCGACCTTACCGCCGAGCGAGGTCAGCGCCTGCTCGAAGTTGGTCGCGGACTTTTGCCCGTCCCAGACACCGGTCGGCTCGGCGGCCGGTTTGATGCCCGCCGCGCTCATGACCTTCACGGCCCCGTCGCGGAACAGCTTCGCGTTGCCGTCAGTCGGGTCTCCGCCCATGTAGACGACCTTCGCGGTCGCCGCGTCCTTGCCGGCGGCCTTCAGGCCATCGACGATCATCTGCCCCTCGAGCGCGCCGACCTTCTCGTTGTCGAACGAGACGTAGTAGTCGGCAATCATCTTCGGGTCGGCCGCACCGTCCGTGATCGGGCGGTCGTAGGCGATGACCGGGATGCCCTGCTTCTGAGCCTTCTCGGTCACTGCGAGGGCAGCGCCAGTGAGATCGGTCAGGACCATGACACCGCAGCCCTTGGTAAGCAGCTGGTCGGCGATCGTCGCGTACTTGCTGGTGTCGCCCTGAGCGTTCTGGATGTCGGCGGTGAAGCCGGCGCCGGTAAGTGCCTTGTCGAGGGCCGGACGGTCGAGGCTCTCCCAGCGCGGCGACGACGCCGTGTCCGGGAGGATCACACAGGCGCGCTTTGCTGACGCCGAATCGGTGTTGGTGGCTGTGCCTCCGCCCGACGCGCACGCGCTCAGCAGCAGTGCAGAGGCGGCAACGGTGACGGAGATGGAGAGCCATGAAGACTGTTTCATGTTGCTCCCTTTCTGCTAGGAAGGAGAACACTCCTCGGGTGTCCACCGTCGTCATCGATCGGTGGTTCTTGCAGTTTGGGACCTTTTGGTGGCCTTGGCAACATATTGGTCGATAACGGTTTGATAAAGACTCGGGAGAGCCTTCGCCTTTTCCCCCTGAAACAGGAGCCGGATGTCGGCTCAGCAGGTACCACACTGCCCGTCGATCGTCGTCAAAGGGTGGCTGGTCGAGGGAAAGTAGATTTGTGAGGCGTAGGCAGAGTCGCTGGAAAGTGATCCGCTAGGGTCCGCCGAGCCAGTGGTCGATGCGGTGGTGGTCGGGGGTGAACCCGTGGCTGACTCCCCAGAGCACGGCCTGGGTTCGACTCTCCACTCCGATCTTTCGATACGTGTTGCGGATGTAGGACTTCACGGTGTTCGGGCTGAGGTAGGTGAGTGCCGCAACCTCGGCGTTGCTCTTTCCCTGGGTGATCAGGGCGAGAATCTCCGATTCGCGGTCGGTGATGCCCTCCTGGCGTCCTGGCCAGTCGAGCGCGAGAGCGCTTCCGGACCGTCGCGGCGGCTCGCTGATCACCTCCTCGCCGGCGTGTACCAGCTCGAGTGCAGCGACCAATTCGTTCGCCGCCAGGGTCTTCGACAGGTATCCCTTCACGCCCTTCTCTCTGGCGCTGTCTACGAGCAGCGGATGGAAGTTCCAGGTGTAGACCACGACATTGCCCGCTTTGGGGTTGCTGACGAGGGCGTTCAGCTCCTGCTGATCCGACTCTGGTTGGGCGAACGAGTCGTACATGACGATGTCGACCCGGTCCTCCAGCGAGGCATTCGCGTCGATCTCGGAGACGACGATCCGGTCGCGGTAGTCGTCGAACATGTGTGCCAGCCCCTTCAACACGACGTCGTAGTCGTCGACGAGGGTGACGGTGAGCGGTCGGGGCGGAGCGAGGAGCGACATGTTCCGACTTTACCTACCTAGGGGTGTGACCGACCACCCCCCTAGGGCGATTATCTAGAGGAACGGCCCGCTGAGAGGCCGGTTCGCCCCCCACAGTGCAAGGAGAATCTCATGCTCGGACTCATCATCAGCATCATCATCGTCGGCCTCATCGCCGGAGCGGTAGCCCGCCTGGTAGTGCCCGGAAAGCAGAACCTGTCCATCGGGATGACGCTTTTCCTCGGGATCATCGGATCCTTCGTCGGCGGTTTCCTCGGCTTCGTTTTAGTCGGAGCCGACCCCTCGGGTGGCTTCTTTCAGCCGGCCGGCATCATCGGCTCCATCATCGGCGCGATCATCGTGCTCCTTCTCTGGACCCGCTTCGGAAGCCGGCGCACTGCTCGTCGCTGAGGCTCGTCCTGCTCCCATCGGCGACAATCGCCCGGATGCCGCCAACCGGCTGGCATCCGGGCCTTGTCAATCGGCCCGAGGGGGTGTCGTCCAGGGGTCTCCGCCCATTCGAGGCGCGCCTCGCGGCGCGAGTGCGCGTTGCGAGGTTGCCTCGAAATGGGGGGCGTCCACGAAGTCGTCAGCATCGACACGCCGGCATCCCCGCCGCCGTCCCAGTAGCACTCACAGCGGTTGCGCGATCTCCCAGATGTGACCGCCCGGGTCCTGGAAACTCGCCGTGCGGATGCCCCACTCGCGGTCCATCGGACCGTTCAGCAGGCGCACCCCGCGCCCGGTGAGCTCCGCGCAGACGGCATCCACGTCGTCCACATCGAGACTCAATTGGAGGCGCGACCCGGTGACTGCGGAGGCCACCGATGCCGGCTCGATGAGGCCGTGAGCGGCGGAGGTCTTCAGCAGGTTGATCATCGTGTTGTCGAAGCGGAACACCGTTGAGTCTTCGTCTTCGAAGAGGATGTCCAGGCCGAAAACACGCGAGTAGAAGGTCTTCGTCGCCTCAAGATCGTCGACGAACAGGGTGATGGCACTGATCGATCCGGGCCAATCGGCCATGTGAGTGCCTCTTTCCGTTGGAGACCATGTACCGCCCGAACATATCGCCTTCGGGCAACACGCGCTCAGAGCCGCGCGAGCCGCTCGATGTCCTCGAGGAACTCCGCGGCAGCCTGCGGGGACACCGTAGTGCGGGTGGAGCGGATCGCGGAGACGTAGTCCTGAGTGCTCGGCCCGGCCGGGGCCGACTCGTCAACCCCTGCCTCCACCGTGCCAGCGAAGAGAGCTCGCTCGAGCGCCTCCTGGGATGCCCGCCGCGCGGCGTACTCCACGTCGGCGGGGGAGAACCCATCACTCTCCACTACGAGTAGGTCGAGATCGACGAGACCGGCGACGGATGCCGGTACATATCGCTCCCAGATGGCCAGTCGCGCCTCGGCATCCGGCAGCCCGATCGGCACGACGTAGTCGAATCGTCCGTGACGGAGGAACGCCGAATCCAAGGCGCGAATGAAGTTGGTGGCGCAGACCAGCAGTCGTCCCGGCTGCTCGCGGAAGGCCGGGATGATCTTCAGAAGTTCATTGGTCACCCCCTGAAGCGCCGATGGGGGCTCGCCGCCGCGCTGGGCCGCGATCTCCTCCACCTCGTCGATGAACACCACCGCGTGTTCCAGCTCGGAGATCTTGAGGAAGGTCTCGCGGAGTGCTCCAGCCAACCCCCTGGAGTCGGCGGCCAGTCTGGAGGGGAAGACCTCGACGAATGGCCACTCGAGACGAGAAGCGATCGCTTTGGCGAAGGTGGTTTTGCCGGTGCCGGGCGGCCCGAAGAGCACGACGGCTTTCGGCGGCACCACCCCGTACTGCTCGGCCATATCCGGCTTGGCCAACGGCATCACCAGGCGCCGTTCCAGCAACTCCTTCTCACGCTGCATCCCACCGACCCCCTCCCAGAGGTCGCGGGGCAGGATGCGTCCGCCCAGCTCGCTCAGTGACCGCAGTTCCTCGCGCTGCACCGGGATGTGGCGCTCGAAGTAGCGCAGGTTTTTCTTGACCTCGAAGCCGCGATTGAGGAAGGCATCCACTCGGCTCTCGGACTCGGGCATGAGCGCCGAGAGTTTGGTGAGGCCGTGCGGAGCCATGCGTTTCTCGAGGCTGGCGAGCATGGCGGTGCCGATGCCCTGGCCCTGCCAGTTCTGTGCCGTCGCGAGAAAGACGATCCAGCCCTGCGCGTGGGCAGCGCGACCGACCGCGGCGCCGATGACTTCCTCGCCGTGCATCGCGACGACGGCGTGGTCCTTCTGGCAGGAGGCCAGCACTTCGGAGAGGCCGTAGACCGGCTCGGTCTTGGCGGCCGTGATCTCCTCCCACAGCTGCAGGATGCCATCGAGATCGTCAGAGTGGAAGTCTCGAATGCGCCAACCGGTCATTGTGGCTCCCTCGGGTGGATGACGTGTCGGTGTCAATCTAGGGCACCGGGAGCGCCCCATGCTCGACAAAACGGGAGTTTCATGGTGAGTGGAGCAGCGCCGCACGAAGGGCCGTCGAGCACGCCGCGCCGATTCGTTTCGGCGATCACGAGCCGACGGGCGATGGTTCTGCGCTGAGCCCCATACGGTTCAGGTATGACAGCCAGTTCCGGGCGGGGATCGCGCCTTCGCTATGGATTCCCGTGTATCACCGGTGATACATTGGACCCATGAATGTAGTGACGGTACGCGATCTCCGGAATCGTGGGGGGGAAGTGCTCAATCGGGTGTCTAACGGCGAGGCACTGATTGTGACCAGGGATGGCGCCGAGGTGGCGGAGCTGAGGCCGCTCCGGCGGCCTAGCGTCACCGTCGCCGACCTGATCGCACGCCGCGCTGCACTCCCGCCCATCGACGTCGTCTCCTTCAAGCGCGACATTGACTCGGTACTGGATGCCGGCCTGTGAGTGCCGGAGCATCGCGGGGACTCCTCGACACATCCACGCTCATTCTGCTCGGAAGGCTGAGGGATACAGCTGCCCTCCCTCAGGATGTGTCAATCAGCGCAATCACCCTGGCTGAACTGTCGGTGGGTCCGCTGGTTGCGGCGACAAGTCGGGAGGGGGCTGCCCGCCAAGCGCACCTCCAGCAGGCGGAGGCAGACTTCGATCCGATTCCTTTCGACGCGGCCGCCGCCCGGGCCTTCGGCAGGGTGGCCGCATCGCTCCGAGCGGCGGGCAAGAAGCCTGCGGCGCGAGCCTATGACGCGCTGATCGCGGCCACTGCAATCGCCAACGGCCTGCCGCTGTACACCTGCAATCCCTCTGACTTCATCGGTATCGACGAGCTCCAACTCGAGGCAGTGCCGCACCCCGACCACTGACTGACTTTCGGATGCTAGCGACCGCGCAGCTCATAGTCGCGCCACTCGATCGGGATGACGGAGGCGATCGCAACCTCATATGCTCGTGTCTTTGAGTGTCTGGGTAGAGGACACCAGTTCCGCTGCTAGACCGAAGCCCGGCTACAGTCCAGCAGCTCTGCGGAGCGCTTGAAGTGGGCGATCGTCCGCCCTCAGCGAGCCGCGGTGCTCATGAGCGCGGGATGCCCGCGGTCAGTCCGCCGTCGATAACGAATTCGGAGCCGGTGGAGTAGCTGGATTCGTCGCTCGCCAGGAAGAGCACGAGCTGCGAGACCTCGGTGGGATCCGCCGCCCGACCCATCGGAATCTGCAACTGGCTGGGGTCGAGCCCAGCGGTCATCGGCGTGCTGATGAACCCGGGATGGATCGAGTTCACCCGCACTCCTGACGGCGCCAATTCGAGCGCGACCGACTTGGTGAGACCGCGTACCGCGAATTTCGTGGCGACGTAGGCGTGGAGGCCCGCGCTGCCGCGGAGCCCTTCCACGGAGGAGACGTTGATGATCGAGCCGTGCCCCTGGGCAGCGAGCGCGGTGGAAACGGTCTTCATACCCAGGAACGTGCCGGTGAGGTTGATCTCCACCGTCTTCTGCCAGAGCGCTAGCGGGAAGTCGCCGATAGCGGAAACATTGGCGATTCCGGCATTATTGACCAGCACATCCAAGTGACCGAACTCGGCGAGAGTGAGTTGCAGGGCATCCGTCCAGTCGCGCTCCTGCGTCACGTCGAGGTGCACGAACCGGGCGGCATCGCCGAGCTCGGCGGCCAGCGCTGTGCCATCGGCATCCAGCACATCCGCGAGAACCACGCTCGCGCCCTCGGCGACGAGCAGCCGTGCGTGCGCGGCGCCCATCCCGCGGGCTCCTCCGGTGATGAGTGCGACCTTTCCTGTGACACGGTTCATGGTGGTTCTCCTGCTTCGTTTCGACCGATTGATGTCCGGCATCCAGTCTGCGAGGGGCGGCGTGCGCGCACCGGGTCATTGGTCCCACAGTTCCGGTATCCGGGGTGCGCGCGGTCGCGGAGCGAGTCGCAACTCCCTCCGCGAGGTTGGTCGGCCGCCGGATGACAGAGCGTACGGTCGCTACTGCCCGCGCAGCTCGTCGTCGCGCCACTCGATCGCGATGACGGACCCGATCGCAACCTTTTCTTCACGGGCACGCAGCTCCACCCGACGGATCTTGCCCGAGACGGTCTTCGGCAGGTCCATGAACTCGATTCGGCGGATGCGCTGGTAGGGCGCCAGCTTGTCGCGCGCGAAGGCGAGGATGGAGAGTGCGGTGTCGGCCGAAGGTTCGTAGCCGACCGCGAGCACGACGTAGGCCTTCGGCACGGCCAGGCGCACGGCATCCGGACTGGGCACGATCGCGGCCTCGGCCACCGCCGGATGTTCGATGAGTACGCTCTCGAGCTCGAACGGGCTGATCTTGTAGTCGGATGCCTTGAACACGTCATCGGTCCGGCCGATGTAGGTGATGTAGCCGTCGGCATCCCGTGCGGCGAGGTCGCCGGTGTGGAAGTAGCCGTCGTGCGATGTGGCGGCGCTGCGCTCGGCATCCCCCACATAACCGGTCATCAGGTTCACCGGATGACCGGACAGGTCGACGCAGATCTCGCCCTCCTCGGCCGGCTCGCCCGAAATCGGGTCGACGATCACGATCGGGCTTCCGGGCAGCGGTCGGCCCATCGATCCGTCCTTCACCGCGCAGCCGGGAGTGTTGCCGACCACCGCCGTCATCTCGGTCTGGCCATAGCCGTCGCGGATGGTGAGGCCCCAGTGCCGGCGGATCTGGCTGATCACCTCCGGGTTGAGTGGCTCACCGGCCGAGACCGCTTCGCGGAGGTCTGCACGGCCGGCCGAGAGGTCGGACTGGATGAGCATGCGCCACACGGTCGGGGGAGCACAGAACGAAGTGACGCGTTCCTCGCGGATCTTGCGAGTGAGGGCGGCCGCATCGAAGCGACCGTAGTTGTAGACGAAAATCGTGGCCTCCGCGATCCACGGCGCGAAAAAGCAGCTCCAGGCGTGCTTCGCCCAGCCCGGTGAACTGATGGCGAGATGGATGTCACCGGCGTGAAGTCCCAGCCAGTACATGGTCGAGAGATGGCCGACTGGGTACGACACGTGGCTGTGCTGCACGAGCTTGGGCCGACTCGTCGTGCCCGACGTGAAGTACAGCAGCAGCGGGTCGGCGGACGCGGTCTGCGGATGCGGCAGCGGCGTCGCGGGCGCGGCGAAAGCATCCGCGAAATCGATCCAGTCGGTGTCGCCGTCACCAACGCGGATGCGGGTGAAGTCGCCGGGCACCTCGGCGAACTTGTCGACATCGGCGGATGCGGCGATCACGTGTCGCACGTTTCCCCGTTGCATGCGGTCGATGAGATCCGCGGTGCCGAGGGCCGTGGTGGTCGGCAGGATCACCGCGCCGAGCTTCATGATTGCGAGCATCGAATCCCAGAGCTCGACCTGATTGCCGAGCATCAGCATCACCGCGTCGCCGCGCTTCACCCCCAGCGAACGGAGCCAGTTGCCCACGCGGTCGGAGCGGGTGGCCATCTCGTCGAAGGAGTATCGGGCGGTCACACCGTCTTCCTCGGCGATCACCAGGGCCGACCGGCCGTTGCCCCGGGCGATCACGTCGAACCAGTCGATGCCCCAGTTGAAGGTGGCGCCGACCTCGGGCCACTCGAACCCGGTGACGGCATCGGTGTGGTTCTCCCGGAGGGCGACCAGGCGGTCCCTCGCTGCTCGGAAGCTTTCTGTTGCGGAGTTCTGCGACACCGGTGGCGCTCCTCGGGGTTCAGGGATTCGATCGTATCCCGGGCCGCCGCCCGGCCCTGCTAAGCTCATCGTTGCGAAGGGGAGTATTCCCACGGGCGGTCACACGTCCGGTTCCGCATCCGTCAATACGGTCACCACAGTTGCTGGCCCGGGTGTGGTGGCGCCGTTCGAATCGGTGCGGAAGAGACTTTCGGGACACAGGCGACTCCGCCACCCGACGAAAGGCCCCCCATGGACCTGCAACTCCCCTTCTGGTTCGAGATCACGAGCATTGTCGTGCTCCTGCTCATCGTGATCGCGGACCTCGTGCTCGCCTACAAGCGTCCGCACATCCCCTCGACCCGGGAATCCAGCCTGTGGGTCGGCTTCTATGTGCTGCTCGCGATCATCTTCGCCGTGCTGATGTTCGCGTTCGCTGGAGCGGAACGGGCCGGACAGTTCCTCGCCGGCTGGCTCACCGAGTACAGCCTCTCCATCGACAATCTCTTCGTCTTCGTCATCATCATGGCGAGATTCTCGGTGCCGAGGAAGTATCAGCAGGAAGTGCTCATGGTGGGCATCATCATCGCCCTCGTGCTTCGGGCCATCTTCATCCTGCTCGGTGCGCAGCTCATCCAAAACTTCAGCTGGATCTTCTACGTGTTCGGTGCTTTCCTGCTGTACACGGCCTACGGCCAGGCCTTCCAGAACAGCGAGAGCGTGGATGACAAGGAGAGCGGAGTGATTCGTCTGCTGCGCAAGCGAATCCGCATCACGGATGATTTCGACGGGGCGAAGCTGCGCACTGTCATCGACGGCAAGAAGGTCTTCACGCCGATAATCGTGGTCTTCATCGCCCTCGGCACGACCGATCTCGTGTTCGCGCTCGACTCGATACCGGCGATATTCGGCATCACGACGAGTCCGTTCATCGTCTTCACCGCCAACGTGTTCGCCCTGATGGGCCTGCGCCAGTTGTACTTCCTGCTCGGTGACCTTATCGACAGATTGGTGTATCTCAAGTACGGAATCGCCTTCATCCTCGCTTTCATCGGGTTCAAGCTCGTTGCCGAAGCCATGCACACCAACGAGCTTCCGTTCATCAACGCTGGCAAGCCCATCGAATGGGCCCCCGAGATCGGTACCCTGTTCTCGCTCGGGGTGATCGTGGCCTCGATGGCCGTCGCGGTGATCGCCAGCCTGATCAAAATGCGCTCTGACAGAAAGCGCCGGGCTGCCGACTCGACAAAATAGGCAGAATGGGCGACGGATGCAAGGACAGGAATGTCGATTGACTCGGCCTGTGCCAACCACGGCAATGATGCCGGGAGTCGGCATCCGTGATTCCACCGCGAGCGTGGCCGGTTGAACCCGCTGTGAACCCGCATTTGGTCCCGACTCGATGTGAGGGGCGGCTGCAGGGGGAATTCGATCCGGCTGGCGCGGCGGGGGTTTCTGGGGTGTGGCGTGCGGCCAATCCTCATCCGGGGCTCATCCCAAAACGGTGTTAGCCTGAGGCGGTGCTGTTCGGTCTGCTTCTTCTTAGCCGCGACGAGTCCTAGTTTCCAGGCCTCCCTCGTCGCGGAGTCTGGTGCGGGTTCACGCGCTATTGGCTGACCACCTTTCGGTATAGGAGAGCGCACGACAATGAATGATGTTTCTCGAACAACCCCTCGCACGCTCGCCGAAAAGGTGTGGGACGACCATCTCGTCGTGAAGGGTGAGGGCGGCAGCCCCGACCTCCTCTACATCGACCTCCACCTCGTTCACGAGGTGACGAGCCCGCAGGCCTTCGATGGTCTGCGTCTCGCCGGGCGGCCAGTGCGTCGCCCCGACCTCACGATCGCAACCGAGGACCACAACACCCCGACGCTCGAGATCGACAAGCCGATCGTCGACCTCACGAGCCGCACCCAAATCCAGACCCTGCGCAACAACTGTGCCGAGTTCGGCGTGCGCCTGCATTCGCTCGGCGACATCGACCAGGGCATCGTGCACGTGGTCGGCCCGCAGCTCGGCCTCACCATGCCCGGCATCACCGTCGTCTGCGGCGACTCGCACACGTCCACCCACGGTGCCTTCGGCGCCATGGCGTTCGGCATCGGCACGAGCGAGGTCGAGCACGTGCTCGCCACGCAGACCCTTCCGCTCACGCCATTCAAGACGATGGCGATCACCGTGGAGGGCGCACTGCGGCCGGGCGTGACGGCCAAAGACATCATCCTCGCGGTCATCGCCCAGATCGGCACCGGCGGAGGCCAGGGCTACGTGCTCGAATTCCGCGGCAGCGCCATCCGCTCCCTCTCGATGGAGGGCCGGATGACCGTCTGCAACATGTCGATCGAGGCCGGGGCGCGCGCCGGGATGATCGCACCCGACACGGTGACCTACGACTATCTCGCGGGTCGCGCCCACGCTCCGAAAGGGGCGGACTGGGATGCCGCGGTCGCCTACTGGAATACCCTCGCAACCGACGACGGGGCGGTGTTCGACGCCGAGGTGTTCCTCGACGCGAACGAACTCGAGCCGTTCGTCACCTGGGGAACCAACCCGGGGCAGGGCGCCTCCCTCAGTGGTGCGGTGCCCGACCCATCGCTCATCATCGACCCGAACGAGCGCGCCTCGGCCGAGCGGGCGCTCGAATACATGGACCTGAAAGTGGGAACGCTCCTCAAGGACATTCGCGTTGACGCGGTGTTCATGGGCTCGTGCACGAACAGCCGCATCGAGGACCTGCGTGCCTTCGCCTCGATCATCGCGGGAAAGAAGAAGGCGGATGGCGTGCGCGTCATGGTCGTGCCGGGCTCCGCCCGCGTGCGTATCGAGGCCGAGTCCGAGGGTATCGACCAGATCGTGAAGGACTTCGGCGCGGAATGGCGATTCGCCGGCTGCTCGATGTGCCTCGGGATGAACCCCGACCAGCTCGCACCCGGTGAGCGGTGCGCATCCACCTCCAACCGCAACTTCGAAGGCCGGCAGGGCAAGGGTGGGCGCACACACCTGGTGTCGCCACTGGTCGCTGCCGCGACGGCGATTCGGGGCACGCTCAGTTCTCCGTGGGATCTTTCTGCGGGTCTCGATACGGGCGCTGGGGCGCCCTACTCGACCAGCGAGGCGCCCTACTCGACCAGCGAGGGGAGCAACTGATGGAGAAAGTGTCAGTGGTCGCTGGCGTCGCGGTACCGCTCGAGCGCGCCAACGTCGATACCGACCAGATCATCCCTGCCGTCTTCCTCAAGCGGGTCACCAAGACCGGCTTCGACGACGCGCTGTTCTTCGCGTGGCGGCAGGATCCCGACTTCGTGCTCAACAACCCGGCCTTCGCCGGCGGGCGCGTGCTCATCGCCGGCCCGGATTTCGGCACCGGCTCCAGCCGCGAACACGCGGTGTGGGCACTGCGGGACTACGGTTTCCGTGCCGTGCTCAGTCCGCGCTTCGGTGACATCTTCCGCGGCAACTCGGGCAAGCAGGGGCTGCTCGCGGGCGAGATCAGCGAGGCCGACCTCGAGGCGCTGTGGGCCGTGATCGACGCACAGCCCGGGATCGAGGCATCCGTCGACCTTGTCGCCAAAACGGCGACGATCGGCACCCTCAACGTGCCGTTCCAGATCGACGATTACACTAGGTGGCGGCTGCTCGAAGGCCTGGACGACATCGGACTCACCCTGCGCGACGAGGCACAGATCACCGAGTTCGAACGTCGCCGGCAAGCCTGGCGCCCTCGAACCTTACCCATACGACACGTAACAGGTGAATGAATGAACCCCCTAGCCACAGATGCCCAGAAGGCGGGACGGCGGGTGGGATTGAAGTCCGACGAGATCACCATCACCGGCGGTAATCCCCTCACCGGCCGCATCTCCGTGCGCGGTGCGAAGAACCTGGCGACCAAGGCCATGGTGGCGGTCCTTCTCGGCGAGACGCCAAGCACCCTGCGCGATGTGCCGGACATCAGCGATGTGGAGGTCGTGCGCGGACTGCTCGAGGTCTACGGCGTGATCGTCACCTCGCCGAAACCGGGCGAGCTGCACTTCGACACGTCGAACGTGGAGAAGGCGCACTTCGCCGAGATCGATGCGCATGCCGGGTCCAGCCGAATCCCGATCCTGTTCTGTGGTCCCCTGCTTCACCGTCTCGGTGAGGCGCGCATCCCCGACCTCGGCGGCTGCCGCATCGGTGATCGCCCCATCGACTTCCACCTTGACGCCCTGCGAGCCTTCGGCGCCGTCGTCGACAAGTCTTTCGAGGGCATCTACATCACCGCCCCCGACGGACTTCACGGAGCCAACATCGAGTTGCCCTATCCGAGCGTCGGCGCCACCGAGCAGGTGCTGCTGACCGCGGTGCTCGCGAAAGGCACCACCGAGCTCAAGAATGCGGCGATCGAGCCGGAGATCATGGATCTCATCGCCATCCTGCAGAAGATGGGCGCGATCATCTCGGTCGAGCCCAGCCGGGTCATCCTGATCGAGGGCGTCGATCGACTCGAAGGCTACAAGCACCGCGCGCTGTTCGACCGCAACGAGGTGGCCAGTTGGGCCGCAGCGGCGTTGGTCACCGGAGGCGACATTTTCGTCGAGGGCGCCCGCCAGACCGAGATGATGACGTTCCTCAACGTGTTCCGTAAGGTCGGCGGGGCGTTCGACGTCGAAGACGACGGCATCCGCTTCTATCATCCGGGTGGCGAGCTGAAGCCGGTGACCATCGAGACGGATGTTCACCCCGGCTTCATGACGGACTGGCAGCAACCACTGATCGTCGCGCTGACCCAGGCGACCGGGGTGTCGATCGTGCACGAGACGGTGTACGAGGATCGCTTCGGATTCACCGATGCGCTCAACGAGATGGGTGCGGACATCGTCGTGCATAAGGAGGGGCTGCCGGATCACCCTCGCCGGGTTGCTCGCCGGGACTTCGAGCAGGCCGCGGTCATCACGGGGCCGACGAAGTTGCACGGCGCGAACGTGCGCGTGCCCGACCTGCGCGGCGGCTTCAGCTATCTCATCGCCGCGCTCAGCGCCGAGGGGGTCTCGACCGTCAGCAACGTCGGCATCATCAGCCGGGGCTACGAGCATTTCATCGACAAGCTCGCCATTCTTGGGGCCGACTTCGAATTCGAAGGCTGAGCGGCCCGTGACCGCCACCACGAAACGGAGCAGGCCGCAATCGGAGAAGATCGCGATTTTCCGCCTGCTGGCTTTTCTTCTCGTGCCGGTGATGGAGCTTCTGGCCCGGTATGTGATCATCGACGGCGCGAAGCTGCCGAAGAGCGGCGCGTTCGTGCTCTCGCCCAATCACTACAGCGAGATCGACCCGGTCGTGGTCGGGCGGGTGATGTACAAGCTCGGACGCATGCCGCGCTACCTGGCCAAGGCATCCCTCTTCAGGGTTCCGGTCGTCGGCTGGTTCCTGCGCACCTCCGGGCAGATTCCGGTTGAGCGCACCGGAGTGGTGCGAGGGCAGGATCCGATCGCCGCGGCGGATGCGGTTGTGCATGCCGGCAACGCCGTAGTCATCTACCCGGAGGGCTCGCTGACCCGGGACCCCGGCCTCTGGCCGATGCGCGGCAAGACGGGGGCGGTGCGGATGGCGCTGCTCGCCGATATCCCACTGATTCCCGTCGCGCACTGGGGCGCCCAGCACGTGATGCCGCGCTACGGCAAGAGGATCAGCATCTTCCCCCGCAAGACCATCACGGTGAAGATCGGTGACCCGGTGGACCTCTCCGCGTTCCGCGGGAAAGGCCTCGACCCGAAACTGCTCACGGCGGCGACCGCCGTGCTCATGACGGAGATCACGAAGCTGCTCTCCGACCTGCGGGATGAGCCGATGCCCACCGAGACCTGGGACCCGTCCAAGCACAGCCAGAGCGAGATCGGGCGTTTTGAACAACCCTAATCCGATGACACTGCCCATTCGCCTCTCCCTGCCCGGCGTGCGACGCGTGGCCGTGCTTGGCGCCGGAAGCTGGGGCACCACCTTCGCCAAGGTGCTCGCCGACGGCGGATCTGATGTCGCGCTCTGGGCGCGTCGCCCCGAACTCGCCCGCGAGATCTCCCAATCCAAGCGCAACAGCGACTACCTGCCCGGCATCAACCTGCCGCGCAATCTCTGGGCGTCATCGCTCATCCCCGAGGTGCTCGACGGTGCGGAGATCGTCTTCATCTCCGTCCCGAGCCAGTCGCTTCGGGAGAACCTGAGGATCGTGCGCCAGGTCGTCCCAGCCGGCGCGATCGTCGTGAGTCTGATGAAGGGGGTTGAGAGGGGCACCGGCGACCGCATGAGCGAAGTCATCCACCAGGAACTCGAGATCGACCCGGATCTCGTGGCCGTGGCCTCCGGACCCAACCTCGCTCTGGAAATCGCCAAAGAGCAGCCGACAGCGGCCGTGGTCTCCTCCGCCTCGCTTGCGACCGCGACCTTCGTGGCGGCCGCAGCGACGACCCCGTACTTCCGCTCGTTCGTGAACACCGATGTCGTGGGCACCGAGTTCGGCGGGGTGCTCAAGAATCTCATCGCCGTCGCCATCGGCATCGTCGACGGCGTGGGCTATGGCGAGAACACCAAGGCGTCGATCATCACGCGTGGACTCGTAGAGATGACGGATTTCGCTGTCGCATACGGAGGCCTCGCCCAGACGCTGTCCGGACTGGCGGGACTCGGCGATCTCATCGCCACCTGCGAATCATCGCTCTCCCGCAACAACACCGCTGGGCGTTTGCTCGGACAGGGCTACAGCTTCACGGATGTGGTGAAGCAGATGAACCAGACGGCCGAGGGGCTCGCATCGGTCGCGCCGATTCTCGCACTCGCGGCCGCACGCGGAGTGGACATGCCGATCGTGGAGCAGGTCGCCCTTGTGCTCGCCGGCACGATGAACCCCCGCGACATCGCTCCCCACCTGACGACTGACGACACCACACCGGCGATCCTCGTCGAATAGCGGCGCTCACGGCGTCGGGGCGGGGGTCGGCATGGGGTTCGAACCACTGCCCATACAGCGCTTCGTCGGGGTGATCGATCCGATCGCGCCGGCCAGGGCATCCAGCACGACAGCCCCCTGCCCCTGGGTGAGATTGGTGTCGAGAATCACCTGGATGGCCGGGGACCGACCGTAGGTCGTGTAAATGAGGCGAGGCCGTCCGGAGACATCCACCACCCAGTCGATGCCGTTGACCGTCGAACAGTTCGTAGACGGTCCGAGCTGGGGAACCCCGCAACGCAACAGCACCGAGGCCGGGTCTCCCCAGGCGCTCGTCGCCTGCGCGTTGGTCTGGCGCATCGGCTGGTCTATGAGGGTTGCCGGCAGGCGCACGATGACTTCCGCGCACTTCGGGTTGGTGGCGTCGGCGGCGGGGGTGAGCGGAACCGTCGGCGTGCAGGCCGCCAGCAGGAGCAGAACAGGCGTGAGCACCCCGAGCGTGAGCGCCGTGCGATTCCTGTTCATCGCGTTAAGGCTACCGTTTGGAGCATGACGATCACGCCGGACCCTGACGCTCCCGACACTCTCCGAGGCATCGGTGAGGCGGCGGTGCTTGCGCGCATCTTCCCGAGGCTGCCGGCCGCGGCATCCGCACTTCTCGGCCCCGGGGATGACTCGGCCGTCCTCGCCGCGCCGGACGGCCGGTTCGTCGTGACCACGGACATGATGATCCACGGCCCGGACTTTCGCCTCGGCTGGTCGACTCCACATGACCTCGGCTGGAAGGCCGCGGCTTCCAATCTGGCGGATGTCGCGGCCATGGGTGCCGTGCCGACCGGGCTGGTCGTGGCCATCGCCGCCCCCGCCGACTCACCCGTGTCGCTGCTGACGGGAATCGCCGACGGCCTTCGCAACGCCTGCGAGTCCCTCGCCCCCGGGTGCGGTGTCGTCGGCGGGGACCTGTCCGTTTCGCCGACCCTCACGATCGCCGTGACCGCCTTCGGCGATCTCGAAGGGCGCGCGCCGGTTTTGCGCTCCGGGGCATCCCCCGGAGACATCGTGGCCGTGGCCGGGGTGCTCGGTGAGGCGGCGGCAGCCCTTCGCCTGCTCTTCACCGAAGCCGTCGATGACTTAGGACGCGCGGATGGCGCACTCGCCGCCGCGCTGCGCCCCCGCACCGGCCCCCAGCTCGCTCCGACCCCGCCCATCGCCGCCGGTCGGGCCGCCGCGCTCGCCGGGGCGACGGCGATGCTCGACCTCAGCGACGGGCTCGCGATCGACTCCGCCCGCCTGGCGCGCGCCAGCGGGGTCGGAATCGACTTTTCTGCTGCGGACCTCGGCGGCACGCCCGAGCATGTGCTTGACGGGGGAGAAGACCATTCGTTGCTCGCCACCTTCCGGGCGGGCACCTCGTTGCCGGCGGGTTTTCGCCGCATCGGCGGGTGTGTCCAGGGGGAGGGTCTCACCGTCGACGGAGTGCCGCACGAGTCCTCAGGCTGGGATCCCTATCGGGACGGGCACGGCACGATCGACTGAGCGCACTACCCGCCAGAAGCAGGCCCGCCAGAAGCAGGCCCGCCAGGCACATCCACCCCTCGCGCCCACCAGAGCGTCGTGTCGCCGTAGACCGTGCGACGGTCGAGCTCGATGCCCGGTGGCCAGGTCGGTTCGGGGGAGCGGCTGCCTCGCTCGAGGCAGAGCACGGCATCCGCTTCGAGGCGAGGCGCGAGCGACCTGAGATTCCCCGCGAGTTCGGCCTCGGCGAGGTCGTACGGCGGGTCGAGGAAGACCAGGTCCCAGGTCTCCGGATTGCTGGTGAGAAAAGACTGCACGAGGCGGCCGCTCACCTCGATTCCCAGGGAGGATCCGCCCGGCGCCCGGGCGAGCACTGCCGCCGAGTTCGACCGGCAGACCGTCGTGCCCGCTCCGCTCCGCTCGACGAGGCGCACGAAGGCTGCACCGCGGCTGGCGGCCTCCAGTCCGAGCGCCCCGGATCCGGCGTAGAGATCGAGCACCCGCGCCCCCTCGATCACGCCGCGCGCTTCGAGCGCGGAGAAGATCGCCTCCCGCACGCGGTCGCTGGTGGGCCGGGTTCCGGCCCCGGGCGTCTTGAGCGCGATGGATCCGGCGAATCCGGCGATAATTCGAGTCATCCAGACCGACCCTATCGGGCTGCACGAAAAGTTCACTCGACGGGACTACCGTTTTGCTCATGGCTCCCGACTTTCGCAAACCCTTCCGGGTGTTGGCTCAGCGTCCGCGCGGAACGACCGCGCCCGCGAACACGAATGCCGCCATCGCCGAGCCAGAGCGGCGCTCCAGCCTGATCAACAACGCCATCTACGAAAACGGAGTCCGCGTCGAGACTCCCGCGTCCCTCAGCGACACCTACGCAGCGCTCGACGCCCGTCCGGGAGCCATGGCTTGGATCGGACTCTACCGCCCCACGACCGACGAGCTCACGTCGCTCTCGGGGCAGTTCGGGCTGCACGAACTCGCGGTCGAAGACGCGATCGTGGCCCATCAGCGTCCCAAGATCGAACGCTACGGATCCACCCTCTTCGTCGTGCTGCGAGCCGCGCGCTATCTCGACGCCAAGGAAGAGGTGGAATTCGGCGAACTTCATGTGTTCATCGGGCGTAACTTCGTGATCACCGTTCGACACAGCGAGTCGCCCGACCTCTCCCTGGTGCGGGCGCGGCTCGAAACCACCCCAGACCTGCTCGCCCGCGGCACCGAAGCGGTGCTCTACGCGATCCTCGATGCTGTGGTCGACGGTTACGCTCCCGTCGTAGTTGGTCTGGCCAACGACATCGACGAGATCGAGACTCAGGTCTTCGGGGGAGACCCCGGTGTCTCGCGTCGCATCTACGAACTGTCCCGCGAGGTGATCGACTTCGAACGGGCCGCCCGCCCGCTCGTGCAGATTCTCGACCACCTCTCGAACGGGTTCGAGAAGTACGGCATCGGAGTGGACCTGCAGCAGTACCTGCGCGATGTGGCCGACCATGTCGCGAACGCGACGGACCGGGTCGAAGAGTTTCGCATCCTCCTACGCGACATACTCACGGTCAATGCGACACTGGTCGCCCAGCGGCAGAACGAAGACATGCAGCGGGTTGCGGAAGCGAGCAAAACGCAGGCCGAAGAGGCGCGCAAGATCTCGGCGTGGGCCGCGATCCTGTTTGCGCCGTCGCTGGTCACCGGCATCTACGGCATGAATTTTCGCACCATGCCCGAGTTGGCCTGGCCACTCGGGTACCCGCTCGCGATCACCGCGATGCTGGTGATCAGCGGTACGCTGTTCGCGATCTTCCGGAGGTTGCGCTGGCTCTGACCGTTCGACCGTGATCCGGCGGTCGGACCCCGGCGGTACCCTGTCGAAGTGGACTCCCCGCTCGATGCCAGGCTCAGTGGGGCGCTCGGCGGTCGAACCGCGGCGGCGGTCGAGAAGGGTCTCGGGCTCGCGACCGTCGGCGACCTGTTGAGTCACTATCCGCGGCGCTATGCCCTGCGGGGAGAATTGACGGCACTCGCGCAACTCTCCGTGGACGAGAACGTGACGATCGTGGCCGAGGTGCTCGGCGTGCAAGAGCGGTCCATGCGGGCACGCACGGGGTCGATCCTCGAGGTGACGATCAGCGATGGCAGCGACATCCTCTCCCTCACCTTCTTCAACCAGGCGTGGCGAAAGGCCGAGTTGAAACCGGGAGTGCGCGGTATCTTCGCCGGCAAGGTCGGAGACTATCGGGGCACGATGCAGCTTGCCCACCCCGACTACGACCTGTTCGAGACGGATGACCCGGGCGACGATTCGGAGGCGGGCGCGGAAAAAGCGCGCGCCTGGGCCGAAAAACCGGTGCCGATCTACCCGGCGACGGCATCCGTGGCCTCCTGGCAACTCGGCAAAGCGATAGCCGTGCTGCTCGACACCCTTCCCCCTCTGGATGATCCGGTGCCGGGGGCGGTGCGTCTCGATCGCACCCTGATGAGTTACTCCCGAGCCCTCGAGCTCATCCATCGCCCGAAGAAGGACATCGACTGGCGGGCGGCGCAGAAGTCGCTGCGATTCCAGGAGGCATTTGTGCTGCAGGCCGCGTTCCTTCAGCAGCGGGCGTTGCTGAAACTCCAGGCCGCCACCCCCCGTGTGCCGAAATCGCAGGGCTTTCTTGAGCGGTTCGACGACCAACTGCCGTTCGTGCTCACCGGCGACCAGACGACGGTCGGGTCGGAAATCGCGGCCGACATCGCGGCATCCGCTCCCATGAACCGCCTGGTGCAGGGTGAGGTCGGGTCGGGGAAGACCCTGGTCGCCTTGCGCGCGATGCTCGCCGTCGCGGACACGGGCGGCCAGTCGGCCCTGCTTGCGCCCACCGAGGTGCTTGCCGGCCAGCATCTCCGCTCGATCGTGAGCACTCTCGGCCCCGAACTCGCGGCGGCGTTGCGGCCGACCCTGATCACCGGTCAGTTGCCGGTGGCGGATCGCCGTAAGGCGACTCTTGCCAGCGTGAGCGGGCAGGCGCGGATCGTGATCGGGACCCACGCGCTTCTGAGTGAGAGCGTGGGCTTTTACGACCTCGGACTTGTCGTCGTCGATGAACAGCACCGCTTCGGGGTCGACCAGCGGGAGGCCCTGCGGCGCAAGGGCACCGTGCCGCCGCACGTGCTGGTGCTCACTGCGACGCCCATTCCGCGAACGGTGGCGATGACCGTGTTCGGAGACCTGGATGTCTCGACGATCGCCGAATTGCCCTCCGGGCGGATCCCGATCCAGAGTTTCGTCGTGCCGCTCGCCGACAAACCGGGCTGGGTGAACCGGGTCTGGGAGCGGCTGGCCGAGGAACTCGCGAAGGGTCACCAGGGATTCGTGGTGTGTCCCGCGATCGACAGCACCTCCGGTGCGGAAGTCGACCTCGAACTCGCCGTCGGTCCGGCCACGGAGCTCGCGAACGTCACCGATACGCTCGCTCGCGCGCGGGCAAACCCGCTCTTCGCCGGACGCCGCATCGAGGGCCTGCACGGCCGCCTGCCGAGCGAGGAGAAGGACTCCCTGATGCGAGCCTTCGCCGCGGGCGAGATCGATGTGCTCGTCGCCACCACCGTGATCGAAGTCGGGGTGGACGTCCCCAACGCGTCCACGATGATCATCTTGGATGCCGACAGGTTCGGTGTCTCGCAGCTGCACCAGCTGCGCGGACGGGTCGGTCGCGGTGGAGTTCCGGGGCTCTGTCTCATGGTCACACAGGCGGAGGGGGAGACGCTGGCTCGCGAGCGGGTCGAGGCGGTGGCATCCACTCTTGATGGCTTCGAACTCGCGCAGAAGGACCTCGAGCTGCGGCAGGAAGGTGACGTGCTCGGCAGCACCCAGTCCGGCGGGCGGTCGTCGCTTCGGCTGCTGCGCGTCGCAAAGGACGGGGTGCTCATCACGGAGGCGCGGTCGATCGCGCAGGGGGTGCTCGCCGAGGACCCCGAACTGTCGTCGCATCCGGCGCTGCGCACCGCACTCGCACGGCGACTGGACGAGGCGAGCCGGGACTTCCTTGCGAAGAATTGAGGTCCCGACCGGACGAAATATATGCCAGGGCTATATGATTGGGAGATGCGGACCGACGAAATCGCCCTCGAGTTGGCGGTCGCTCGTCAGCGCGCCGGACTGACGCAGGCGCAACTCGCCGCCCGCTCCGGCATCCACCAGCCGTCGATCTCCTCCTATGAATCGGGCGCGACCGTTCCTCGACCGGAGACGCTCGCTCGGCTTCACCTGGCACTGCACCCGCGTCCGTCGCTGCTGATCGACCGCTACCGCGAAGAGATGTGGGCCATTGCCCGCGCGAACCGCGCGACCTCGGTGCGAATGTTCGGGTCGATCGCCCGGGGGGATGATCGACCGGACAGCGATATCGATCTGCTCGTGGGCTTCGACGAGGGCGCATCGTTGTTCGACCTGGCGGGCTTGGGGCAGGAACTGGAAACGTTGTTGGGTCGACGGGTCGATATCGTGAGCGAAACCGGTGGCGATGACGACTTTCTCACGAGAATCCGCCAGGAGTCGATACCGCTGTGAGCGGGGAAACCGATCGACTGCCCCAGCTGGAGCGGGAACTCGATGCGCTTCTCGCATCGGCCGAGCGCATTGCGGCGCGTGGTAAAGACCTCTTCTTCGACCCGGTGGATGACACGCAACGCCTCGCCGCGGAGGCCATAGTCGTGCGACTGGCCGACCTCGTCTCCCGGCTTCCGGCGGAGTTCACCGAGAGGTTTTCCCCGGTGCCGTGGGTGCGCATCACCGGGATGCGCAATCGTCTCGCTCACGACTACCGCCGAACTGACGCCCGGCTCGTCTGGGCGGTGATCGCCGTGGAGCTGCCGAGAATCCGCAGCATTCTCGCCGGCGGCTCCGGCTGAGACAGCGGTTCGCCGCCACAGTTCACCGGCCGGTAACACCGGTGCCGTAGGCTCGCGGCATGAGCAGGATCGCCGTCGTCCCTGGTTCCTTCGATCCCGTGACCCTCGGTCACCTGGACGTGATCGAGCGGGCGGCGAAGATCTTCGATCGGATCCATGTGCTCGTCGTGCATAACCCGGCCAAGACTGCACTCCTGCCGGTCGCCCAGCGGGTCGCCCTGATCGAGAGGGCGATCGTCGATGCCGGCATCGGCGGAGACATCGTGGTCACGTCCTGGAGCGTCGGACTCCTGGTGGACTATTGCACGGAGGTCGGGGCGAGCGTGATCGTCAAGGGCATCCGCTCTCAGGTGGATGTGGCGTACGAGACACCGATGGCCATCGTGAACCGCAACCTCGCCGGCGTCGAGACGATCTTCATGCTGCCGGATCCCGCCCACGCTCACGTGTCGAGTTCGCTGGTGCGCCAGGTGGCATCCCTCGGCGGGGATGTTGCCCCGTACGTGCCGAAAGCCGTGGCGGCCTTCCTGCAGAACGACTGAGCCAGCCCGCAGGGCCAACTTCGCAGCATCCCGGTAGTCGGGAGGGTGCGAAGTCGACCCCGCAGGGCACGCTGGAGCATCAGCGTGGCGGCAGGTGGAGGAGCTGCCACCGCTGCGCCAGGCTCTCGCGCTCGAGCCGGTCGAGGTGCTGTTCGAAGCCCACGGCGCGCCGTTCGCGGGACTCGAGATCGAGCGGTCGGCGACCCCACCGGATGAGGGTGAGACCGAGGTGGAGCGCGGCCCGATCGACGATAGTCACCCGGCGCACCGGGCGAGAGGTGGCCTTTCGGGTTTGGCTGGTGGCCGGGCTTTCGACATTCGGTTGGGGCGGATGATCGTGACGACCAAGGGTGGTCGACAGCACGGTGTTCATGACGGTACCTCACTGCTGGAGTGCCGCGCATGGCGGCGGGATCGATCGGGGAATGACCCGAAGAGACGGCACGCTGCACAGGCAGGGACGTGCGGGACCTCGAGGGTCGGACTTCGAAAGCGTCACCACCGTGTGAATCGGTGGTGACTGCAGCTTTCAGGAGGCGAGTCGGCCGATCAGGCGGTGAAGACGCCGACGAAGCCGACGGTGTTGCGATTGCGGGTCATTCCCGGAATGTCTGTATAAATCACGCTGACTCCCTTCGTCAGTGGCGCTGGGCCAACGTGTCGGCATCGCGACGGAACGCGCAAGTACTTCATCGAAATGACTCGTCTCGTTTCGCACCCGATGTCCTCCGCTCAGCGTCGGTGCCGTGTGGATCAGCCCGCTCGCACTGGTGCCCGCTGCCCTGATCGTCACGGGCAGTGCGGGGATGCAGCCGGGTGGCGGTTTATGAGGTGAGCGCCGGGAGCACCGAGGCTCGATTCGGGGGTCTCGTCATTTCGCGGGATCCTCCCTAAGATCTGCTCATGTATCTAGTGCTGCCGGGACTGAGCCTGCTGCTCATGATCTTCGCCCTCGTCGACATCATCCGCTCCGACCAGTGGACAGTCCGGCACCTGGACAAATCGCTGTGGATCATCATCGTGATCCTGCTTCCGCTCATCGGGTCGATTCTCTGGTTCGCCATCGGGCGGGACTACGGCCGGCCGATCGACCTCGGCAGTTTCGGCGACCCGAGGCGCCGTGACGTCGTGCCCCCGGTCGAGAGTACGACCGAGCGGGAGCTTGCGGCGCTCGACCGCGAGATCGAGCGTGAGGAGCAGAACGAGCGCATCCGGCGACTCGAGGCGAAACTGCGCGCCCATCGGGACGAGATCGCGTCGGAGACATTCGATTCCTGATCCAGCCAATGGTCGGTGGCCACCTCGGCGCCGGATCCGGTGAGGGAGGGCAGGGCAAGCTCGGCGGCGACCGCCGGGTTCTCGAGCGATTGGCTGGTGACGGTGCCGAGCCAGCCGAGGAGAAACCCGAGCGGGAACGAGTGGAAGCCGACCCCCTGGATCATCGAGGTCGGCACTCCCGACACGATCGGTGAGAAGGCGACAAGGAAGATCGCGGATCCGAGACCGCCGTGCGTGCTCCAGACTGCTCCGCGAGTAGTGAAGCGCTTCCAATGGAGCGAAAAAGGGGATCGTCGGATGGTTCGCGGACGCCGCGACAGTGAACGCTCCGCAGCGCACCATGCCGTGCGTCTCTCCTGCGTGGCCATCGATCGGGCGTCAAGGCCAGCTCGGGAATGGGCAGGGTTCCGACCCCCCGCCGAGTTGAGACAATGGACTGTGCCCTCTCCCCACCCCGCCGCCGGTCGCCCCGGCGATGTCTCTGTCGGGTTCGCGGCGATGCTCGAGCAGTTCCCGCCCACCGAGGTGCTCGCGCTGGCGGCCTACGCCGAGCACCGCGGCTTCAGCGGCGTGATGGCGGCCGACCGCTTTCAACCCTGGGTGCCCCGCCAGGGCCAGGCGAGTTTCGTCTGGAACGTGCTCGGTGCTCTCGGTCAGACCACGACCGGGGACCTCGGAACCGGCATGACGGTGCCAACGTTTCGGTGGCATCCGGCCATGGTCGCCCAGGCCAGCGCGACCCTCGCGGCGATGTATCCGGGGCGGCACTGGCTCGGTGTCGGTTCGGGAGAGGCCATCGACGAGCACGTGACGGGCGCCTACTGGCCGGAGACCGCCGAGCGGATCAACCGGATGTTCGAGGCGATCGAGATCATCAAGAAGCTGTTCACCGCCTCGCTGGCGGGTCGCGACACCAAGCACAGCGGAGCGCATTTCACCCTGGAGTCGACCCGGCTGTGGACGATGCCCGAGGTCGCCCCCGAAATCCTGGTGGCCACCTCCGGTCCGGTGACGGCGAAACGGGCCGGGCGCACGGTGGATGGCATCATCATCGATGGCGCGCCGATGGACAAGATCGCCGGGCTGTTCGCCAGATTCGACGAGGGGGCTCGCGAGGCGGGACGCGTCGGCGGCGCGAAGGTGCTGCGGCTGCACCTCAGCTGGGCGCCGACCTACGAGGCGGCGTTGACGAACGCTCTGACGGAATGGCCGAATGGCGGGATGCGATTTCCGCGATCCGACATCCGTTCACCGTTCGAATTCGAGCAACTCGCCAGGCTGGTGCGTCCGGAGGACTTCGAGGGGCGGATGCTGGTGTCGGAGGATCCGGACGCGCACCGCGCTAACATCCAGTCGTTCCTCGACCTCGGTTTCGACCGTATCTACCTGCACAACGTCGGGCGGAACCAACGCGAGTGGATCGACGTGTTCGCCCGTGACGTGCTGCCGAAGCTGGTGCGATAATGCTGACGGTGTGGGCGATCGAAGGGATCCCCGAGATCGTGGCGGGAGACGATCTCGCGGTTGTCATCGGCGACCTCGCCGGGGCTCTCCAGGAGGGCGATATCCTCGCCATCACCTCGAAGATCGTGTCGAAGGCGGAAGGGCGATTCGTCCGCGCTGCCGATCGCGAGCAGGCCATCACCGAGGAGACGGTGCGCGTCGTCGCGACGCGCGTCCACCCCGGCGGCGTCACGCGCATCGTCGAGAATCGCCTCGGGATGGTCGCCGCGGCAGCGGGGGTCGACGCGTCGAATACGCCCGAAGGAACCGTGTTGCTGCTGCCGCAGGATCCGGATGCTTCGGCGCAACGGCTGCGCACGGTTCTCGAGTCCCGCTTCGGCGTTCGCCTCGGGGTGATCATCACCGACACCCTCGGCCGAGCCTGGCGGGAAGGCCAGACCGACGTGGCGATCGGCGCGAGCGGGGTGCGTGTGCTCGACGATCTGCGCGGCTCGCTCGACGCCCAGGGGCGCCGACTCGACGTGACGGTCCCGGCCACCGGAGACGAGATCGCCTCCGCCGCGGACCTGGTGAAGCTGAAGAGCGCCGGGTTGCCGGTGGCGGTTGTGCGGGGGCTCGGGCACCTGCTGCAGGCGGACGCCGATGGTGCCCGGTCGCTGATCCGACCGGCCGCGAACGACCTGTTCCGGCTCGGCACAGACGAAGCGTGGAACCAGGGCTTCGAGGCGGGACGGGCGCTTGAATAGCGCGCCCGGGCCGGTGGGCGGCCGACGACCGACCACCACCGGCATCCGCAAATCGGGGTCCCGCGCAGGGAGCGTGTTGCCAACGACCGAGTGGGTCGTGGTGGTGCCGGTGAAGGGCACCGCGCGAGCGAAGTCGCGTTTCGGGGCCGGCGACAATTCCGCGATGGCCTTGGCGATGGCCGTCGATACGGTGAGCGCGGCGATGGATGCGGAGGGCGTGGCCGGAGTGCTCGTGGTGACGACCGCCGAGGCATCCGCCGACTTCGACGAACTGGGTGCCTTCGTGATCGTGCAGGAGGCCGTTGGCCTTGGCGCCGCCATCGAGCTCGGCATCGCCACCGCTGCCGAGATGGCGGAGCCCGGTTGCGGAATCGCGGTGCTCCTCGGGGATCTCCCGGCGCTGACGCCGCGGGAGTTGGGGGAGGCGCTACGCTCGGCCCGGGCGTATCCGCGTGGCATGGTGGCGGATGCCGCCGGTGATGGGACGACGCTGATCACGGCGTCGAGCGGCATCACACACACGCCGGCCTTCGGGCCCGGGTCCAGCGCCGCACATCGGATTGCCGGATACATGCCGCTCGAGGCATCTTCTTCATCCGGCATCCGGAACGATGTCGATTCCGCAGAGGGACTCGCCAGTCTGGTGGGTCGGCTGGGGACGCGGACTGCGCTACTGCTGGCGGAACGTGCGTAGCTTGTCGAACCCGGTAGTCGCCGATTCTCAGGGAGTCAGCGACGGGGCGCCAACGCGGCGACCGCCAGCGTATCGGCAGCCAAACGGGAACTCGTCTCGAGGTCACGCATCCGGAGCGGCACGGCCCGGGCGACAAATCCCGCATCCCCCAGAGCAGGAACAGCGTCGGCATCCGATTCGTCGACCAGCCAGGCGTCGAGCAGCCCGCCCGCGGCGCGCGGGCCATAGTGCAGCGCCACCGCGTCGGCGGAGGTGACGACCCCGATGGCCGCGAGGCAGGCATCCGCCATTCCGCGCACGACCGCACCCTGGATTATCGGAGACACGCCGACGATCGGACCGGATGCCGCGGCGAGGGCCTCGCGCACCCCCGGGATCCCGACGATGGTGCCGATGGACACCACCGGGTTCGATGGCGCGACGATGATCACGTCCGCCGAGGCGATCGCGTCGAGGACACCTGGGGTGGCCCGTGCCGTGCGCACGTTTTGCTGAACGAACCGGCGAGCGGCGAGGGAGGCGCGGTGGCGGGTCCACCATTCCTGGAAGTGCATAGTGCCCTCGTCGGTGACCACCTGAGTCTCCACCTCGTCATCGGTCACCGGCAGCAGCGTGACACCGAGCTGCCACCGGTCAGCGATCCGTGCCGTAGCGTCGGTGAGGGTGAGGCCCGAACGCAGGAAGTGGCTGCGGGCGATGTGGGTGCCGAGGTCGAGGTCACCGAGGGTGAACCAGGGCCATCCGACGCCGTAGGCCCTCAGTTCGGAGCTGACGCGCTCGGTCTCGCCGATGCGCCCCCAGCCGCGCTCTTCGTCGTTCGCACCGGCGAGGGTGTACATGATCGAGTCGAGGTCTGGCGCGATGCGCAGGCTGCTCAGCCACATGTCGTCGCCGGTGTTCACCACGGCGGAGATCTCGGCGGTCGTGCCGCCGGTGCCGTCGGGCCGGGTCTGGCGCAGGTGATGACGAAGGCCGCGCAAAAAGCGGGCGCCGCCGACACCGCCGGAGAGTACGGTAATTTTCACGGTGCCAACGCTAACCCGACCGGGAGGGCCGCGGCGTCCGGAGCAGGGACCCGCGTGACTGAGTATTCGCTACATTGCGACTGATTGTCATCACGGGTCTGGCAGACTCGCGAAAGAAACGGCGACCTGCGGGCGGAAACAGCGGAAGACGATGACAGGCAACGAGACGAGCAACGAGGCGAGCAACAACCCGACCGGTAGCGCGATGCGGCCGGACGATTTCTCCCGCACCTCGAGCGCCATCCTTCGGAGCATCGAAACGGTAATCGACGGCAAGCAGGAGGCCGTCCGGATGGCACTCACCGTGCTCCTGGCGGAGGGGCATTTGCTGATCGAAGATGTGCCGGGGGTCGGCAAGACGATGCTCGCCCGAGCGCTGGCGAAATCCGTCGACTGCACGGTCAATCGCATCCAGTTCACCCCGGATCTGCTGCCCTCCGACATCACCGGCGTCTCGATCTACAACCAGGCCGAACGGGAGTTCGAGTTCAAGCCGGGTCCCATCTTCGCCAACATCGTGATCGGCGACGAAATCAACCGGGCGAGCCCGAAAACGCAGTCGGCACTGCTCGAAAGCATGGAGGAGGGACAGGTCACGGTCGACGGCTCCACGAGCATCCTCGCCTCTCCCTTCACGGTGATCGCCACTCAGAACCCGGTGGAGATGGAGGGTACCTATCCGCTTCCCGAAGCCCAGCGCGACCGATTCATGGCGCGTATCTCGATGGGCTATCCGGATGCCGCGGCCGAGCTCGCAATGCTGCGCACCCGCGAATCGACGAGCCCGCTCGCCGAGCTGCGGCCGGTGGTCTCCACGGTGCAGCTCATCGCCATGATCGCGACGGTGCGAGACGTCTTCGTCTCGGGGGCGGTCGAGCAGTACGCGGTGAGCATCGCCCAGGCGACGCGGCGCGACCGCGACCTTCGCCTCGGTGCGAGCCCGCGTGCGACACTCCAGTTGGTGCGGGCGGCAAAGGCGCGAGCGGCGCTCGACGGTCGCGAATTCGTGCTTCCGGATGACATCGACGCCCTCGCGATCGCGGTGATGGGGCACCGCCTCATCCCCACCAATCGCGTGGCGGGTAACGGGAATCCCTTCGCAATCGGTGCTGTCGCCGACATCATCTCGCGCATCGTCGCGGCGACTCCGGTGCCGCTCGGTGCCGTCGGCCCCGTCTGAAGACTCGTCATGGCGTCGTGGAGAACTCGGTTGGCAAGCGCATCCCGGACTCGGGCCCGGCGCCGTGTCACCCGGCTCACCCGGCGTGGATGGGTGATGCTTGTCACCGGAATCGTGGCTATCCTGTCGTCCTATTGGCTGGGTCGCCGTGAGCTGCTTTACCTCGGTTCGTTTCTGACGCTTCTGCCGCTCGTCGCGTTCGGCTTCGTGCGGTTGCGGCGCATGCGGTTGTCGGTGCGACGGTCCTTTTCCCCGATGGTGGTGAGCGCCGGGCATCCTGCAATTGTCGAAGTGCGCGTCGGTAACCTGTCCTCCTCCCGGAGCGCGGAAGCCAACTGGCGGGACTCGTGGCCGTGGCATCCGTACGCCACCGAACCGGCGCGACTGCCGGCACTGCAGCCCACCGGGCCTCGCTTCGCCGACCGCGGGTCGAGCGCTCAGTTTCGCTATTCGGTGACGCCACCGACCCGCGGCGTGTATGCCGTCGGGCCGATGCTCGTTGACTTCGGCGACCCATTCGGGCTTGCCGAGGGCGCACTCGTGGCCGGTAAACGCGAGGCCCTCACCGTGACCCCGGCAATTGCGACGCTGGCCGAAGGCGTCGTCTCGATCACCGCGGACGAAGGGCAGACGCGCATGATGCAGCGGCGGGCTCTCGGCGGCGAAGACGATTTGACGACCCGCGAATACCGCCGCGGCGACCCACTTCGCCGGGTGCACTGGCGCGCTTCGGCACATACCGGCCAGCTCATGGTGCGGCAGGAGGAGCAGCGTAGCCATGCCGAAGCCCGCATTCTGCTCGACACCCGCCTGTCGAACTACCGGGATGTCGCCCCACCAGACGGTTCGGATTCAGTGCTGAGCGAGGCCTTCGAGTGGGCGGTGCGATTCACCGCGTCGCTCGCCGCGCACCTGGCCCGCCAGGGATTTCTGGTGCAGGTGATCGAAACCGCGCCAGCGCAACTGGCGTCGCTCGAGCATCCGGATCAGTTTCTCGAGAGCCTCGCTTCGGTGGTGCTGAGCGCCGAAGCACCCCAGGAACTCTCGCTTCTGCGCGGGGTGCAGCGCCCCGACCGGTCGCAGGGTTCGATATTTGCGATCGTTTCGGATGTCGACCCCGCGACCGTCGACCGCCTCGCCGCGCAGCATCACGCCTTCGACCACGCCGTGGCCTTTCTCGTCGCACCCCGGCAGCTCGCCCTCGTGCGCACGCTCACCGCGGCCGGCTGGCTGTGCGTGACGGTGCAGGTCGACGATTCGATGGAGAGCGCGTGGCTTGCCCTCGGAGCGATGCAGTCGCCAGGCGCCCGCGCCACCGCGGGCAGCGCATCCGGAAGTCCGTTCGGGGTGGTGGTGCGCTCTGATGGCACTCTCTGACCTCGGGGCACGCCCGACCTCCCCGGTATCGCCGGCTCCCGCCCCGTCCGTTTCCGTGCGCCGTCCGCCAGAACTTCGCACAAGCGTGCTGCTGCTGCTCGCGCTGCTGGTGACCATTGCGGGTCTCCGCGTGATTCTCGATGGCGTGGCCTGGTGGTTCCAGCTCGCCGCGCTCTGTCTCCTGCTTCTCACGACTGCGGCAGCCATGCGGCGATTGGTGTCTGCTCGCACAGTTCGCCCCGGGGGCTCTCGGAAGCTGCTCCCGACTATCGTGGCGGTGATCGTGCTGCTGCTCACCGTCACGGCGGTCTTCACGCCCTCGACCGCAATTCTCGGCGTCATTCCCACCAGCCGGTCGTGGGATGCCCTCTCCAGGCTGGGCGAGGCAGCCACCGTCTCGATCGCCCGGCAATCGCTGCCGGCCGTGGCGGTCACCCCGATCGTGTTCCTGCTCGTCATCGGGGTGGGCGCTCTGGCGATCGTCGCCGACCTGCTCGCGAATGCGGTGCGCTCACCCGCCCTCGCGGGCATCCCACTGCTGGTGTTGCTCGCGGTCCCGAGCGCCGTCTCGATCGACATCACCGACCCGGTGGTGTTCGTGCTCGCGGCCCTCAGCTACCTGCTCCTGTTGCGCGGGAATGCGACCCGGCCGCAGACCAGGCTCACGATCGGACTGTCGGCGATGGTGCTGGTCGGCGCTCTGGTCGCGCCCCTGCTGCTCCCGGAGGTCAACGCCACGCAGGCCACGAATGGCACCGGTTTCAGCTCCGGAGTGAATCCGGTGCTCTCGCTCGGCGACAATCTGCGGCAGGGTGTGGAGCGCACCCTGCTGAGCTACAGCACCGAGTCCGGCACGCCGCAGTATCTGCGGCTGGTGAGCCTGCAAAACTTCAGCGGCTCGAACTGGGGACCTGACCCCTTCCGGCAGCGTTCCGGCAACACCCCCGATGCGATCGGGGCACCGCCCGGATTGTCGGAAGCGGTGGCCACCTCGAAAGACCGGGTCTTCGTCACCGTCCAGGGGCTCACGAGCCCCTGGTTGCCCCTGCCGTATCCCACGTCGCGGGTCGACGGCCTCGAGGGCGACTGGTTCTGGGACTCCGACGGCCTCGCGGTGAAGAGTACCAATCGGGATGCCCGCTCCGAGACCTATCGCGCGACGAGCGTCGTCATCGAACCGACTCCGGCCCAGCTCGCAAGCGCCGGCACCGTGGTGCCCGCCGGGTTCGACCGATTCCTCGCCCTGCCGGCGGCCATGCCGAAAGTGATCGCCGAGACCGCGAACCGGGTCGCGGGTGGCGCCGGCAGCAACTACGAGAAGGCCCTGCTGCTGCAGCAGTTCTTCCGCAACGGGGACTTCCAATACTCCGAGACAGCCCCCGTGGACCAAAACTTCGACGGGACCGGTATGACGGTGATCGCCGCGTTCCTCAGGGTGAAGGCGGGATACTGCATCCAGTTCGCCTCCTCCATGGCGGTGATGGCGCGCAGTCTCGGCATCCCGTCCCGGATCGCCGTCGGATTCCTCCCCGGCACCCAGCTGCCGGAAAAGGTGGACGGACGCACCGCTTTTACCGTCACGTCGCGAAACCTTCACTCCTGGCCGGAGTTGTATTTCGACGGGATCGGTTGGACCAGGTTCGAGCCGACAGTCAGCCTCGGCCTGGTGCCGTCCTATGCGGACGTTGCCTCACCGGATGTGCCG
The DNA here is from genome assembly GCA_040389685.1 of Actinomycetota bacterium. Taxonomy (GTDB): domain Bacteria; phylum Actinomycetota; class Actinomycetes; order Actinomycetales; family Microbacteriaceae; genus Lacisediminihabitans. The sequence goes on from JAZJZS010000003.1 coordinate 364,512, forward strand.
ACGCCGGTCAACACCGCCACCCCGACGCCGTCGAACAGCGCGGGCGTCCGGCCCTCTTCCTCCGCCGCACCGCTCGCCGCCGAGCCGACCGGTCCGGCGACCGCCGGTGCAACCCGGGCCACCTCGATCGGCGCCTGGAGCTGGTTGGCCGTCGCCATCCTGCTGGCCATCGTGCTCGCCCTGGTGCCGGCCGCGACCCGTGCCCTGCTTCGCCGCCGGCGGTTCAGGGCACTCAACGGGGGGACTGGCAGCGCACTCACCGCCTGGCGGGAGGTAATCGACACAGCGACGGACCTCGATATCGACGTGCCCGACACAACCACCCCCCGCGGTACCGCCGATCTGCTTGCGCGTTTCATCGGCGATGCCGAACGGAGTCCGATCGATCGGGTGAGGGCGGCTGTGGAACGGGAGAATTACGCGGTGACGGTCGTCTCGGCGCGCGCCGGGACGGCGCCCTACCCGGTATCCCTCGCAGCCGATGCCCGTCGGGTTATCGCTGACCTGCGCGCGGCCGCCGGTCGGCGAGGGCGCCTGCGGGCCACCTTGTTACCGCTATCCGCCGTGGCACGGTTGCGACGCGGACTTCGTCTCGACGACTGAGGGGACGCTCGCCGCGGCGTTGTTAGCGCGAAGCGCGGCGCGCGAACACATTTGTGTCCGGGGCATCCCATCAAAAACCGGAGCGACCACTAGATTATGTCTCATCCGATGGTTCGGACGCGATCAATGCCGATCGCGTCGGCCAGAACTTGCGCTGAAAGGCAGCCATGCCCGCTGAATCTGCACTGTCCCCCGAACGCTCAGACAGCGAACATCTCGCTGTACTCGGCTACGAAGACACTTTCAATCGATCGATGACTCTCTGGGCCAACTTCGCCCTCGGCTTCACCTACCTCTCGCCGCTCGTCGGCGTCTATTCTCTCTTCGCGCTCGCGGTCTCCACCGGCGGGCCGCCCTCCATCTTCTGGCTCCTCATCGTGGGCGGAGGGCAGCTGCTGGTTGCCCTCGTCTTCGGCGAGGTCGTGTCGCAGTACCCGATCCATGGCGGAATCTATCCGTGGACCCGTCGGCTTTGGGGGCGCCGTTACGCATGGATGTCGGCCTGGGTCTACATCTGGGCGATGATCGTCACGATAACCGCCGTTGCCGAGTTCGGGAGTGGGTTCCTCGCGAGCATTCTCGGACTGCCGGTGACCAAAACTGTGACACTCGCTCTGACGGTTCTGTTCCTGGTTGTCGCTCTCGGGCTTAACTTCACCGGCACGAAGACCCTCGCCCGTGTCGCGCGCATCGGCCTCGCAGCCGAGCTCATCGGAGTGGTCGCCGTCGGGCTCTACCTGCTGATCTTCCAGCGCCAGCAGGAATTCAGCGTCTTCTTCAACTCGATGGGGGTCGAGGGCAGCGGATCCTACGCCGCCGCCTTCCTTGGAGCGGCACTGGCCGGTCTGTTCCTCTTCTACGGATTCGAGGCCTGCGGTGACGTTGCGGAAGAGGTCGCCGACCCGGCTCGGCGCATCCCCTGGGCGATGATCCTCACCATCCTGGTCGGCGGGGTGTCGTCTCTGTTCGCGTTCGGCGGCTATGTGATGGCTGCGCCCGATCTGCAGTCCATCGTGGACGGAAAGGACACCGACCCGATCCCGGCGATCCTGCAGGCCTCGCTCGGCGATGTTGGCGCCAAGATCTTTCTCCTCGTGGCCCTCACGGCTTTCCTCTCCTGCGTCCTGAGTCTCCAGGCGGCGGCGAGCAGGCTGCTGTTCTCGTTCGCACGCGACGGGATGATCCCCGGACACGTCTGGCTCGCCCGAGTCTCGCCACGAAGCAAAGTGCCGACCAATGCCCTCATCGTCGCCTGCAGCATCCCGGTGATCTTGAGCCTGATCATTTTCGTGGGGCCGGAAGGACTGCTCACGCAGATCACCTCCTTCGCGGTGCTCGGAATCTACGTCGCCTTCCAGGCGGTGGTGCTTGCCTCGCTGCGTCAGCGGGTCAAAGGTTGGCGCCCGGCGGGGCCGTTCAGCCTGGGACGAGCCGGGTTCGCGGTCAACGTCGTCGCGCTCGCCTACGGCCTGTTCGCAATGGTGCTGCTCGCCACGCCGGGCAGGTCCGGAGTCTTCCTGAACGACTGGATCGTGCTCATCGGCCTCGCGATCGTGATGGGAGTCGGGCTGCTCTACCTGTTCATCGCCCGACCGGATCGCAAGTCGGATGCGCCCTCCGGGGATGCGATCCGCGTCGCAGAGCTGCTGCGATCCCACAGCCGGTAGTTGCCGAACTCACCCGAAGAGCCGCCGCGGGATCCCAATGATGTTGCGGCGGCTCGCCGCCCCGCGGTTCGACGGTGCGGCCTTTTGCCAGCCATGCGGCCAGAGGTTTGACAGCACAGCTGACAAATGGCGGCACAGTTCGGCAGCACAGTTCGGCGGCATAGTCGAACCGCAGGCGAGGAGCGCGCCAGGCACTCCTTCAGCCGCGAGCGGTGCCCGTCCGACCGCACGTCCGTCGGGCCGTCGGCGGGATGCGATCCACGTCCCCTAACTGCTGCGCTCGTAGGTAGTCACCGAACCAAGAACCGCCGCGGGGTCCCGGTGACCTCGCGGCGTTCGCTCTCCGCTATAGTCTGAAAGATGTCTTTCGAATCTCTTGGCCCGATGTCCGAGAATCGGAGATCGGTGACGGATGCCCGCGCGCTTCGGGCGCTCGCTCACCCCCTTCGCCTAGCGATCCTCAATCACTTGATGTCCTTCGGCGCGCAGACCGCGAGCGCGTGTGCCGAAGCCGTCGGCTCGACCGCCTCCAACTGCAGCTACCACTTGCGATCGCTGGCCCGCCACGGTTTCGTCGAGTCGCTACCGTCTACCGATGGTCGAGAGCGACCGTGGCGGAGTGCCGCCACCGGATTCGAGTTCCGCAGCCTCGACGACAGCGATCCGGCGGCGGCGGCAGTCGAGCGACTGATCACCGAGGCGCAGATCGACGACGGGGCGCGGCTGCAGAAGAAGGCCCTTGCGTCGCAGGCAGAGACCTCCGAGGAGTGGCGGGCCGCGGCATCCGCTCACTCCTATGCGCTGCGGATGACCCCGGCCGAACTCGGCGCCCTCGGAGAGAAGCTCGACGCGCTCATCCGCCCCTACATCGCCCTCACCCGTGAGGATGCTCCGGAGGGCAGCGAGGTCGTGTACGCGCAGGTCGACGCGTTCCGGCATCCGGACGCGAGTCGATGACCACCGTCGACACCCGGTTGCGCTCGCCGCTCCGCGACGGCGACTTCGCGCTGGTCTGGTCGAGCAGCCTGGTCTCCGACACGGGCGACTGGCTACTCATGATCGCGCTGCCGCTCTACGTCTTCGCGGCGACGGGATCGGCGCTCGGGGCATCCACGGTCTTCATCGCCGAGTTGCTGCCGGCGCTCGTCTTCGGGCCGCTGCTCGGCGTGCTCGTCGATCGGTTCGATCACCGCCGCACGATGATCACGATCAATCTCGCGCAGGGGCTCGCGCTACTGCCCCTGCTTCTCGCGTCGCCCGAGCGGTTGTGGATCGTCTACCTTGTCGCGGCCGTGCAGGCGGGGCTCGCGGCGGGGCTGCAGCCGGCCCGCCAGGCGCTGCTGCCGCGCCTGGTGCCCTCCCGGCAACTGGGGTCGGCGAATTCGCTCGTTGCGGTGAGCGACAACCTCGCCCGACTCGTCGGCTCCCCACTCGGAGGGATCGTGTTCGCCACGCTCGGGCTTGGGGGAGTGGTCGTGATGGATGTCACGAGCTACCTGGTGAGCGCGCTGCTGCTGCTCCTCGCGCGGGTCGACGCCCCGGCGGCCGTGACGCCCGCACCCGCAGTAGGACTCCTGAGGGATCTCGCCGCCGGCATCTCGACGATCCGTCGCACTGCTCCGCTCGGAGTCGTCCTCGTGATCGAGTGCCTCGCCGCCCTCGCCCAGGGGATCTTCCTCGTGCTCTTCGTGGTGTTCGTCGTGCGCATTCTCGGCGCGAACGATACGGAGGTCGGAGTCCTGCGCGGAGTCCAGGCGATCGGCGGCATCCTCGGCGGGCTGGTGGTCGGCGTGCTCATCCGCAGGCTGAGCACGCACACGCTGATCGGGTGGGGATTCCTGGCCTTCGGGGCACTCGCGCTGGTCACCTGGAACTTCGCCCCGGTGAGCACGGTCGTGGTGGTCTACGTCGCGCTCTCCGTCGCGATGGGGATTCCCGCCATCGCGACGACCGCGGGCACGATCACGCTCGTGCAGGGGATCACGCCACCCGGCTCGATCGGTCGCGTCGTGGCGACGATGGGCACCCTCGGGCTGGCTGCCCAGGGGGTGGGGCTCGTGACGGCGGGCATCCTGACGGATTGGATCGGCGTTCTCCCGATCCTGGATGCGCAGGCCGCCCTCTATCTGGCCTGTGGGGTGCTCGCGTTGCTGTTCCTGCGCGTCGCGCCTCGCCCGGCCACACCCGCGCCGCGGTCTCCGTAGTCCTTCCCGCGTTCGACTGTGCTGCCCTTCGTCGGCCATGCTGCCCGATGTTCGAGCGCGGGGCTGACGAAGGGCCGCACGCTTCGCTGGAACAGGCGGGCGGCGGCCACGCTGAGGCAGGTGCGGCGCCCCCGACGCGACCTCAGGCGCGCACCGCCGCCGCGAGATGCTCCGCGACCGAACCGAATTCGCTCCGCACCAGTCCGGCGGTCACCCGCACGAAGCGTCCGCTGGTGCTCGCCTCGAATGGTGTGCCGGCCGCCACGCGGATGCCGGCCGCGGCCAGCTGCACGATGGCGGACCGCTCATCCGCCACCTCGAGCCACGTGTTGATGCCGTCAGAGGGCGGAAGGGTCACCCCGTGGGCGGCGAGCGCCTCCGAGAGCCGCCGCTGCCGCGAGCGGTAAATGCGGCGGGCGTCGTTGACCTCCGAGATCGAGGTTGAGTCGGTGAGCAGGTCGTAAAGGATCGTCTGCAGCATGCGCGAGGTCCAGCCGGGGCCGAGGATGCGCCGGGCCACCAGCTGCTCCATGAGCTCCGTCGGCCCGCCGATGGCCGCGATGCGCAGGTCCGGGCCGTGCGACTTGGAGAAACTGCGAATGTGCAGCGCCTGACCGGGCATCCAGCTTCCGAGGCTCACGTCGCGCGAGACCGCGATCTCGCCGGAGTGATCGTCTTCGATCACGATGGCATCGCTCGCGTGGCGGCTGCGACGGATGACGCGGGCCAGCTCCTCCGCGCGCGCTTTGGTCAGCGAACGACCGGTGGGGTTCTGGGCCCGCGGCTGCAGCAGGATCGCGGCGGGCCGCAGGGTCAGCGCCTCTTCGAGCAGGTCGGGGCGCATGCCATCCTCGTCAAGTCCGACGGGCACCCGTACGGCCCCGAAGTGGTCGAGAAGGTCAAACATCGGCGGGAATCCGGGATCTTCGACCACCACGCGGTCCCCGAAGCGGATCACGAGCTCCATCGCACGGGAGAGCGCGTCGAGGGCGCCGTCGACGACGGTGATCGCTTCGACCTCGTAGGGCCAGCTCGATCGCAGCACCGTCTCGAGTTCGGGGATCACCGGCTGGTCGAGGTAGCTCGCGGTACCGGCGCGTTCGGCCACTCGGGAGAGTGCCGGTCCGAGTGCGGGAAGCAGTTGGGGGTCAGGGGTGCCACTCGAGAGGTCGAGCCTGGTCGCCTCGAGTTGCCCGGCGAGGCCCTGAAACCGGGGCGGCAGCCACCTTCGAGGAGCCGTCATCACGAAGCTGCCGCTCCGCCCGCGCGACACAATAAGTCCGACGCTCGAGAGGGCCTGCCAGGCGTGGCTGACCGTGGCCGGGCTCACCCCGAGGTCGAGACCGAGCTCCCGCACAGTCGGTAGACGGTCGCCCGGCGCGAGGTCGCCGGAGGTGATCAGCCGCGCGACAGTGGCGGCGATTCCCTGCGGAGTCGGCTCGTCGACGGCTCGGGCGATCCGACTCACATCAGCCCTCCGCTGTCAATGATTGATCTGCAATCGAATCGGCCCTATGTTTACGCCAACGTCACAAACAGAAATCTAGAGGAAATGTTTACGGCGCACAATAACACAACCCACAGACATACAGCTCGGCGAAAGAGGCCCAATTGACTGTCGTACGCGCAGCGATCACCCAGACCACGTGGACCGGCGACAAGGAGTCGATGATCGCCAAACACGAGCAGTTCGCTCGTGACGCGGCCGCCGACGGTGCCCAGGTCATCTGCTTCCAGGAGCTCTTCTACGGCCCGTACTTCGGCATCACCGAAGACGCAAAGTACTACGCCTACGCCGAACCGGCCGACGGGCCGATCGTGCAGCGGTTCGCCGCCCTCGCCAAGGAGCTGAACCTCGTGATGGTGCTCCCCATCTACGAGGAGGACATGCCCGGCGTCTACTACAACACCGCGGTGGTGGTGGATGCCGACGGCACGATCCTCGGCAAATATCGCAAGCACCACATCCCGCACCTCGACAAATTCTGGGAGAAGTTCTACTTCCGACCCGGCAACCTCGGCTACCCGGTGTTCCACACGGCGGTCGGTCCGATCGGCGTCTACATCTGCTACGACCGCCATTTTCCGGAGGGATGGCGCGAGCTCGGCCTGGGCGGAGCCCAGATCGTCTTCAACCCCAATGCAACCAAGCCGGGCCTCTCGAACCGCCTGTGGGAGATCGAGCAGCCCGCGGCGGCCGGAGCGAACGGTTACTTCGTCGCCGCTCCCAACCGGGTGGGACGGGAGGACAACGAATACGGGGATCTCGCGGTCACCTTCTACGGCAACAGCCAGTTCGTCGACCCGCAGGGCAACATCATCGGCGGCTATGGCAGCGGAGAGCACGAGGAGATCGTGATCCGCGACCTCGACATGGACATGATCCGACAGGTGCGGGACAACTGGCAGTTCTACCGAGACCGCCGTCCTGAGTCGTACACAAGCATCCCGAAGCCGTAGGGACACCGACGTGAAGACACTCATCACCAACGGCACCGTCGTCAACTCGACCGGCACCGCGCCAGCCGACGTGCTCATCGATGGCGAGATCATCGCCGCGGTATTGGCACCCGGATCCCGACTGCTCGGCTTCGACATCGCGGCCAACGTCGACACGGTGATCGATGCCGGCGGCAAGTACGTGATCCCTGGTGGAATCGATGCGCACACGCACATGGAGATGCCGTTCGGCGGCACTTCCGCGTCCGACACCTTCGAGACCGGTACGCGGGCGGCGGCCTGGGGCGGCACGACATCCATCGTGGACTTTGTGGTGCAGTACGCCGGCGCGAACGTGATCGACCAGTACAACCTCTGGCAGGCGAAGGCGGCCGGGCAGTGCGCGATCGACTACGGGTTCCACCAGATCCTCAGCGACGTTCAGGACTCGTCGCTGGTGGCAATGGATGAGCTGCTGAAGGAGGGTGTTTCGAGCTTCAAACTCTTCATGGCTTACAAGGGCGTCTTCCTTTCGGATGACGGGCAGATCACCAAGGCGATGCAGAAGGCCGCCGACAACGGCTCGATGATCATGATGCACGCCGAGAACGGGTCGGTCATCGACCTCCTGGTGCAGCAGGCCGTTGCCGCCGGCAACACCGCGCCATACTTCCACGGGACCACTCGCCCCTGGCAGGCCGAAGAAGAGGCCACCCACCGCGCCATCATGCTCGCGAACCTCACCGGGGCGCCGCTCTACGTGGTGCATGTCTCCGCGAAACAGGCCGTGGCACAGATCGCCGCCGCCCGCGATATCGGCCAGAACGTGTTCGGTGAGACCTGCCCTCAGTACCTGTACCTCTCGCTCGAGGAGCAGCTCGGAGCCGAAAGCGACGAGTGGGGCACCTTCGAGGGGGCCAAGTGGGTGTGCTCAACCCCGCTGCGGTCGCGCGAGGAGGGCCACCAGCACCACATGTGGCAGTCCCTGCGCACCAACGACATCCAGATGGTCTCCACCGACCACTGCCCGTTCTGCATGAAGGGGCAAAAGGACCTGGGCCTGAACGACTTCTCCAAGATCCCGAACGGCATCGGCTCGGTCGAGCACCGCATGGACCTGCTCTACCAGGGCGTCGTCGACAAGCAGATCTCACTCGAGCGCTGGGTCGAGGTCACCTCCACCACGCCGGCGCGCATGTTCGGCATGTACGGCAAGAAGGGCGTCATCCAGCCCGGAGCGGACGGGGATGTCGTGATCTACGATCCCGCCGGCCACACGAGTATCGGCACGGTCGAGGGCCGGTCGCACCACATGAACATGGACTACAGCGCCTGGGAGGGCTTCGAGATCGACGGTCACGTCGACACCGTGATCTCCCGCGGCAAAGTGATCGTCGATGACAACCACTACCTCGGCGCTAAGGGCGACGGCAAGTACTTCGCCCGCGGCCTCTCGCAGTACCTGATCTGATGAGAAAGTCACAGTCCGCAATCGCGCCCCTGGGTCAGGTCTGCTCCCCGTCGAGCAGGCGCAACCCTGACAAACGGGAGCACTCACGGGCGACGAAGAGAGCACGGTAGCCATGGAATTCGGAGCAGTACTCCAGACCAACCCACCGGCCTCGCGCACGGTCCACCTCGCCAAGCTCGCGGAGCAGCACGGCTTCGATTACGCCTGGACCTTCGACTCGCACCTGCTCTGGCAGGAGCCCTATGTGATCTACAGCCAGATCCTGGCCGAGACCCACAGGATCAAGGTCGGCCCGATGGTCACGAACCCGGCCACCCGGGACTGGACCGTCACGGCATCCATCTACGCCACTCTCAACGAGATGTATGGCAATCGCACGATCTGCGGCATCGGTCGCGGGGATTCCGCGGTGCGAGTGACGAACGGCAAGCCGACAACCCTCAAGGAGCTGCGCGAGTCGATCCACGTCATCCGAGAACTGGCGAACTCGCGCTCGGTCGAGTACAACGGTGCGCAGCTGAGATTTCCGTGGAGTGTCGGGAGCGAGCTCGAGGTCTGGGTGGCGGCCTACGGCCCGCTCGCCCTCACGCTGGCGGGCGAGGTCGGCGACGGGTTCATCCTGCAGATGGCGGACCTGGATGTCGCGGAGTGGATGATCGCGAGCGTGCGAGCCGCCGCGGAGAAGGTCGACCGCGACCCGCAGTCGATCAAGTTCTGCGTGGCTGCGCCGATGTATATCGCCAATTCAGACGAGCAGGGAGACTGGCAGCACATGCGCGATCAATGCCGCTGGTTCGGCGGCATGGTCGGCAACCACGTGGCCGACATCGTCGCGAAATACGGAGAGGACTCGGCGGTACCGCGGGCCCTGACCGACTACATCAAAGGCCGCGAAGGCTACGACTACAACGAGCACGGTCGGGCGGGAAACATCCACGCCGAGTTCGTGCCCGACGAGATCGTCGACCGGTTCTGCCTGCTCGGCACTGCAGAGCAGCACATCGAGAAACTCAAGGCGCTCAAGGAGCTGGGTGTGGACCAGTTTGCCGGCTACCTTCAGCACGATAACAAGGAGGAAACCCTCCGGGTGTATGGCGAGACGGTGATCCCGGCTATGCGCGAGCACATCACGGCGAAGGCATGACCCGCTCGCGCGGCATCCTGTCCGGTGCTCTCGGCATCCTGTTGCTCGGCGTGCTGTGGGAAGGGTACAAGGCGATCGGCCCGGGCGACGGTGGGGTGATCAACGGACTCACCGTGCTGCCGCGTGCCAACGATCTCGCGATGCCCCACCTCGTGACGATGTTCACCCGGCTGTTCGAGCCGGTGACCGCCGCTCCCGGTTCGCCGACTCTCTGGAGCGCTGTGGTGCAGGCGGCGGGATTCAGCCTCGGTGTCGCGGCGGTGGGCTGGCTCGTCGGCGTCATCGTCGGGTTGGTGCTCGCCGTTGTGATGCAGCGGTTTCGCACCGCCGAGTCGGCGCTCCTGCCCTGGGTGGTGCTCAGCCAGACCGTGCCGCTTATTGCACTAGCCCCGCTCGTTGCGGGCATCGGCGCCCAGGTGCGGTTCGGTGAAGCCCGCTGGCAGGACTGGATGTCTGTAGCACTGATCGCCTCGTACCTCGCCTTTTTCCCGGTGTCGGTCGGCGCGCTCCGTGGTCTCGAATCGCCGGACCGCGCCCACGTGGAGCTGATGCGCACCTACGCCGCCGGATGGTGGAACACGCTGGTGTCGCTCCGTCTGCCGGCGAGCATCCCGTATCTGCTGCCCGCCATGCGGCTCGCCGCCGCGAACGCGGTGATCGGCACGGTGGTCGCCGAGGTCTCGATCGGCCTGCGCGGCGGCGTCGGACGGATGATGATCGAATACGCTTCGGCGTCGAGCGGTGACCCGGGAAAGCCCTGGGCGCCGATCTTCGGCGCGGTGGCGATCGGGCTGATCGCTGCGGGGCTCGTGGCCGCCATCGGATGGGCCCTCCGCGGGTACCGCCGCGGGGAGGTGGTGGCATGAGCGACGCGGTGACGGTCTCCGGGGCATCCAAGGTCTTCCCGCTCGCTCGCGGCCAGCAGGTCGTCGCCCTCGAGGCGATAGACCTCGCTGTCGCCCCGGGGGAGTTCGTGTCCCTGATCGGTCCGAGCGGATGCGGCAAGTCGACCTTGCTTCGCCTCATCGCCGACCTTGAGACGCCGACCGCCGGCACAATTGAGGTCTTTGGCAAGACCGCGCGGCAGGCACGCATCGATCAGGACTACGGCATCGCCTTTCAACAGGCCGGCCTGCTGCCGTGGCGCACCGTCACCGCCAACATCGAACTGCCGCTCCAACTGCACGGGGTGGGCAAGGGCATGCGCGCGGCCCGCGCCGCGGAACTTCTCGAACTTGTCGGGCTCTCCGACTTCGCCGACCGGTACCCCGACCAGCTCTCCGGCGGTATGCAGCAGCGGGTCGCGATCGCCCGCTCGCTGGCGGAAAGTCCAGAGCTTCTGCTGATGGACGAACCCTTCGGAGCCCTCGACGAGATGACCCGGGAACGGATGCAGGACGAACTGGTGCGCCTGTGCGCCGAGACCGGGGCTGCCGTGGTTTTCGTGACGCACTCCATACCCGAGGCGGTGTTCCTCTCCGACCGCGTGGTGGTGATGTCGCCACGGCCCGGCCGCATCCTCGAGATCGTTCCGGTGCGACTCGGCGGTTCGGGCAAGCGCGAAGACGGACTCCGAGAGGCGACCGAGTTCTTCGCCGCAGTGACGGCGGTGCGGGAGGCACTGCACGGGGTGCCCTCCGCCGATGTGCGCGGCGTGCCCTCCGCCGACGTGCGCGGCGTGCCCTCCGCCGACGTGCGCGGCGTGGAGACACGATGAGGGCGACCGCTGCGGGACCGCTGCGGATGATCCTGGCTCCCGTCATCCTCGGTCTCGCGGCACTCGCGATCTGGCAACTTGCCGTCGTGGGGTTCGCGATCAAACCCTATGTGCTGCCTTCCCCTACGGCGATCGTGGAACAGCTGGGCCGGGCGTTTCCCGCGGTCTGGTCGGGCACGAGAGTGACCGGATTCAACGCTCTTGTCGGGCTTCTTCTCGGGGCGGCCCTCGGCATCCTGTTCGCCATCGTGTCTGCGCTCGTGCGAGTGCTCGACGAGATCAGCCTCCCGATCGTCACGGCGATCGCGGTCGTTCCGATCGTGGCGCTCGCCCCGGTGCTGTATACGATGTTCGGGGCGGGCGCCGAGACCACGCGTCAGCTCATTGCCGCGATCGCCGTCTTCATTCCGGTCTATGTCAATACCCTGCGGGGACTTCGCCAAGTGCGTCCGGTGCACCGCGATCTCATGCGTGCCTATGCGGCGACTTCGTGGCAGGCGACACGCACGGTCACGCTCCCCGGTGCGGTCCCGTTTCTTTTCACCGGGCTGCGGATCGCCTCATCCCTCGCTGTGATCTCCGCGCTCATCGCGGAGTACTTCGGCGGGCCGGTCGACGGACTGGGCAGGGCGATCACCTCCGCTGCGTCTTTCAGTAATAACGCGCTGGCCTACGCCTTCGTCTTTGGTGCCATCGTGCTCGGCCTGGCGTTCTACCTGCTCACTCTCGCCCTGGAGAAATTTGCGACGAGGCACTCTCCCGACTGACGTCCGACGGCCTCGACCGCCGGCGAACCCACCGCCCCACAGAGTGACCCCCAAGGAGGAAGTACCAATGAAACACAGCAGAAGAATTGTTCTCGGCGTCATCGGCGTCGCAGCAGCCAGCACTCTCGTGCTGGGCGGGTGCAGCAGCACGCCGAAGCCAGCGAGCAGCACCGGCGCGCTCACTCCTGTCACGCTGCAGTTGCAGTGGGTGGCCCAGGCGCAGTTCGCCGGCTACTACGCCGCAGTCGCCCAGGGGTACTACAAGGACGAAGGCCTCGACGTGACGATCAAAGAGGCCGGAGCCGACACCGTTCCGATCACCTCGGTGACCAAGGGTGAAGCGGACTATGCGATCTCCTGGGTGCCGAAGGTGCTCGGCTCGATCGAGCAGGGTGTCAATGTCACTGACGTCGCGCAGATCTTCGAGCGAAGCGGCACCACGCAGATCTCCTTCAAGGACAAGGGGATCTCTAAACCCGCCGACCTCAAGGGCAAAAAGGTGGGCAGTTGGGGTTACGGAAACGAGTGGGAGCTCTTCGCCGGCATGCAGGATGCGGGCATTGACACCACCTCGGGCATCAAGCTGGTGCAACAGGCCTTCGACATGAAAGGCTTTCTCGCCGGGGACATCGATGCGGCCCAGGCCATGACCTACAACGAATACGCCCAGGTGCTCGAGACGGTCAACCCGGCCACCGGAAAGCTCTACACGGCCGACGATCTCACCGTGATCAACTGGAACGACGTCGGCACGGCGATGCTCCAGGATGCGATCTGGGCGGATGCCGCCAAGCTCGCCGACGACAAGGCCTACCAGGCGGAGACGGTCAAGTTCATCAAGGCGTCGATCAAGGGCTGGATCTACGTGCGCGACAATCCCGAGAAGTCGGCGGATATCGTCACAGCTGCGGGATCCACGCTCGGCACCAGCCACCAGCTGTGGATGACCAATGAGGTCAACAAGCTGATCTGGCCGTCCACCAGCGGCGGAATCGGCACGATCGACACCGCCTCGTGGAAGAACACGGTGAAGATAGCAATGGGTACCAAGAACGACACCGGTTCGACCATCATCACCGCCACGCCGCCGAAGACAGCCTACTCCAACACCTGGGTGAAGAAGGCCCTGGCAGAGCTGAAGACGGAGGGCGTTGACACCACCGGAAGCGGTTTCGCCCCGCTCACCGTCGCGCTCAAAGAGGGTGGCAAGTAACCTGATTCCAACTCCGGTGCGGGGGTCGATCGCGGCCCCCGCACCTCACACAAGGGGCACCATTCATGAATACTCTCGACCCGGCCGACGGCGCCGTCGCCTACGAGCTCGATCGCTCGCACGTCTTCCACTCCTGGTCCGCGCAGGGGGCGTTGAAGCCCTTCGTGATGGCCGGCGGTCTCGCCTCCACTATCTGGGACTACGACGGCAATCGCTTTCTCGACTTTTCCAGCCAGCTGGTCAACATGAACATCGGCCATCAGCATCCGAAGGTGATCGAGGCCATCAAGGCACAGGCCGACCTGCTCACGATGGTGGCGCCGGCTCATGCGAACCTCGCTAGAGGGGAGGCGGCTAAGCGGATTCTTGCGAAAGCCGGTCGCCCGTTCGGCAAGGTCTTCTTCACCAACGGCGGTGCAGATGCCAACGAGAACGCCATGCGGATGGCGCGGCTGGTGACCGGACGGGACAAGATCCTCTCCCAGTACCGCTCGTATCACGGCAACACCGGCGCCGCCGTCGTCGCCACCGGTGACTGGCGACGTGTGCCCAACGAGTTCTCTCGCGGGCACGTGCACTTCTTCGGACCGTTCCTCTACCGATCCGAGTTCTGGGCCGACTCTCCCGAGCAGGAGAGCGAGCGCGCGCTTCACCACCTCGAGCGGGTGATCCAGTCGGAGGGCCAGGCCTCGATCGCGGCGATCCTCCTCGAGGGGATTCCCGGCACCGCGGGGGTGCTCGTGCCGCCGGCGGGATACCTTGCGGGGGTGCGTGCCCTCGCCGACAAGTACGGCATCCTGGTGATCATGGACGAGGTCATGTCGGGCTTCGGTCGCACCGGCGAATGGTTCGCCTGGCAGGGCTTCTCGGCCGCCGAGGGCGACTGGACGCCCGACCTCATCACCTTCGCCAAGGGTGTGAACTCCGGGTACGTCCCGGCCGGCGGAGTAGTGATCTCCGAGTCGATCGCCAACGAGTTCGAGGACAACGTGTTCCCCGGCGGACTCACCTATTCGGGGCATCCGCTCGCCATGGCATCCATCGTCGCCGCAATCGATGCGATGGATGACGAAGGCATTGTCGACAACGCGCGCGTGATCGGCACCGACCACCTCGGTCCCGGGCTCGCCGAGCTCGCGGAGAAGCATCCGATGATCGGCGAGGTGCGGGGGCTCGGCGTGTTCTGGGCGCTAGACCTGGTCGACGACCCGGAGACACGGGACCCGCTGTCAGGAGCCGTCATCGGGCAGCTGAAGTCCGAGCTGATGTCACGCGGGCTGTTCCCCTTCTCGGCAGACAACCGCATTCACGTGGTGCCGCCGTGCGTGGTCACCCCGGACGAGGTGGCGCGCGCTCTGGCCATCTACGACGAGGCGTTCACGGCGGTGGAGTCGTCCTGAGGAGGCGTGCAGCACCAAATCCATGCAATTTTCGGGACACGCCGTCACCTCGCACAGAGAGGCGGCGTGTCGGACGGAATGCATGGATTTCGCGCAAGGCATACCTCTTCGCGCCTGCCCGGCGCGGCCGCTCGCGTAAACTCGTGTGGTGCCTCACGTGATCAAGACCCCCTACACCGTCGACGTCTTCGACCTCATGCACCGCCCCGGCGAGATGCGTGAGCGAGCTTTGGATATCGTCGTGCCGGAGGAATTCGGCAATGCGATGATCGGTGTGAAGGCAGGCAGCGCGCTGCAAGTGGACCTGCGAATGGAGTCGCTGCACGACGGCATCCTGGTGAGCGCAGACATCGACGGAACCGCCGCGGGGGAGTGCGGTCGATGCCTGATCGACATCGAACAATCCGTCCAAGTCGAAATTCAGGAGCTTTTCGCGTATTCTTCAGACGAAGCTTTTGAATACGAGGTTCACGAGGACACCATCGATCTCGAACCCGTGATCAGGGATGCGGTGGTGTTGTCACTCCCGTTCCAGCCGGTCTGTCAAGAAGATTGCCTCGGCCTGTGTCCGCAGTGTGGGGTGCGGCTCCTCGACAACCCGGGTCACGAGCATGAGAACGCGATCGACCCACGGTGGGCGGCTCTGGGAAGCTTGGCCGCTGATTTCGACACAGTAGACGCTGGCGACAGCACGACCGATTCCACCATCACCACGAATGTGACCGACGCTGCCAGCAGCGCGGAGTAGAGAAAAGAGAAACCCATGGCCGTACCGAAGCGCAAGATGTCCCGCGCAAGCACCCGCGCGCGTCGCGCCCAGTGGAAGGCGACCCCTCCCACCCTGGTGAAAACCGTCGAAGGTGGCAAAGTTACCTACAGCCTTCCGCACCGCGCGAAGGTTGTCGAGGACTCCACCGGAGCCCCCCTGTACATGGAGTACAAGGGCCGTAAGGTCGCGGACGTATAAGTCCCTCCCTCGTCGCAAACCATGCCGGGAACCGAGGCCGCTCGAATCGAACTCGAGACGCTTCTTGCGGTCGACGTTAGCCCGCAATTACTCGAGCTCGCCCTGACCCATCGGTCGTATGCCTACGAGCATGGCGGCCTCGCACACAACGAACGCCTCGAGTTTCTCGGTGACTCGATTCTGGGCCAGGCCGTGACCGTGATGCTTTATCGACAGAATCCGGACCTCGACGAGGGCGAGCTCGCCAAGCGGCGCGCGAGCCTCGTGAGTTCCGTGGCGCTGGCGGAGGTCGCCCGGGAAATCGGGCTCGGACGCCACATCCGCCTCGGCCGAGGTGAGGAGCTCACGGGGGGGCGCGACAAGTCCTCCATCCTCGCCGACACCGTCGAAGCGGTGATCGGTGCTGCCTACCTTGATGCCGGCGGCGAGGCGGCCACTGCCCTGGTGTTGCGGTTGATCGCTCCGCTGATGCTCGATCCGGATCGTTTCGGAGCCGCGATGGATCCCAAAACGAGCCTGCAGGAACTCTCCGCCCGCTCCGGCCGCGGCCTGCCGCACTATGCCGTCACCGATACCGGCCCCGACCACTCCAAACGCTTCCACGCGACGGTCTCCCTTGAAGGCACCGACATCGCCGAGGGCGACGGAACGAGCAAGAAGCAGGCCGAGATGGCCGCCGCTCTCGAGGCCTGGACAACCCTCACGACAAACCCCTAACGGTGCCGGAACTCCCCGAGGTCGAGGTGGTTCGGGCCGGGCTCGAGCCAGCGGTCACCGGCGCGACCATTGAAGCGGTCACCGTGTTCGAGGAGCGGTCGTTGCGCCGTCACGACGGTCCGAGCGAAGATTTCGTCGCGCGACTGGAGGGGCGAAGCATCCGATCCGCCGTGCGCCGTGGCAAGTTCCTCTGGCTGCCGCTGTCGCCGCCCTTCGTTTCTCCCGCGGTTTTGGTGCCCGAGGAGGCGCTCGTCGTGCACCTCGGCATGAGCGGGCAGGTGCTGCTCCGCGACGTCGGGCAGCCGGATGACCCGCTCCTGCGCATCCGGCTCGACATCGCCTCCCCCGCTCATGGGCCCATTCGTGTGGACTTCGTCGACCAGCGCATATTCGGATCGATGGCGATCGACAGTCTCGAACCCACCCCTGACGGGTATGCCGCCGGGTTCGGCTCGGAGGCCGCCCTCATTCCCGGCCAGGTGGCGCACATCGCGCGCGATCCGCTCGACCCCGCGTTCAGCGACCGGCGGTTCTTGGATGCGCTCGCCGGGCGGCGCACAGGCATCAAGCGGGCCTTGCTCGACCAGGGCCTGATCAGCGGAATCGGCAATATCTACGCGGACGAGGCACTCTGGGCGGCACGCATCCACTACGACCAGCCGACGGAGTCGCTGTCCCGCCCCCGTGCGCGAACGCTGCTCGCGGAGGTGCGCCTCGTGCTGGCGAAGGCGTTAGCCGAGGGTGGCACCAGTTTCGATGCCCAGTACGTCAACGTCAACGGCGCATCCGGTTACTTCTCGCACTCGCTCAACGCGTATGGCCGGCAGGGAGAAAACTGCCAACGATGCGGCCGACCGATCATTCGCGAGTCCTTCATGAATCGCGGCTCCCACTTCTGCCCGTTCTGCCAGCGAGTCCGCCGCTGAGAAGCACGCAACGGCCGAGCGGCGGCCGGCTCCGACAACCCCGCAGTCAGGCCGCGGGCAGGGACACCGCGAAGACCGCGCCGCCGCCGGCCGAGTTGCCCGCCGCGATGCCACCGCCGAGACGAGCTACCAGGCGTGCGGCGATCGACAGGCCGAGTCCCGTACCGACCGGGCGGATGTCCCGATACCGCGCCTGCAGCGCCCCGCGTTCGAAGGCCACAGCCAGGTCGTCGAGGGAGAGGCCAGGGCCACCATCTCGCACTTCGACGATCACATTCGCACCGAACGACCGGGCCGCGATGGACACGGTGGATCCGGCCGGCGTCACCCGCAGGGCATTCTCCACCAGGCCGTCGATCAGCTGCCGCATGCGCTGGGCATCGCTCAACACCGCCAGTCCGGTTGCGCCCGGAATCACCTGCACGACAACATCGAGCATCGCTCCTCGACCACGCCAGGCGTCGGCGGCCTGCTCAAGCAGTCGATCCACGTCCACGCGCTGGCGATCGATGGCAAAGTCGTCCGCCTCGAGTCTGGCTAGTTCGAGGAGGTCTGCCACGAAGAGGTCGAGCCGTTCGGTCTCGGTTACCAGGATGGCGCCAACGCGGGCGATGTCCCGCTCCGCGATGAGGCCGTCCACCATCGCCTCGCCATAGCCGCGCACCGCGGTGAGGGGGGTTCGCAGCTCGTGGGAGATGGAGAGCAGGAACTCGCGCTGGCGTCCCTCGCTCGTGCTCAGGGCAAGGTCGAGAGCCGCGAGAGCCTCAGCGACGGCGGCGACCTCGGTGGGCTGGTGCGCCTCTACCCGCAGTCCGCGTTCTCCGGCTGCCATCCGCTTCGCCGTCCGCGCAGTCGCAACGAGCGGCCCCGTGAGCCAGCGCGCCAGCAGCGTGCCCGCGACGATCGCCACGAGCACCCCGATCGCGAGAGCCAACAGCACGCGACGGACGGTGTCCCCTGTGCCTGCTTCGAGATTTCCCAGCGAGCGGACGAGCACGAGCGCGGTACCCGCGCGTGTAGGGCGCCCCTCGACGAGCATGGTCTTTCCGCGACGGCCTTCGGTCTGCGACACCGGATTCCCGGCGAGAAGCGTCGTGACGTCGGTGGCGGAGACGAAGGCCGCCCCCGGTCCGGACACCGCGCCGTCTGTGGCGACGACCGCGACCCGGGTGTCGCCGAGAGCGAATCGCACCCGCTCCCGCAACGACGGCAGGCTCGTCGCGGCGGGCAGTCGACTCAGCAGTTGGGCCTGCGCTGCCAGCTGCGCGCGTCCCTGTGCGATGGTCGACTGTCGCACGAGCTGCACGGAGACGAGGCCGGTGATCAGCACCGCGAGCACCGCGACGCTCACCGTCACGAGGGTGATCCGCCCGCGAAGAGACCGGAACCAGGCGCTCACTCCGCTACCGAGTATCCGACCCCGCGTGAGGTGCGGATCGGGCTGTCCTCGCCGAGCTTCGCCCGCAGCTGGGCGATGTGCACGTCCACCGTGCGACCGAGTCCGTAGTCGGCCTGCCCCCACACACTCGACAGCAACTGCTCCCGCGTGAAAACCTGCCCCGGCGAGCTCATCAGCTTGGCGAGCAGGTCGAATTCCGTGCTCGTGAGTTGGATAAGGCGACCGGATGCCTCCACCCGCCGCCGCGCGGCATCCAGCCTCACCGTGCCCGCTACCACCGGCGCGGCGAGGGGTGTGCCCGCCTGCCGGCGCAGGATCGTCCGAACCCTCGCCACGAGTTCGCGTGGCGAGAACGGCTTGGTGAGGTAGTCGTCGGCGCCGAGTTCGAGGCCGAGGATCCGATCGACCTCGTCGTCGCGGGCGGTCACGAAGATCACCGGCGTCCAGTCATCCGCGGCGCGCATCCGGCGACAGATCTCGATGCCGTCGAGGCTCGGCAACCCCACGTCGAGCACCACGGCCACCGGGTGCAGGTGACGGATGCTCGCGAGCCCGGCCATTCCGTCGCTCTCCACGTGCACGCCGAATCCGGCTTCGCTCAGATAGAGACGCTGAAGGTCGGCGATGGCGCGCTCGTCTTCGACGACCACGATGAGACCCTTGGACTCGCCCATGGCACCATTCTGGCTGCAACGGATACCGATGACCGCGCATTCGGGTCCGCTTTACGTTGCTCGAACATTCGCCGAACCGCGGCCAGATGCGACGCGAGCAGTCTGGCGCTTGGTCGCAAATCGGTGGCCACCACGAGAGGAACACCATGAAGATCACCACACGCTGGGCGGCGGGGGTTGCCGCCGGAGTCGGACTCGCCATCGCGCTCGGCACGGGAGGGCTCTCCGCCGGGGCTGCGACCACCCCGGCCCCGGTCAGCACCAGCTCGTCAAGCTGCTCCTTCGGCCAGCACCTGGTTTCGGCCTGGAAGACCGTGCCGGCCAATCTCCGCGCCGACCTGAAAGCAGCACGGGCCCTGAAGCCCGGCACAGAACGCCGTGACGCGCTGAAAAAGATCCAGGCGAAGGCTCTGGATGGCGGGTACGGGGCCGGCACCCAAGCGCGGGCCGAGTGGCGGAAGGATCGCGGCGGCGAGAAACTGCGCCCATTGCCCGACAGCCTGAAGGTCGACCTGAAGACCCTGCGCTCCACGCCGAAGCCCGGAAAGGTCGCGGAAGCGGAGAAAATCGCCGATACTGCAATCGCCGGAGGTTATGGTGCAACTATCGAGTCCTTCGCCAAAGCCGTGAAGGCAAGTCCCGCGTGGCAGGACTGCACGCCAGCGGGGAGCTGAACCCCGGACCCCGGGCCTCGTTCACGTCGAGCGGAATTCGGTCGCACGAGCTCCACGGTCGGCGGCGGCCCCACTCGTTCCGCCTCTGTTCAGTCCAGTACCGTCGGGCCGCTCGACGCCAGGAGCCGGGGTGGGTCAACTGATTGCCACGGCATCGTCACCGGCACGAAACGATCTGTTCATCCGAGGGTCATCTCGATCGACTGCACTAGAGTCGGGCTGGACGCCCCACACATGCGGGTAGGAGCACAGATGCGCAACGAAATTCGACTTCCGCGGACACGCCGAATCCTCGGGGCGATTGCCCTGACGCTGACGGGGTCGGCCCTCCTCGGACTGGTCGCTGCAGGGCCGGCGGGCGCCACGGATCCGACGGGCGGGATCAGCCAGGTCAAGCTGAGCTACCGGGGCGACCCGACCACGTCGGTGGTTGTCAGCTGGCGTGACGCGAGCACGACGACCACGGGCTCCGTGCAGGTCGGCGTTGGTGCCAGTCTCGGTGATTGCCCGGCCAACTGTTCGACCGTGCAGGCCGACCGCCGGCTGATCGGCAGCTCCGACGGCGCACCGTACGCCTTCTACCAGGCCGAGCTCTCGGGTCTGAAACCCGGAACCGGCTACTCATACCGGGTCAACGACGGTGGCACTCCGAGCCCGGTCTTCCGGTTCGGCACGCCGGCCGGGGGCAACTCAGCGCTGCGTGCCGCGTTCGTCGGCGAGGTCCACATCGGTGACGCCGTCCAGCCCGGTTCGCCGACACCGGCGCTCGCGCCCGTGCTCGGGCAGATCAGCGCATCCGGCGCCCAGTTCGTCCAGTCCACCGGCGACAACGTCAACACCGGGTCCCTCGAGAACGAGTGGGAGAGGCTCTTCGGAGCCTCCCCGAGCTTCTTCGGGTCAACGCCCTATCTGACCGCGATCGGCAACCACGAGACCTACGGCGGATTCGGCAAGGGCGTGCCGGCGGCGACGGTCTTCGGCAACTTCCCGCAACCGACCAACGGTGACGGATCGGGACGGTACTACTCCTACGACGTGAACGGCGTGCACATCGCCGTCGTCGAGGCGAACCCGGAGACTCCGAAGGCGTACTTCACGAGCCAGCTGGCATGGTTGACGGCAGACCTCGCGGCGGCGAAGGAGCGCACCCGGTTTCAGATCGTGGTCACCCACAGCCCACCCTTCCACTCGAAGACGAGCCGCGTGACGCCGACCTACGAGAACCCGGAGTTCCGGGACTCTCTCGTGCCGATCATGGACAAATACGGCGTCGAGATGGTGATCTCCGGTCACGACAAACACTACGTACGCAGCTACCCGCTGAACGGCAAGAAGGACCGGGGCGCGGTGCCGGAGATCGCCCCGAAGCCCGTGCGCGCCGGTAGCGGCACCACCTATATTGAGCTCACCTCGACCGGTCAGAACTATGCCGACTTCCTGCAACAGGACTGGATGGCCAAGTCCGATCCGGTCAGCGCCGAGTACCTACAACTCGATTTCGGCACCAATGAGATCCAGGCGAAGGCCATCCGTCCGGATGGGTCCGTGCTCGACCAGTTCTCGGTGCCGCGTGTTCGATAGCGGGCAGGACGATCCGCAGGGCCCTCAGGGAGAGTCCCGCAGCGCAATCGAGTACTGAAATCCTCACGACGGCGTCATCGTCTTCTTCCAGGCGCCCTCATGCCCGATCGCCACGAATCCCACGGCCTCGTTCACGTCGAGCATGTGCCGGTTCTCCTCGGCGTTGAAGGTGATGATCGAGGGATGCCCGGGCGACGCGGATTGCAGGGAGCGTATGTTCGAGGCCTTCAGCACCATCCCGAGCCGGTGGCCCCGGTGATTCTTCAACACGATCGTGTCGTTTTGGAACACCGGTCGTTCCAGCTCGGCGGGCACCCCGAGCTCGGTCAGGCCAGCGAGGCGCCCGGTCGGAATATGCTCCACCACCGACACGACGGAGGTCTTCGGGCCGGTTTCGGCGCGGTCCTCATAGTCGATGAGACGCTGGCGAGTCCAGACATCCTCCGGCTCCTCGAGACCCGCGATCGGGGCATCCGTGCTCATTCGCGTGAAGAGAAGCGCCATGTCGTCGAGCCATCGATCGGGGGTGCGGCCCGTCCACTGGTGAACTCGGTAGTCGGGGCCCGCCGCCAGTCGTGACCGGTCGATGAGCGCGTCAATGACTTCCGCGGGCACCGGGAGGGGGAGACGGCTGGCGCGTTCGACCTGTTCGAGCCGAAAGCCCCGCCCGAGCAGGAACCGCACTTCTGCGTTGCCGGCGGGGACGGATCCGAATCCGGTTGGTGACTCGAGCCGATCGCCGCCTGCCGCCTTCGACACCGTGTAGACCAGGAGTTTCGTGCGGTGTTCCAGCGCGGCGAGCTTTTCGAGATGGTCAGTGAGCGCGGTGCCGATGCCTCGCCGACGAAACTGCGGATGCACCTGCACGTCGACCCACGCCATGTCGCCTTCCGCCGCCGGCCGGGTCTCGAAGATCGCGCGAGCGACGATGCGGTCATCCACCCGGGCGGCGAACAGCTGTTTCGGCTCGTACTCCTGGTCCAGCCAGCCCGGAAGCAGCTCCGCGGCAGTAGCCGACAGTTCGTCGGTGCCGTAGCCGTCGGCCTCGGCGGCATTGCGCACCTCGGCGGTAGCGATGAAATCGGCGGCGTCGGGGTGATCAAGGCGGGGCGGGATGACGACCCGTTCGATGGTGAAATCGGTCACAATGGTGGCCCCTTACTGTTGCCGGGCTGTGGGCAGCCGACCAGAGTACATCCGGGCGCTCGGCGGTCGTGCCGATCGATACCGAAGCGTTAGCGAGCGGCCGAACAGCTCCGCGGAGGCGCCGGTGGCGCCTGCCCGGGATGACCTCCCCTCTCCGGTACCGTTGAGCCAGACATCCGCAGTCGAAGAAGGAAGGGCAGGCAGGTGTACCTCAAGAGCCTGACCCTCAAAGGGTTCAAGTCCTTCGCCCAACCGACCACCTTCGCCTTCGAGCAGGGGGTCACCTGCGTGGTCGGGCCGAACGGCTCCGGGAAGTCCAACGTCGTCGACGCCCTCGCCTGGGTCATGGGGGAGCAGGGGGCCAAGACCCTGCGCGGCGGCAAGATGGAAGACGTGATCTTCGCCGGAACGGCGACGAAGGGTCCGCTGGGGCGTGCGGAGGTCGTCCTCACCATCGACAATGCGGATGGCGCCCTGCCGATCGATTACGCCGAGGTCACGATCAGTCGCACCCTGTTTCGCAACGGCGGCTCGGAGTACGCGATTAACGGCGACACCTGTCGGCTGCTCGATGTGCAGGAACTGCTGAGCGACTCCGGGCTCGGGCGCGAGATGCACGTGATCGTGGGCCAGGGGCAGCTCGACGCCGTGCTTCACGCGAGCCCCGAAGAACGCCGCGGATTCATCGAGGAAGCCGCGGGCATCCTCAAACACCGCCGCCGCAAAGAGAAGACCATCCGCAAGCTCGATGCGATGCAGACGAACCTCACACGGCTGTCGGACCTGGCCGGTGAGATTCGTCGCCAACTCAAACCACTCGGTCACCAGGCCGAGATCGCGAAAGAGGCCCAGTCGATCGCGTCGATCGTGCGGGATGCCCGAGCCAGGCTCCTCGCCGACGAGGTCGTCACCCTGCGCGCCGCGATCACTGCTTCGACCCGCAGCGAGAGCGAGCGGAAGACCGAGCGCATCGTGCTTCAGGAGCAGCTCGACCAGGCGAAGCTGCGCGAGCATCGCATCGAACAGTCGCAGGAGGGGGACGCGGTGGATGTCGCCCGCCGCACCGCCTTCGGACTCGAGTCGGTGCAGGAGCGCCTGCGCAACCTTTATTCGCTCGCCAACCAGCGTCTGTCGCTGCTCGGCCAACAGGCCGAGGGCCCGGATGCCGCGCAGGGCGTCACCCGCCAGATGGTCTCCGACGCGGAGGACGAGGTCGAACGCATCGCCTCAACCATCGTGGATGCCGAGGCGGCCTGGCAGCAGACGCAGGCGGCGACCGCCGTGGCGCGCGCCAACCTAGACGGGCTCGACGAGCAGATCGCGTACCAGTCTTCGCTCGTCTCGCGCCACGACCTCGAAATCTCGAAGTTGACCGGCCAGAAAGACAGTGCCGCCTCCCGCCTCGCCGCGGTGCGCGGCGAAGTGCTTCGCCAGCAGAATGCGCTGGATGCCGCGCGCGACCGCCGCGAGGCGGCCCAGGTCGCGTTCATCGAGTTCGAAGCGGCTGCGGCGCTCACCGACACCGGTGAGACGGATCTCGACGCCGCGTACCAGACCGCGCAGGCCGAGGTCGTAGACGCTGAGGCCGAAATCGATCGGCTGCGCGAAGCGCTGCACGGAAATGAGCGCGAGCGTGACGCGCTCGCCGCTCGTGTCAGTGCCCTGTCATCGGCGATGGACCAGAAAGACGGCTCGAGTGCGCTTGTCGCCGCGCGGCTCGACGGCATCCAGGGACTCGTCGCCGAGCACGTGCGCGTGCAGCCCGGTTTTGAGGCCGCGATCGCTGCCGCCCTCGGATCGCTCGCCGATGCGGTGCTGGCCGACAATCGCGATGCCGCGTTCGACGCGCTCGAACATTCCGCGCGCAACGATTTCGGTCGGGTAGAGGTCGTGCTTGCGGAGTCGAACGTGTCCATTGTGGGCGCGCACAACCTCGGTGACGGAGTCGTGCTCGCGTCGAGCGTCGTCACCGCTCCCGGGGGAGTGCAGCTGCTGCTCAGCGGCATCCTCGTCGCCGATGACCTGCCGACCGCGCGAGCTGCCTTGGCGCGGCTTGATGCCGGGTCGGGCACGACGATCATCACGAAGTCTGGAGACGTGCTCTCCGAGTACGTGCTGCGCGGGGGTTCCGGGGCGAAGCGCTCACGCCTCGAGCTCGTCGCCGACCGGGATGCCGCGAAACATCGTCTCGACGAAGTCAGCTCCCTCATCGACCGGGCGAGCTTCGCCCTCGCCGAACAACGCGATCGGCTGCAGGTCGCGAAGGAGCGGTCCACCCGGGCGCTCGCGACGCTTCGCCAGTTTGACTCCCAGCTCGCCGCCCAGACCGAGAAACTCAACCGGGTGCGGGTGCAGGCGGAGGCTGCTGCAGCCGAGGCGGAGCGCCTCGAACGCGGTCTCGCACTCGCCACGGACTCGGTGACGGATGCCGCGGCCGCGGCCGAACGCGCTGCCGCCGAACTCGACACCTTCGTTTCCCGCCCCCGCCCCATCCTCGACGTAACGGCCCGCGAGGCCGTGCTCGTTGATCTCGATGAGGCCCGCGAGACCGAGGTCGAAGCGCGACTTCGGGTGGAGACCGCGCGGGAACGAGCCAGGGCCGAACGGCTGCGGGCCACCCAGTTGCAGCGGCAGCTCGAGGCCGAACGCGAGGCTGCCGATGAGGCGGCACGGCGCGCGGTGATCCGTCGCCGGCAGGTGGCATCCGCCCAAACGGTGCTGGACGCGCTGCCCGCGGTTCTGGATGCCGTTGACCGGTCGGTGTCGGAGGCCCGGGTGCAGCTCGCCGCCCGCGAGTCCGAGCGGGCCGCCCAGAACGAGGAGCTTGCCGAGCTGCGGCGCGGGGAGAATGCGCTGCGCGAGCGGCTCACCTCGATCAGCGATGACGTGCACGGACTCGAGATGCAGGTTTACGAGAAGAAGCTGCACCTGTCGACGTTGCTCGAGCGCGCGGGCGAGGAGCTCGGCCTTGTGGAGGACGTGCTCGTGGCCGAGTACGGCCCCGAGCAGCCGGTGCCTGACGATTCTGCCGGTCGAGTAGCGAGCGCCAGCGAGCTGGGCCCACGCGGCCAGTCCGCACGATTCGGGGAATCGGGCGGCGGTGCCGTGGGGAGCGAGACCTCGGCAGCGGACGACGGCATTCCGTTCGTGCGCATCGAGCAGGAGGCGCGACTCGCCAAGGCCGAGCGCAAGCTCGCCCAGCTTGGGCGGGTCAACCCGCTCGCGCTCGAGGAGTTCGCCGCGCTCGAACAGCGGCACAGGTTCCTCACGGAGCAGCTCACCGACCTGACATCCACCCGCACCGACCTGCTCACGATCATCGGCGAAATCGACGGCAAGATGGAGGACATCTTCTCCAGCGCCTTCGATGACACCAGGGATGCTTTCAACGCCGTCTTTCCGGTCCTCTTCCCCGGCGGCACCGGAAGCATCTTCCTGACGGATCCCGACAACCTGTTGACATCGGGTATCGAGGTCACAGTGCGCCCCGCCGGCAAGAAGATCGAACGGCTGTCCCTGCTGAGCGGTGGCGAGCGATCCCTGGCCGCCGTCGCCCTGTTGATCGCGATCTTCAAGGCCCGTCCGAGTCCGTTCTACATCATGGATGAGGTGGAGGCGGCCCTCGATGACGCCAACCTCGGTCGCCTGTTGCAGATCTTCGAGGACCTGCGCCAGACCTCCCAACTCATCGTGATCACTCACCAGAAGCGCACGATGGAGATCGCGGATGCCCTCTACGGCGTGAGCATGCGTGCCGACGGCATCAGCGCGGTTGTCGGGCAGCGCGTGACTGCGGAGGCCTCCGCCTGAGTGCTCATGATCGCGCTTCACGCGCCTGATCATTCCGCGTGATCGGCAAGGGTCCATCCCCGGTGAGTTGCACTCTTTTGCGGGTGTCCCCAGAGCATGACCCTCATAACAGTGCAACTCGGCGGCGACTCGGGCCCGAGGAGACGCCGCCGGCCGTGGACCCGGCACCTAGCCGGCGCCGGGAACCCCGCGGGGCGCGCGGCAATGGCGTGCGACATCCGCGGCCGTTGAGTTATTGGACTGAGTCTACAAATTGCATAGGCTTGCCCTATGGCCGATATCGTCGTCGCCGGACTCGCACCGGACCTCCTGCCCTATCCCGAAGCGCTCGCCCTGCAGCGAAGCATCCACTCAGCCGTGGTGGAGGGGACCCGGCCCGACACGGTCCTGCTGCTCGAGCATCCGTCGGTCTACACGGCCGGAACCCGCACCGAGGCGAGCGAGCGGCCGGATGACGGATCGCCGGTCATCGACGTCGACCGTGGCGGCAAGATCACCTGGCACGGCCCAGGGCAGCTCGTCGGATACCCGATCCTGCGCTTACACGACCCTGTCGATGTCGTCGCCTACGTGCGTCGGCTCGAACAGCTGCTCATCGAGGTGATCGCGCACTTCGGGGTGACCGGCGTTCGCGTGGCCGGTCGGTCGGGAGTGTGGGTGATCGACAGCGCTCGCGAGGAGAAGATCGCGGCAATCGGCATCCGGGTGGCCGGCGGCGTAACCATGCACGGCTTCGCGCTCAACTGCAGCAACTCCCTCGACGCCTATGAGCACATCGTGGCCTGCGGCATCCGCGACGCCGGAGTCACCACGATCAGCCGCGAGCTGGGGCGCGAGGTCACCCCCGCGATGGTCGCCGCGGTCGTCACCGGGCTATTCGACGGCGTCGTCTCCGAAGCCGCCGCGGTGTCGGCATGACCGCAGCCCCGGACGGACGGCGGATGCTTCGCCTCGAGATCCGCAACACCGAGACGCCGATCGAACGCAAGCCCCCGTGGATCAAGACCGTCGCTCGCCAGGGCCCCGAGTACCTCGAGCTCCAGAAGCTCGTGAAGGACGAGGGCCTCCACACGGTGTGCCAGGAGGCCGGCTGCCCCAACATCTACGAGTGCTGGGAAGACCGCGAGGCCACTTTCCTCATCGGTGGTTCGCAGTGCACCCGCCGCTGCGATTTCTGTCAGATCGACACCGGAAAGCCCGCCGACTACGACACCGATGAGCCGCGTCGGGTCGCCGATTCGGTGCTGAGCATGCGCCTGCGCTACGCCACGGTGACGGGGGTCGCCCGCGACGACCTGCCCGACGAAGGCGCCTGGCTGCACGCGGAGACGGTGCGCCGCATCCATGCGGTCAACCCCGGAACCGGGGTCGAGATCCTGGCCACCGACTTCTCCGGCAACCCCGATCTCCTTGCCGAGGTGTTCTCTTCGCGCCCGGAGGTCTTCGCCCACAATGTCGAGACGGTTCCGCGACTGTTCAAGCGCATCCGTCCCGCGTTCCGCTACGAACGCTCGCTCGGTGTGATCACGAGTGCGCGGGAGGCTGGCCTCATCACCAAGTCGAACCTGATCCTTGGCATGGGGGAGGAGCGACCCGAGATCAGCCAGGCGCTGCAGGATTTGCACGATGCCGGCACCGACATCATTACTGTGACGCAGTACCTGCGGCCGACCGCCCGGCATCTTCCGGTGGCCCGCTACCTGCCGCCGCAGGAATTCATCGAGATCAAGGAGGAGGCCGAAGGCATCGGATTCCTCGGGGTGCTTGCCGGTCCGCTGGTGCGGTCGTCGTACCGCGCCGGTCGCCTGTGGGCCCAGTCGATGAAACGCAAGGGTCTCGACCTGCCGGCCGAACTCGCACACCTCGCGGATGCGGAGCTCGGGTTCGCGCAGGCGGTCTAACCGGCGGCGACCAGCGCGACATCATTGACGGTGTACACGCGCCATCCCTCGCCGATGCGGTCGAAGGTGGCGGTCGAACCGTTGTCGATGGCCGGGAGCTTTTGCCCGGCGAGGGCGCCAAGCGTGTAGCGGATGATCGTGCCGTGGCAGACGATGACCACGTTGGCGTCGGCGTAGTCGTCGGCGATCCGGTCGAGGGCCGCGATGCCGCGAGCCACGACCGAGTCGAGACTCTCGAGCCCCGGATACCGATGATCGGGCCAGCGGGCCTCGATATCCTCCGGGGTCGCTCCTTCGCCGTCGCCGTAGTCGCGCTCGACGAGTTCGGCGTAGCTCGGTCCGAGCGTGATGCCGAGACCATCGGCGATGATCTGGGCCGTCTCGCGGGCGCGTCTGAGCGGCGAACTCACCACGGCATCCCAGTGCATACCGGCGAGCACCGAGACCGCCTCGAGGGCCTGCTCTCGCCCGGTCTCGTTGAGGGGAATATCGGAGGAACCCTGCAGTCGAAGCTCCCGGTTCCACTCGGTCTGGCCATGGCGGATGAAAGCGAAAGTCACCCCCCTAGTCTGCCCTGCCAGGTCTGCCGGTCCTGCCGTCGCCCGGCGCCGAGGGCCCAGGCACCCGACGCCGGTCAGTAGCATGGGCCTATGGCTTCTGTCTGGTCCCTGTCGGGCGCGCTCAAGGGCATGTTCGCTCGCAAGACCATCGACGACGAGACCTGGGAGGACCTCGAAGACGCGCTGATCACCGCCGACTTCGGGCCGGATCTCACCGAGGCAGTAATCGACGAGCTCCGCGCGAGCGTCAAGCGTTTCAACACCACCGACCCGGTGGACCTCAAGCGGATGCTGCGCGAGACCCTCGAAGAACGGCTCGCCCGCCTCAACCCCACCCTCACGCTCAGCGCGCGCCCCGCGGTCGTGCTGGTCGTCGGCGTCAACGGTGTCGGCAAGACCACCACCATCGGCAAGTTCGCGAAGTTCCTCGGTGGCTACGGCCGTAGCGTGATCGTCGGTGCTGCAGACACCTTCCGGGCGGCGGCCGTCGAGCAGCTCGCCACTTGGGCGGAGCGCGGCGGGGCCGCCATCCAGCGTCCGCAGCAGCAGGGGCAGGATCCGGCATCCGTCGCCTTCCAGACCGTGGAACGCGCGCAGCGCGAGGGCATCGACATCGTGCTGATCGACACGGCCGGCCGTTTGCAGACCAAGAGCGGTCTCATGGACGAGCTCGCGAAGATCCGGCGCGTGGTCGAGAAGCAGACCGAGATCGCCGAGGTGCTGCTCGTGCTCGATGCCACCACCGGACAGAACGGGCTCGCCCAGGCCGAGGCGTTCATCGAGCACGCCGGGGTCACCGGGCTCGTGCTCACCAAGCTCGACGGATCGGCGAAGGGCGGATTCGTTCTCACGGTGCAGGAGAAGACCGGCATCCCGATCAAGCTCGTCGGGCAGGGCGAGGGCATCGGCGATCTCACCGGTTTCACCCCGCACGTCTTCGTGCAGAATCTCATCGGGTCGTGAGCGTGCCGCGGAGCGAGAGTCCGTCGGAGCGGGCCTACAGCCGGGTGGCGCTGGTCTCCCTCACGCTCGCCGTCGTGGGTGTCGGACTCGCCATCTGGGGTTTCGTCGCCGGAATCGACGCGACGCTCTACGGAGCCGGCGCGATCGGCACGAGCATCGTGATCTTCTACGTGGGGTCGGCCGTGTTGTTTGTGGCTCTCGTGCTCGCCATCATCGGCCTCGTTCGGTCCGAGGCCAAGGCGGTGCCGACGGTGGCGCTCGCGGTGTCGCTGATCCCGATCGCGGCGATCATCGTGATCGCTCTGGCCTACCGGCGGTAGTCGCGTCCGGTCAGAGCGCGGCGTGCTTGCGGCTGAGTTCGACGTAGTGCGTGGCGTTCGCGGTCACACCGAGGGCTTCGGCATCCGTGAGCTGGCGCCGCACCTTGGCGGGGACGCCGGCGACGAGCGAGCGGGGCGGGATGACGGTGCCCTCGAGCACGACGGCGCCGGCGGCCACGAGGGAACCCGCACCGATCACGGCACCGTTGAGCACTGTGGCCCCCATGCCGACCAGGCAGTCGTTTTCGACCGTGCAACCGTGCAGCACCGCCGAGTGACCCACGCTGACGCGCTCACCCACGATGGTCGGCTTACCGAAGTCGCAGTGCACGGTGACGTTGTCCTGCAGGTTGCTTTCCGCGCCGATGGTTATCGAGTCGGTGTCGCCGCGAAGCACGGCTCCGTAGTACACGCTGGAGTTCGCCGCGAGGGAGACCCGTCCGATGAGCGTCGCGTTCGGGGCGACCCAGGCGGAGGGGTGGATTGCGGGGGTGTTGTTGTCGAAGGGCAGTATTAGGGGCATCCGTTCAGGGTAGCGCGGCGGCTCAGCCGAACATCGCGCCGAGTTGGTCGGCGAGGGCGTCGTCGAAGTCCATGGTGGTGGCATCCGTCACTGCGTCCCACTGTTCGGTGCGCCGCGGTGAGACGATCGTGGCGGAGACCAGCGGATGCTGCCGCAGCCAGGCCAGCGCGAGAGCCGGGATGCCCACCCCGCGATCCCGGGCGAGGGGCTCGAGACGCGCCACACGGGCGAGGTTCGGAAGGGTGAAGGCGGCCGTGTACATCGCCGGGGCGAGTGAGAGCCGACTGCCGGGGGCCGGGTCGGGCAGCTCCTCCGGGTCGGCAGTCAGGTACCGGTCGGAGAGGATGCCGCCGGCGAGCGGCGAGAACGCCACAAATCCGACGCCCTCCTCGGCCAGCAACGGCAAGAGATCCCGTTCCGCCGAGCGGGCGAGAAGGCTGAACTCGGACTGCACCCAGTCCGGTCGCGGCAGTCCCGCGCGGTCTGCGGCGAGAAGCCAGGCCTCGACCTCGCGCACGGATCCGCTCGAGCATCCCCAGGCCCGGATCTGTTCGGTGTCGACCGCGGCGGCGAACGCGGTGAGCGTCTCTTCGAGCGGCGTGTGCTCGTCGATTCCGTGGGCGAGATACAGGTCGACCGCGCCGAGGCGAGAGCGACTGAGAGCGAGTTGGCGTTCGATGTGATCTGCGGCGAGAGAAATGGTTTCCTGGCCGCGCTCGACCACATTGCCGACCTTTGTCGACACGAGCACATCGGCCCGTTCGCGCTCCTCACGCCAACGGCCGATTACGCGTTCGCTCTCGCCTCCCGCAAACGAATTCGCGGTATCGAACACCCGGATGCCGACCTCGACAGCCTCGTCCAGTCGCTCAAGAGCCTCATCCGTCTTCATCCCGAGGCCGATGCGGGAGGGTGCGGATCCGATGCCGCCGATCGCCGCGCCACCGAAGAAAAACTCACTGACCTCGATGCCGGTCGAGCCGAGGGACACCTGGAGCATGCGCCCAGCCTACGGGCGTGGCGTCTGCCGCATGCCGCACCGTCGTTCAACGTCGGACTCCGGCCGCCGTGCCGCTCGCGCCACCATGTGGGCCGCGGAGGGTCAGCGCAGCGCAGGCAGCCGGGCGGCGACCTCCTCGAGCACCGACTCCTTCCCCGCGTAGATGCCGCTTCCGCGCGGCCAGTGGGCGATGACATCAGTGAATCCCAGCTCGCTCGCCCGGCCGACGAAGTCCTCGAATGCGCCGATGCTTGACAGGGAATACAGACCGCCGGAATCGATTGAGAGATAGCGATCTATGGATGCCGCGCTGCGTCCCGCACGCTCGGCCGCGTCATCCAGCGTCCCGGCCAGCGTCGCGACGGACCGCCACCACTCCTCGCCGGTGGTGCCGTCGGTGCCGGTGCTCACCCAGCCCTGACCGAATCGTGCCACGAGATCGAGCCCCTTCGGACCATTCGCGGCTACCACGAACGGCACGCGGGGCAGTTGCGCGGGCGTCCCCACCATTCGCGCTTCGCGGGTGGTGAACCACTCCCCGGTGAACGAAATTGGGCCGTCCTGCTCGAAGCGCAACAGTCCGTCGAGCTGCTGGAGGAATTCGGCGAAGCGATCGTGCCGCTGGCGGGCAGTGAGCTCGGGCTGGCCGAGCACGAAGGCGTCGAAGCCGGTGCCCCCCGACCCGATGCCGAGCAGGAAGCGTCCGCCGGCGATGTCATCCACGGTTGCGACATCCTTCGCGAAGGTCACCGGATGCCGGAAGTTCGGAGATGACACGAAGGTGCCGAGACGGATGCGCGAAGTCACGGTCGCCACGGCGGTGAGCGTGGGGATGGTCGCGCCCCAGGGCTCGTTCGCGAGGGTTCGCCATGAGAGGTGGTCGTAGGTCCATGCGTGGTCGAAGCCGAGCTCCTCCGCGCGGATCCACCGCCTCTTCGCCGCGGCCCAGGGCTGTTGGGGCAGGATCGTGATTCCGAAGCGCATGGGGTGAGCCTAGGTCGAGCATCGGCCCGGTGCTGCTGTCCTGCACAGTTTTCGTTCGGCCTGCGCTACCGCCTCAGTGCGGTGTTGTATCTCAGCACGGCATCCGCTCGCCGCACTCCCTCCCGATCCCGAGTTAAACTATTGGCACAATGGCCACCTTCGGAAATCTCACTGACCGCCTCGCGGATACCTTCAAGAACCTGCGCGGCAAGGGCAAACTCAGTGCCGCGGATGTCGACGGCACGGTTCGCGAGATCCGTCGCGCCCTGCTCGACGCCGACGTCGCCCTCGAGGTCGTGAAGGAATTCACCGGCCGGGTGCGGGAGCGGGCCCTCGGCGATGAAGTCTCGAAGGCACTCAACCCGGCCCAGCAGGTGGTGCAGATCGTCAACGACGAGCTCATCACGATCCTCGGCGGCCAGTTGACCGAGGGAGCGCCGGCCCGGCGCATCCAATTCGCCAAGACCGCGCCGACCGTGATCATGCTCGCTGGACTCCAGGGCGCCGGCAAGACGACCCTCGCCGGCAAGCTCGCCAAATGGCTCGCGGGCCAGAATCACACCCCGCTGCTCGTCGCCGCGGACCTGCAGCGGCCGAACGCCGTTACGCAGCTCAAGGTCGTCGCCGAGCAGGCCGGAGTCGCCGTCTATGCGCCGGAACCCGGCAACGTCGGTGCCGCGGATGCCGCGCCGAAGTCGTTCTTCGGCGGGGCCGCAAACCCGGTGAAGGTCGCCAAAGACGGAGTGAAGTTCGCGAAGGACAAACAGTACGACATCGTGATCGTCGACACGGCCGGCCGCCTCGGCGTCGACGCCGACCTGATGAAGCAGGCTGCTGACATCCGCCGGGCGATCGACCCCGACGAGGTTTTCTTCGTGATCGACGCGATGATCGGGCAGGATGCCGTCACCACCGCGAAGGCCTTCCAGGAGGGCGTCGACTTCACCGCCGTCGTGCTCACCAAGCTCGACGGCGACGCGCGCGGTGGGGCGGCCCTCTCCGTGGCATCCGTCACCGGGCGTCCGATCATCTTCGCCTCGACGGGAGAGTCGCTGGATGATTTCGAGCCCTTCTATCCCGACCGCATGGCCAGCCGCATCCTGGATCTCGGTGACATCCTCACCCTGATCGAGACCGCGCAGAAGACCTTCGACGAGGAGGAGTCGCGCAAGGTCGCCGAGAAGTTCATGACCGACAGCTTCACGTTGGAGGACTTCCTCAGCCAGATGCAGCAGCTCAAGAACATGGGCTCGATCAAGAACATGCTCGGGATGCTTCCGGGCGCCAAAGGTATGCGCCAGCAACTGGACAACTTCGACGAGTCGGAGATCACGCGCACCGAGGCCATCATCCAGTCGATGACGATCGGCGAGCGTCGCCAACCCAAGGTGCTCAACGGATCGCGCCGGGTTCGCATCGCCCGCGGATCGGGCACCACCGTTACCGAGGTGAATGCACTGGTCAACCGTTTCGAGCAGGCCGCGAAGATGATGAAGACCGTGGCGAAGGGCGGGATGCCGCAGGTGCCGGGCATGGGGCCGATCCCCGGTGCCAAATTCGCCTCGTCGAAAAAAGTGCAGCCAAAAAGGGGCTCGAAATCGGGCAATCCGGCTAAGCGGGCGGCGGAAAACGCGGCCTTGGCGTCGGGCGTGAAGTCGGCGACCGGGCCGGCCGGATCCGGCTTCGGACTCGGGAGCGCCGGCAAGCCCGGTCCCTCCGAGGAGGAGCTCGCGAGCCTGCAGAAGCTTCTCGGCCGCGGCTGACCGGGCCTGTCGCCGGGCGTGGGAGCACCGCGCGGGGCGGCATAGGCTAGACGGATGACTGCTGCATCGACCCGTCCCGTGCGCCTCGGAGTGCAGATCGCGCCTCAGCACGCGAGGTACGAAAAGATTCGTGAGACCGCGGCCGAGCTCGAGGAGCTCGGCGCCGACATCCTCTTCAACTGGGACCACTTCTTCCCGCTGTCCGGCGAACCGGATGGACCGCATTTCGAGTCGTGGACCATGCTCGCAGCCCTCGCCGAGCAGACCTCGCGCGTGGAGCTCGGCGCCCTCGTCAACTGCAACAGCTATCGCAACGCCAACCTGCAGGCGGACATGGCCCGCACCATCGACCACATCAGCGCGAAGGGTACCGGAACGGGCCGATTCATCTTCGGAACGGGCTCCGGATGGTTTGAGCGCGACTACGACGAGTATGGCTACGAGTTCGGTACGGTCGGGCAACGTCTGGATGCCCTCGCCGCCAACCTTCCGGTCATCGAAGAGCGCTTGCGCGTGCTCAATCCACCACCCACCCGTCACATCCCGGTGCTGATCGGCGGCGGCGGCGAGAAGAAGACCCTCCGC
Source organism: Actinomycetota bacterium (assembly GCA_040389685.1). Lineage (GTDB taxonomy): Bacteria > Actinomycetota > Actinomycetes > Actinomycetales > Microbacteriaceae > Lacisediminihabitans. The sequence continues at coordinate 399,630 of JAZJZS010000003.1, forward strand.
ATTGTTGCAAAGCATGCGGATATCTGGCACTCCTTCAGCGACCCGGAGACTCTCCAGCGCAAGCTCGGCATTCTCGCCGCGCATGGTGAGGTCGTCGGCCGCGACGTCTCCCAGATCGAGATCTCGACCGAGTTGCGCGGACGCACCCCCGGGCAGGCCGATGAACTCCACGCCCTCGGCACGACCTTGTTCACGATCGGCATCAGCGGGCCGAACTACGACCTCGCCCCCGTGCGCGACTGGCTCTCGTGGCGCGACGGCAAGAACTGAAGCCTTCGGCGAGAAACGGACATCGCGTCGCTCCGAGACGGGCCAAGGGCGCGGATGACACCGGCCGCATCTACCCTGAACCAATGACGACGCCACCACACAGCCGCGCGACCGATCGTCTGTCGGCGTCGGTGGTGATCGCAATCATCGTCACGCTGCTCGCCTGGTCGAGCGCGTTCATCGTCATCCGCGGGGTCTCCCCGCACTTCGCGGGGGGTTCGCTTGCACTCGCTCGGCTGATCGTCGGCACGGCGGCACTGTCCCTGCTCCTGATCGGCCACCGCTGGGTGCGGCCGACCGGGCGGGAATGGCTGCTCATCACGATCTTCGGGGTCGCCTGGTTCGCCGCCTACAACGTCACCCTCAACATCGCGGAACACACGCTCGACGCCGGAACCACGGCGATGATCGTGAACATCGGCCCCATCCTGATCGCCCTCGGAGCCGGCGTCTTTCTCCGCGAGGGCATCCCCCGCTGGCTCGCGATCGGTGCGGGCGTCGCCTTCATCGGGGTGGTGCTCATCGGAATCTCGAGCGGTATCTCACGCGTCGTGGATGGCGTCGGGGTCGTGTGGGCGTTGGTGGCGGCGGTCGCCTACTCCATCGGAGTACTGTGCCAGAAGCCGGTCCTCCGTCGGCTGCCGAATCGGCAGGTCACGTTCCTCGGCTGTGCCATCGGCGCGGTGGCGAGCGTGCCGTTCGCCGGATCGCTCGTGATCGACCTCGCGAGAGCCCCGGCATCCAGCATCCTCGGTGCCGTCTATCTCGGTGTCGTGCCCACGGCGATCGCCTTCAGCACCTGGGCCTACGCGCTGTCACGGATGTCGGCGGGCTCGCTCGCGGTGACCACCTACATCGTCCCGGCGCTCGTCGTCGCTGAGGCGTTCCTGGTCTTCCGGGAGGTGCCGGCGCCACTCGCGGTGCTCGGCGGGATCGTGGGCCTCGGGGGTGTCGCGCTCTCGCGCAGACGCTCCCGTGCTCCGTTCGCAGCCGTTGGTTCCTGAATCCTTCGAAAATCTGCAAGAATGGTCAGTCGGGACTTTTGCCGTTCGACCCTCTAATCCAATGGCATCGTCTCCCATCAGAGCTCTTCTGCCGAGTGTGCACCCCACGCTCACGGCAAGCAGTTCGCCCCCAAAAATCATCTCTGGAGAATTGTGGCTGTAAAAATCCGTTTGAAGCGCATGGGCAAAATCCGCGCTCCCTTCTACCGAATCGTCGTCGCCGACTCGCACACCAAGCGTGATGGTCGAGTCATCGAAGAGATCGGCAAATACCACCCCACCGAGGAGCCCTCCTTCATCGAGGTCGACTCGGCGCGCGCGCAATACTGGCTCGGAGTCGGCGCGCAGCCGACGGAGCAGGTCGCCGCCATCCTCAAGCTCACGGGCGACTGGGGAATCTTCAAGGGCGACAAGAACGCCGTCAGCACAGTGAAGACCAAAGAATCCCGTGTCGACTTCATCGCCGACGAGAAGAAGAAGCCGGTGCTCAAGCCGAAAGCCGCGGCGCCCGCGCCCAAGGTGGAGACCGCCGTCGAGGCATCCCCCGACGCTGAGATCGCCCCGGCTGTCGACGGCATGAACGACGCCGACGCCGCGAAGGTCGAGGCCATCTCTGACGTCGCCGAAGCCAAAGCCGACGACGTGACCGAGGCTGACGCCGAGGCTGCCAGCGCCGACAAGGCGTAGACAATGCTCGCAGCCGCCCTGGAACATCTGGTCAAGGGAATAGTTGATCACCCCGATGAGGTTCAGGTCGTCGCAAAGAACTCACCGCGGGGCGAGATTCTCGAGGTGCGCGTGCACCCCGACGACCTCGGACGCGTGATCGGGCGCTCCGGTCGCACCGCGAAGGCGCTGCGCACCCTCGTCTCGGCCATCGCCGATGGCAAGAAGGTTCGCGTCGACGTGGTGGACACCGATTTCTAGCCACTCGGAACCCAGCACACAGTCCGCACCGGCCCCTTCGGGATCCGACCAGTTGCGGGTCGGTCGACTCACCAAGGCTCACGGCCTCAAGGGAGCGATCAAGGTCGAGCTCTACACGGATGCCCCGGAACGACGTTTCGTTCCGGGCGCCGTGTTCACCCTCCAGGTGCCGACCTCGTCACCCTGGCATGGCAAGACCCTCGAGCTCATCGAACTCAAGTGGTACAACCTGCAGCCGGTAGCGTTCTTCAAGGACGTCTCGGACCGGTCCGCCGCAGAGGCCCTCATCAAGGCGATCCTCTGGATCGATCACGACCTCGCCGCCCCGTCGGACGAGGAGGACGCCTGGTACGACCACCAGCTCGTCGGACTCGCTGTGGTGCGCGACGGCATCCGTGTCGGAACAGTCAGCCAGGTCGACCACCTGCCCTCGCAGGATCTCCTCCACGTGACGACGGATGCCGGCGAGGTGCTCGTGCCGTTCGTGAAGGCCATCGTGCCGAGCGTCGACATCGCGGCCGGCACCCTTACCGTCACGCCGCCTGCCGGGCTCTTCGAAGAGCTGCCCGACGACGACGACGAGGCCGCACCTGCGGACGTCCCGGAAGACGCGTCACTCTAAGCCTCGATCCACCGATCGGCTGGTGTGGTTGGGCTGGTCCTGATTTGAATC
>JAZJZS010000004.1:0-56297 GCA_040389685.1 Actinomycetota bacterium
AGAACGAGGCATACCCGAAAACTACACCAAGAACCACTAATTGAACGGTATTGGACCTAGCCCTGTACCGACGTAACGTGGAGACCCTCCGGCGTCTCGCTTTCATCGCGGAGGGTAGAGCAGATCACCGGTAGGGCAGCGCAGGTCTTCGCACTCACTGGGAGCGGCGACGCACGTTGCGTGGTAGGGCCGCCGATAGTCTGAAGTCCTATGACAACAGCAGCCCGCCCCGCGTTCACCGTGTCCCCCGAAGTCGCCGAGGCCCTCGAGAACGGGCTCCCCGTCGTTGCGCTCGAATCCACGATCATCTCCCACGGGCTGCCCCGCCCGCGAAACCACGAGGCGGCGAAGGAGTTCGAGCAGCTCCTGCGCGATGCCGGCGTCATTCCGGCAACCATCGCCGTGCTCGACGGCGTGCCTCGGATCGGGCTGGATGCCGAGGGTGTACGCCGAATCGCCGAGGAGGATCTCGTGAAGGCGAGCGTGCGCGACCTTCCGGTGCTGGCGGCGGCCGGGGCATCCGGAGCCACTACGGTCGCGGCGACAGCGCACCTCGCCTCTCTCGCCGGGGTGCGCGTGTTCGCCACCGGTGGCCTCGGCGGAGTCCACCGCGGGGCCCGTACCAGCTTTGACGAATCGGCCGACCTCTCCACTCTGGCGGTGACCCCGGTCACCGTGGTGAGCGCCGGCGTGAAATCGGTGCTCGACATCGCCGCGACCCTCGAGCGACTCGAGACCCTGAGCGTGCCGGTGGTGGGGTATCGCACCACCATCTTCCCGAGTTTCTGGCTCACCGAGTCGGCGCACTCGATCGACTGGTCGGTCGAGTCGGCCGCCAAGGTCGCCGCGATCATGCGCAGCCAGGATGCCCTCGGTCACGGCCAGGGAATCGTGGTGGCCAACCCGATTCCGCGCGAGCAGCAGTGGGATCCGATCGAGCACGACCGGGTGTTGGTCGAAGCGCTCGCCGCCGCCGCCGCTGCGGGCATACACGGCAAAGCCGTCACCCCGTTCCTGCTGGGCTATATCGTCGACGCATCGGGGGGTCGCAGCCTTGAGGTCAATCTCGACCTGGCGCGCAACAATGTGCGGCTGGCGGCGCAGATCGCGATCGAATGGTCGGCGCTTGCCTGATTCCCCGGTTGAGACCCGACGCATCGTCGTTTTCGGTGACGTCGTTGACGACGTCGTGGTGGTGCCGGAGGGCGTCATCCGCGATGACACCGACACGCCCTCCTCCATCCGCAACCGGGCCGGTGGATCGGCGGCCAACGCGGCCGCGTGGATGGGCTCGCTCGGGGCGTCGGTTGACTTCATCGGCCTGGTCGGTGCGGAGGATGTCGCGCGGCACAGCGCCCTTCTCGCCGCCAGCGGTGTCACCCCTCATCTCCGGGGCGATGATGAGCTGCCGACCGGCGCGATCATCGTGATCGTGTCCGGCGAGCGCCGCACAATGCTCACAGAAAAGGGCGCCAACGCGAAACTGACCCCGGATGCCATCCCCAACCGTTTGCTCGCCGGAGCTGCGGTGTTGCACTTCACCGGCTACAGCGTGTTCTCACAGGCTGACCAAGGCGCACTTCGCGATCTTCTGCAGCGCGCGAGCGCCCTCGGCGTGCGGGTCTCCGTCGACCCGGCCTCGGCGGGATTCATCGCGGACTTCGGCGCCGAGCGGTTCCTCGACAGCATCGCGGGAGCCCACCTGTTCTTTCCCAATCTGGAGGAGGGCCGCGTTCTCACCGGTCTCGACGACCCGATCGAGATCGCCGAGCGACTCGGCGAACACTTCGAGGTAGTCGCCCTCACCCTCGATACGGCAGGGGTGGTGGTGGTCGAACGCGGTATGCCGACCACAACGGTGGCAGCGGTACCGGTCGCGATCGTCGATCCGACCGGAGCCGGGGATGCCTTCGCAGCGGGGTTCCTCGCCGCATGGGTGTCCGGTGCCGGGGCGATGGCGGCAGCATCCGCCGGGGCACGGGCCGGCGCTCTCGCCGTCTCGACCATCGGGGCCCGGCCGCGGTCATAGTGCCGCCGCACCCTACTGATCAGGCGGAGCCGCCCGCCCGCTTCACCAGTTCGTAGGCCGCGAGAGCCGCATCCCGGGACCTTTTGAGGTCCACGATCGGCGTCGGGTAGGCATCCGTCCCCAGGTCGGGCAGGTACCGGCGCTGGTACGCACCGTTTCGGTCGAACTTCTCTGCCTGCAGCAGCGGGTTGAAGATGCGGAAGTACGGGGCGGCGTCCGCTCCCGATCCGGCGACCCACTGCCAGTTGCCCGGGTTGCTGGCCTCGTCGGCGTCCACCAGGGTGTCCCAGAACCACTGTTCGCCGATCCGCCAGTCCACGAGCAGGTTCTTGATGAGAAAGGATGCCACCACCATCCGCACCCGGTTGTGCATGTAGCCCGTTTGCCACAACTCGCGCATGCCGGCGTCCACGAGGGGGATGCCGGTGCGGCCCTGCTGCCAGGCGGCGAGGTCGCGCGGATCGGGTTCGTGCCACGGGAAGGCGTCGAAGTCGGCGCGGAAGTTCTTCTCGTGCAGGTCGGGCGCGTGAAACAAAATGTTCCAGTTGAATTCGCGCCAGCCGATCTCGCTGAGGAATCTCGGCGCGTTGCGTCGGCCGGCGGGAGCGAGTTCGCCGCGCTGGATGCGCTGCCAGACCTGGAACGGACTGATCTCACCGAACCGCAGGTAGGGGGACAGGCGCGAGGTGGCCTCACCGCCGGGGGCGTCCCGCGCGGTGTCGTAGTGCGCGAGGTCGGTGGATGCGAAGTGCTCGAGCCGGGCGGTCGCCGCCTCCTCGCCGGGAGTCCAGGCCGCTCGGATGCCGCCGGCCCAGTCCGGGCGCGTGGGCAGCAGCGCCCAGTCGGCCAACTCGTCGCTCGCAACTCCGGTGGCACCGGACAGCCCGGAGGGGGTCGGCAGCGGTTCGCGGGGAGGGGCCGCGGCCAGGCAGGCCTTCCAGAACGGGGTGAACACGCGAAACGGGGTGCCGGATCCGGTGGTCACCGTCCAGGGCTCATGCAACAGGTTGGCCTGGAAGCTCTGCACGGTGAGCCCGGCCTCGCGCAGGCTCGACTTGAGCGCGGCATCCACCTCCCTCTGCGGTCCGCCGTAGCGGCGGTTCCAGAAGACGGCGCCCGCGCCCAGGTCCGCGACCAGTCGCGGCAGCTCGGTCGCGGCCGCCCCCCGGCGCAGCACGAAGGCGGCCCCGATACCGCCGACGGCGGTCGCTAGCGCCTCGAGACTGTGGTGCAGCCACCAGCGGGACGCGGCTCCGAGAGCACGGATGCCCGGACTCAGTTCGTCGAGGAGGTAGAGCACCACGACCGGGGCGCCGCGCTCGGCGGCGGCGTTCAGCGCGGGATTGTCGGCGACCCGGAGGTCATCCCTCAGCCAGACGATCGTGGGGTCGGCGGGCGTGTCACGGGTCATCACAGTCCCCACAGTACGAGATCGCGCCGCGGCCGCGCCTACTGCGGTTCGGAGAGCCTCAACCGGTCGCAGAGTTCGGTGAGGGTCTCGAGCTCGGTCGTGCTCAGCGCGCCGCCCACCCGCGCCGCTATCGATTCGACGTGGCTGCGAGCCACGCGGCGGAAGAGCTCGAAGCCGACCGGAGTGAGAGTCACGTTCACGCCTCGCGCGTCATCCTGGTCATGGGACTTCGCGAGCAGCCCTCGCGTGGCGAGACGCTCGACCAGGCGACTAACGCTCGGCTGGGTGACCAGCAGGTGCCGATTCAGCTCCTTCATGCGCAACTGCTGCCCGGGCTGGCGGGACAGGTTGAACAGCACGTCGTACTCGTTGAGCGAGAGTTCGCCGGTGGGGAACTCGGCATTGAGGTAGCGCATCACCGAGACCTGGGCGCGGAACAGCGCCTCCCAGGCGGTGACCGCAGTCGTCTTGTCGCTCACGGGCCTCCTCTCTACCCCGCTGCAACTCTACGGAAGGGGAGGGCGGATGACGCGGAGGCGAATGGTGCGATCACTCCTTAAACAGGATTGAGGGTCGGTTTCAGAGGCACGAAACCGACCCTCTCCCTTGCACCAAGAGTGTCCTGCAATCACATTCCGCAGAGGCTGCCACAGCAAACAACTTCTGCTCTTGAACTGTATAACAGCACGGTAACGATGCGCTAGTTATCGAACCGTTATTTTTCTGGGAGATTGCCAAGTGCAGTGTCCATTGCCATCCGAGCTGGCCAATTGCCACTGTTCTTGGCTACGCCGCCATCTAGTTGGCCAAATGCCGCAAGCCGAACGTCCACCGGACACTCCCGCGCCGTTGCCGGGCTCCGCAGCGCGGTTGGTCACAAGGTGTCTGTATAGCCTGCCTGCATAGATTTCGCGCTCAGGTACCTCATACGCAACAACTTGTGGCCCCGCTCGCGCGGCGACGAATGGCTACCGTTCCTGGCTCGGTTTCAAGACTTGGACAAATTGGATGACGCAGACTCGCGCTTCGGAGAGATTGTGCCCGGGACAAACGCCTGATTTCCGCACCGCTCCTGCTTGTCCCGCCGCGCCGCTTCCCCCGCGGGCGTGGAGACCGGACCGCAGCTATCGTCACGGCACTTCGAGCCTGGCTCGACCACCCCGATGCAACTCGGCGGCCAATCGAGGACTGGCTTATCCGAACGCTCCCCGCGCTCAATGGCACACGACCTCCGCGGAGCCACTGGTCGACGCCGTGTCCACCCTGGAATCGCGCGATCTTCGCACGACACTGTGAGTGGTAGACCTCACAGGGGACGTCTGGGTTACCCCACCGCTGTCGCGCGGCGAACAGCATCAACTCGAGATGTCCTTGCGGCGGAACCACCAGACCGCCACCGCCGTGAAGATCAGGGCGTAGATCAGGGCCGACAGCACGGAGTCACCGATCGGGGCATAATCGATGCGGGCGGCGAAGAATTGCCGGAAGGCATCCGTGTTCCAGGTCGGGAGATAGTTACGCACCTTGCCGAGGTCGGGGATGCGCTCGAGGATGCTCGACAGGATGGACGTGATCACGACCCCGCCCGCCGCCGCGAGGGGGGCCTCGGCGAGCACCGTGAACATCGTGCCGAGTGCTGCCGCCCACGACAGGTGAAGGCAGATGACGGCGACCGCGGCAAGGATGCGCAGGAGGGATTCTCCCCTCCCGAGCTGCGGTCCGACCGGGATCTGGATGCCGCCGCCGCCGTAAGAGGTCGTGCCGACGAGCAGCGACATTCCGGTGAGCAGCAGGATGCCCACCACGAGAACCGTAGACGCCACCAGCACCTTGACGAAGAGCAGCCGAGTACGCCCGACCGGGATCGTCAGCAGGTACTTCAGCGTCGATCTCGACGCCTCGCCGGCGATCATGTCGCCGAACAACAGGGCGACGACGAGCGTCAGCAGGAAGCCTGCGGTGATCACGAGGATGAACGCCGTGAACGTGGTGCCGCTCGCCTGGGCGAACGCGGCGAGATCGGTACGCCCGGCTGTGGGACTGCCCGCTCCTCCGATGAGGAAGGCGAGGCGCACCACGATCGGAAGAAGCGCGAAGATGAGGAGCACCACCCGTACGCGCCACTGGCTGACCTGCCGGGCGAATTCGACCCGGATCGGCAGGGTGCGGCGAGCGGTTGCGGCGCTCGCCCGGATGGCGCCGGGAGTCCAGGGGGCTGGCGTGCTCATCAGATGATCCCTTCCGTACCGACCAGGTCGAGGAAGGCCTCCTCGAGGTGCCTCCCTCGGGTGACCGAGCGGATGCCGATACCGGCCGCGGCGATCGCAGCGACGACAGACTCGGCGCTGTTCACCGCGGGCAGCACCCGGAGGGTTCCCTCGGCGAGGATCGAGGCCTCCACCCCGTCGAGCCCGAGAAGTGCGACCACGGCGGCATCGACATCCGTCACCTCGATGGTGAGCTCGGTAGTGTCTCCGGCGAGTTCCGCGACGGGTCCGGCGGCGAGCAGTCGGCCGCGGGCCATCACCACGACATCGGAGCAGGTCTGTTCGACCTCGCCGAGCAGGTGCGACGACACGATCACGGTGCGACCGGTCTCGGCGTATCGACGCAGCACTCCGCGCAGGGCGAAGATCTGGGGCGGGTCGAGGCCGTTCGTCGGTTCGTCGAGGATGAGCACTTCGGGCATTCCGAGCATCGCCTGCGCTATGGCGAGGCGCTGCTTCATGCCCTGGCTGTAGCCGCCAACGCGGCGATTGATTGCCGTGCCGAGGTCGGCGATGTCCAGCGCTTCGGCCAGGCGCGCGTCGGCGCGGGGGCGCCCCGACGCCGCCCAGAACAGCTGGAGATTGCGTCGGCCGGAGAGATGGGAGAGAAACCCGGGTCCCTCGATGAAGCAGCCGACCCGGGCGAGCACCGGGGATCCCGGCGAGACCTTCTCACCAAAGATCTCGATCTCGCCGGCGTCGGGTCTCAGCAGGCCGGTGACCATGCGGAGGACCGTGGTCTTTCCGGCGCCGTTCGGGCCGAGCAGGCCGAGCACCTGGCCGCGCCGCACCGTGAACGACAGGTCGTCGACCGCGCGAAATCCGGCGCGATAGTTCTTCGTTAGCCCGCGGATAACCAGCGGTGGCGCGTCATCCGGCGGCAGCGTGGCGAGCGTCCTGCGATCGCGGCGACGACCGGTCTCTGGGCCGATGAGGGCGATGGCGATGCCGAAAACCAGGGCGATCAGGAGCACGATCGGAATGCCGATCACGGCAGCGGTCGACGGCGCACCCCCGGCGACGGTCGGGTCGGAGGAGGCGACCGTCGGAAGCGAGAGGTCGCCTACGGTGCCGACAGCGAAGGTCGCGGTCGTCGGTGAGCCCTGGTACCCGGCATCCGTCGTGCGTAGCGAGAGACCCACTCGATCGCCGCGTTCGAACCGCCAGGTCGTCGCCGGAAGGCGCACCTTAACCCTGGTCACGGAGCCGTCCGCAGGCACAGGGACCCGAATCGGCGCGACGCCGCCCCCGACGGCGATGTCGGCGCCACCCGAGAGGACCCGAAGTTGGGCGAACAACAGCACGTCGACCGGAGCGGCGGATGGCGCGGACTCCGGATCCCCGCCGCGAAAGTGCGGCAGCCGCACAGCGACGGTCACGGACGGGGAGCCGGCGAGCACGAACGGTGTGGTTATCGGCCCCGTGGTGAATTTCGCCTGCTGCGCCGACTGCCCGGCAACCCCGACTGCTCCGCCGACAACTCCGCCGACAAGTCCGCCGATGGCGGAGTCGAGAGGACCAGTTCCGGGAAGCGACGAGATCGTGGCCGGTAGGCCTCCGGGCGGATTGACGACGACGTCGAAATGACTGCGGAGCGGCAGGGCCCTGGTGCTTCCGCCGGTCAAACCGGGATAGCGCGCGGCAATTCGGGTCTCGGCGAATCCGCGGGCAGAGGCCGGCACGGTGAAAGAGAACGGCGCCGGTCGCCAGTGGTGCGATGAGCCACCTCGTAACCGGGCGGAAAGCCATCGGTCGACCGTGGCGGTCGTGCCGGCCGTCTGGCCACCGTCGTGCCCGCCGGCGAACCAGGACACCGAAACCGGAGCGCCGGCCGCCGCGATCGCCCGCGCGTTCGCGTCGGCCTGGTCGAGCCCGAACAGGGAGTCCTGCCTGCCCTGCAGCAGCAGCGTCGGCGCGGCCATCCCGGAGAGCACCGAGGCGGGGGAGGATGCCGCGAGCAGGCTGCGATCGGCGGTATCGAGCTGACCGCCGCCGACGAGCTTCGTGTAGAGGGCGCAGAGTTCGGCGGTAAAACGTCCGCACGCCCCGGCCGATGGCGAAGCTGCGGCGCCGAAGAGCTGGGTCGCCCAGGCCTGCTTGAAGACACCGGGCTCTGATACCGCGCCATCCGCTGCCGATTGCGGCACGAGGGCGAGGGCGAGGTCGTTCCAGGTGATAGAGGCGACGACGGTGTCAATGCGGCGGTCCGTGGCGCCGAGCATGAGCGCAAGCGCGCCACCATACGAGGCGCCGACGACGCCGACGACCGGATCGCCGTCCCGCTTTTCGACCTCGGATCGGCTGTTCAGCACATCGACGAGCCGCTTCGCGTCGGCGACCTCGTAGTCGAGCGAATCGAGGGAGATCCGTCCGCCGGAGCGCCCGAATCCGCGCGCCGAGTAGGCCATCACGACGTAGCCCTCGCGGCGTATCCTTTCGGCGTCGTTGGCGACCGTGCGCTTCGATCCGCCGAATCCGTGGGCCAGGAGAACCGCCGGGGCGGGACGGGATGTCGCGGGCAGGTACAGGTCGACGTCGAGGCGGAAGGTCGCGGTGGACCCCGGGGCCGCCGGTACGGTGACACCGAAACTTTCGGACGGCCCCGTTCGTTCGGCGGCGGATGCGGCACTCGCTGCGGGCGCAATCCCGCCGCCAAGGACCAGGCCGGCGACCACCAGTCCAGCGATCCCCGGCAACCTCATCGCCTCCAGGAGCGCCGACCGCCAACCGCTGGCGGGAAAGCGACTCATGGAGTGGCCCTTCGCGTGTCAGGGGTGACGAGGAAGAGATGAGCTTACGTGATTCACCCTCGAACCGGGCCGAGAATCTCGCGACGGCCGTTCCATCCCGGCTCGAAATGCAGGAACGCCCGTTACCTGTGGGGCGGAACTGCCCCACCCGTCACTGCCGTCACGCCGCGTCCTGCATTTCACACCGGCGCGGGCGGATGTCGCGTGGGGCTGGCATTCCCTTGCGGTCTGTTTACCTTGATGCGCGACAATGAGCCCATGTCCAAGAAAATCGATGCCTCACTGAAGGCCCTGATCAAGGCGCTGCGCAACCACGCGGAAGTTGTCGGCGGCAGCCGCGTGTCACTCAAGAAGTCCCAGCGCGCTGCCGCAAAGCTCCAGTCGACTGCCTCGGCCTATGCTGCCGCGGTGCATGCGAAGACCGGGCTGGACAGCCCGTTCAACGACGTCGTGAGCCCCGGGCTCGAGAACGTGACGCTCAATTCACTGCTCGCCGAGCGCGATGCGTTGGCCAGTCAGTCGAAGAAAGCCGAGCCGGCCGCCCCGTCCGCAGCGCTGTAGCCGGGGCCGCAGCGCACGTCTAGAAGACGTCCGGGCTCGGTGTGCTGGTGTGGCGGATTGCGACATCCGCATGACGGTCGAAGCGGTAGCCAAGGCCTCGCACGGTGCGCACTATGTCTTCGTAGGATCCGAGCTTCGACCGCAGGCGGCGCACGTGCACATCGATGGTTCGCTCGTTCGGCGCGTCGTCGTCGCCCGCCGACCACAATGACGAGATGAGTTCGGCGCGGTCGATGGTGCGGCCCTCGCGCAAGACGAGGTATTGCAGCAGCTCGAACTCCTTGTAGGTGAGGGCGGCGGTCTCGTCGTCGAGCACGACACGCTTGCGGGAGAGGTCGACCACCACACCCCCACGGGACTTCTCTTGCGGCTCGGGCTGCTGGCGATGCTTGGCAAGGGCCGAGGGATCCTGCAGGGCGAGCCGTACGACATCGACGTCGCGTCCGCCCGCGCCCTGCGGCGCGAGTGCAACAGCAGCGTAAGTCTCCGCGGCGGGTACGAGTTCCTTCGCGAGAGCGCGAAGCGCCTCGACGATGCTGCCGAGGTCGGTTCCGGCGGCGGAGGCTTTCAGCTCGTCGACGCCGACGTAGAGCACGAAGCCACGAGCCTCGGTGCCTCCGGGGACCGCCCTGATGCGCGCGGGCGAATCGGTGGGCGGCGCTGATTCAACGGGGGCGAGACGGCGGGGAGCAGCGGGACGGGCGAGATCGATAGATGCAAGAGACATGTGTCGAGAATCCTTGAGAGGGGTGAAGGGCCTCTAATGATGAGGGTGTGATCCTTCGGGAAACTGCCGGTGATGCTGTAAAAGATGTCGCTCGTTATGAGGGGCGGACATCCGGGGATTCTCGACTCATGACGAGGGGAATCCGACTCAGGAGTGGGCCGTTAGGCACACATTCGACAACACATGACCACGCGAACGGTTCCGGAGGCCGCAGGGGCGATCGGAGCGGGCGCGGAAAAAGACATGCCACAACTATCTTGCAGCGGCTACGCAAAAGTCAAGCTGGCCTGCCGGATCGGCTTCTCCACCAACCCGCGCCTAAACCAACCCGTAGAGGCGATCTCCCGCGTCGCCGAGGCCCGGCACGATGTATCCCACAGCGTTGAGTCGCTCGTCGACGGCGCCCAGCACGATCGTCACGTCGCGTCCCTCCATCGCTGTCTCGACGGCGGCGAGACCCTCGGGCGCGGCGATGAGACAGACCGCCGTGACATCCACCGCCCCGCGAGAGAGCAGAAAGTCGATTGCCGCGATGAGTGAGCCCCCGGTGGCGAGCATCGGGTCGAGCACGAAGCACTGGCGGTTGGAGAGGTCCTCGGGCAGTCGCTCGGCGTAGGTGGTCGGCTGCAGCGTCTCTTCGTCGCGAACCATGCCGAGAAAGCCGACCTCGGCCGTCGGGATGAGCTTAACCATGCCTTCGAGCATCCCGAGCCCAGCGCGGAGGATCGGCACGACCAGCGGCCGCGGCTGGCTGATGGCGAGCCCAGTGGCCGTCGCCACCGGGGTCTCGACGGTCACCGTCTCGACACGCACGTTGCGGGTCGCCTCATAGGCGAGCAGGGTCATCAGTTCTTCGGCTAGAGCCCGAAAGGTGGGCGACCGCGTGTTCTTGTCACGCAGCACGGTCAGTTTGTGGGTGATGAGCGGGTGGTCTGCCACGTGGACTCGCATAGGCTCAATCTATCCGAGAGGGAGGCGCGCAGTGACGGTGGTTCCGGCTCTCTATCGCCAGCGGATGCTCGAGGCCGTCGCGAGCGCAGGGATGGCTCTCGAGCACGGCGACGTTCCCGTCGCGGCACTCGTTCTGGACGCATCCGGCGCCGTCATCGGCGGGGGACGCAACGAACGCGAACTGCGACAGGATCCGACGGCGCACGCCGAAATTATCGCGTTGCGGGCCGCCGCTGCGGTAAGGGGTGACTGGCATCTCACCGAAACGACGCTGGTGGTGACACTCGAACCATGCGCGATGTGCGCCGGGGCGATCATGGCGGCCCGAGTGCCTGTCGTCGTGTTCGGTGCCTGGGATCCCAAGGCCGGCGCCGCCGGATCGGTCTACGACCTCCTTCGCGACCGACGGATGCCGCACCGAGTCGAGGTATACGGCGGCGTAGAAGAGGTCGAATGTTCCGCCCTGCTTGTCGACTTCTTCGAGGCGAAGCGCGGCTGACCGTGCTGATGGCGGTGCTGCGTGCAGGAGCGGCAGGGTTCCCTCGCGGCGGCTTGCGTTCTTCAGGACGATGTCCTGAAAAAGTAGAGTGTCCGGAGCGGTTACCAGTGTTCCCGCAGCCAGCCGGGCATAGCAGAGCATCCGCCGTCAGCGCGGCTGTAACAGCGCTATAGCGCTTCGAGCCACTCGCTGAACATGGCGACCGACGCTGCCTGCATCTCCGGGCCTTTGGTGAGAGCCTCACGGCGCAGGTCGTCGGGATCTATCCCGAGTTCTGCGAGTTCCGCACTCCCGTCGGTGATCCAGCTCTCGAACATGTCCGCGGTGAGCTCCGGGTGGAACTGAACGGCGAGCGCATAGTCGCCGAGCGCGAAGGCCTCATTGCTGTAGGCGGTGGAACTGGCCAGGCGAACCGCGCCGCTGGGCAAACCGAAGGTATCGCCGTGCCATTGCATCATCGGTACCCCGAGGACGTGCCGAAGCGGCGAATCGAGCCCGGCTTCGGTGGGTTTCACCTCACGGAATCCGATCTCGACGGATTTTCCCTTGCGCACGGTCTCGCCGAGCGCCTCGGCAATCAGTTGGGCACCCAGGCAGATGCCGAGAGTCGGGCGTTCGGCGGCAAGCCGGTCGCGCAGATAGGCGAGCTCGCTCTCAAGGAAGGGGTGCGCATCCCTCTCGTACACCCCCATGTCGCCGCCGAGCACCACGACGAGCTCGGGCTCCGGGTGATCGTCCAGGGAACCCGAGGCGACATCGAGGTAGCGGATGTCGTAGCCGCGATCGCGGAGCACCGCATCCAGATTGCCCAGATGTGCGATCTCGAGGTGCCGCAGCACGAGGGCGACGGGCATCCTCAGTCCGCCGCTCGAATGATGATGGCCTCGGTCGAAGGGTTGCCCTCGCCGGGGGGGACGTACACGTCGGGCTCGATGTAGATGACCCGGGCGACCGGCACTTCGGCGCGCACGCGGGCTTCGAGGGCGTTGATCGAGGCCGCAACTTCAGCGAGCTTCATCCTGGTGGGAAAGGCGACCTTCGCGGCGACGAGCAGTTCTTCCGGTCCGAGGAAGAGGGTCTTCAGGTGGATGAGGGACTCGACGTCGGAGTCGGCATTGATCGCGTTCCGGATTCGTTCCGTGTCGTCGGCGCTTGCCCCCTCGCCCACCAGGAGACTCTTCGTTTCGATCCCGAGGACGACGGCGACGGCGACGAGCAGCACGCCGATGAGGATCGTGCTGATCGCATCCCACACCTCATTGCCGGTGATGATCGTGAGCATCACGCCGAGGAAGGCGAACACCAAACCGGTGAGCGCGGCGAGATCCTCGAGTAGCACGACCGGCAACTCCGGAGCCTTGGCGCGTCGGATGAACGCGATCCAACTGTCGGTGCCGCGGCTGTGGTTCGACTCACGGACGGCCGTGCGTAAAGAGAAGCCTTCCAGCACCATCGAGATGAGCAGTACCGCGATCGGGATCCAGACGTTCTCGAGGGCACGGGGATTTCGAAGCTTGTCGATGCCCTCATACAACGAGAAGACGCCACCGACGCTGAACAGGATGATTGAGACCACGAAAGCGTAGACGTAGCGTTCGCGACCAAAGCCGAATGGGTGGCCGGCATCCGCCTTCTTCTTCGCAACGGAACCGCCGCGCAGAAGGAGGAGCTGGTTGCCGGTGTCGGCGAGCGAATGCACCGCCTCGCCGAGCATCGCGCTCGACCCCGAGAAGCCCCAGGCGATGAACTTGGCAACGGCGATCCCGAGATTGGCTGACATCGCCGCGATGATCGCTCTCCTGCTGCCCTCGGTGCTCATGCGGTCAATCCTAGGATGAGGACATGAGCACGTTACCGACCATCGCCATCCTCGGAGCCGGATCGATGGGTGGCGCCATTCTCAGCGGACTGCTCGCCCCGACGGTAAACGTCGAGGGCGGGGTTCGGATCACCACCCGCACGGAGGCTGCAGCCTCGGCGCTGCGATCGGATGCCGTTGCCGCCTACGCGCTCGAAACCGACCCGACCGCGAACACCATCGCGGTCACGGGGGCTCGGATAGTGCTCGTCGCGGTCAAGCCCGCGATGGTGCCCGAGGTGCTCCGCGAGATCGCCCCGGCGCTCGCCGGGAACGCGATCGTGGTGAGCGTCGCGGCCGGGGTGACCACCACCACCATGGAGGCCCTCGTGCCGCAGGTCGTGCTGCGGGCGATGCCGAACACCCCCGCCCTGGTCGGTCGTGGGGTGACCGGCATCAGCGCCGGGTCACGGGCGACCCCCGAGGACATTGCCTTCGCACTCACCGTGTTCGACACGGTGGGGCAGGTGCTCGAAGTACCCGAATCGAAGATCGACGCTCTCGGAACGATCTCCGGATCGGGCCCCGCCTACGTCTTCTACCTGATCGAGCAGCTCACCAAGTCCGCAGTGGCACTCGGATTCACCTGGCAGGAGGCCGCGACGATGGTGAACGGCACCTTCCTCGGCGCGGCAGTCCTGCTCGAGGCGTCCGGCGAGGACCCTTCCGAGCTGCGTCGCCGGGTCACCAGCCCCAAGGGCACCACAGAGCGCGCGATCTGGGAACTCGAGAAGGCCGATCTCACGGCGGTTTTCGACCGGGCAACGGCCGCCGCGCTCGCTCGAGCACGGGAGCTCGGTGCGGGTTGAGGCGGTTCGGCCGCCGCGAGGATGCCACGCCCGGTAGCCTGTCGGAATGGCTGACATTTTCGACGTGGTCGCCGACGCGACCCGGCGGGACCTTTTGCAGGTGCTGCTCGACCGGTATTCCGCATCCGCCGATCCGCAGGCCAGGGGCAACCCGGGAGAGATCAGCGTCGGCGAGATCGTGGAGAAACTCGGATTGAGCCAGCCCACTGTGTCAAAGCACCTGAAGGTGCTTCGGGACCATGACCTGGTCACCGTGCGCGAAGAGGGCCAGCACCGGTATTACAGCCTGGATACGAGTCCGCTCGAAGACCTCGAAGACTGGCTCATTCCCTTTCTCAGCGCGGACTCCACCGGGGGAGTCGAAGACCTTTCGACGATGTTCGCGGCGTGGTCGGGCGCGCAGGTTCCGGAGCCGTTTCGGCGCGCGGCCGAGACGCTGCAGCATCCCGCCGAGGCGGGCTCGGCGATCGGCCGCCGAGCCGCAGAGGCGTCGATCCGACTGCAGGGGGCCCAGCACGACCTCGAGCGTCGGGTGATCGAACCGATCAAGAAGAGGCTCACCCGGCGCGACGAGAAATAGTCCGCGGCGGTAGCGCTATTGCAGTCGGTCACATCTGCCCCTACAGTTACCGATTAGCACTCCAGTAACACTGGCGATCGAGTGTATCCGTTCCCAATATCGCTGGAACCTAATAAGGGGCATCCCACATGGCACGCGATCTCTCCGAGGTGCGTTTTCTCACGGTGGCGGAAGTCGCGGACATGATGCGAGTTTCCAAGATGACGGTCTACCGTCTCGTGCACTCAGGGGAACTGCCCGCCATCCGTTTCGGTCGCTCATTCCGTGTGCCGGAAACCGCCGTCCTGGCGGCGATCGACACTCACATCTCCGACGCCGGTTAGCACCGCGACACCGGTGCGACTAAGCTGGCCCGAGGCAATTTTTCGTGGTCCCGATCGGATCCGGTCGTCTTTCGAACAACAGTTGAGGTCTCTATGGGTTCCGTAATCAAGAAGCGTCGCAAGCGCATGGCGAAGAAGAAGCACCGCAAGCTGCTTCGGAAGACCCGACACCAGCGTCGCAACAAGAAGTAGCATCGCCGCATCAGAGCCGCGTCGCGAGCGCGAAGTGAATACGAAACGCCAGGCCTAATCGGCCTGGCGTTTTGAGTTCGCGGGGGACCCTTTGGTCTCCGAACCTTCGGTCGCTGACCGGGCGACCGCGGCACGCAGGGAACGATCCTCGCGTCTGACCCGGCGCACGGCGGCGCGGATGCTGGCCGGATCGAGCCGCATGATCGCCCATCCGCGC
Organism: Actinomycetota bacterium; assembly: GCA_040389685.1. Classification (GTDB taxonomy): domain Bacteria; phylum Actinomycetota; class Actinomycetes; order Actinomycetales; family Microbacteriaceae; genus Lacisediminihabitans. The sequence continues at coordinate 15,175 of JAZJZS010000004.1, forward strand.
TTTCGCGCATGGGACGCGAGTGCGGCATCCGGATTCACCACGATGCGGTTGCCGACCAGTTCCAGGAGCGGGATGTCGTTTCGAGAGTCGGAGTACGCCCAGCAGTCCGTGAGCTCGGCTCCGATCGACGCCGCGAGTTCGCGCGCCGCCGTCGCCTTGCGGGCTCCGTGCAGCACCGGTCCGTCGAACTCTCCGGTGAGCTTGCCGTCCCGGGTGCGCAGCATCGTACCGAGTGCCCCGGTGAGGCCGAGTTTGCGAGCGATGACCGCGGCAATGTCAACGGGTGCCGCGGTGATGAGCCACACCTCGTGCCCTTTGCTCAGGTGTTCGCGCGCAAGTTCGACCGTCTCCGGCCACAGTCGCGACTCGATTTCCCGCTCGTAGACGGCCTCGGCGAGATCGGTGAGCTCGTCGGCCGGCAGTCCCTTGGCCAGTCCGAGCGCTCGCTCCTGTGCGCTGGCGAAATGCTTGACGTTCTCCCCGACCGCCACGAAGCGCACCTGGTGCCAGCCGAAAGTGACCAGGTCGCGAATCCTGACATGCCCACGCTTCCAGGCCGCGCGGCTCACATGAAAAGCGCTGGCGCCGTGGAGGAGCGTGTTGTCGACGTCGAAGAACGCGACGATCGGTGCGGAGTCTGAAGCAGGCATGTCTCTTCATGCTACGTGGCAGTCCCCGCCCATCGCCTGCACGGCCCGGTCGCAACGCCGATAGTGTTGATTGGTGTCCACGGCAGCCATCACCCTCATCGGTAAACCGGGCTGCCACCTGTGTGATGCAGCCCGGGAGACGATCGCTGCGGTAGTCGGGCGGCTCGAGTCCGAGGCATCCGCTCCCCGCATCACCGTTGAAGAACTCTCGATCCTCGACGACCCGGTGCTGCTCGAGCGATATGCCGACGAGATCCCGGTCGTTCTGATCAACGGCCGCGTGCACAACATCTGGCGCGTGGAGTCCGACCGGCTTCGGGCCGCCCTGCTGGAGGTATAGCGAATGCTCACCCACGTCGTCTGTTGGAAAATCGCGGATGCCTCGAGTCCAGCCGGCCGAGAGAAGATCGACTCGATAGTCGCCGGCCTTGAATCGCTTGTGGGAGCCGTGCCGTCGATCCGCTCCCTGAGCGTCGGGCCGAGCGTGGTGAGCGGCCCCAACCACTGGGACCTCGGGCTTGTCGTTGGCTTCGACGATGAGGCCGGGCTGGATGCCTACCAGGTGCACCCGGCGCACCAGAGGGTCGGGGCGCGCATTCGCTCGCTGGTCAGCGCGCAGGCGACCGTCGACTTTGTCGCTTAGCCGTCGGTGGCCCGTTTCGCCGCGGCCTCGGCATCGGCCCGCGAGTCGTAGACGGGTTCGTCGAGCACGTACACGAGATTCTCATTGGGGGCCACGAGCAGCAGGTCGGTCTCTTCCTCGGCCGACTGAAAGTCTGCGGACAGCAATGGTTCGTTGTTGAGATGCACGGTCAGGATGCCGCTGCCGGTCTCGAGCGAGGCCACCTCGAGCGCGCCCACCGGCTTGCCGCCGGCCCCGTCCAACAGCGCCGACACCGCCGCCCCGACGCCGGTTCCCGCCGCGAGGAAGGCCTTCTCGTCGATCACCGTGTAGTCGTATCGGGTGCGAACGGTGAAGGTGAGCTCATCGGCGCCCTCGCTCTCATCGTCCGCGTCGTCGTAAAGCTCGTCGAGTGCTTCACCGTAGGCGCCGACCGCCTCCCAGAGCTCGCGGTCGACCTCGACCGCCGCATCATCCTGGTCCGTTCCGGCCGTAAGCAGTGCGACGTGCGCCTCGAGGATCGTCTGCAGCTCGCGTCCGGCGGCGATGGCGGCCTGCCGGGGGTCGGGGGAGTGGTTGTTCATGGAGGTCACGGTACCAGTGCGAGCCCCGGGGCACCCGCGCTCGGCGCCAAACGTAGACTTGACGCGTGGCCGCATCCCTGATTCATCTCGTCCGGCATGGAGAGGTCTACAATCCGGAGGGCATCCTCTACGGACGCCTGCCTGGCTACCATCTTTCGGAGCTCGGACAGCGGATGGCCGCGGCCGCAGCAGGCGAGCTGGCCGGGCATCCCATCACGGCGTTGTACGCCAGTCCCCTGCAGCGCGCGCAGGAATCCGCCGCCCCCTGGAGTGCGAAGTTCGGCCTCGGCATCATCACCGATGAGCGCCTGATCGAGCCGACCAACCGCTTCGAGGGGGAAAAGTTCGAGTTCGGACCGGCCGTGCTCACCAAGCCGCGCGTCTGGCGTTGGGTGGTCAACCCCTGGAAGCCGAGCTGGGGCGAGCCCTACGTGAGCGTGATCGACCGCATGATGGCCGCGATCGGCGACGCCTGGGATTCCGCCGAAAGCGGCGAGGTGGTGATGGTGAGCCACCAGATGCCCATCGTGATGGTGCAGCGCTTCGTCGCGGGCAAGAAGCCGTTCCACGATCCGCGCCACCGTCGCTGTCACCTGTCGAGCATCACGACTCTGCGACGGGACGGAGACACGTTCGTGCAGGTCGGGTACCAGGATCCGGCGGCGGAGCTGCTCGCCGGATCGATCGACACCGGCGCGGTGTAACGGATCCTCGCACGAGCGCGGTCGGGTTACTCGGTCGGGGTGAGCACCGCCGTGCAGGCCGCGAGGTCTGCCCGGAAAACGGAGCGACGTTTCTCCGGCACGGCGGCCAGCATCCGCTTTTCGACAGTGCGGGCCACGGCATTTGCGGCGTTGAGCCGCTCGCGCCCCTCGGCGGTGAGCTTAGTGGGGAGTGCCCGACCCAGCGGTGCGACATCCGGTCGAGTGACGAGCCCGCGATCCTGCAGGCCGCGCAGCACGAGATTCATCGACTGCCGGCTGACGAAGGCGCCGCGGGCGAGCTCGGAACTCGACAGCCCGGGGCTGCGGCCGAGTAGCTCGAGGCAGGAGTGCTGCGCGGACGTGAGATCCAGCGGGCGCAGGGCCTCCGCCATGGCGTTTCGCAGCGCCGCCGCGGCGTGTCGCAGCACGTAGGCGAGCGCCTCGTCGAGCGCTCCGACCTGGGTCTTGTCGGCGGCGGACTTCTTCGTCGATTCGGACTTCGTCTTCTTGCCATGTTTCGCCATGTCAGTAGTGTGACACGGCGGGACGATTCCAACCAGAGGGTGCGGAAACTCCTTATCGGGACCCTTGGGCCAGGAGCTCCCGCACGCGCGGGGCGACCACGGTGCCGTAGAGCTCGATGCTCGACATCAGTTTCTCCTGCGCCAGCGTGCCGTTGGAGTACTTGAGGTCGAAGCGGTCGAGCCCGAGCGCCCGGGCCGTCGACGCGATTTTCTGGGCCACCGTCTCGGGGGATCCGACGTAGAGCGAGCCGGCGTCGGCCTCACTCTCAAAGGACTCGCGACTCATCGGCCCCCACCCGCGCTCCTTGCCGATGCGGTTCATCATCTCCGAATGGTGCGGCCAGAGTTCCTCGCGCGCCTGCTCGTCGCTCTCGGCCACGTGGCCGGGAGAGTGCACGCCGATCTTCGGTGTCGGCAGCTCGAACTGGGCGAGTGCACGGTGGAAGAGGTCCACATAGGGGGCGAAACGGGCGGGCTCACCACCGATGATCGCGAGCATGAGGTTGAAACCGTAGCGGGCAGTTCGCACGACCGACTCCGGGCTCCCGCCCACGCCGATCCAGGTCGGCAAGAGGCCGTTCTCGACAGTCGGATATACCGACCTGTCGACGACCGGGGCGCGCGTGGTGCCCGACCAGGTGACCGGCTGCTGCTGGCGCACGGCAGCGAACAGCTCGAGTTTCTCCTCGAACAGCCTTTCGTAGTCCGCGAGGTCGAGACCGAACAGCGGGAACGACTCGGTGAAGGATCCGCGACCCAGGATGACCTCGGCGCGCCCGTTCGAGATGCCATCGAGCGTGGCGAAACGCTGGAAGACGCGGATCGGGTCATCCGATGACAGCACGGTGACAGCGGTGCCGACATGGATGCGCTCGGTCTGCGCGGCGATGGCCGCGAGCACGACCTCGGGAGCGGAGACGGCGAAGTCCTTGCGATGATGCTCACCGACGCCGATGTAGTCGAGTCCGACCCGGTCCGCGAGCAGGCCCTGGGACACGAGGTTGCGGAGTACCTGAGCGTAGGGCACCGGGGTTCCGTCCGCCTCGTTGGTGACGTCGCCGAAGGTGTCGAGTCCGAGTTCGAGTTGCGGGGCCATCAGGGTCTCCGAATCAATTTCTATGCGTATGCATATGCATGGATCGGCAACGCGCAGCGGGGTGCGCTTATTCCAGCAGCGCCAAGCAACGTTCGAGCCGCGCGTTCCACCACTGCACCCGTTCCGTGTCCGCCCCGAAGCGATCGAGCTGCGACGCGTCCGGAGTCACCCGGCGCACGCCGATCATCCCGCCCTCGGCCACGAGCGAGTCGGTGCTGACATCCGCGGCAAGCAGGCTCACGGTGGCGAGCCCGCAATCGTAAGCCAGTTCGGGGATCGCCGCGGCGAGGTGCGCTCCCATCGAGATGCCGACGGAGGTCTCGAGAGCGCTCGAGACGACGACGGGCAGGCGCGCGGCATCCACGATCCGCAGGGCGGAACGGACCCCACCGAGCGGCTGCGCCTTGATCACCAGCAGGTCGGCCGCCTTCGCCGTCGCGACCTCGAGCGGATCCGCGGCCTTGCGCACGCTCTCGTCGGCGGCGATCGGCAGGCCCATGTACTTGACCCGCGTGCGGATGTCGGCGAGTTCATCCACCGTCGCGCACGGCTGCTCCACGTATTCGAGGTCGCTCGGCGCGAGGGCGTGGATCGCGTGCTCGGCTTCATCCACGTTCCAGCCGCCGTTGGCATCGAGGCGGATGCGGCCCTCCGGCCCGAGGTAGTCGCGCACGGCGGTCACCCGGGCGACGTCATCGGCGAGCTGCTGCCCGGGCTCGGCGACCTTCACCTTCACGGTACGGCAGCCGGGGAACCGGTCGAGAATCTCGCTCACCTCACCGGGCGCGACGGCCGGGAGGGTGGCGTTCACCCGGATCTGGCTGCGAAACAGCGCGGGCGCCGGGAACCAGCCGAAATCGATCGCCGCGGCCAGCCAAGCGGATGCCTCGACGTCACCGTATTCGAGGAATGGCGAGAATTCGGTCCAGCCGGCTGGCCCCTCGAACAGCATCGCCTCGCGGCTCTCGATGCCACGGAAGCGCGATCGCAGCGGAAGCGTTACGACGCGTGCGGAGGAGAGCATGTCAGGCAGCGATGGCAACATGCCCCCAGTCTGACGTAGTAGGCCCGTCTGCAGCGACGAAAACGTCGTCAGGTGGGAGAACTCTCCGTGTCTGGCCAGAGCCCTTGCGCCTGCCGGCGGTCAGCGGAAGCGTGGCCACCTTCCAGTGGCACAATCGAAAGGACCCACCATGCTGAGAAGCAGCACCCTCTGCAGCGGGCACCGGCGGGCTCGATTACCCTGAAGACATGTCATTCGACTCCGTGCAGGGCATCGCGGCGGCCGCATTGAGCTTCGCCGGGAACCCCCTGGTCCCGGTCGGCGCGTTCCGCGCGCGTGCGGTGACCGGATGACCCGGCCGCTGCGCGTCGTGCCCACCGACGATCCCGCGGCGGTGCTCATCGCCGTGCGCGACGCCCTCGCCGGGGGGGCCGCGATCCTGCCGGGCCCTCCGCGCACCGAACCGCCAGGAACGGTGGAACAGCGCGTCGCCGTCGTCGTCCAGACGAGTGGCTCCAGCGGCGTGCCGAAGCGGGTGGCGCTCAGCGCGGACGCCCTGCTCGCCGGCGCCGCGGCATCCGAATCATCGCTCGGCGGGCCCGGGCAATGGCTTCTCGCCCTTCCGACCCACTACATCGCCGGCATCAACGTGCTCGTGCGATCGATCGCCGCCGGTCTCGAGCCGATCTACTATGGCGGCCGGCATTTCGATCCGGCCGAATTCGCCCAAGCGAGCCAGGCGATGGATGCCCCGCTACGCTTCACCTCGCTCGTGCCCGCCCAGCTCGCGCGCCTCGTGGATGCCGCGGAGGAGGACCTCGACCTGCTGGCTGTCGTGCGCCGGTTCGACCGCATTCTTGTGGGCGGTCAGGCCACGCCGACCGCCCTGCTCGTCCGCACCATCGAGCTCGGCCTCAACGTCACACGCACCTACGGGTCGAGCGAGACCTCGGGTGGCTGCGTCTATGACGGCATTCCGATCGGGACGGCGGGGATGGACATAGTCGATGGACAGGTGGAACTCTGCGGTCCGATGCTGGCGGAGGGGTACCTCGGCGATCCTGCCGCCACCGATGCCGCCTTCGTTCTGCGCGATGGCGCGCGCTGGTATCGCACGGGTGACAGCGGTGAGATCGTGGACGGTGCCCTGCGGGTGACCGGACGGCTCGACGGCGTGATCATCTCCGGGGGGGAGAAGGTGTCGCTCGACGCGATCGAACGCGTCGTGCGTGCCATGGACGGCCTGGCGGATGCGGTGGTCGTGCGATCCCCGAGCGCCGAGTGGGGCGAGGTGCCGGTGGTCTTCACGGGAGGGGCCGCGAGCCTGGCCGAGGTGAAGGCGACGGTGGTCGCCTCGCTCGGGCGGGCATCCGCCCCGGTGGCGCTGGTGCGGGTGGAGAGCATGCCCCAGCTGCCGAACGGCAAGCCCGACCGGGTGGGCCTCGCGGCCTTCGCGGCATCCAGCGGCGCACGCCCCGCGGGCCACTGAAGGCTGCGGGGTCGGTAGAATTCGACCCGTGGCTAACCCAGGCAGATCCGTGAAGAGACGCGGCCCAAAGAGTGTCGGCCAAGCCAGACCGACGCGCAATCCACCGCGCGTCGTCGTGCGCAAGGCCACCGCGCGCGATTGGATCGGCGGAGCACGGCTGCGCACGCTCCCTCTCGCGATCGCGCCGGTGGCGCTCGGCACCGGTGCGGCCAAACTCCTCACCGACAGCGGCTGGCACTGGGTGCGCGCGCTACTCGCCCTCGCGGTCGCGATCCTGCTTCAGATCGGCGTCAATTTCGCCAACGACTACTCGGATGGCGTGCGCGGCACCGACCGCAATCGGGTCGGCCCCTCGCGCCTCACCGGTTCCGGGGCCGCCAAACCCCGCACCGTGCTCATCGTCGCCGTGGTGTTCTTCGGCCTCGGCGGCCTGGCCGGCCTCGCTCTCACCGTACTGAGCGGGTACTACTGGCTGCTCGCCGTCGGTGCGGTGAGCATCGCCGCCGCCTACTTCTATACCGGCGGAAAGCGTCCCTACGGCTACTACGGCCTAGGAGAACTCGTCGTCTTCGTCTTCTTCGGCCTCGTCGCCACGGCCGGGACCACATTCACCCAGGTAGGCACGGTCAATATCGAAAGCTGGCTCGGTGGGGTCGCAGCCGGGTTCTTCGCCTGCGCGGTGCTCATGGTCAATAACATCCGCGACATCAGCCAGGACAGGCTCTCGGGCAAGCGCACTCTCGCGGTGCTCGTCGGCAGTCACACCGCACGCATCCTCTTCGCCGTGTTCGTGGCTGTGCCCTACCTGGTGCTTGCGTTCTTCTCCGTCTTCTACGTCACGGCGCCGCTGGTGTATTTCTCCCTGCTCTCCGGGCTTCCCGCGGTGGTGATCACGCTCACCGGCAAGACGGCGCCGGAGTTCATCCTCGCCCTCAAACTCACGAGTTTCACGGCACTGGTATTCGGCGTGACGCTCGCGGCAGCGATCGCGTTTTAGTAAGTCGATGACCCAGCGGATGCGATCAGCGCGGCTCCTCGAACCGGTCGAGAGCTTCGTTCTCGAGCTCGTTGTCCGCGTCCCGGTCCTTCCTCGCGCGCAGGTGGCCGATGCTCGAGGAGACCGCCTCACGCTGCTTCCGCAGGAAGATGTACGACACGCAGAAGCCGATGACCGCCGCGCCGATGGCCGCGACGATCACGTTCACGCCCAGCACCATCAGGATCGCAAGCACCGCGGCGAAGGTCCCGACCCTGATGAGCGAGAAGTAAATCCACTGGCGCGAGTACACGGCGAACAGTCTAGGCAGTTCGCCCTGAAAGCTCGTCGGGTGAAGGGCGGATGCGATGCAGGATCCCGGCTTAGAATCTGCACATGGCTCGGCTCGCAGTGATACTCGCAGTGCTCCTGATCGCGTTCACGATCTTCGCGTTGATCGATTGCCTTCGCACGGAGGAGTCGCGTGTGCGGGCCCTGCCACGGCTCCTCTGGGCGGTGCTCATCGTCATCGTCACCCCCTTCGGCGGCATCCTCTGGCTCGCCCTCGGCAAGGAACGGTCCGGGAGTGCACCGGTGGCCGCCACCCGCAGATCGAAGGCGCCCGACGACGACCCGGAGTTCCTGCGTCGGCTCGGATCCGATGCGCAGCGCGATGAGCGAATCCGCGACCTCGAAGCGCGATTGGCCGAGCTCGACGACGACCAGAACAACCCGAACGACAAGTGAGCAACCCGGCCACCGAGTTCTCGGTCGCGCTGATCGGGCAACTCATCGGCAGCGGGGTGCGGGACATCGTGCTGTGCCCCGGATCCCGGTCTCAGGCGCTGGCCCTCGCCGCCGCGGCCTGGGAACAGGATGGCAGCGTGCGATTGCGCGTGCGCATCGACGAGCGGGTGGCCGGTTTCCTCGCGCTCGGCATCGCCGTGGAGACTGCCCTTCCGGTCGCCGTCATCACGACCTCCGGAACGGCCGTTGCCAACCTGCACCCCGCGGTGCTGGAAGCGCACCACTCCGGCGTGCCGCTCATTGTGTTGACCGCCGACCGTCCGGATGAGCTTCGCCACATCGGTTCCAACCAGACCACCGACCAGGTCGGTATCTTCGGTGGCGCCGTTCGCTGGGCGCGGGATGTCCCACCCCCGGTCGACGCGGCGGGCGCCGCGCCGCTGGCCCGGGCAGCCTATGCCGCGGCGATCGGCAAGCCCGGTCTGCCCGGTCCGGTGCACCTCAACCTCGCTTTCCGCGATCCGCTCTCCGGCCCGGTCGGGGGACTTCCGCCGGTCGGGATTCCCGCTGCCGCGGCCGACGCGCCGGTCGAGGAGCGACGGCTTTCGGATGCCCCGCACACCGTCGTGATCGCCGGGCACGGCGCCGGGCCCGAGGCGGAGGCCTTCGCGCGCTCCCTCGGAGTGCCCCTGCTCGCCGAAGTGTCGAGCGGATCGCGATTCGGACCCAATCTCATCGTCGCCTACCGCGAATTGCTCGACGACGCCGATTTCGGCGGTCGGGTCGAGCGGGCGGTGGTGTTCGGCCATCCCACCCTCACGCGGCAGGTGCCCACCCTGCTCAACCGGGCCGATGTGCTCGTGCACATCGTGCGCGGAACCACCGCCGACGCCTACAACCCTGGCCGTCGTGCCGCTTCGATCGATGCTGCGGTGACCCACGACGTACCGGCGGACGAGTCACCGGCCGGCCGGGCCTGGCTCGGCGGCTGGGTACATGCCAGTCGGAGCATGCTCGCAGGCGCGTTGTCGACTGTTGCCAGTTCGCCAGTTTCCGATTCGCCAGAGCGCCCGGGTGACTTCGCCCGCGAACAGCTCGCGGCGTTCCGTGAGCCGGTGACCCGCCGCGGTCTCGTCCAGGCGGTGTGGGGTGTGACCTGGCCGCACGACCGCCTGGTGCTCGGGGCATCCCGGCTCATCCGCGAAGCGGATTCGATCGTGCCGGGCAAACGGATCACGGTGCACGCCAACCGCGGGCTCGCCGGTATCGACGGCACCATCGCCACCGCCATCGGCATCGCGCTCAGCAGCCAGGAGTCGCCGGATGGCGGCGCATCCGGGATCACCCGCGTTCTGGTGGGTGACCTCACCGCGCTCCACGACGCGGGTGCGCTCCTGTTCGGCGGTAGCGAGGTGCGGCCCCGCATCCAGCTGATCGTCGGCAACGACCACGGCGGCACCATCTTCGACGGCCTCGAGGTGGCCAGTATCGCTCCCGCCGGCTCGTTCGACCGGGTGCTGTACACGCCGCAGACGGTCGACCTCGGAGCGCTCGCTGCAGCATACGGGTGGCAGTACCGGGTGGCGCGCAACCGTGGGGAACTCGATGAGGCGCTCGCGGCATCCGAGACCCCGATGCTCGTCGAGGTGCCGCTTCCCCGCTGATCACCCGCTGATCACGCGCCGCGGGTACCATCTGGCCTATGACCAAAACCGTATGGACCGAAGATCCCGGTGCGCTTCTCAGGGTGGGGGCGGGTTTCTCCCTCGCAGCGGTCGAGCCCTCGGCGACACCCGGGATCGATGGCGGCAAGTCGGCGGGAGTAGCGCTGCTCGAGAAAGGGCGTGCCGAGCTCGGTGACCTGCAGGAACGATTGTGGGCCGAGAGTCGTTTCGGGGGTACCCGGTCGGTGCTGCTGGTGCTACAGGCGATGGATACCGCTGGCAAGGGAGGCATCGTCACACACGTGGTGGGCGGGGTCGATCCGCAGGGGGTCAGCGTCTACGGCTTCAAAAAGCCGACGACGGCAGAGTTGTCCCACGACTTCCTCTGGCGCGTCCGCAAACGGCTGCCGGCGCCGGGAGTGCTCGCTGTCTTCGACCGGTCGCACTACGAAGACGTGCTCGTCGCGCGAGTGCGCGCCCTCGTCGAGCCCGCGGTGATCGAGAAACGGTATGACCTGATCAACGAGTTCGAGAAGCGGGTCGTCGACAGCGGCACCACCCTCGTGAAGGTGATGCTGCACATCAGCGCCGATGAGCAGAAGTCCCGCCTCGCCGCTCGCCTCGCCGACCCGGCCAAGCATTGGAAGTTCAACCCGGGCGACCTTGACGAGCGCGCCCTCTGGCCGCGGTACCAGGAGGCCTACCAGGCGGCCTTCGAGAAGACATCGACGGCGGATGCCCCGTGGTTCGTGATTCCCGCGAACCACAAATGGTACGCCCGCGTGGCAGTGCAGCACCTGCTGCTCGACGCGCTCCGCGGGCTGCATCTCACCTGGCCGGTCGCGGAATACGACGTTCAGGAGCAGGCGGCGCGGCTCGCCGAGGCCTGAGCACCCGGTGCAGGAGCCTCAGTCCAGCGCCTCCACGATCGGGCGGAACTTCATGCGCGTCTCGAGCAGCTCGCGCTCGGGCACGGACTCGGCGACGATACCCGCACCGGCATACGCCGTGACCCGGCCATCGGAATCGAACTGCGCGCTCCGCAAAGCGACCGCCCACTCGCCGTCGCCGTCCGCCCCCACCCAGCCGACCGGCCCGGCGTAGCGGCCGCGGTCGAAGGGCTCAAGCTCGCTGATCAGACGCAGCGCATCCGCGGTCGGAGTGCCCGCGACGGCAGCGGTGGGATGCACCGAATCGATGAGGTCGAGAGCGGTCGAGCCGTCGGTCAGGTCACCCTCGATGTCGCTGGCAAGGTGCCACAGGTTCGGCAGTTTGAGCGTGAAGGGCATTTCACTCGCCATGACGTTCGGGCTGTGCGAGCGCAACGACGCGAGAACATTCTGCACGGCAAAGCGGTGCTCGTCCTGGTCTTTGCTCGAGGTGGCGAGGGCTGTGGCGGCCTGCTCGTCCGAGGCGGCGTCGAGCCCTCGGGCCGCACTGCCGGCCAACACCCGCGCGGTCACCGAGCCTTCGGCCACACTCACCAGGGTTTCCGGGCTCGAACCGATGAAGCTGTCGACGGCGAAGGTCCAGCAGTCGGGGTAACCCGTGGCGAGCACATCGATCATGCGGCGGATGTCCGCACCAGTCGGCAGCTGGCCGACCAGTTCGCGGGCAATCACGACCTTGCTCAGTTCGTGCGACCGGATGCGTGCCACCGCGAGCGCGACGGCATCCCGGTAGTCCGCGGCAGTAAGGGTACCGGGCTGGAGGTCGACGTGATAGCGGGTACCGTAGGGTTCCAGTGGAGGGGCGGCGAGCGGGCCGGGTGCCCCGATCGACACGCGGGTCTGCCAACTCTGGCCCTTGTCGCGTCCGATTATCAGTGACGGCACGATGAGCACACTCGACGTGTCCGACTCGTCGGAAAAGGCGAAGCTTCCGAACGCCAACAGTCCGGTTCCGGTCTGGGCGAGAGGGTCGTTCACGGTCGCGGCGGCGACGATGCGGTGCCAGGCTATCGCCGCATCCCGCATCCGCCCAGGACCGCGGAACTCGAGCCTGAGGGCTTCGCCGTGCCCGACGAGGCCGAAACCCCGGCGCATCCAGAGCAACGGATGCCCGGGTTCCAGCAGCGGTACGAGCGGTCCGAGGTCGGCGGTCGCCATGGTTTCGACGGTGAGGGCCGGCACCGCCGATCCGTGGTCGCCGTCGTCGTCGGGGGGCGCGGATGCGGTCACCGGGCCAACACTAGCCGGGGCGGGTGGGGGCCGCTTGGGCACAGAAAGGCTGAACTAGACTTGTTCGCGTGGCAAAGGCAGATTTGACCAAGCAACCCCAAGAGGTCGCGGAGATGTTCGACGGGGTCGCGAAGCACTACGACCGCACCAATGAAGTCCTCTCGATGGGAAACTCCTTCATCTGGCGGATCGCCACCACCCGGGCCGTCGCGTCGGTGCCGGGCGAGCGCATCCTCGACATCGCGGCGGGCACTGGCACCAGTTCCGCTGCGATCGCCAAAAGCGGGGCCGAGGTCGTGGCCGCGGACTTCTCCCCAGGCATGATCGAGGTCGGGCGGCGGAAGCATCCGTCTCTCACCTTTGTCGAGGCGGATGCGATGGACCTCCCGTTCGCGGATGGCGAGTTCGACGCGGTGACAGTCTCTTTCGGGCTGCGCAACGTCGAAGACCCGAAGAAGGCCCTCGCGGAGATGTATCGCGTGCTCAAGCCGGGCGGTCGCCTGGTGATCTGCGAGTTCAGCACGCCGTCGCGTGCCCTCTTCCGCGCGGGATACGGCGCGTACATGCGCTACGTCATGCCCTCGATCGCCGGGGCCGCCAGCTCGAACCCCGAGGCCTACACCTATCTCGCCGACTCCATTCGCGAATGGCCCGACCAGGTGACGCTGAGCCAGTGGATCCGCGGCACGGGTTTCACCCGCGTGGCCTATCGCAATCTGACGGCGGGGGTCGTGGCGCTTCATCGCGGCCACAAGCCGGCGCGAGTGGTCACCCGGCGCGCCCCGCGCAAGTCGAGCGCTCCGAAGAAGCCCGAGATCGAGACCGTTGTCGACGTGGATGCATCCAGCGCGGATGCATCCAGCGTGGACGGTGGCACCAACCCGGACAGCCCGGCGGCTCCGAAGCCCTAGGGCTTCGTTCCCGCCCTCGACGGTAAGGCCGACCCCGTGACTCCCAGCGTGCCCCTCACCCGCCGCCGCACTTCGCTCCACTCCGCCCTCGGGCTCGGCGAGAAGCTCTTCTCCTCCGCTAGCGAACGCAAATTTGCCTCTGCGATCGAACAGGGTCTCGCCGAGGTCGAGGCCGGGCTGCTCACCCAGGTGGCTTTCGCGGACGATCTCGCGGATGCCACCTCGCGGTATCTCCTCGACGCGGGCGGCAAACGTGTGCGGCCGACCTTGGCCCTGCTCACCGCGCAGCTCGGCGTCGGCAACACGCCGGAGGTGGTGAGTGCGGCCGAAGCTCTGGAGATCACCCATCTCGCCTCTCTCTACCATGACGACGTCATGGACGAAGCGAGTATGCGCCGCGGCGTGCCGAGCGCACAGAATGTCTGGGGCAATTCGGTTGCCATCCTCACCGGCGACCTGCTGTTCGCGCGCGCCTCCAAGCTGATGTCCGCGCTCGGCGAGCGGGCCATCATTCTGCAGGCCGATACTTTCGAGCGCCTGTGTCTCGGCCAGTTACACGAGACGATCGGTCCCCGGGACGGCGAGAATCCGATCGACCACTACCTCCAGGTGCTCTCCGACAAGACCGGCTCGCTCATCGCCGCCGCGGCGCAGATGGGGGTGATCTTCGGCCACGCCCCCGAGGAGTACCGCCTTCCGGTGAAGGTCTTCGGCGAGAAGATCGGTGTCGCCTTTCAGCTCATCGACGACGTGATCGATCTGGCCGCCGGCGAGGAGGACTCGGGGAAGACTCCCGGAACCGACCTGAGATCCGGTGTCGCCACGCTTCCGGTGCTCTACCTGCGGGACCTCGCGACGACGGATCCGGATGCCGCGGGCCTGCTCGCGCGCATCGAACGCGAGGTGGGCGCCGCGCACGAGGCAGCGGACGAGCAGGGCGAGGCGGACGACACGGAACTCGCCAAGGCGATCGCTGAGCTGCGCGCCCACGTGGTGACCACGAAGACACTGGAGGAGGCGCACCGCTGGGCGCGCGAGGCCGTCGAGGCGCTCGCGCCACTTCCGGACGGTCCGGTGAAGAATGCCCTCACCCGTTTTGCCGAGAGCGTCGTGGAGCGCTCCCACTAGCCAACGAAAGAGCCCATGACAAAACTGAGACTCGCCATCGTCGGCGCGGGACCCGCGGGAATCTACGCGGCCGACATCCTGCTGAAGACGGAGAAGAACTTCGACGTGTCGATCGACCTGTTCGAGCAGCTGCCGGCTCCGTACGGCCTCGTGCGCTACGGGGTCGCCCCCGATCATCCCCGCATCAAAGGAATCATCACCGCTCTGCGGGAGGTGCTCGACACCGGACGGATCCGTATTTTCGGCAACGTTCGCTACGGTCGGGACATCACCCTTGACGACCTCCGGGCGCACTACAACGCCGTGATCTTCTCCACCGGAGCTGTGCAGGATGCCGGGTTGGACATCCCGGGAATCGACCTGCCCGGTAGCTTCGGCGCCGCCGAATTCGTCAGCTGGTACGACGGTCACCCGGATGTGCCGCGCGGATGGCCCCTGGCGGCGCGGGAGGTCGCGGTGATCGGCAACGGCAATGTTGCTCTCGACGTGGCGCGGATCCTCTCCAAGCATGCGGACGACCTGCTGCCGACCGAGATTCCCGCGAACGTCTACGAGGCGCTCGCCGCGTCGCCGGTGACCGACGTGCACGTCTTCGGGCGCCGCGGACCGATGCAGGTGAAGTTCACCCCGCTCGAGTTGCGTGAGCTCGGCGAGCTGCGCGACGTGGACATGGTCGTGCACGACGAGGACTTCGACTATGACGAAGCGTCGAAGACGGCCATCACGAGCAACAAGCAGGTATTCGTGATCGACAAGGTGTTCACGCGGTGGCGAGCGCGCGAGGCCGGCACGGCATCCCGACGGCTGCACCTGCACTTCCACGCGAAGCCGGTGGCGATCATGGGAGACGGGCGGGTGGAGGGTTTCCGCTACGAACGCACCGAGCCCGACGGCCAGGGCGGGGTCATCGGCACCGGAGAAATTCGCGAGCTGCCGGTGCAGGCGGTGTACCGCGCGGTCGGCTACTTCGGATCGCCGCTGGCCGGCATCCCGTTCGATGAGAAGCACGGGGTGATCCCCAACCGCGAGGGCCAGGTGCTGGATGACGAGGGTCGCCCGGTGCCCGGCGTGTACGCCACCGGGTGGATCAAGCGCGGCCCGGTCGGACTCATCGGTCACACCAAAAGCGACGCGATGGAGACGATCAAGCACGTCGTGAAGGATCAGGCCAACTGGTGGGCGCCCGCGCATCCGGAGGAGCAGTCCGTTGTGGACCTCTTGCAGGGGCGGGGCGTCGAGTACACCGACCTCGACGGCTGGCACCGGCTGGACGAGCACGAGAAGACGCTCGGCGAGCCGGTCGGACGCGCGCGCATCAAGGTCGTGCCGCGAGAGGAGATGGTCGCCGTCTCCCGCGCCACCGAGGCTACTGCACCGCGGCCGTGAGCCGTGCCGTGTTGTCGAGCACCTTCGAGCGGAGCGGACGGGTGAGCCAGTCATCCAGCAACAGCTCGGTGCTCTGCTGCCGGTAGGTCTCTTCCACCTCGCGCAGCCGGGCGACGATGTGCCGCCCGTGCACCATCACCGAAATCTCATAATTGAGGGTGAACGAGCGCATGTCCATGTTGCTCGATCCGATCACCGCGACCTCATCGTCGATGGTGAAGTGCTTGGCGTGCAGCACCGTCGGCGTTTCGTACAGCCAGATGCGCACGCCAGCCCGCAGAAGTGCCTCGTAGTAGCTGCGCTGCGCGTGGAACACCACGGGCTGATCGGCCACTGCAGAGCAGAATAGCTGCACGTCGAGTCCGCGGTAGGCGGCATTGGTGATCGCGTAGAGCATCGAATCATCTGGCACGAAGTATGGGCTGGTGATGATCACGCGCTGTTGCGCGTTGTAGACGAGGGAGTCGAACAGCCGCAGGTTGTTCTCGAGATCGAATCCGGGACCGCTCGGCACCACCTGGGCGTCGATCGCATTCACGATCTTCTCGGGCGGCATGCTGTCGGTCTCCCGCATGAGCAGTTCGTTGGTCTCGCTGTACCAGTCGGTGACGAACAGTGCATTGATGCCGGCCACGATCGGTCCCTCGAAGCGCACCATGAGGTCTTTCCATTGCAGGCCACGGCGGATGTTGCCGCGCTTGTTGTAACTGCGGTCGATCATGTTCTGCGATCCGGTGAACGCGACGGCGCGATCGATCACGAGCAGCTTGCGATGATTGCGCAGGTCGGGGCGCTGCCACCGCCCGCGCCAGGGCTGCACCGGCAGCATCAGCTGCCACTTCGCTCCGATGCGCTTCAGGCGGCGGATGGTGCGGAGGTAACCGGGGGAGCGAATGGACGCGACGTGGTCGAGAAGCACCCGCACCGTCACCCCCCGTGCGACGGCGGCCTCGAGCGCGTCGAAGAAGGGTTTCGTCGTCGGATCGTAGGAAATGATGTAGAACTCTGCGTGCACGAACCGCTTTGCCGTGCCTACCGCTTCGGTCATCGCGGCGAGAGACTCGGAGTACTCCGTATAGAGCCGGGCAGTGTTGCCGCCGACCAGCGGCATCGAACCGAGGGTTCGATTCTGTTCGACGATGGGTTCGAGCCACGATGGGAAGTCGATCTCCTTCTCCACCCGATCCATGCCCTCTGTCGTATCGAGGATGTAGGTGTTGATTTCCGCCTGCTTCTCGCGGCGGCTCTTCGGCAGCTTCGTGCTGCCGAAGAGCAGGAAGAGCAGGATGCCGAGGTAGGGGACAAGAAAGATTGCGAGCAACCAGGCCATCGCGGTCTGCGGCTTACGGTTCTGCGGCACGACGATGACCGCGATGACTCGGATGGTGATGTCGATCACAAGCGCGATCGTTCCGAATACCGAACTCGTGAAGAAGTTGACGACGAACGAGATCACGTGGCGGGACGCAGTGGGCTCAACGGAAGTTGACGAATTGCAGGTCGATGTCGAGATCCGCGCCCTTGAGCAGAGCCATGGTCGACTGCAGGTCGTCCCGGCTCTTGGAGGTCACCCGCAGCTCGTCGCCCTGGATCTGCGCCTTCACGCCCTTGGGCCCTTCGTCGCGGATGAGCTTCGTCACCTTCTTCGCGTCCTCGCTCGAAATGCCGTTCTTCAGCGATATCTCGATGCGGGTCTCCTTGCCAGAGGGGTAGGGCTCTCCGGTATCGAGGCTGCGCAACGAGATGCCGCGTTTGATGAACTTGGCCTCGAGCACCTCCAGCACCGCTTTCACCCGATCCTCGGACGACGCCTTGAGCAGAAGCTTCTCGCCGCTCCAGTCCACTTCGGCGCCCACGTTCTTGAAGTCGTAGCGCTGGGCGATCTCCTTCTGCGCCTGATGAAGCGCATTGTCGGCCTCCATTTTGTCGACCTTGCTCACGATGTCAAAAGTTGGGTCAGCCATTGCAGCAGTTTAAGGGGCACGGCGGGTGAGGATGGGAGCAGATGTCGAATCTGAGGGTGATCCTGATCTCCGCGGCTGGCCTCGTGGTCACCGTGGTCGTCATCGGCGCCATCGTGCTGTTCGTCCAGCCGGGTGGCGCGCTGCGGGGGCTTCCGGATGCTGCACCCCCGGCGGGTCCGCCCGCTCGATTCGCGACGGCCGCCCCAGCCACCCCCGCTGCAGTTCCAGCCGGTCCCGCCCTCTCCGCCCTCGCCGACCCGGCCTGGGTCACCGTCGCGGCGAAAAAGACCGGCATTCCCGAGCGGGCGCTCGCCGCCTATGCCGGTGTCGCGATCGCGTTCGAGAGTCGCACCTGCGGAATCGGTTGGAACACGCTGGCCGGGATCGGGCAGATCGAGTCACGGCACGGCACGATTTTCGGCGGCTCGATCGCGAACGACGGCCGGACGATGCCGCCGGTGTTCGGGGTGCCGCTCAGCGGGGGTGCCGTGGCGAACATTCCGGATTCCGACCACGGTGTGATCGACGGAGACCCGACCATCGACCGCGCCGTCGGCCCGATGCAACTCATTCCCGAGGCCTGGCGCAACTGGCACGCCGACGGCAATGCCGACGGGGTGGAGGATCCGCAGAATATCGACGACGCCACCCTCGCGGCGGCGGGCTATCTGTGCCGCGCCGGCGGCAACGCCCTCGATACCGAGAGCGGCTGGCGGAAGGCGGTGCTCGGCTATAACGGGTCCCAGCGCTACCTGGCCGATGTCATCCGCTATTCCACCGGGTATGCGAGCGACGTTGCGCCGGCCCGGTGATTCCCCGAGCGCCATTCACCCTGTATCCTTGAGTCTGCGCGTTCGACCAGCGGTCGGCGCACCTGGCAAGTTACCCAAGTGGCCAAAGGGATCTGACTGTAAATCAGCCGTCTACGACTTCGTGAGTTCGAATCTCGCACTTGCCACCACCCGCACGACCGACGACCCGGCTCGACACGAGACGGGTCTTTCGTGTTTTCCCGTGAAGGTCGAATGAGAGGCAGGTGCGCGTGAGCGCCGAACTGCTCGACATCGCCCGGTCCGTGGCCATCGAGGCGGGAATGCTCGCAAAACGACGGCGCTCCGAGGGGGTCGAGGTGGCCGCGAGTAAGTCTTCGACTGAGGACATCGTCACCTTCGCCGATCGCGAGACCGAAGCCCTCATCCGTGCGAGGCTCGCCGAGTTGAGGCCCCGCGACGGTTTCTTCGGCGAGGAGAGCGGTGCCGAGACCGGCACAAGCGGCCTCACCTGGGTGGTCGATCCGATCGACGGTACCGTCAACTTCCTCTACGGCATACCGCACTATGCGGTGAGCATCGCCGTGGTGGAGGGCGAGCCCGATCCCCTCACCTGGCGTGCGCTCGCCGGTGCGGTGACGAATCCCGCCAGCGGTGAGACCTTCACGGCGCGGATCGGCGGCGGGGCCTTTCTCGACGGATCCTCGATCCGGGTGGGGCCGGCGATCGAACTCTCCCAGGCGCTCGTCGGTACCGGTTTCTCGTACCTGGCCGACATCCGCTCCCAGCAGGCGGAGATGCTCATGGCACTGATCCACCGGGTGCGCGACATCCGTCGTCTCGGAGCCGCGTCGCTCGACCTGTGTGCCGTTGCGAGCGGTCGGCTCGACGCATATTTCGAGCGACGACTGAGCCCGTGGGATCACGCAGCCGGAGCGCTGATCGCCGAGGAAGCCGGCGCCCGGGTCAGCGGGAGGGACGGCGCTCCGCCTTCGCGCGACTTCGTACTCGCCGCCGAACCTCGCCTCGCCGCTACCCTTGAGAGCCTCTTCGGCGAACTCCAAGCCGGGACGCTGTGATTGCCGTTTCAGACTCGATGTCGTAGCCTTTACCTATTCGTTATAAATTCATGGGCGTAAACCCCTGGAGTTATAGCCTGAGAAACGTCATTCCTGACACGCCATAACCAGACCGATAGACATACTCGAGTTCTCTGCCTCGCTGTATTCGTTCGTGGAGGACCTCCCGCTGTGCATGCCTTCTGCTCCTGCTTGCCCGTTCCACCGGTGATCCACAAAACTCCCGCGTTGGAGTGCCACTAGGGTGGCGGACTTCAGCTGGAGTCTCGACCCCGAAAGCACCGAGCCCACAGACAGCACCGGGCAGGCCGCCCCCTCGCGGCGGACGCTGAGGGCGCAGGAGGCAACGGCATCCCGCGGCCGCACGGCCCGCAGCCGCACGGCCCCTCGGAGCCTCAGGCGGGCACGGCCCGCCCCGACGCGCGCGCGAACGGCGCTCTCGACTGCACCCCGCCGCGCCCAGGTATTTCGCAAATTCGTCACCATCAGTGCGATGCTCGGCGTCGGAGCCCTGCTGGTGGCGACCTCGCTTCCCGCCGTGGCGCTCCAGGTCAACTCGGCGAGCGCCGTCGTTCCCGCGCTCCCCAACCCCCCTGCCGCCGCGGAGCAGAGCCTTGCCGTCGATTCGCGCGCCACCGGCTCGGTCGCTGCGCGCGACGGATACACGGTCGCCACCGCCATTCAGCAGGTGCGCCTGAGGTACGGCGCCCAGGTCCTGCAGTACACGAACAACCCCAAAGGCACCATCCAGTGGCCTTTCCCCGGTCCAGTGGCGGTCAGCTCCCCCTTCGGTCCGCGGGTGTCCCCATGCTCCGGATGTTCCACATTCCACCTGGCAGTCGACCTGGTTCCGGGCGCGGGAACTCCCATCGGCGCCATCGCCGCCGGCACCGTGACCTCTGCGGGGTACGACTCGAACTACGGTTACCGGGTCGTCGTCGACCACAACATCAACGGCCAGAAGGTTCAGAGCCTGTACGCGCACATGCTCGGGTCGATCAAGGTCGTGGTGGGCCAGCAGGTGACCGCGGGCCAGGAGGTCGGACAGGTCGGCAACAGCGGAAACTCCACCGGGCCGCACCTCAATCTCCAGATCAGCCTCGATGGAACGCCGGTAGACCCCGTCCCCTGGCTCTTTGCCAACGCGAACTGACCGGTAGCTGTTTGGGGCCTACGACCGCAACCAGACCGCGGTGTCACCCGGTAGTCGACGAGAGTCGAGTTCACCCGAAGACACGATGATTTCGCCGAGCGGCAACGCCACCGGCTCCGAACCGGTGTTGGCGATCACGGTGACAGATCCGTTGCGGAAAGCGACCACGGCATCAGAATAGCCTTCGAGCCATTCGACGTCGCCGAGCCCGAGACCCGCCACCGCCCGTTCGGTGAGAAGGCTGCGGTACAGCTCGAGCGTCGATCCGTGCACGCCGCGCTGGGCGTCGCGCGCGTAGGGCGCCCAGTCCGCCGGCTGCGGAAGCCAGCTCTTGCCGCTCGTGCCGAAGCCGTAGGACGGCGCGTCCGCCTCCCACGGGATGGGCACGCGACATCCGTCCCGCCCGTAACGTTCGCCGTCGGTACGGAACCAGGTGGGATCCTGGCGCGCCTCGTCCGGCAGGTCGATGACCTCGGGAAGGCCGAGCTCCTCGCCCTGGTAGAGGTAGGCGCTGCCGGGCAGTGCGAGCATGAGGGTGGTCGCGGCGCGGGCGCGGCGCAGCCCGAGGTCTCGCACCGGCTGGCCGGGAGAAAGCGGGCCGATGCCGTGCCCCTGCGGATTCTCGGCGGTCACCGCGAGACGGGAGGCGTGGCGCACGACGTCGTGGTTCGAGAGCACCCAGGTGCTCGGCGCGCCGACCCCCGTGAACGCGTCGAGCGACGCGTCGATTATCGCCCGCATCGATCGCCCGCTCCACGGTGTCTCCAGGTAGGAGAAGTTGAATGCCTGATGCATCTCGTCCGGGCGCACCCAGCGTGCGAGCTTCGTGAGCGGTTCGACCCATGCCTCGGCGCAGAGTACGCGGTCGCCTTCGTATTCGGCCAGTACGGTGTGCCAGTCCCGATAGATCGCGTGCACGCCCTCCTGTGCCCAGTACGGCGGGGCGGGGGTCTCGGCGGCGGCGTTCGCGCAGATCTCGGGCTCGAGGCCGAGGGTGCCGCCTCCGCCCATGCTTCCACCGTCGATCGGCGGCGTGTAGTCGGGAAGCCCGGCGGCCTTGACCAGGCCGTGCGCGACATCCACCCGGAAACCGTCGACGCCGCGGTCGAGCCAGAAACGCAGGATGGCGCGGAATTGCTCATGTACCCAGGGGTTCTGCCAGTTGAGGTCGGGCTGCGAGGCGTCGAAGAGGTGGAGGTACCACTGGCCGGGCGTTCCGTCGGGAGCGGTGAGACGAGTCCAGGCCGGGCCGCCGAACACGGATTGCCAATTGTTGGGCGGCAGCTCACCGTCGCCATCGCGGAACATGTAGCGGTCGCGCTCCGGGCTGCCCTCCGGCGAGGCCAGTGCCGCCTGGAACCAGGCGTGCTGGTCCGAGGTGTGGTTGGGCACCAGGTCGATGATGAGTTTGAGTCCGAGCTCATGGACACGCCTCTCGAGGGCGTCAAAATCGGCGAGGGTGCCGAAGACCGGGTCGACATCGCAGTAGTCGGCGACGTCGTATCCGGCATCCTTCTGCGGCGAGGTGTAGAACGGTGAGAGCCACACCGCATCCACCCCGAGCTCAACGAGCGCCGGGAGCCGTTCGGTGATACCGGCGAGGTCGCCAAGACCGTCGTCGCCCGTGCCATCGGCGAACGAGCGAGGGTAGATTTGGTAGATCACCGCGGAGCGCCACCATTGAATTCCCGGGCGCGTTGCGAGGGTTCTGGTCTCGGTTTCGGGCACGGGGGACAGCGGGAGGGTGTCGAGACTCATGCAAAAACCCTATTCCATCTCCACCGGACGGCATGCGCCGGAAAAACGTAAGGACCACCATGGGCATCGTGCATGAGCCTCACCACGACGGCTCTCCCCTCTATGTCTCCGACCCCGCTCCCCAACTCGGAGACCACGTGCGGGTGCGGGTGCGCATCCCCTCTGACTTCGGCCCCGTCGACGTCGTCCGCACGCGCTCGAACCCCAACCGTGAACCGCGCTTCACCGTGGCATCCCACGTCGCGACGGTCGAAGGCTGGGAGTGGTGGGAGGCTGAGATCCAGATCGAGAACCCGACCCACGGCTACCGATTTCTGTTCAAGCTCGCCGACGGGTCCAATTGCTGGCTCAACGCCACCGGTTTCCACACCATCGAGACCCTCGACTCCGAAGACTTCAAGATCCTTAGTCACCCCGCGCCGCCGGAGTGGGCGAAGGCAACCGTCATGTACCAGGTCTTTCCCGATCGCTTCGCCCGGTCGGCGGGTGCCTCGGGCCGCGAGCTTCCCGCATGGGCGGAGCAGGCCGCGTGGAATGACCCGGTCACCCACATCGGCCCGCACACGGCGACCCAGTTTTACGGGGGAGACCTGAAGGGCATCGAGCAACACCTCGACCACCTCGAGCGTCTCGGCGTTACGATGCTCTACCTCACCCCGGTGTTCCCCGCGCGCAGTAACCACCGGTACGACGCGCTCTCCTTCGACGAGGTGGACCCGTTGCTCGGCGGCGACGAGGCACTGGTCTCACTTGTCCGGGCCGCGCACGAACGCGGACTCACCGTGATCGGCGATCTCACCTCGAACCACAGCGGTGACGCGCACGAATGGTTCCAGGCATCCCACCTCAGGCCAGGCACGCCCGAAGGCGCCTTCTATTACTGGCTGGATGCCGACCAGCGCACCTACGCATCCTGGCTTGGGGTGCCGAGCCTGCCGAAGTTCAACTGGAACTCCCCGGAGTTGCGCGCCCGGTTCATCGAGGGACCGGACTCCGTCGTGGCCAAGTGGCTCAAACCTCCGTACTCGCTCGACGGTTGGCGCATCGACGTCGCCAATATGACCGGACGCCATCTCACCGACGACCTCAATGCCGAGGTGCGGGGCATCATCCGGCGCACGATGATCGAGATCAATCCCGACACCATCCTGCTCGGCGAATCGACCAACGATGCGACGAGCGATTTCCAGGGCGACGCCTGGCACGGGGCGATGACCTACGCCAACTTCACCCGGCCGGTGTGGGGCTGGCTGTCGACGGGGGAGCGCGAATCCTCCTATTTCGGGCTGCCGTTCGGGACCATCCCGTCGTACACCGGCGAGCAGGTCCTCGCCGCGCACCGCAGGTTCGCCCACGGATTTCCCTGGCGGGTGCAGCTCAGCACGATGAATGCGCTCGACACCCACGACACCCCACGCTTCCTCACCCACGCCATCGAAGGCGCCCTGCCGGTGGCCGTCGGGCTGTCGATGACGCTGCCGGGCATCCCCGTGGTCTTCGCCGGCGATGAATTCGGCCTCGTCGGCGATGACGGTGAGCACTCGCGCACTCCGATGCCCTGGGACCGGGTGGATGCCGCTGCCCCAACGATCGACCTCTACTCCGACCTCATCCACCTGCGCACCGGGCACACGGCGCTGAACGGCGGGGGCATGCGCTGGCTGCACGCCGGGCGCGAGGTGTTGGTGTTCATCCGGGAGACCGCGGAGGAGTCGATCCTCGTGATCGCAGCGCGCGGCGCGTACGACATCTCCCTGCCCGCGCACGCCTTCGCCGGGATGCCGCGGCCGCTGTACGGGCACGCGACGGCTTCTCGTGGCGAGGCCGGCATCCGCCTCTCCGGCAGCGGCCCGTCGTTCAGTGCGTTCGCGCTGCCCGGGGTGGAGGTGCCCGAATTCTCGGAGGCGGGGACGGTACTCGAACTTGAGTCGTGACGCGGGTGCCGGAGGGGCAAAGCGGGTCGCGAACGGATGCTAGTCTCTTACGGTGCCAGACGGCGCCGCGCTGTCCGCAGCGCTGCGCCGCGCCCTGGTTCGATAGACGCAGTTGGCGTGACTTTCAGGTCACGCCCCCTTAGCTCATTGGTAGAGCACTTCCTTGGTAAGGAAGAGGTAGTGGGTCCGATTCCCACAGGGGGCTCTCGCAGCCCTACTCGGGTGGCGTCCCGGCGGGGTAGCTCAGGTGGTTAGAGCACACGGCTCATAATCGTGGTGTCGCGGGTTCGAGTCCCGCCCTCGCTACATACCTTTGTTTGCTTGAAATTTGGGGATGTCGGTGTCCGATTTCAGCTTCGCAAGCGGGGCCTCTGACCACATTTTGACCACATCTGTGGAGATGGCAGCGTCATTCAGGCGCAGCGCGACACGACTCAGGTCGTCGTCGAACAGGTCAACGTAGGTATCCAAGGTCATCGCCGCCGACGCGTGGCCCAGGATACGGCACGCTCCGCTGCTTGTGGGTCTTGGGGGTCCCGACGATGACCCAACCGTTGACGAGCACGGCATTGCGGGAGATCGAGATTCGTCGCATGGCGCGATCGATGTCGCGTACCGAGAGGGCTGTCGCCTCTCCTCAGCGCAGCCCTGTGTACCCAAGCAGGCGCATCAACGTCGAATGCCGACCTGACGCCTCCGCCAGGCGGTGAAGCTGTTCGTGCGTGAGATAGCGGTGTGCCCGGCCCACCCTTCTGGGAAGCCCAACCCCGCGCGCAGGGTTGGCGGGGATCCGATGATCCCTGACGGCGACCGCCAGTACCGACGACAGCACTCCGTGGGCTCGGTGCACCAGAGCAGGGGACTTCGCCTTGCTGGCTTGACAGCTCGCCCACCGTCACGCGAGCGCTCGACGGGTCAATATAGGTTCCGGAGGCCTTGCCCAGTTCGACGCCGGCGAGGTAGAGCTCGGCTTCCCTCTTGGTTCTGAAGCCACGCTTCGTTGTCTGTGACCGGTCCGGCTTGCGGTAGCGCACCCGGTACCGCTTCCCTGCCACTGTCTCGTAAGCCTCCACCGTCGCCATCGCGTGCACCGGTCCTCTCGGCGTTTCCGACTGTCGCGCCGCCGCCCGACCCGACTCTCTACATTTTCTGGCGGCGGGGCGTGGCTCGCAATCTGCGTGGTCGACGCCAACGAGATTGACCGTCTCGAGCTGGCCTCGACGATATAGAGCGTGCAGCCGGATGAGTCCGAGTTGGCGGTGACAAAATCGAGGGTCTCGGTGCTCGCTATTCCTGGCATGCCGAAACAATATCTCGCATTGTGCCGGGCAGTGCCCCTGTCTTCGCGTCGGGGCGCGGTGAAACTATTGCCACAGACCGAGGTCCAGGTGCACGATCGACTCACGGCTATCGGCGTGGCGCTATCTCGTCGCAAGAGCTTCCCGACGGCCAAGACGCCTTCGTCCACTTCTCCGTGATCGAGAGCGGGGGATACCGGTCTTTCATAGCGGGCGATGAGGTTGACTTCGACTTTGTGCGAATCGATCAGGACAGCTTCCGCTTCGTTGCGACTCGCGCCCCCAAGGTGGAAGCCCCGAGCCCGGTAAGTCCCGAGCTTCGATAGGCGATCCGCTTGGACTGGCCCACAGAATAGCAACTTGGAGTGGTACGGTATCAGGTACTACTTATTGGAGGCGATCATGTCGGCGATCAGTGCGACCGAAGCACGCAAGAGCCTGTTCGGGCTCATCCAGCAGGTCAACCAGGACCACACCGCCGTCGAGGTCGTGTCGAAGCACGGAAACGCGGTCATCCTGTCCAAGGACGACTACGACGCGATTACTGAGACGGCTTACCTGCTGAGGAATCCCGCGAGCGCCGAGCGGCTGCTTGCGGCGATAGAGCGGGCGCGGCGGGGCGAGTTCGAGCAGCACGACCTCCTGGACGCGTGACGCGCACGATCGCCTTCGACCCGAACGGGTGGGAGGACTACGTCTACTGGCAGACCCAGGACCGCAAGACCCTCAAGCGCGTCAACCAGTTGATCGCCGATGCGCTTCGCGATCCTTTCGCCGGTATCGGCAAGCCCGAGCCCCTCAGGCACATCCTCTCAGGCGCGTGGTCCCGCCGTATCGATGAGACGAACCGTCTAGTGTACTACGTGACGGACGACCACATCGTTATCTTGCAAGCCCGTGAGCATTACTGACCCGAGATCCGCGGATCTAGGGTCTATTTGATCGGGGGCGTGACCACATTTTGACCACATCTGTCTGAGATTCTCGGGGATTGAGCGCAGAAAGCAGGCGCGAAAACCCCGGAATATCAACGAGTTTCAGGCCCATCTGATCACTTGAGATGGGCCGTGCCGAGCACACGGCTCATAATCGTGGTGTCGCGGGTTCGAGTCCCGCCCTCGCTACACACTGTTCACTTCATTGATCCAGAAGCACCGCGACACGAGTCAGGTCATCGTCGCCGGCTCGCCGGCTTTCCCCCGCGCCGGTTCTCGTGAGCCCAGATGGCGATCTCGACGCGATTGCGCGCCCCGAGTTTGCTCATCAGGCTGGCGATGTGAGTCTTCACCGTGCTCAGGGTGATGTAGAGCTCACCCGCGATCTCGCTGTTGCTCCGGCCGCGGGCCACGGTAGCGAGCACCTGCTCCTCCCGCTCAGTGAGAGGTTCGGTGGGGCCGGTGAGAGACGACGAGGGCGCCGAATCCGCGAATGCCTCGAGAAGGCGCACGGTGATGTTCGGCGCGATGAGCGCGTCTCCTCGGTCAGCGGCGCGAACAGCCTCCGCGAGCAGCGCCGCCCCGGCATCCTTGAGCAGGAATCCGCGAGCCCCCGCCCTGAGGGCCGCATAGACGTATTCGTCGAGGTCGAAGGTCGTGATCACGATGACGGCGATCGGGTCGGCGACGCCGGGGCCGGCGATCGCCCGGGTGGCGTCGATGCCGTCGGCGCGTGGCATCCGGATGTCGAACAGGCACACGTCCGGGCGCAATCGTCTCGCGAGCTCGACTGCCTGCAGCCCGTCGACGGCTTCGCCGACCACCCGGATACCCTCCTGGGCGTCGAGGATCATGCGAAGTCCGGTGCGCACGAGTTCCTGGTCGTCGGCGATGAGCACGCGGATCGTCATGTCGCCCATCCCGCGCGCGGAAGCACGGCAGCCACTGTGAAACCACGCCCGGCCGAGCGTCCCGCGGTGCAGGTGCCTCCAAGCAGGGCGGCGCGTTCGATCATGCCGGTGATCCCATAACCCGGCGTGAAGGCGGCACCGGGGTCGCCGTCATCCTGCACCGTTACCCGGATACGCTTCGTGTCGGCGTCGACGAACACCTCGATGCGAGTGGCGTGGTGGGCGTGCCGCCGCGCATTGGTCACGGATTCCTGGGCGAGACGATAGACGGCAGATTCCACCGCTGGCGGAAGATCGTCGAATTCGCCATGCAGCCGCACCTCCACGGCAGGGCCGTCCCCGGCTGGCCGGGCGAGCAGTTCGAGATCGGCGATGCGTGCGCCGGGAGCGAACTCCGCCGCGTCATCGCGACGCAGCACGTGCACCATCGAACGCATCTCGGCGAGGGTGCGTGAGGCCTCTGCCTCTATCGCCCGAAGCGCCTCCGTCGCCGCTTCTCGGCGGGAGTGGGAGGTCGCCAGTCCTGCCTGGGCTTGGATGGCGATGGCCGAGACGTGGTGGGCGACGGTGTCGTGGAGGTCGCGGGCGAGCCGTTCGCGCTCGAAGGACTTCGCCCGGTCGAGTTCACGGGCTCGCAGTCCGGCGCGAAACCGCAGCGATAGGCCGAGTGTCATCGTGGTGAGGACCACGGCGAGGCCCCCGATCGCTTCGGCGACGGTCGGCCTGTCCGCGATGTCGGACAGGCCCAGGGTTCCGAGCATAATGACGAAACCGACGACCGTCGCTCGCCCAGACCCCCAACGGAACACCGAGTAGGTCAGCAAGAGAACGTAGGCCGTTGTGTTTAGCTGTGCGTCCTTGCCGAAGAGGAGGGTGGCCACCGCCCCGGTGCCAACGGCGATCGCGAGCATCCGCAACGGTAAGGTGCGGCGCCACAGCAGGGTGGGCAGCAGCGCAACCGTCACGGTGACCGCTAGCCAGGGTCTCGAAAGGTCTGTGCGCAGCGCACCTTCGAGCACGGCGATGACGGCGAGCGCGGCAACAGCCGCCCAATCCCGCCACACTCGCCGCGGTGGCGGTGGCGAGGCGGCCGGGGCGTTCCAGGTCGAACGCGCGAGGCCGATCATCCCCTTATGATATGGGGGCACTTGCGCTCAGGGATCGGTGAGAAGCCTCAGGATTCTGAGTGGATCTGACGCTGCGTCGTCGAATGACGTACTCGGCGACCGCGAGGTTGACCACCCAGCCAGCGCCCATGAGAACGCTGCGCGTCGTCACATTAGGCTGGCCGAGGATCAGCATCCACGACAGCAGGATCACGGCCTGGCTGCCCGCGCCGAGACCGATCGCGTAGCCCCGCGTCATCCACGCCCCGTGCTGAGTAAAGTCGCGGCGCCGGATCGCGCGCGCTGCGAGGAGCAGGCTGGCCACCATCGCGCTTCCGAAGATGAGTCGGAGTACCAGCAGCACGACGCCGTCGGTGGCCGGCAGTCGGTAGAAGACGCTCATCCACAGCCCGGAGAGAGCCGCCAGAATCCCGGCCGGGATGAGGATGCGACCGGCGACGCGATGCCAGCTCGGTCGTCCGCGCCGAAGGGAGGGCACGAATTGCAACGCCCCGAACAGGGTGAACACCGTGACGCCAACGATGTGGATCACCACGGGAATGGGGGAGGCGAAGAAGCGCGCATTCTGCGGCGTGATCGCCGCACCGCTCGTCAGCTCGGTGAGCCGCATCGCCCCGGCCGCGACGGGGATGAGGCAGAGCAGGATCAGCGCGGTCGGCACGATCCACTCCGGCTTGGCCCGTCGCATGGAGCGCTGGAGGGAACGGATGTCGCGGGTCGGTGAGGTCATGCCACCAGCGTCACGGCTGCGGCGCCGGGCGCCATCGGCGGTACGGCCCACTTCCGTGCGCCGACCGGATGAGGCCGGAACCATACTTTAGGCACACGATTCCTCGCTCAGTCGTGCCTGTGCCCGTACGGTGGCACCATGCAGAAAATTTCGATCGAGGCTCTCGCGACGCAGCAGTTGAAGGCCGCGACCGCGGCGACCAGTGGACGCGCCGCGGACACGGTCTACGGCGGGCACGAGAAGATCCTCCGGCAGACCGTCGTCGCGATGACCAACGGCACCGCGCTCAGCGAGCATCGCAGTCCCGGGGAGGCCACGATCTTCGTTCTGCGCGGCCGGGTGCGGCTGCGGGCCGGGGCGAACTCGTGGCAAGCGCGCACCGGCGATCTGCTCATCGTGCCCGATGGGCTGCACAGCCTGGAGGCGGAAGAAGACGCCGTCGTGCTGATGACGGTCGCCAAGTCCCAGGTCTAGCGAGGCTTCGGACTAGCGCGCGCGCAGGCGGGGCGCGAGGTCGCGCTCGAAGGACTCCAGGAAGCGGCGCTGGTCGTGTCCGGGCGCGTGGAAGACCAGGTGGTTGAAGCCGGCGTCGATGTAGTCGCCGATCCGGTCGGCCGTCTCGTCGGGATCGGAGCCAACGATCCAGCGGGCGGCGACCTGCTCGATCGGCAGGGCATCCGCCGCGCGTTCCATCTCGATCGGGTCGGTGAGGTCGTGCTTCTGCTCGGCCGTCAGCGATAGCGGCGCCCAGAATCGGGTGTTCTCGAGCGCCAGGTCCCGATCGGTGTCGTAGGAGAGCTTGATCTCGATCATGTGGTCGATGGCCGCGACATCCCGTCCCGCCTTCTCGGCGCCCGCCGCCACCGCCGGGATCAGCTTCTCGCTGTAGAGGTCCATTCCCTTGCCGGAGGTGCAGATGAAGCCGTCGCCCGCCCGTCCCGCGTAGCCGGCAACGACGGGACCGCCCGCGGCTATGTAGACGGGGATGCCGCCCTCCGGCCGGTCGTAGATGCTCGCGTCGTGGGTCGAGTAGTACTCGCCCTCGAAGTTGACCCGATCACCGGTCCACAGTTCGCGCATGAGGGAGACCGCCTCGCGCAGCCGGGCGTAGCGCTCCTTGAACTCGGGCCAGTCCTGGGCCCCGGCGCCGCGGAAGCCGGTCGCGATCTCGTTGAGCGCCTCTCCTGTGCCGACCCCGATCATGATGCGGCCCGGGTAGAGGCATCCGAGGGTCGCGAAGGCCTGGGCGAGCACCGCCGGGTTGTAGCGGAATGTCGGGGTCATCACCGAGGTGCCGATCTGGATTGCGGAAGTTCGTTCGCCCACCGCAGCCATCCAGGCCAGCGAGAACGGCGCATGCCCACCGGTGTGCCGCCAGGGTTGGAAGTGGTCGCTCACGGCGACGCTCTCGAAGCCATGGGCCTCCGCCGCGACCGCGATCTCGACGAGTTCACGCGGGGCGAACTGCTCGGCGGATGCTTTGTAGCCGAGTTTCAGAGGCAGGGTCGGGGCAGGCATGGGACTCGATTCTTGGGTGGCAGGAGGTATCACCCCATTCTGGTCGCGACAGCCGGGACTCGGCACCCGACGTATCGTTCTTGGGGGACCTTCGTCTCCGATGTCCGAAAGAGGCTCATGCATCCCACCAGCCCTGCCCAGTTCGAGGCGTCGCGTTCCGGCGGGGTGCCGGCTCCGGAACTGGTGCGCGACGACGTGTGGGCGTTGGCCCAACGGATGCCTGGTGGGCATCTCCCGTACTCTTTTCTCTACCTTCTGCGCGACTCCGATCACGGCTTCCACGTGATCGATCCGGGATGGGGATCCGATGACAACTGGGATTCGCTCTGCGCTCTGCTCGCCCGTCTCGACTCCTCGCCGACCGAGGTACGCTCGATCACCTCCACTCATCTGCACCCCGACCACATCGGACTCGCCGACCGGTTGCGGTCGGCCTCCGGGGCTCCCCTCCAGCTTCACGAGAGGGAGTCCGCTGCGATCGACTCGCCGTTCGACACCTTCGGAACGCCGGATGACCTCGAGCGGCGGGTCGAGGCCTGGGGCGTTCCGCAGCCGCGCCGTGCCGAACTGATGGCGGTGACCGCCCAGGCGGCGCGCTTCATCCCCCCGCCCGCGGACCGCACGCTCGTCGATGGCGAACGGCTCGACATCCCGGGCTTCGACCTGCGCGCGATTCACACGCCCGGCCACACCTCCGGCCACCTGTGCCTGCGCGACGACACGCGTGCCGTGCTGTTCACCGGGGATCACCTGTTGCCGATGATGCATGCCGGTCTCGGGCTCGGAGCGGCCACCGCCGCCAATCCGCTCACCGACTACCTGGCGAGCCTCCGGTCGGTGAGCACCTATGACGACCACGAGGCCCTCCCGGGACATGGCTACCGCTTCCGGGGCGTTGCCGCCCGAGCGGCCGCATCCGCCGAGCATCACCTGAGGCGATCCCGCGAGGTGACCGCGGTGCTCTCGGATGCCCCGGAGTCGAGCAACTGGCAGGTGGCAGCCAGACTCACCTGGACCGCGGGATGGCAGAGCCTGGCACACGTCTTCCTGTTGTCCGCCCTCGCCCAGACCGAGATGCACCGGGACTACGTCTCGAGGATGCTGCCGGAATGTCGGTCGCAGACGATAGCCTGACCAATAATCGCGACACGCCGAAACACTAGATGTAGTGGAATGACAGGAGTGTCATTCCGGTTATATAGTGGGAACCCACGACGGCGCCGATTCTGAACAACCGGTGACGGAGTACCAAACTTTCGGCATTTCTCACCACGAGCCCAGATCACCAAAAGCCCTGAGGAGGCACCCATGGACAACGACAACAGTTTCATTGGCGGATACGCCGTCCCGGTCGACCCGATGGACGACCTGCAGTGCGATAGCTGCCAGTAAGACATCCCAACGAAGTCAGCCCCGGTCACCGCTGAAGGTGGCCGGGGCTTTCTTCATTGTTCGTCTCCCGTCGTTAGGCTTTCGCTGTGCCAACGGAAACACCGAAGGAGACCGAATGACCGTAAACCCCGCGCTCGTCGGGCGCGTCTTCCCGCCGACCGAGCCCTATCTTGTCGGGCGGGAGAAAATCCGCGAGTTCGCTCGCGCCGTGTTCGCCGCGAACCCCCTGTCGATGGATGTCGCTGCCGCCCGCGCTGCCGGTTACAGCGACCTCGTGGCGCCTCCCACTTTCCCGGTGGTGGTGCAGGAGCTGACCCTGCACCAGCTGCTCGCGGAACCGGATGCCGGTATCGACTTCGCCCGCGTGGTGCACGGTGACCAGCGCTTCAGCTTCACCCGCCCGATCGTCGCGGGCGACGAGCTCACCGCGACGCTCTCGGTCGCGAGCATCAAGTCGCTCGGCGGACATTCGATGGTCACCGCCGAGTCGTCGATCGTCGGGGCTGACGGCGGGCACGTTGTCACTGCTACCTCCACGCTCGTGGTGCGGGGCGAGGAATGACCGGAATCACGGCGGCGTCCCTCGATATCGGGCAGGTCGTGGCCGAAGCCGAGTTCGCGCTCACCCGGGACTCCCTGGTGCGCTACGCCGGCGCATCCGGCGATTTCAATGCCATCCATTACCGCGACGACGCGGCCGTTTCGGTGGGGTTGCCGGGTGTGCTCGCGCACGGCATGCTCACCATGGGGTTTGCGGTGCAGCCGGTCGTCGACTGGATCGGCGACCCGGGCAGGATTCTCGACTACCAGGTGCGCTTCACCCGCCCGGTGCCGGTGGATGCCGACAACGGCGCCCGCGTCACCGTCGTTGCGAAAGTGGGCGCCCTCGACGGCGAGATCGCGCGGATCGACCTGACCGTGACCTTCGACGGCGCGACGGTGCTCGGCAAGGCCCAAGCACGCGTGAGCGTGCCCTGAATGAGGGAACTCAGGGAACTCACCACTATCCGGATCGGCGGTGCCGCTGCGGAGCTTCTGGCCCCCGCGACGCGTGAGCAACTCATCGAGACGTCGCGCAGGGTCTGGGCGACCGGCGACGACTGGATCGCCCTCGGCGGCGGATCGAACCTGGTCGTGGCGGACGACGGAATTGCGGGCACGGTCATCCACGTGGTCACGCGCGGGATCGAACGGCTGCCCGGCGATGGCGTGGCCCTGCGCGTTCAGGCCGGCGAACCATGGGAAGGGCTCGTCGCCTTCGCCGTGGAACAGGGCTGGAGCGGAATCGAGGCGCTCTCGGGCATCCCAGGGTCGTGCGGTGCGGCCCCGATCCAGAACATCGGCGCCTACGGCCAGGAGCTCTCGTCCACGCTGCTTTCGATCGAGTTCCTCGACTTTCCCAGCGGGGAGCTCCTCCGGCTGTCGGCAGCAGAACTCGAACTCGGCTACCGACGTTCGGTGCTCAAGGGGGGACGGCCGGGAGTCGTGGTGTCCATCGACATCGCGCTGTCTGAGAACGACAGGGCCCTGAGCGACGCGATCGACTATGCACAGCTCGCGGATGCCCTCGGTGTTACTGTCGGCGATCGGCTGCCGGTGGCCAGGGTGCGTGCGGCAGTGCTCGCGCTGCGGGGCTCGAAGGGCATGCTCCTCGACCCGGCAGATCCGGACTCGGTGAGTGCGGGATCCTTCTTCACGAACCCGATCGTCAGTGCGGAGTTCGCCCGCTCGCTCCCCTCCGATGTGCCGCGCTGGCCGGTCGAGGGCCGTGCAGCGGATGCCGATTTCGCGATCATCACGCCGCTCGAGTCATACCAGCCGGGGGCGCTTGCACCCCGCGCCGTCGCCGAACCACGTGGGATGAAGCTCAGCGCGGCGTGGCTCATCGAGCACTCCGGGGTGACCCGAGGGTTTCGCCTTCCGGGCTCTCGTGCTGCGGTTTCGACCAAGCACAGTCTCGCAATCGTGAACACGGGCGATGCGACCGCGGTCCAGGTCGCCGAACTGGCCCGCTACATCCAAACCCGGGTTCTCGGAGCCTATGGCGTCGTGCTGCAACCGGAGCCCGTGCTCGTGGGCGTGCAGCTGTGACGCTCCACGCATCACCGATCACTTGGCGTTGGCGATGAGCCACGCGTAGGGGTCGATGAGCGCGCCGTCGACCGAAATGCCGAGATGCAGGTGGGCTCCGCTGGAAGCGCCGGTGTTCCCCACCAATCCGACGGTTTGGCCGACCGTGACGGTCTGGCCCACCGTTACGGTCGTCGAACCGGCAACCATATGGGCGTACAGGCTCCGCACCACCTGGCCGTTCACGACGTGCTCGATGACCACGCGCGTTCCATAGGAACCGACGGGATCCGGTCCGGCGGCACTGACCACTCCCGGTGCGATAGCCCCGACCGCGGCCCCTGCACCGGCCAGCATGTCGAGCCCCTCGTGGAACGACGAACATCCTCCACACGGCGACGAGCGCGGCCCGAAACCGCTCGCGATCGGCACATAACGCGCAAAAGGCCACTGGATGGCGCCGCCGGGGTTCGGCGTGTAGAGCAGGCTTCCCACCGGCGCGAAGGTGCCGAGCGGCACCGCCCGGATCACGCGCGGCGGCGGCGGAGGAGGTGGCGGTGGCGGCAGCGTCACGGCGTAGCCGTCCCGGCCGACGCTTGCGGCGATCGCGGGCGCGGTCTCGAGGCCGGCGGTGAAAGACTGCGTTGTTGCGTCGTTCTGAGCTGCCGACCCGCGAGCGGAGAGGGCGAACGCCGAATCGGTGCGGTACAGGGCCGCCGCTGGAAGCGAGGTCGAGATGACAAGCGCGGATACTCCGAGCACAGCGCCGAAGGCGGTCAGCTGCGAAGTGGCTCGGGTGCGGCCGCTTTCTCGGCGCTGGTGCGGTGTCACGCAGTCATTCCTCACCGTTTGGTTACGAATTGGTAAAGGTTAGCAAGAGTCGGAGTGTTCGACCAGAACTCATTCAGGGGACAGTGCGGTATCGACCGCACTCCTTCGTCAGGAGTCCTTGCGGATCCAGCGGAAGCTCAGGCGGCAGGCCACGAGTCCCACGACGAGCCAGATCGCCGTGACCAGGGCCACGCCGCCGAGGTTCCAGGTGCCTCCCATTTCGAGCGCCTTGAAGGAGTCGGGGAGAAATACCGAGCGCATCCCCTGGGCAAGCCACTTGAGCGGGAACACGCTTGCGAAGTTTTGAAGCCAATCGGGCAACTGGGAGAAGTTGAGGTAGACGCCGGAGATGAACTGCAGGATGAGGGTGATCGGGATGATCACGGCCGTTGCGCTCTTGCCGCTGCGCGGGAGGGCGCTCAGGGCAATGCCGAGCACGGCGCAGGTCGACACGCCGAGGAGGAACACCCAGAGGAAGGTGAGCCACCGGGCAGGATCCGTCGGCAACGAGACCCGAAAAGCCACCCCAGCAACCACCAGCAACAGTGCCGATTGAAGGATGCCCGTCACGATCACCTGCCCGATCTTGCCGATGAAGTAGCTCAGCACCGGTAGCGGCGAGCCGCCCAGCCGTTTCAGTGTGCCGTCGCTCTTCTCCGTGGCGATGTCGATGGACATGTTCTGCAATCCGCTCAAGAGCACCCCGGCGGCGAGCATGGCGGGAAGGTAGAACTCTGCGGCGGTCACCTTGGCCCCGGTCGCGGTCGTGCCGAAACTGCCTTCGCTGAAAGCCACCGAGAAGATCGTGAGAAAAACCAGGGGAAACAGGAAGGTGAAGAACACCGAGTCCCCCTGGCGGAAGTAGGTCTTCACCTCGTAGGCGACGCGGCTTGCTCCGAGGGCAAGGGTGCGACCTGCGGGTAGTTTCGGCGAGGTGATGACCGTGGTCATAGTGAGCGCTCCAGCTGTTCCATGGTCTGTTGTTGGTTGGGTTGGTCTGCGACGAGGGCGAGATAGACGTCTTCGAGGCTTGGGCGTCGAACCTCGAGCCCGGCGGGCTCTCCGCCGGAGGCCGCGAATAGGCGTGCGACAACGGATGCGGGCTCGGTGGTGCGCTCCTCGTGCGGTCCGTTCTGGTCGTGCCAACGCACGACCGGCACCCGGGCATCCGGCCCTCCGATCTCGTCGATTGGGCCGATGTCGATGAGGCGGCCACCGGAGATGACCCCGGCGCGATCGCCAAGCTGGGCGGCTTCGTCGAGATAGTGGGTGGTGAGCAGGATGGTGGTGCCCTCGCGTTTCAGAGAGCGGATGAGTTCCCAGAACTCACGCCGCGCCTCCGGGTCGAACCCGGTGGTTGGCTCGTCGAGAAAGAGCAGCTCCGGCCGCCCGATCACTCCGAGCGCGACATCCACTCGCCGCCTTTGTCCGCCGGAGAGCGATTTGATTCGGGCCTTCGCCTTCTCGGTGAGGCCGACGGCGGCGATCACCTCGTCGACGTCGTGTGGGTTGGGGTAGAAGCCGGCGAAGTGCGCGAGCTGCTCGCGAACCGTCACGTTGCCGCTTTCGCCGGTCGATTGCAGCACGATGCCGAGGCGCGCTTTCCAGTCGAGTCCGCCGCGTTGGGGGTCGACACCGAGCACGGTCACCTCACCGCTGGTGCGATCGCGGTAGCCCTCGAGGATCTCTATGGTGGTGGACTTGCCTGCGCCGTTCGGGCCGAGTAGCGCGAAGGTCTCACCGGCCTGGATGTCGAAGCTCACGCCGTCGACAGCCGCGAAGCCTCCGTATTGCTTGCGCAGGTCGCGCACACTCACGTGGGGAGAAGGTGTCATGACCCAATGGTCGCGCCCGTGCCGTCCTGTGGCAACGGCGACGGCGACCGCGACAGTGACAGCGAGGGGCGCAGCGCAGCTTTGCGCCCTGTCGGACGGTCGCCTACACTGGGGCGTGGTAGTTGAAATCTGCCATCATTTCGTATGCCCATTTCGGGCCAAGCCCCGAAGTTCGGCCTACAGGTGATGACAGTTCGACTGCGAAGGGCGGTGGCTCAATTGGTAGAGCAGCGGTCTCCAAAACCGCAGGTTGCAGGTTCAAGTCCTGTCCGCCCTGCAGCTCGAACCGCACACCTGTGCGGGTCGGCAGTCTCGACGAAGGTAGTAAACAAGTGGCGAGAAATGTCATCGATGAACCCAGTGAGGACATCGTCGCGAATGCCAGGCAGGACCGTGGCGCAAGTCGTGGACCGTTCGGCGGAATTCTGCTCTTCCTCCGGCAGGTAATCAATGAGCTGAAGAAGGTCGTCACCCCGACCCGCAAGGAACTGTTCAGTTACACCGGCGTCGTGTTGGTCTTCGTGGTCATCATGATGGCGCTGGTCTACGGGCTGGATCTGGTCTTCGCACTCGGTGTGAACACCGTCTTCGGCAAGTAACGATCACACGAAGTAACGACCGCACGAAGTATCGGGTCGTGGGGACCGTACGGCTCCCGAACCGGCGGCGGCACGAACCAGTGCCGCATTCGCCCCAAGAAATGGAATGAGATTCACAGTGTCTGGAACAAACCGCGACGACATCGACCTCGCGACTGCCGCCGAGCAGTCCTCTGAGGAGGACGAAGCGCAGGAAGGCAACGAGCTGGCTGCGGATGAAGCATCCGTCCGGTCAGCCGAAAGCCGCGCGCTCCATGTCGTGGATGAGGACGATGACGGCGACGACACGGGTAGAGATGTAGAGGCGGAACTCGATGCCGCGCTCGACGCGGTCGCGCTCGCCGCGGATCCCGAAGCGGATGCCGTGGTGGCCGACGCCCTGGAGGTCGACTCCGCAGATGAGGCCGAGGCCGCCGTCGAAGCGACCGACGACGAGGTCGGGTTCGTCGAGGGGGATCCTCAGGAGGTCGTGCCATTCGACGACGCATTCGAGGCCGAAATTGAGTCCGAGCTCGCCGAGCAGGCGTCCATCGATGAGGCCGAGGAAGACCTTCCGGTCGACCCGTATGCCGAGTTCCGCAAGGAGCTCAAGGCCGCCTACGGCAAGTGGTACGTCATCCACTCGTATGCCGGTTTCGAGAAGCGCGTGAAGCAGAACATCGAGAACCGCAAGGTCTCGATGGCGATGGAGGACTACGTCTTCCAGGTCGAGGTGCCGATGGAAGACGTCGTCGAGATCAAGAACGGCCAGCGCAAGCTCGTCACCCGTGTGCGCATCCCCGGCTACGTGCTCGTGCGCATGGAGCTCAACGAAGACAGCTGGTCGGTCGTGCGCCACACCCCCGGTGTCACCGGCTTCGTCGGCAACTCGCACAACCCGACGCCGCTGCGTTTCGAGGAGGCCTTCAACATGCTGAAGAGCCTGGTGCAGATCGTCGAAGCTCCGGTCAAGGCCGGCGCGAAGGGCGGAAAGTCCATCGGCCGCTCCATCCCCCAGGAAGTCGACTTCGAGATCGGCGAGACCATCACGATCAAGGAGGGCTCGTTCGCGGGCCTCCCGGGTTCGATCAACGAGATCAAGGCGGAGAGCGGCAAGCTCATCGTGCTCGTCTCCCTGTTCGAGCGCGAGACTCCGGTGGAGCTCAGCTTCGACCAGGTCACGAAGCTGTAACCCCCGCTGGTCGAGTAGCGCCGTCTACGGCGCGTATCGAGACCCATTTCAGAAAGAGCCCGTCGCATCCTGCGGCGGGTTTTTTCGTCGACTGGCCTCCGAATCGCTACGCGCTCTGGCGACGTCCGCCCTGCACCCGTGCCGTAAACAGGTCGAGCGACAGACCCTCCAGAAGCGCCCCCGGATCCAGCCCGAGGGCGGCCGCAATTC
Source organism: Actinomycetota bacterium (assembly GCA_040389685.1). Taxonomy (GTDB): domain Bacteria; phylum Actinomycetota; class Actinomycetes; order Actinomycetales; family Microbacteriaceae; genus Lacisediminihabitans. The sequence continues at coordinate 54,124 of JAZJZS010000004.1, forward strand.
GCACCAGTGAGTGAATGCTCGGCATGGCGCGCCCATTCTCATACGCACGGATGTTTGACGAGTCGATCCCGCTTCCGGCTGCCAACTCGTCCTGGGTGAGTGCGATCTGCCGCCGACGTTCAGCGATTCGCCGCCCGATGTGGGCTGCGGCATCGGAGGTGACTCGGGGCATCCACTAAGCCTCAGGGCGCCCGGGCGCGTGTGCCAGTGTGTAAGTCACCGGGTACTTGTACTCTTGACCTATGGCTGCAGCGGATGGGGGAGTCGAGCGGCTAGTCAAGTCCCGGCAAAGAGTGGCCGATCACGGCGAAGTCTTCACGCCTGGATGGCTTGTCAACGACATGCTCGACCTCGTCAAGTCCGAGACAGAGCGGATCGACTCGCGATTCCTCGAGCCAGCCTGCGGCTCGGGCAACTTCCTCGTTCCGGTGCTTGAGCGGAAGCTCTCGGCAGTTCAATTCAGGCACGGCCGCAGCGACTTCGAGAAGAATCACTACGCGCTATTTGCCGTTATGTGCGTCTACGGAATCGAGTTGCTCGCCGATAACGCAGCTGAGTGCAGGTCCCGGCTTCTCGGCACTTTTGCGAAGTACCTCAAGGCCAAGGATGGCGACATGTGGTGGCGAGCCGGCCAGCGTGTGCTCGACGTGAACATCGTCGAGGGTGACGCCCTCACTATGACGACAGCCGATTCTGCACCGATCATCTTTCCCGAGTGGGGCTATCTCGGCCGAGGAAAGTTTCAACGCCGGGATTTTCGCTACGACGCGCTCGCGCAGCGATCATCCGTACAAGGCGCTATCTGGGAGCCGTCTGGCACGCACGACGTGTTTGTTCCGGTCAAAGCACACATACGCATGACCGTGCAGGAGCTTGCCGCGTGACCGCTGCAATTGCAAAGTCCGGGTTCACACTCAAGGGCTACAACCCGGATGTGCTCACGTGCATCGCCAACCTCTCTAACGATGAGGTCTTCACGCCGCCCGCGCTTGCCAATCAAATGCTCGACACTCTCGAGTTGGCTTGGGCCGAGGCGCACAGCGGAAAGAGCATCTGGGCCGACAGCACTGTTACGTTCCTTGACCCGTTCACGAAGACCGGTGTCTTCCTTCGCGAGATCGTCACCAGACTCACGATCGGTCTCGCAGAGGAAATTCCGGATCTCGGCGAGCGAGTCGATCACATCCTCTCGAAGCAGGTCTATGGCATTGGCATCACGGCCCTCACCAGCCTGCTTGCGCGTCGAAGCCTCTACTGCTCGAAGATCGCGAACGGCCCGCATTCAATCGCGAAGTCATTCGACCGCGATTGGGGCAACATCTGGTTCGAGCGAACGGATCACACCTGGGCGGGTGGCCGATGCGGCTATTGCGGCGCATCCAAGTCGGAGCTTGACCGGTCAGATGATCTCGAGACACATGCCTATGCCTTCATTCATGCGACCGACGTCAAGGCGCGGATCAAGCAGATGTTCGGAGCCGAGATGCAGTTCGATGTAGTGATTGGGAACCCTCCCTACCAACTGGATGATGGTGGCGCCGGAGCGAGCGCGATGCCGATCTATCAGAAGTTTGTGGAGGCGGCGAAAGCGCTCGAGCCAAGGTTCCTAACGATGGTCATTCCGTCTCGGTGGTTCGCTGGCGGCCGCGGACTCGCCAGCTTCCGAGCTGAAATGCTCGCTGACGATCGCGTTCGTGAAATAGAAGATTTTCTCGACAGTCGAGACGTTTTTCCCGGTGTGGACGTAGCTGGAGGCGTGTGTTACTTTCTGTGGGATCGGGATGGCCGAGGCGACTGCTTAGTCAGCTCGCACGGCAAAGGTGGCACTAGCAGGGTGACTAGGCCGCTACTCGAACCGGGAACTGATGTCTTCGTCCGTCACAACGAGGGTATTTCAATCCTGAGGAAGGTCGTCGGAGCCGAGTCTGGGATGGCCACTGTTGGTCTTGCGCTTCCCGAGGGCCACCGATTCGCTGCCCACGTCAGCGGTCAAAAGCCTTTCGGCCTTCGCACTTTCTACCGCGGTTCGATCGTCAAGGAGCATGCAGACGACGTAATTGTGCTTCAGAGCGGTGGACGAGGCTGGGCAAAGCGTTCCGAACTAACTGAAGCGGTTCACCTAGAAATCCTTGGGGGTCAGAATTCCGACGTTTGTCTTGAGTTTTCAGGCGGCC